>NZ_JBFAQH010000049.1:0-1006 GCF_040677165.1 Micromonospora sp. NPDC049374 | reverse complement strand
GGGCCGGTACACGTCCGGCCCAGGTACCGCTGTCATTCGCCCAGCAACGCCTGTGGTTCCTCGGCCAACTCGAAGGCCCCAGCCCGCTCTACAACCTGCCGCTGGTGATGCGCCTCGGCGCGGGACTCGACGTGCAGGCGCTCAACGCGGCCCTACGGGACGTGATCGCCCGCCACGAGTCGCTGCGCACCGTCTTCGCGGTGGCCGACGGCGAGCCCTATCAGCGCATCCTGGAGCCGGCGGAGCTCGACTGGGCGCTCGACGTGCAAACGGTGACGCCGGCCGGGCTGGCGGACGCGGTGGCCGGGGCCAGCCGCCATGTGTTCGACCTCGCCGCCGAGGTGCCGGTCCGGGCCTGGCTGTTCCAGACCGGTGCCGACGAGTCCGTCCTCGTGATGGTGATGCACCACATCGCCAGCGACGGCTGGTCGACGGCGCCGTTGGGCCGGGACCTGTCCACCGCGTACGAGGCCCGGCTGCGCGGCGAGGCACCGGTGTGGGCGCCGCTGCCGGTGCAGTACGCGGACTACGCGCTGTGGCAGCGTGAACTGCTGGGCGACGAGTCCAGCCCGGACAGTCTGCTGGCGGCGCAGGTCGGCTACTGGCGGGACACCCTGTCCGGCGCGCCCGAGGAGCTGACCCTGCCGGTCGACCGGTCGCGGCCACCCGTCTCATCGCATCGCGGGCACGCCGTGCCGCTGCGGATACCGGCCGAGGTGCATCAGCGGATCGTGGACCTGGCGCGGGCCGAGGGCGTGACGCCGTTCATGGTGCTCCAGGCGGCGATGGCGGTGCTGTTGTCGAGGTTGGGTGCGGGCACCGACATCCCGATCGGTTTTCCGGTGGCGGGGCGTAATGACGAGGCGTTGGACGATCTGGTCGGGTTCTTCGTCAACACTCTGGTGCTGCGTACGGACCTGTCGGGTGACCCGACCTTCGCCGAGGTGCTGGGCCGGGTCCGGCAGAGCAGCCTGACCGCCCTGGACCACCAGGACGTGCCGTTCGA
>NZ_JBFAQH010000048.1:0-1043 GCF_040677165.1 Micromonospora sp. NPDC049374 | reverse complement strand
CTATAGAGCCTGTTTCTGATCTATGTGGCTGGGCTCGTGGTACGGGTACGAGCGTGGCGGCGGGTCATCTGGAGGATCGCGGCCCAGTAGATGATGGTTTCGTGGTGTTCGGGTAGGCGTTCGTAGTCGCGGGCGCAGCGGCGTCGGCGGGTTAGCCAGGCGAAGGTGCGTTCGACGACCCAGCGGCGAGGCAGGACCTGGAAGCCTTTGCCGGTCGGGCGGGGCACGATCTCGATGGTGACGCCGAGGTCGGCGGCCCAGGTGATCAGGTCGCCGTGGTAGCCGTGGTCGGCCCAGATGTGTGCGATGCCGTGCAGTGCGGCCTGGTGGACGATGGGGCGGGCGCCGTCGCGGTCCTGGACGTTGGCCGCGGTGACGTGCCCGGCGATGAGCAGGCCGAGGGTGTCGACGATGATGTGGCGTTTACGGCCGTTGACGCGTTTGTGAGGGTCGTAGCCGCTGGTGTCGCGGCTGACGGTGGCTTCGGCGCACTCGTGCACTGATTGGGAGTCCACGCAGCCGGCGGTCGGGGTCGCGGTGCGGCCGGCTGCACAGCGGATCTGTTCGCGGAGCCGGTTGGTCAGGCAGAGCGCGGTCAGGTCGTCGTGCCAGCGGGTGAGGAAGCCGTAGACGGTTCGCCAGGGCGGGAAGTCGGCGGGCATGGCCCGCCATTTGATGCCGTTGTCGACGAGGTAGAAGATCGCGTCGATGATCGCCCGGCGGTGATGTTTCTCCGGCCGGCCACCGGTGCGGCGACGACAGGCGGGCGGGGCCAGAAGCGGTTCGAGGACCTCCCACTCGGCGTCGGTGGTGTCGGAGGGGTATCGGCGGGGACGGGTCGCGCAGCCACAGCCGCAAACGGCATGGGGCTGCTGGCCAGCTGCACGCTGGGCAGGATTCAATGTCACGGCGGGCTCTTGGGACAGCAGGGGTGTAGGAACCGTCTGCCTACCAAGAGCCCGTCACCGATTGATAGCCGCCACGCCGAGCTCCCTGGCACCTACCACAACGCCCGTCAGGAAGATCAGAAACAGGCTCTATAG
>NZ_JBFAQH010000047.1:0-1374 GCF_040677165.1 Micromonospora sp. NPDC049374 | reverse complement strand
TCTATAGGTGGGCCGGTTCCGGGAGGATGCGGTATCGGTAGGGTTCGACGTCGGTGATCTACGAGTGACTCATGCAAGATCTGGCCGCCATCAGCTGGTGTGCCGTGGAGTCCGACCTGTCCTCGTGGGTTACCGGCGTCGGCCCGGCCCACCTTGCTGGCCTGATCAGAAGCCTGTCCGCGACGGGTGTCGCGTGACTCATCACAGATATGCCGCCGGGTGATCGTCTCCCGGGCCGACGCCGTCCGAACGTCGCCCCGTGCAAGGGAGAACCGTCCGTGTCTTCCATCCTGGCAGATCGCCTGGCTGACCGTGTCGACGCGGTCATCGGTGTGGATACCCACACCGATACGCACACCGCCGCGGTGCTGACTCCGGTCGGGACCGTGCTGGCCGAGATCACCGTGCCGGCCACCGCCGAAGGTGCCGCTGTTCTGCTGGCCTGGGCCGGCCGACAGACGACCGCGCGGGGAACGGGCCGGCGGGCCTGGGCCCTGGACGGCGCTCGCTGTCACGGTGTCGGCCTGCTGCGTGTCCTGCGAGCCGCGGGTGAGGAAGTCCTGGAAGCACCCAAACCCGCTACCGGCCGCCGCCGGCGAGGCGGCAAGTCCGACGCGCTGGACGCCACACACGCCGCTCGTGCCGTGCTGGCCGCCGACCACGTCGCCACACCCCGCACCGACGGCGACCGGGAAGCCCTGCGCCTGCTCCACGTCTGCCGCCGCCACTACAGCGACACCCGCACCGCCACCATCAACCTGTTCAAATCGGTGATCCTCACCGCCGACGACGACCTACGCACCCAACTGCGTGGCCTGAGCACCCTCCGACAGATCCAACACGCCACCACCCTCACCACCACCGACACCGGCGACGTTCTCGACCAGCTACGCCGGACCCAACTAGCGACTCTGGCCGAGCAGATCCTGACCCTCGACCGGCTCCTGAAAGCCAACCTCACCCAGATCCGCACCCTCGTCGACAAGCTCTGCCCGACCCTGCTCAACCAACCCGGCATCGGCCCCGTCACCGCCGCGATCACCCTGACCGCCTGGTCACACCCCGGCAGGTTCCGCAACGAAGCCGCCTTCGCCTCACTCGCCGGCGTCAACCCCATCCCCGCCAGCTCCGGCCGCATCACCCGCCACCGCCTCAACCGAGGCGGCGACCGCACCCTCAACTCCGCCCTGCACACCATCGCCAAAACCCGACAACGATGCCACCAACCCACCAAGGACTACATCAACCGCCGCACCAACCAAGGCCGCACCCCAGCCGAGATCACCCGAAGCCTCAAACGCTACATAGCCCGCCAAATCTGGCGCACCCTCGAAGCCACCGCTTGACAAAAACCGTCACAGATCTTGCACTTTT
>NZ_JBFAQH010000046.1:0-1642 GCF_040677165.1 Micromonospora sp. NPDC049374 | reverse complement strand
TGCACGGTCACCGGACCGCGACCCGAGCCGGTCTCATACACCGGCGCCGGCAACGCCCGCCGATCCAACTTCCCATTCACCGTCAACGGCAACCGATCCAGCACCACCACCACCGACGGCACCATGTACTCCGGCAACCGCTGCCCGGCGAACTCCCGCAACCCAGTGACGTCCCCACCACCGGCCACCACATAAGCCACCAGACGCTTATCACCCGGGATGTCCTCCCGCGCGATCACCGCCGCCTGCGCCACCTGCGGATGCTCCAGCAGCACCGCCTCAACCTCACCCGGCTCAACCCGGAAACCACGAACCTTCACCTGCTGGTCCGCCCGACCCGCGAACATCAACTGACCGTCCGTCGTCCACTTCACCAGGTCACCGGTGCGATACATCCGCTCCCCGGTCCCGAACGGACACGCCACGAACCGCTCCGCGGTCAACCCCGCCCGACCCACATAACCCCGAGCCAACCCCGCCCCGGCGATATACAACTCACCCGCCACCCCCGGCGGCACCGGCGACAACCCGTCATCCAGCACATAGAAGCGGGTGTTCGCGATCGGCGAACCAGCCGGCACCGGCCCCGGCCGGCCATCGACCAGCCCGGCCGCCGCCATCACCGTCGTCTCGGTCGGCCCGTACGTGTTAACCAGCCGACGACCCTGCGCCCACGCCCGCGCCGTCGCCTCCCCGATCGCCTCCGCGCCCACGACCAAGGTCTCCACCGACGCCAGATCAGCCGGCTCCAGCACCTCCAACAGCGACGGCACCACACTCGCAGCACGCAGCCCAGTCAGCGAACGCAGCGACTTCGGCTGCTCCCGCTGTTCCACGCCAGCAATCACCAAAGTCGCACCGTGCGACAACGCCACCGCCACGTCGAACACCGACGCATCGAAGCTGAACGACGCGAACTGCAACATCTCCACACCCGCAGCCGCGCCCAGCATCGGCCCGAACACCGACACCAAGTTCACCAACGACCCATGCTCAACCGCCACACCCTTCGGCAAACCGGTCGAACCCGACGTATAGATCACATACGCCAGCGACGACCTGCCCACCGGGATCGCGACATGGCCGGCCGGCGGCAACGCCTCATCCAGCCACACCACCGACACACCAACCGCGTCGTCCAACGCATCCCGCCGGCCAAGCACCACGCTCACACCGGCATCGGCCAACATGAACCTGGCCCGCTCGACTGGAAGCTCGGAGTCGATCGGCAGATAGGCCGCCCCCGCCTTCCACACCGCAACAATCGCGGCGACCATGTCGACGCCCCGCGGCAGGCACAGCCCCACCACCGAACCCGCCCCGACACCCCGACTCACCAAATGGTGAGCCAACCGGTTCGCAGCCGCATCCAGCTCCCGATACGACACCTCGGCACCGTCGGCAACAACCGCGACCGCATCCGGAACCGCCGCGACCTGCCGGGCGAACAAATCCACCACACTGGCGTCGATGACCTCGACAGCGGTCTCATTCCACCCGAACAGCACCTGCTCCCGCTGCTCAACATCCAACAAATCGATCGCGTGCAGGCGCGCCTGGGCAGTCGCCGTGACCACCGCCAACACCCGCACGAACCACCCGACGAACCGCTGGGCCGTCGACTCGTCAAACAGATCCGCCG
>NZ_JBFAQH010000045.1:0-1749 GCF_040677165.1 Micromonospora sp. NPDC049374 | reverse complement strand
ATGGTCGAGTTGTTTGACGGGCGGGGTTGTCCGGCTGGGTTGCAGGGTGTGTTGGTGGTGGCTGCGGATTTGTTTGATGTGTCTTCGGCGCAGCGGTTTGCGGGGTGGTTTGTTCGGGTGTTGGGGGTGGTGTCTGCGGCGGCGCAGGTGCGGGTGCGTGGTGTGGATTTGTTGGATGGCGGGCAGCGTGCGCGGGTGTTGTCTGGTTGGAATGACACGGCGGTTGAGGTGCCGGCTGGGTCGTTGTCGGTGTGGTTTGCGGCGCAGGTGGTCAGGACGCCGGATGCGGTTGCGGTGGTTGCCGGTGGTGAGTCGGTGACGTATCGGGAGTTGGATGCGGCGGCGGGTCGGGTGGCGTGTTTGTTGTCTGATCGTGGTGTCGGCGTGGAGTCGGTGGTGGGGCTGTGTCTGCCGGGTGGGGTCGAGATGATCGCGGCGATCCTTGGGGTGTGGCGGGTGGGTGCGGCGTATCTGCCGGTTGATGGGGGGTTGCCGGCGGAGCGGGTGGAGTTCATGTTGGCCGATGCTGGCGTCGGTGTGGTGTTGGCGCGGCGGGACGGGTTGGTGGGCGTCGCTGACGGTGTGGCTGGGGTGCTGGCGGGTGTGCCGGTGTTGTGGTGGGACGAGTCGTTGTCGTTGGTTGATGCGCCGGTGGTGTCGGTGGCGGTGCCGCCGTCGGGGTTGGCGTATGTGATGTATACGTCTGGTTCGTCGGGGCGGCCGAAGGGTGTGGCTGTCACGCATGGGTCGTTGGCGAACTATGTGTTCTCGGTGGGGCCGCGGTTGGGTTGGGGTGCGGCGGGGGCTCGGTATGCGTTGTTGCAGCCGCAGGTGACTGATCTGGGTAACACGACGGTGTTCGTCAGTTTGGTGACTGGTGGGCAGTTGCATGTGTTGGGTGCGGATGTGGTGGTGGATCCGGAGGCGGTGGCTGGTTATCTGGCGGCTTGGCGGATCGATTTTGTGAAGGTGGTGCCGTCGCATCTGGCGGCGTTGTCCGGTGCGGGTTTGGCTGAGGTGTTGCCGGCTGGTTCGGTGGTGCTTGGTGGTGAGGCGGCTGCTGCTGAGTGGGTGGCGGATGTGGTGGCGGTGGCTGGTGATCGGCCGGTGTTCAACCATTACGGGCCGACGGAGACCACGATTGGTGTGGCGACGGGCAGGTTGTCGGCGGGTGGGGTGGTGCCGATTGGTACGCCGATCGCCAATACCCGGTTTTATGTTTTGGATGATGCGTTGGCGCCGGTTCCGCCGGGGGTGGCCGGTGAGTTGTATGTGGCCGGTGCGGGGTTGGCTCGTGGTTATGTGGGTCGGCCGGGGTTGACGGGGCAGCGGTTTGTGGCTTGTCCGTACGGGTCCGGGGAGCGGATGTATCGGACCGGTGACCTTGTCCGTTGGACGGCTGATGGTCAGGTGGTCTTCCTGGGCCGGGTCGATGAGCAGGTCAAGATTCGGGGTTTCCGGATCGAGTTGGGTGAGATCGAGGCCGTGCTGGCCAGCCATCCGGAGGTGGCGCAGGCTGCGGTGCTGGCACGGGAGGACATCCCGGGGGATCGGCGGTTGGTGGCCTATGTGGTCGCGACCGCAACGGCGGATCGCGGTGGGCAGCAGTTCGGGCAGGCCGCCGGGCTGCGTGAGTACGCCGCGCGGCGGCTGCCTGAGTACATGGTGCCCTCCGCGGTGGTCACGCTCGACCGGCTACCACTGACCGCCACCGGCAAACTCGACCGGCAGGCGTTGCCGGCGCCGGAG
>NZ_JBFAQH010000044.1:0-1796 GCF_040677165.1 Micromonospora sp. NPDC049374 | reverse complement strand
CTGAGTACATGGTGCCCTCCGCGGTGGTCACGCTCGACCGGCTACCACTGACCGCCACCGGCAAACTCGACCGGCAGGCGTTGCCGGCGCCGGAGTTCGAGACGGGCGCGGGCCGCGAGCCGGCCACCGTGCAGGAAGAGCTCTTGTGCGCGGTGTTCGCCCAGGTACTCGGCCTGGACCGGGTGGGCGTCGACGACGACTTCTTCCGGCTGGGCGGGCACTCCCTACTCGGCGTGCGGCTGATGTCCCGGGTGCGGGCGGTGCTGGGCGTCGAACTGCCGCTGCGGGTGCTGTTCGAGGCGCCGACCGTGGCGGGCCTGGCGGCGTGGCTGGCCGGCGGCGGGGGAGGCCGGGCGCGGACGGCGTTGCGGGCAGGGACGCGTACCGCGCACCCGCCCTTGTCTTTTGCGCAGCAGCGACTGTGGTTCCTCGGCCAGCTCGAAGGGCCCAGCGCGCTCTACAACATCCCTGTGGTGATCCGGCTGGACGCCGGCGTCGACGTGGCCGCGCTGGACGCCGCGCTGCGCGACGTGATCGGCCGGCACGAGTCGCTGCGGACGGTGTTCGCGGTCGCCGACGGCCAGCCGTACCAGAAGATCCTCGACCCGGCCGAGCTCGACTGGGCCCTCCAGGTACGGCCGGTCGCGCCGGACGGGCTGTCCGAGGCGGTGGCCGAGGCGAGCCGGTACGTGTTCGACCTGGCCGCCGAGGTGCCGATCCGGGCGTGGCTGTTCGAACCATCCGTTCTCGTGCTGGTGGTGCACCACATCGCCAGTGACGGCTGGTCCCGGGAACCGCTGAGCCGGGACCTGTCCACCGCGTACGAGGCACGGCTGCGCGGCGCGGCGCCGGCCTGGGACGCGCTGCCCGTGCAGTACGCGGACTACGTCGTATGGCAGCGCGAACTGCTGGGCTCGGATGCGGACCCAGACAGCCTGCTGTCGACCCAGATCGCGTACTGGCGGCAGACGCTCGCCGGGGCCCCGGAGGAACTGGCGCTGCCCGCCGACCGTCCGCGTCCGCCGGTGGCCACCCACCAGGGACACCAGGTGCCGTTGCAGATCCCGGCCGAGGTGCACCGGCGGCTCGCCGAGCTGGCCCAGGCCAAGGGCGTCACGACCTTCATGGTGCTCCAGTCCGCGCTCGCTGTGCTGCTGTCCCGGCTGGGCGCGGGCACCGACATCCCGATCGGCTTCCCGGTCGCCGGGCGCCACGACGAGGGCCTGAACGACTTGGTCGGGTTCTTCGTCAACACCCTCGTCATCCGCACCGACCTGTCGGGTGCCCCGACGTTCGCCGAGGTGTTGGGCCGGGTGCGGCAGGCCGGGCTGGGCGCGCTGGAACATCAGGACGTGCCGTTCGAGCGGCTGGTCGAAGAGCTGGCTCCGGTACGGTCGATGGCCCGGCACCCGCTGTTCCAGGTCATGCTCACCGTGCAGAACGTGCGGCGCGGCGGGGCGGAGCCTCCGCAGGTCGACGGCGTGGACACGCCGGCGCGGTTCGACCTCGGGGTGACCGCGGCGGAGATCTTCGACGCGCAGGGCCGCCCAGCCGGGTTGCGGGGCGTCGTGAGCGCGTCGGCGGACCTGTTCGACGAGTCGACGGCGCAGCGGATCGCCGGGTGGTTCGGACGGGTGCTTGCGACGGTTACCGCAAACGCTGAGGTGCGGCTGCATGACGTCTCGCTGCTGGACGCCGGGGAGCGGGAGCAGCTTCTGCTCGGTTGGAACGGCACTGTGGTTGATCTTCCTGCGGGGACGTTTGGGGCGGTTTTCGAGGCGCGGGTGGGTTTGTCG
>NZ_JBFAQH010000043.1:0-1826 GCF_040677165.1 Micromonospora sp. NPDC049374 | reverse complement strand
GTTGTAGAGCGGGCTGGGTCCGTCGAGTTGGCTCAGGAACCAGAGTCGTTGCTGCGCAAAGGACAAAGGCGTCCGCGCCGTACGCTCTGCCGCCCGCAGGACCGGCCGGGCCACGGCCACACTCGACTCGTTCAACCAGGTCGCCAGACCCGCGACGGTCGGCGCCTCGAACAACACCCGCAACGGCAACTCGACACCCAGCACCGCCCGCACCCGCGACACCAACCGCACCGCAAGCAGGGAATGCCCACCCAACGCGAAAAAGTCGTCCGCAACACCGACCGACGTGACACCGAGAACCTGCGCGAAGACACCACACAGAATCTCCTCCCGCACCGACACCGGACCACGACTGACGCCCAACGCGTAATCCGGCGCCGGCAACGCCCGCCGATCCAACTTCCCGTTCACCGTCAACGGCAACGAGTCCAGCACCACCACCGCCGACGGCACCATGTACTCCGGCAACCGCTGCCCCACGAACTCCCGCAACCCGGCCGCCTCGGCAGCCACCACATAGGCCACCAACCGCTTGTCACCCGGCACGTCCTCCCGGACGACAACCGCAGCCTGCGCAACATCCGGATGCTCCAGCAGCACCGACGCGACCTCACCCGGCTCAACCCGGAACCCACGAACCTTGACCTGCTCATCCGCCCGGCCCACAAACACCAACCGGCCGTCAACAGTCCACTTCGCTAAATCACCCGAGCGATACATCCGCTCACCAACCACGAACGGCGACGCCACGAACCGCTCACCAGTCAGCCCGGCCCGACCCACATAACCACGCGCGACCCCAGCACCAGCGACATACAACTCACCCACCACGCCCACCGGCACAGGCCGCAAACACCCGTCCAACACGAACACACGGGTATTGAAAATCGGACCACCAATCGGCACCGGACCACCAGACTCAGCCCGATCCCACACCTGCACAGTCGCATCAACCGTGCACTCGGTCGGACCATAAACATTCCACACCGGCACCGGCAGCCGAGAAGCCAACTCAGCCGACAACGGCTCACCACCGGCCACCACCAACCGCAAAGCATCACAACCGGCCCAGCCCGGCTCATCCACCAACAACTGCAACAGCGTCGGAACCACCTGCAACACCGTGACCCGCTGCTCGGCCACCACCCGCAGCAACCCACCCGGATCACGGTCGACACCAACCGGCGCCAACACCACCGCCGCCCCCGCCGCCAACGGCGCAAACAACTCCCACACCGACGCGTCGAAACTCAACGCCGTCCGCTGCAAAACCCGGTCACCCACATCCAGACCGCTCCAGGTGACCAAATTGACCAAACCCCGATGCGTAACCGCCACACCCTTCGGCGTCCCCGTCGTACCAGAGGTGTAAAGCACATACGCGACACCGTCACCACCACAAACAACAGACAGATCCGAACCGTCAACACCGTCCAGACCGTCAAAAGCACCACTCGACTCAGTAACCGTCAGAACCGCACCCGAATCAGCCACCACAAAATCAACCCGAGCCGACGGCAACCCCGGATCCACCGAAACAAAAGCACCACCAGCCTTCCACACCGCCAACATCGCCACCACGGCCTCCACCGACCGCGGCAACACCAAAGCAACCACCCGCTCCGGCCCAACACCCCACTCAACAAAACGCCGCGCCAACCGATTCGCCCACGTATTCAAATCCGCATACGTCAACACCACATCACCCGCGACCAACGCCACCGCACCCGGCGACAAACCCACCCGCGCCTCGAAAACCGCCCCAAACGTCCCCGCAGGAAGATCAACCACAGTGCCGTTCCAACCGAGCAGAAGCTGCTCCCGCT
>NZ_JBFAQH010000042.1:0-2349 GCF_040677165.1 Micromonospora sp. NPDC049374 | reverse complement strand
CGCCCGCGGGCGGGGCCCGGGCCGCGGGGGGGCCCGGCCCCGGGGGGGGGCCGGGGGGGCCCCTCCGGGGGGCGTTTGCCGCTGGCCCCCCCCCCCCCCCCGGGGGGGGCCCCCCCCCCCGGGCCCCCCCACCGCCTCGGCGCCCGACCCCGACCGGCCCGTCTCCGCGGCAACCAGTTCGCAGCTTGCGGCATGTCGGGCCTTCCGGTCCGCGGGAATCCCCGACATGCCGCATGTCGCGTCTCCATGGCCTCGCTGGCCCGGCCTCCTCGGTGCGGGCAGCCTGCCGCTCGTGCTGCGGCTCGGCTTCGGGGCCAGTTGACGAGTTCGTGGAACGCCATGCCGCGCCAGGAGGCAGGCCGGGCGGGCGGCGGGATGGCGGGATAGGCCGTGGGGGCCGCGCTTCGCGGGATGTTGGGCCTTCCGGTCGGCGGGAAGCCCCGACACGCCGCATATCGGTCGGCCGTGTCGGTGAGATCCGTCTTCGGCCGGCGGACCAGGGTGCCGGCGGGACCGCGTTCGGGTGAGCAGGGGCGTCAGGCCGCGTTGGGCCAGGTGCGGGGGCACCTCGGGCATGGCGCCGAGTTCCTCACGGCCGAACCTGCGTCCGGGCGGGTCGGCTCCCGGCCTCGCTCCTCGCGGCTTGCGGCATCTTGGTTCTTCCGGGCTACCGGAGACCCCGACATGCCGCATCCCGTGTCTGTTGGAGACCCCGCCGCCGTGTTTGTCGGAGACCCCCGCTCCCGTGTCTGGCGTCGGGTGGTGGGGCGGGGGCGGGACGGGGTGGCTGGCGGTAGGGTGCGGCCGGTGGGGCAGATGGGGTTGACGCCGGAGCTGGCGGTGCCGCCGGCGATCGAGGCCGAGCGGGTGATCACCGCCGTGCTGGCCGACCTGTGCTCGGGTGAGCATCGCGGCGTGGTGGTCGACTCGCCACCGGGGGCCGGCAAGTCGACCCTGGTGGTACGGGCCGCCATCGAGCTGGCGGGTGCCGGTGCGCCGTTGATGATCATTGCTCAGACGAACGAGCAGGTCGATGACCTGATCGACCGGCTCGCCACGAAGGCGCCGCAGTTGCGTGTCGGGCGGCTCTCCGCGGGCGACTACCAGGCGTCGCCCCGGGTGCAGGCGCAGCCGCAGGTCCGGGTTGCCGCTAAGGTCAGCGACCTGGCCGCCTCGGCCGTGGTGATCGGTACGGCCGCCAAGTGGGCCACGGTCACCGAGGGCTGCTGGCCGTGGGCGATCGTGGACGAGGCGTACCAGATGCGCTCGGACGCCCTGCTGCGCGTGGCCGGCAGGTTCGAGCGGGCCCTGTTCGTGGGTGATCCGGGGCAGCTCGATCCATTTTCTACTGTTGACAGTGACCGGTGGGCGGGGTTGACCTGGGATCCGATGCAGTCGGCGGTGGCGGTGCTGCTGCGGCACAACCCGCACCTGCCGGTGCACCGGCTGCCGGTCTCCTGGCGGCTGCCCGCCTCGGCGGCCCCGGTCGTGTCCCGCGCGTTCTATCCGTTCACCGGCTTCCGCGCCGGCACCGGCCCGGACGACCGGGCGCTGCACCTCACCGAGTCCGGGTCGGGTGACGCCGTCGACCGAGCGGTGGAGTCGGCCGCCGCCACCGGCTGGGGACTGTACGAGCTGCCGGCCCGGCACACCCTGCGTACCGACGGGGAGGCCGCCGCCGCGTGCGCCGAGCTCGCGCTGCGGGTGCTGCGGCGTGGGGCGGTCGCGGTCAGCGAGCAGGCGCCCGGCGGCGCGCCGGTCACCGCGGACCGGATCGCCGTCGGTGCCGCCCACCGTGACCAGGTCGCGGCCATCCGCGCGCGGCTCGGTGAGGCCGGTTCGGACGTCACGGTCGACACCGCCAACCGCCTCCAGGGCCGGGAGTACGACGTGACGATCGTGCTGCATCCGCTCTCCGGCCGGCGTGACGCGACCGCCTTCCACCTGGAATCGGGGCGGCTCTGCGTGCTCACCTCCCGGCACCGGCAGGCCTGCCTGGTGGTGGCCCGCGCCGGCATCGGCGAACTGCTGGACGCCCACCCCTCGACCGAGGCACCGCAACTGGACGTGCCGGTCCGGTTCCCGGACGGCTGGGAGGCCAACCAGGCCGTTCTCGCCCATCTCGCCAGGGTTGCCCAGCCGCTGCGTTGACCAGCGGCGACGGCATGCAGGATGAACGGATTCACGCCGTCGTCGATCACCGGGATTCGTGTCGGCGTCCCGATACAAGAGCGATTCAGATGATCTGTCGCCGTCTATAGAGCCTGTTTCTGATCTTCCTGACGGGCGTTGTGGTAGGTGCCAGGGAGCTCGGCGTGGCGGCTATCAATCGGTGACGGGCTCTTGGTA
>NZ_JBFAQH010000041.1:0-2467 GCF_040677165.1 Micromonospora sp. NPDC049374 | reverse complement strand
GTTGCGTGAGGTGTCGCGGCAACTCGGCGTGAGCGCGGCGACCGTGCTGCACGTGGCGTGGGCGCGGGTGCTGTCGACGCTGTCGGGCCGCGACGATGTGGTGTTCGGCACGGTGTTGTTCGGGCGGATGAACGCGGGTGCGGGCGCCGACCGGGTGGTCGGTCCGTTCATCAACACGCTGCCGGTGCGCGTACGGACCGGTCGGGTGGGGGTGCGGGCGGCGGTGGAGGAGATGCGCGTTCAGCTCGCGGCGTTGTTGGAGCATGAGCATGCGTCGTTGGCGGTGGCGCAGCAGGCGAGTGGGGTGGCGGAGAATGCGCCGTTGTTCACGTCGTTGTTCAACTATCGGCACATTGCTCAGGCTGGTCCGGACGGGTCGGATGTCGAGGAGAGTCGGGCGCCGGTGGGTATCCGGACGGTTTATGCGAAGGAGCGTACGAATTATCCGTTGAGTGTGTCGGTCAATGATTTGGATGTGGCGGGTCTGAGCCTGAGTGTGGAGGTGGTTGATTCGTTGGATCCGCAGGTGGTTGGCCGGTTGTTGTGCACGGCGGTGGCGAATGTGGTCGCTGTGTTGAGTGGTCCGGATGTGCCGTTGTTCGCGGTCGAGGTGTCGGACGGCGAGGAGGTTTTGCGCGGCCCCGTCATGGAGGTGCCTGGCGGGACGGTGGTGGGTGTGTTTGAGGCGCAGGCTGCGCGGACGCCGGGGGTGACGGCGTTGGTGTGTGGTGATGTGTCGTTGACGTTCGCTGAGGTGAACGGGTGGGCGAATCGGTTGGCCCGTCATTTGGTGCGGGTGGGTGTGGGTCCGGAGCGGGTTGTGGCGGTCAGTTTGCCGCGGTCGGTGGACTCGGTGGTCGGGTTGCTTGCGGTGTTGAAGGCGGGTGGGGTGTATCTGCCGGTGGATCCGAGTCTGCCGGTTGAGCGGGTTACGCAGTTGTTGAGTGATGCCGGTGCGGTGTTCGTGCTCACCGAGGCGGTGATGGCATCGCTGGGTTTGGGTGAGTTGTCGGATGGTGATTTGACGGATGCGGATCGGTTGGCGCCGTTGCGGGCCCGGAATTCGGCGTATGTCATTTATACGTCGGGTTCGACGGGTCGGCCGAAGGGTGTTCTGGTCGAGCATCGGCAGTTGGTGAATTTGCTGGTCAATCAGCGGGACGGGTTTGTTGCCGATGCGGGTGGTGGTCGGTTGCGGGCGGCGTTGACGGCGGTGTTGTCGTTCGACACGTCGTTGGAGGGTCCGTTGCTGATGTGTGATGGCCACGAGTTGCATGTGATCGACGAGCAGACGCGTCTGGAGCCGGTGGTGCTTGTCGACTATGTGCGTCGGCACCGGATCGATTTCATGGATGTCACTCCGTCTTATCTGGGGCAGTTGCTGCCGGCGGGTCTGCTGGCCGGTGGGGGTCCGCGGGTGTTGATGCTCGGCGGTGAGGCGTTGCCGGAGCCGTTGTGGAACGAGTTGGCTGCGGCGGATACTCGGGCGTACAACTTTTACGGGCCGACCGAGTGCACTGTTGATGCTCTTTCGGCGCCGGTGGTCGCGGGTTCGAGGCCGGTCGTCGGTAAGCCGTTGGGTAACCTGCGCGCGTATGTCCTTGACGGTTGGTTGCGGCCGGTTCCGTCGGGTGTGGCGGGTGAGTTGTATCTGGCCGGGGATCAGGTGGCTCGGGGCTATCTGGGCCGGCATGGTTTGACCGCGCAGCAGTTCGTGGCGTCGCCGTTCGGCTCTGGTGAGCGTATGTACCGTACGGGCGATGTCATGCGCTGGGTGGCCGGTGGGCAGTTGGAGTATCTGGGTCGGGCGGATGAGCAGGTCAAGATCCGTGGGTTCCGGGTCGAGCCCGGTGAGGTCGAAGCCGTTCTGCACGAGCATCCGGGTGTGGCCCAGGCCGCCGTCGTCGCGCGGGAGGACACCGCCGGGGACAAACGTCTGGTTGCCTACGTGGTGGCGGACGACGACGTCGCCGGCCTGCGGGAGTTCGCCGCGCAGCGGCTGCCGGAGTACATGGTGCCGTCGGCGGTGGTGGTTCTCGACCGGTTGCCGCTGACCGTCAACGGGAAGCTGGACCGGCGGGCTCTGCCCGCCCCGGACTACGAGGCCGGCTCGGGTCGAGGTCCTGTCACGGTGCAGGAAGAAATCCTGTGCGCTGTTTTCGCTCACGTCCTCGGACTTGAGCGGGTCGGCGTCGATGACGATTTCTTCGCCCTGGGCGGGCACTCCCTGCTGGCGGTGCGGCTGGTGTCGCGGGTGCGGGCGGTGCTCGATGTCGAACTGCCGTTGCGGGCGTTGTTCGACGCCCCTACCGTGGCCCGTCTGGCGGCCTGGCTGACCGGCGGCGACGCCGGCCGGGCCCGCCTGGCCCTGCGGGCCGGTACACGTCCGGCCCAGGTACCGCTGTCATTCGCCCAGCAACGCCTGTGGTTCCTCGGCCAACTCGAAGGCCCCAGCCCGCTCTACAAC
>NZ_JBFAQH010000040.1:0-3963 GCF_040677165.1 Micromonospora sp. NPDC049374 | reverse complement strand
GGGCGGCAGAGCGTACGGCGCGGACGCCTTTGTCCTTTGCGCAGCAACGACTCTGGTTCCTGAGCCAACTCGACGGACCCAGCCCGCTCTACAACATCCCGGTCGTGGTGCGGCTCGGCGTCGAGCTGGACGTCGACGCGGCGGACGCGGCGTTGCGGGACGTCATCGAGCGGCACGAGTCGCTGCGGACAGTGTTCGCGGTAGCCGACGGGCAGCCGTACCAACGAGTTCTGGACCCGGCCGGCCTGGACTGGGCCCTGCAGGTGCGGACCGTGCGCCCGGCGGAACTGGACCGGGCCATTGCCGAGGCGGTCGAGCACCCGTTCGACCTGGCGGTCGAGGTGCCGATCCGGGCGTGGCTGTTCCAGGCCGGAGCCGAGTCGGCTCTCGTACTGGTGGTGCACCATATCGCCGGTGACGGTTGGTCGATGGGGCCGCTCAGCCGAGACCTCTCGGTGGCGTACGAGGCGCGGCGGATCGGTGCGGCACCGGTGTGGGCGCCGCTGCCGGTGCAGTACGCGGACTACGCGGTGTGGCAGCGCGAACTTCTCGGCTCCGAGTCGGACCCGCAGAGCCTGCTGTCGACCCAGGTCGCCTACTGGCGGAACGCGTTGGCCGGGGCGCCGGAGGAACTGACCCTGCCGGTGGACCGGTCACGTCCGGCCGTGGTATCACACCGCGGGCACCAGGTGCCGCTGTCGGTGCCGGCCGAGGTGCACCAACGGCTCGCCGAGCTGGCCCGAGCCGAGGGCGTGACCACGTTCATGGTGCTGCAGGGCGCGTTCGCCGTGCTGTTGTCGCGGTTGGGTGCGGGCACCGACATCCCGATCGGTTTTCCGGTGGCGGGGCGCAACGACGAGGCGTTGGACGATCTGGTCGGGTTCTTCGTCAACACTCTGGTGCTGCGTACGGACCTGTCGGGTGACCCGACCTTCGCCGAGGTGCTGGGCCGGGTCCGGCAGAGCAGCCTGGACGCCCTCGAGCATCAGGACGTGCCGTTCGAACGGCTCGTCGAGGAGTTGGCCCCGGCCCGCTCGCTGGCCCGGCACCCGCTGTTCCAGGTGATGCTCACGCTCCAGAACCTCGAACGTGGCACGGCCGGCCGGCCGCAGGCTGATGTCGGCGCGGTGAGCACCACCGTGCGATTCGACCTGGAGGTGACGGCTACCGAGACGTACGACGCCGAGGGCCACCCGGCTGGTCTCCAGGGCGCGGTGGTGGCGTCCGTGGACCTGTTCGACGCGTCGTCCGCACAGCGGATCGCCGACTGGTTCGTGCTGGTGCTGGACCGGGTGACCGCCGCCCCCGGCGTCCGGCTGCACGACGTTGACCTGCTGGAGGCCGGTCTGCGGGAGCGGTTGGTGTTCGAGTGGAATGACACCGCTGGTGATCTTCCCGTCGGCACGGTGGTGGAGTTGTTGGCGCGGCAGGTGGTGGCTACGCCGGATGCGCCGGCGGTGATCGGTGATGGGGTGGAGCTGTCCTACCGTGAGCTGGATGCGGCGGCGAACCGGGTGGCGCGGCACTTGGTCGGTCAGGGCGTCCGGGCGGAGTCGGTGGTGGCGGTCGTGATGGACCGTGGTGTCGATCTGGTGGCGGCGTTGCTCGGGGTGTGGAAGGCCGGCGCGGCTTATTTGCCGATTGATCCGAAGGTGCCGGGGGCGCGTGTCGAGTTCATGCTCGCTGACAGTGGGGCGCAGTACGTGTTGACCTCGAGGGCGGGCGAGTGGGCGGTGCCGTCGACGGTGGTGTCGGAGTTGGCGGGAGTCGATGAGGGGCCGGTGTCGGTGCGGGTTTCGGCGGCTGGTGCGGCGTATGTGATTTATACGTCGGGGTCGACTGGCATGCCGAAGGGTGTGGTCGTGTCGCATGCCGGTGCGGTGAACCTTGGGTTGGCGCAGGGGCGGGCGTGGGGTACCGGGCCGGGGTCGCGGGTGCTGCAGTTCGCGTCGGTGGGTTTTGACGCGGCGACGTCGGAGTTGTTGATGGCGTTGGCCTGGGGTGGTGCGTTGGTGGTGGCCCCGGCGGATGAGTTGCGTCCCGGTTCGGGTCTGGTGGAGGTGTTGCAGCGGCATGCTGTCACGCATGTGACCTTGCCGCCGGCGGTGCTGGGTGTGCTGGATCCGGTCGTGCTGCGGATGGTCGGCACGGTGGTGTCGGCGGGTGAGGCGGTTGACCGAGCCGTCGTGGACCGGTGGGCCGGAACTCACCGCTTGGTGAACGCGTATGGGCCGACCGAGGCGTCGGTGTGCGCCACGATGTCTGCCGCGTTGTCGGTGGGTCAGGCTCCGACGGTGGGTGGGCCGATCGCGAATACGCGGGTGTTCGTGCTGGATGACGGGTTGTCGCCGGTGCCGCCGGGGGTGGCGGGTGAGCTTTATGTGGCGGGTGTCGGGGTGGCTCGGGGTTATGTGGGTCGGGCGGGGTTGACGGCGGAGCGGTTCGTGGCGTGTCCGTTCGGTCCGGGCGAGCGGATGTATCGCACCGGTGACCGGGCGAAGTGGTCCGTGGACGGGACGTTGGACTTCCTGGGGCGGGTCGATGATCAGGTGAAGGTTCGTGGTTTCCGGATCGAGCCGGGTGAGATCGAGGCGGTGCTGCTGGCGCATCCGCAGGTGACGCGGGCGGCGGTGATCGCGCGGGAGGACGTCCCGGGTGATAAGCGGCTGGTGGCTTATGTGGTGGCCGGTGATGCGAGTGGGTTGCGGGAGTACGCCGCCCAGCGCCTGCCGGAGTACATGGTGCCGTCGGTGGTGGTGGTGCTGGACCGGTTGCCGTTGACGGTGAATGGGAAGTTGGATCGGCGGGCGTTGCCGGCGCCGGTGTATGAGACCGGCTCGGGTCGCGGTCCGGTGACCGTGCAGGAGGAGATCCTGTGCGCGGTTTTCGCCGAGGTCCTGGGTCTCGATGTGGTCGGTGTGGACGACGATTTCTTCCGCCTGGGTGGGCATTCGCTGCTGGCGGTGCGCCTGGTGGAGGAGCTGCGTGGTCGGGGTGTGGCGGTGTCGGTGCGGGCGTTGTTCGAGTCTCCCACGCCGGCCGGCTTGGCTGCCGCCACGACCGCGCCGGTTGATGCGGTGGTGGTGCCGGAGAATCGGATCCCCGTCGGCGCTGAGCGGATCACGGCGGACATGCTGCCGTTGGTCGATTTCACTGATGCGGATGTCGAGCGGGTGGTGGCCACTGTCGAGGGTGGCGCGGCGAATGTGGCGGATGTGTATCCGTTGGCGCCGTTGCAGGAGGGGTTGTTGTTCCACCATTTGATGGCGGGTGGTGGTGAGGATCCGTATGTGACGGTGTGGGTCTTCGAGTTTGACTCGCGTTCTCGTCTGGATGGGTTCGTCGGCGCGTTGCAGCAGGTCGTCGATCGGCATGACATCTACCGCACGGCAGTGATCTGGGAGGGGCTGCCGGAACCCGTGCAGGTCGTGCTGCGCAACGCCGCGCTGCCGGTGACGACCCACGTGGTCGACGACGGGATCGCCGGCCTGGTCGCCCGGGTCGGATCGGGCATGGACCTGAGCCGGCCGCCGCTGATGGACGTGCATGTGGCGCGCGATGGTGACGGCTGGCTGGGTCTGCTGCGGATGCACCACATGCTCCAGGACCACCAGGGCATGGACGTGCTGATGGCCGAGCTGCGCGCGATCCTGACCGGATCGGCCGCGGACCTGGCGCCCGCGTTGCCGTTCCGCAACTTCGTCGCCCAGGCCCGCAGCGTTCCGGCGCAGGAGCACGAGCGGTACTTCGCCGAGCTACTCGGCGACGTGACCGAGCCGACCGCGCCGTACGGCCTGATGGACGTCCACGGCGACGGCACCGATTCGTCCACTGCCGAAATGCCGGTGCCACAGGATGTCGCCGACCAGTTGCGTGAGGTGTCGCGGCAACTCGGCGTGAGCGCGGCGACCGTGCTGCACGTGGCGTGGGCGCGGGTGCTGTCGACGCTGTCGGGCCGCGACG
>NZ_JBFAQH010000039.1:0-4408 GCF_040677165.1 Micromonospora sp. NPDC049374 | reverse complement strand
GGGCCGGTACACGTCCGGCCCAGGTACCGCTGTCATTCGCCCAGCAACGCCTGTGGTTCCTCGGCCAACTCGAAGGCCCCAGCCCGCTCTACAACATCCCGGTGGTGGTCCGCCTGGATGCCGGGCTCGACGTGGCCGCGCTGGACGCCGCACTGCGGGACGTGATTGCCCGCCACGAGTCGCTGCGCACCGTCTTCGCGGTGGCCGACGGCGAGCCGTACCAGCAGATCCTCGAGCCCGACCAGGTCGGCGAGGTCCTCCAGGTCCAGTCGATGAGCGCCGAAGGCCTCGATACGGCCGTAGCGGCGGCGACCGGCCACGCCTTCGACCTGGCCACCGAGGTGCCGGTCCGGGCCTGGCTGTTCCAGACCGGTGCCGACGAGTCCGTCCTGGTGCTCGTGGTGCACCACATTGCCAGCGACGGCTGGTCCACGGCGCCGCTGCACCGAGACCTGGCGGCGGCGTACCAGGCGCGGTCGAACGGGACGGCTCCGGTCTGGGCGCCGCTGCCGGTGCAGTACGCCGATTACGCGGTCTGGCAGCGTGAACTGCTCGGCGACGAGAACGACCCGGACAGCCTGCTCTCCGCACAGGTCGCCTACTGGCGGCAGGCGCTGGCCGGTGCCCCGGAGGAACTGGCCCTCCCGGCCGACCGCCCGCGCCCGGCGGTGGTCTCGCATCTGGGCCACCAGGTGCCCCTGCAGGTCTCCGCCGAGGTGCACCAGCGCCTGGCCGACCTGGCCCGTGCCGAGGGCGTGACCATGTTCATGGTGCTCCAGTCGGCGCTGGCGGTGTTGCTGTCGCGGTTGGGTGCGGGCACCGACATCCCGATCGGCTTCCCGGTGGCGGGACGCAACGACGAGGCCCTGGACGATCTGGTCGGGTTCTTCGTCAACACCCTCGTGCTGCGCACGGACCTGTCGGGTGACCCGACCTTCGCCGAGGTGCTGGGCCGGGTCCGGCAGAGCAGCCTGACCGCCCTGGACCACCAGGACGTGCCGTTCGAGCGACTGGTCGAGGAGTTGGCCCCGGCCCGCTCGATGGCCCGCCACCCACTGTTCCAGGTGATGCTCATCCTGCAGAACCTCGAGCACAGCACGATGAGCCTGCCGGACACCGGCGCGGGGGCGGTGAGCGCGACCGCCCGCTTCGACCTCGAGGTGACCGCCGTCGAGTCGTTCGACGCGCAGGGCCGCCCGGCCGGTCTCGGCGGTGTGGTCACCGCGTCGGCCGACCTGTTCCACGCGTCGACGGTGGAGCGCCTCGCCGGATGGTTCGTGCGGGTGCTGGAGACGGTGACGGCCGCCGCGCAGGTCCGGCTGCACGCCGTCGAGCTGCTGGACGACCGGCAGCGGCAGCAGATGCTGTCCGCCTGGAACGTTCCGGCCACCGAGATCGATGCGACCGTGGTGGACCTGGTCGCCCGGCACGTCGTGGCCGCCCCGGACGCGGTCGCGGTGGTCGCCGGCGGCGTCGAGGTCTCGTACCGGGAACTGGATGCGGCGGCGAACCGACTGGCACGCTATCTGACGGCGCAGGGCGTGGGCGCGGAGTCGGTGGTCGGCCTGTGCCTGCCGCGCGGCGCGGAGATGGTCGTCGCGATCCTCGGGGTGTGGAAGGCGGGCGGCGCGTACCTGCCGATCGACCCGCAACTGCCGGCGCAACGGGTCGAGTTCATGCTGCTCGACAGCGGCGCGCGGCACGTGCTGACCTCGGCCGCGTACGAGCCGGTGCTGTCCGGCTCGGTGTTGGTGCCGGTGACGGTGCTGGACGGGCCGGCGGTGGCGGCCTTCGACGACGGTCCGGTGCCCAGCCGGGCGACCGCGGCCAGCGCGGCGTACGTGATCTACACGTCGGGTTCGACGGGCACCCCGAAGGGTGTGGTCATCGCCCATCGTCATCTGTCGGGTCTGCTCACCGCGGTCGGTGACGTCTTCGATCTGGGCCCGTCCGACGCGTGGAGTTGTTTCCACTCCTTCGTGTTCGACGTGTCGGTGTGGGAGATGTGGGGCGCGCTGACGCGTGGCGCCCGGGTGGTGATGGTGCCGTCCGAGGTGTCCCGCAGCCCGGAGGACCTGGCCCGGCTGATCGAGCAGACCGGGGTGACGGTGCTCAGCCAGACTCCGTCGGCCTTCTATCAGCTGCTGTCGGTGGCCGGGTCACCGCCGGAGTCCGTCCGGGTGGTGGTGTTCGCGGGCGAGGCACTGGAACCGCCGCGGGTCTACGGCTGGCTGACCGAGGGCGGGCCGCGCCTGGTCAACATGTACGGGCCGACCGAGATGACGGTGTATGCGACGCTCTGGCAGCTCACCGGCGACGAGACCGGCAGCGTGGTCGGCCGTGGCCTGCCCGGCACGGCGCTGTACGTGCTCGACGACCGGCTCCAGCCCGTCCCGCCCGGCGTGGTCGGCGAGCTGTACCTGGCCGGCGTCCAGGTGAGTCGCGGCTACCTGGGCCGGCCGGGCTTCACCGGTGAGCGTTTCGTGGCGTCCCCGTTCGGCGCGGGCGAGCGGATGTACCGGTCGGGCGACCTGGCGAAGTGGACCGGGGACGGCCAGTTGGTGTTCGTCGGCCGGGCGGACCAGCAGGTGAAGATCCGGGGGTTCCGGATCGAGCCGGGCGAGATCGAGGCGGTGCTCCAGGAGCACCCGGACGTGGCGCAGGTCGCCGTGGTCGCACGGGAGGACATCCCGGGGGACAAGCGCCTGGTGGCGTACGTCGTGGGCGCCGACGCCGCCGGGCTGCGCGAATACGTCGGGCAGCGCCTCCCGGAGTACATGGTCCCGTCCGCCGTGGTGCTGCTCGACCGGTTGCCTTTGACGGTGAACGGAAAGCTGGACCGGCGTGCGCTGCCGGCGCCGACGTACGAGGCCGGCGCGGGCCGCGGCCCGGCGACCGTGCAGGAGGAGATCCTGTGCGCGGTGTTCGCGCAGGTGCTCGGCCTGACCACGGTGGGGGTCGATGACGACTTCTTCGGGCTCGGCGGCCACTCCCTGCTCGCGGTGCGGCTGGCGTCGCGGGTCCGGGCGGTGCTGGGTGTGGAGTTGCCGCTGCGGGCGCTGTTCGAGACGCCGACGGTAGCGGGCCTGGCGGCGTGGCTGAGCGGCGGCAACGCCGGCCGGGCACGGCTCGCGGTGCGCGCCGGGCGGCGGCCGGAGCGGGTACCGTTGTCGTTCGCACAGCGCCGTCTGTGGTTCCTCGGTCAGCTCGAAGGCCCGAGTCCGCTCTACAACCTGCCCTCCGTGGTTCGGCTGGCCGGCGGTGCGGACGTCGAGGCGCTCGATGCGGCGTTGCGCGACGTGATCGGCCGGCACGAGTCGCTGCGGACCGTGTTCGCGGTGGCGGACGGCGAGCCGTATCAACGAATTCTGGACGCGGACGAGGTCGGCTCGGTGCTTCAGGTGCGGGCCGTGCCCGTCGACGACCTGGACCGCGCCGTCGCGGAGGCGACCGGCTACGCGTTCGACCTCGCCGCCGACCTGCCGATCCGGGCCTGGCTGTTCCAGACCGCGACGGACGGCTCGGTGCTCGTCCTGGTCGTCCATCACGTGGCGAGCGACGGCTGGTCGACCGCGCCGCTGAACCGGGACCTGGCAACGGCGTACGAGGCACGGCTCCGTCAGCAGGCGCCGGTGTGGGCGCCGTTGCCGGTGCAGTACGCGGACTACGCGGTGTGGCAGCGGGAGCTGCTGGGCGATGAGAACGACCCGGACAGCCTGCTGTCGACCCAGCTGTCGTATTGGCGGGAGACCCTGTCCGGGGCGCCGGAGGAGTTGGCGCTTCCGGTCGACCGGCCCCGCCCGGCGGTGGCGTCGCACCGCGGGCACCAGGTGTCGTTGCAGGTGCCCGCCGAGGTGCATCAGCGGCTGGCTGACCTGGCCCGTGCCGAGGGCGTGACCATGTTCATGGTGCTCCAGTCGGCGTTGGCGGTGTTGTTGTCGCGGCTCGGGGCGGGTACCGACATCCCGATCGGTTTCCCGGTGGCGGGTCGGCATGACGAGGCTCTGGACGACCTGGTCGGCTTCTTCGTCAACGCGCTGGTGATCCGCACCGACCTGTCCGGCGACCCGACCTTCGCCGACGTGCTGGGCCGGGTCCGGCGGACCACTCTGGACGCTCTCGAACACCAGGACGTGCCGTTCGAGCGGCTCGTCGAGGAGCTGGCGCCGACCCGTACGCTGGCCCGCCATCCGTTGTTCCAGGTCCGGCTCACCCTCCAGAACCTCGAGCGCGGCGTGGCGGCCGGATCCGGCGACGAACCGGAGCCCACCGGTGCGGGGAGCGCGATGGCGCGGCAGGACCTCGGATTGACCATGGTCGAGTTGTTTGACGGGCGGGGTTGTCCGGCTGGGTTGCAGGGTGTGTTGGTGGTGGCTGCGGATTTGTTTGATGTGTCTTCGGCGCAGCG
>NZ_JBFAQH010000038.1:0-4412 GCF_040677165.1 Micromonospora sp. NPDC049374 | reverse complement strand
CAGGCGCGCCTGGGCAGTCGCCGTGACCACCGCCAACACCCGCACGAACCACCCGACGAACCGCTGGGCCGTCGACTCGTCAAACAGATCCGCCGACGCGACCACCGTGCCGTTGAGCCCGGCGGGCCGGCCCTGCGCGTCGAACGCCTCGACCGCCGAAACCTCCAGGTCGAATCGCGCCGTTGCCTGTCCCGCCGGGCCCGGCTGATGTCCGGTGTCGGCGTGCGAGAGGCTGACTGTGCCGCGCTCGATGTTCTGCAGGGTCAGCATCACCTGGAACAGCGGATGGCGGGCCATCGAGCGGGCCGGGGCCAACTCCTCGACCAGCCGCTCGAACGGCACGTCCTGATGCTCGAGGGCGTCAAGGCTGCTCCGCCGCACCCGGCCCAGCACCTCGGCGAAGGTCGGGTCACCCGACAGGTCCGTACGCAGCACCAAAGTGTTGACGAAGAACCCCACCAGATCGTCCAACGCCTCGTCATTACGCCCCGCCACCGGAAAACCGATCGGGATGTCCGTGCCCGCACCCAACCGCGACAACAGCACCGCCATCGCCGCCTGGAGCACCATGAACGGCGTCACGCCCTCGGCCCGCGCCAGGTCCACGAGCCGCTGATGCACCTCGGCCGGCACCTGCAACGGCACCTGGTGGCCGCGATGCGTGGCCACGGCCGGACGCGACCGGTCCACCGGCAGGGTCAGCTCCTCCGGCGCCCCGGCCAGCGTCTTCCGCCAGTGCGCAACCTGCTTCGACAGCAGGCCCTGCGGGTCCGACTCGGAGCCGAGAAGTTCACGCTGCCACACCGCGTAGTCCGCGTACTGCACCGGCAGCGGCGCCCACACCGGTGCCTCGCCGCGCAGCCGTGCCTCGTACGCAGCAGAGAGGTCCCGGCCCAACGGCGCCGTCGACCAGCCGTCGCCGGAGATGTGGTGGATCACCAGCACGAGAGCGGAAGGCTCGTCGGTGCCGGGCCGGAACAGCCACGCCCGGATCGGTATCTCGGTGGCCAGGTCGAAGGCGTACCGGGTTGCCTCGGTGACCGCCTGGTCCAGCTCGGCGGCCGGCACGTCGTAGACGTGGAGGACCGGTTCCACCTGGTCGATGTCGACAATGCGTTGGTACGGCTGACCGTCGGCCACCGGGAAGAGCGTCCGCAGGGACTCGTGGCGGCCGATCACGTCCCGCAGTGCGGCGTCCAGCGCGGCCACGTCGAGCCCGGCGCCGAGCCGGATCACGGCCGGAATGTTGTAGAGCGGGCTCGGCCCGGCGAGCTGGCCGAGGAACCACAGCCGCTGCTGCGCGAAGGACAGCACCGGCCGCGCGGGCCGCTCGACGGCCCGCATCGGCGGTCGTGCCGGGCCGGTGTGACCGGCGTTCAGCCACGCCGAGATGCCGGCCACCGTGGGCGTCTCGAACAGCACTCGCAGCGGCAGTTCGACGCCGAGCACCGCACGCACCCGCGACGTGAGCCGCACCGCCAGCAGGGAGTGCCCGCCCAACCTGAAGAAGTCGTCGTCGATGCCCACCCGGTCGAGGCCGAGCACCTCCGCGACCACCCCGCACAGGATCTCGTCCCGCACGGTGGCCGGGCCCCGGCCGGATCCCGCGGTGTAGTCCGGCGCCGGGAGCGCGCGCCGGTCCAGCTTGTCGTTGGCGGTCAGCGGCAACCGGTCGAGGATCACCACGGCGGACGGCACCATGTATTCGGGCAGCCGCTGCGCGGCCAGCTCGAGCAGACCTTCCGGGGCGGCGTCGGCGGCCGGTACGACGTACGCCACCAATCGCCGGTCGCCCGGGGTGTCCTCGCGCACGACCACCGTGACCTGACCCACCAGCGGATCGGTCTGCAGGACCGCCTCGATCTCGCCGGGCTCGATCCGGAAGCCGCGGATCTTGACCTGCTGGTCCGCGCGACCCACGAACACCAGCTGCCCGTCCGAGGTCCACTTCACCAGGTCGCCGGTGCGGTACATCCGCCCCGGTCCGAACGGGCACGCCACGAAGCGCGACGCGGTCAGGCCCGGCCGGCCGACATAGCCGCGTGCCAACGCCGATCCCGCGATGTACAGCTCGCCGACCACGCCCGGCGGCACCGGGGAGAGGGCGTCGTCCAGCACGTACAGGCGCGTGTTCGCGATCGGGCCGCCGATCGGCAGCGGACCCGGTCGGCCGTCCACCTCGTGCGTGACGACGATGACCGTGGTCTCCGTCGGGCCGTAGGCGTGGACCATGCGGCGGCCCGGCGACCAGGCACGGGCCACCGCCTCGCTCACCGCTTCCGAGCCGACCACCAAGGCCTGCACCGGGGCCAGATCCTCGGGTTCCAATACCTCGAGCAGCGACGGCACGACGCTCGCGGCCTTGAGCCCGGTCAGCGACCGCAGCAATTTCGGCTGTTGGCGCTGCTCGGTGCCGGCGATCACCAGGGTTGCGCCGTGCGACAGCGCCACCGCCACGTCCAGCACCGAGGCGTCGAAGCTGAACGACGCGAACTGCAGCATCTCCACGCCGGGTGCGGCGCCGAGCATCGGCCCGAAGACCGACACCAGGTTCGTCAACGAGCCGTGCGAGACCGCGACGCCCTTCGGGGTACCGGTCGAACCCGACGTGTAGATCACGTACGCCAACGAGGACGGAACCGGGGCCACCAATCCCGAAGCAACGTCCGGCTGCTCCACGGCCACGTCATCAAGTACCACCGTCACGCCGGCGTCGGCCAGCATGAACTCGACCCGCTCCGCCGGAAGCTGCGCATCGATCGGCAGATAGGCAGCGCCCGCTTTCCACACCGCCACAATCGCCGTGATCATCTGCGCGCCCCGCGGGAGCCGCAGCCCGACCACTGACTCCGGACCCGTCCCGAGATCGATCAGGCGCTGCGCCAGTCGGCTCGCCGCCGCGTCCAGCTCGCGGTAGGAGACCTCGACCCCATCGGCGACCACCGCGACCGCATCCGGCGACGCCGCGACCTGCTGGTCGAAAAGCTCGACCACGGTGGCGTCAGTGGTCTCCGCGGCGGTGTCGTTCCACCCGTTCAGCACCTGCTCGCGCTGGTCGGCGTCCAGCAGATCGATCGCGTGCAACGGCGCCTGTGCGGCGGACGACACGGTGGTCAGCACCCGCACGAACCAGCTGGCGATCTGCTGAACGGTCTCCTCGTCGAACAGATCTGTCGACGCCGTGACCGCGCCGCTCAGCCCGGCGGGCCGGCCCTGCGCGTCGAACGCCTCGACCGCCGAAACCTCCAGGTCGAACCGCGACATGACCGCCGCATCGGCGAGCACCGGCCCACCGTCGACCACCGGAAGGCCCGCAATGCCGCGCTCGATGTTCTGCAGGGTCAGCATCACCTGGAACAGCGGATGGCGGGCCATCGAGCGGGCCGGGGCCAACTCCTCGACCAGTCGCTCGAACGGCACGTCCTGATGCTCGAGGGCGTCCAGGCTGCTCTGCCGCACCCGGCCCAGCACCTCGGCGAAGGTCGGGTCACCCGACAGGTCCGTACGCAGCACCAAAGTGTTGACGAAGAACCCCACCAGATCGTCCAACGCCTCGTCATTACGCCCCGCCACCGGAAAACCGATCGGGATGTCCGTGCCCGCACCCAACCGCGACAACAGCACGGCGAACGCGCCCTGCAGCACCATGAACGGCGTCACGCCCTCGGCCCGCGCCAGGTCCACGAGCCGCTGATGCACGTCGGCCGGCACCCGCAACGGCACCCGATGTCCCTGACGGCTGGCCACCGCCGGACGTGACCGGTCCACCGGCAGGGTCAGTTCCTCCGGCGCCCCGGCCAACGCGTTCCGCCAGTAGGCGACCTGGGTCGACAGCAGGCTCTGCGGGTCCGACTCGGAGCCGAGAAGTTCACGCTGCCACACCGCGTAGTCCGCGTACTGCACCGGCAGCGGCGCCCACACCGGTGCCTCGCCGCGCAGCCGTGCCTCGTACGCCGCCGCCAGATCTCGGCTGAGCGGCGCGGTCGACCAGCCGTCACTCGCGGTGTGGTGCACGACCAGCACGAGAGCCGACTCGGCGCCGGTCTGGAACAGCCACGCCCGGATCGGCACCTCGACCGCGAGGTCGAACGGGTACCGCGCCGCCTCCACGACCGCCTGCTCCAGCTCGTCCGCGGGCATCGACTCGACCCGTAGGACCGAGCCCACCGCGTCAACGTCCAGGATCTCCTGGTACGGCTGCCCGTCCGCGACCGCCAGCAGAGTCCGCAGTGACTCGTGCCGGCCGAGCACCTCGAGCAACGCCGCATCCAGCGCGTCGACGTCCAGGCTGCCGTCCAGCCGCACCACGAACGGCAGGTTGTAGAGCGGGCTGGGTCCGTCGAGTTGGCTCAGGAACCAGAGTCGTTGCTGCGCAAAGGACAAAGGCGTCCGCGCCGTACGCTCTGCCGCCC
>NZ_JBFAQH010000037.1:0-5384 GCF_040677165.1 Micromonospora sp. NPDC049374 | reverse complement strand
TGTCCGGCGGTGTCCTACTCTCCCACACCCTCCCGGGTGCAGTACCATCGGCGCTGGAGGGCTTAGCTTCCGGGTTCGGAATGAGACCGGGCGTTTCCCCTCCGCCATGACCGCCGTAACCTTATCAACATGTCAAACAACACCAACACCAACATTGCTTGTCGGGGTGTTGTTTGTTTGTTGTGAGTTACACAGTGGACGCGAGCAGAATCTTTGTGAGCAAGTCCTCGGCCTATTAGTACCGGTCAACTGAACCCGTTACCGGGCTTACATTTCCGGCCTATCAACCCAGTCGTCTAGCTGGGGGCCTTACCCACCCCGAAGGGTAGTGGGATACCTCATCTTGAAGCAGGCTTCCCGCTTAGATGCTTTCAGCGGTTATCCCTTCCGAACGTAGCTAACCAGCCGTGCCCCTGGCGGGACAACTGGCACACCAGAGGTTCGTCCGTCCCGGTCCTCTCGTACTAGGGACAGCCCTTCTCAAGTATCCTACGCGCACGGCGGATAGGGACCGAACTGTCTCACGACGTTCTAAACCCAGCTCGCGTACCGCTTTAATGGGCGAACAGCCCAACCCTTGGGACCTGCTACAGCCCCAGGATGCGACGAGCCGACATCGAGGTGCCAAACCATCCCGTCGATATGGACTCTTGGGGAAGATCAGCCTGTTATCCCCGGGGTACCTTTTATCCGTTGAGCGACACCGCTTCCACACGCAAGTGCCGGATCACTAGTCCCGACTTTCGTCCCTGCTCGACCCGTCAGTCTCACAGTCAAGCTCCCTTGTGCACTTGCACTCAACACCTGATTGCCAACCAGGCTGAGGGAACCTTTGGGCGCCTCCGTTACCCTTTAGGAGGCAACCGCCCCAGTTAAACTACCCACCAGACACTGTCCCTGAACCGGATAACGGTCCGAAGTTAGATACCCGAATCAACCAGAGTGGTATTTCAAGATTGCCTCCACCCATACTGGCGTATAGGTTTCACCGGCTCCCACCTATCCTACACAAGCCGACTCAAATACCAATGTCAAGCTATAGTAAAGGTCCCGGGGTCTTTCCGTCCTGCCGCGCGTAACGAGCATCTTTACTCGTACTGCAATTTCGCCGGGCCTGTGGTTGAGACAGTGGGGAAGTCGTTACGCCATTCGTGCAGGTCGGAACTTACCCGACAAGGAATTTCGCTACCTTAGGATGGTTATAGTTACCACCGCCGTTTACTGGCGCTTAAGTTCTCCGCTTCGCCCCGAAGAGCTAACAGGTCCCCTTAACGTTCCAGCACCGGGCAGGCGTCAGTCCATATACATCGAATTACTTCTTCGCATGGACCTGTGTTTTTAGTAAACAGTCGCTTCCCCCTGCTCTCTGCGGCCATACAACGCTCCACCCGCGCGGGGCTTCACGTCTCCGGCCCCCCTTCTCCCTAAGTTACGGGGGCAATTTGCCGAGTTCCTTAACCACAGTTCGCCCGATCGCCTCGGTATTCTCTACCTGACCACCTGTGTCGGTTTGGGGTACGGGCCGCTCAGAACTCGCTAGAGGCTTTTCTCGGCAGCATAGGATCACTGACTTCACCTGAATCGGCTCGGCATCACGTCTCAGCCCTGTGCACCACGGATTTGCCTATGGTGCGGCCTACACGCTTACCCCGGCACAACCACCGGCCGGGCTCAGCTACCTTCCTGCGTCACCCCATCGCTTGACTACTACCCGCCAGGTTCCCACGCTCCCCACCCTCAACCCGAAGGTCTTGGATGGTTTGGGTGGTTAGCACAACGAGGTTCATCAGGGACGCTCCTTCGCGGGTACGGGAATATCAACCCGTTGTCCATCGACTACGCCTCTCGGCCTCGCCTTAGGTCCCGACTCACCCAGGGCGGATTAACCTGGCCCTGGAACCCTTGGTCATCCGGCGGAAGGGTTTCTCACCCTTCTTTCGCTACTCATGCCTGCATTCTCACTCGTGCCGCGTCCACAACTAGGTCACCCTGCTGCTTCACCCCCGGCACGACGCTCCCCTACCCACCCACACACCTGCACCAACACCCGAAGGCGCCAGCGAAGTCATTGTGTGAGTGCCACAGCTTCGGCGGTGTGCTTGAGCCCCGCTACATTGTCGGCGCGGAACCACTTGACCAGTGAGCTATTACGCACTCTTTAAAGGGTGGCTGCTTCTAAGCCAACCTCCTGGTTGTCTATGCGACCCCACATCCTTTTCCACTTAGCACACGCTTAGGGGCCTTAGCTGGTGATCTGGGCTGTTTCCCTCTCGACTACGAAGCTTATCCCCCGCAGTCTCACTGCCGCGCTCTCACTTACCGGCATTCGGAGTTTGGCTGATTTCGGTAAGCTTGTAGGCCCCCTAGACCATCCAGTGCTCTACCTCCGGCAAGAAACACGCGACGCTGCACCTAAATGCATTTCGGGGAGAACCAGCTATCACGGAGTTTGATTGGCCTTTCACCCCTAACCACAGGTCATCCCCCAACTTTTCAACGTTGGTGGGTTCGGCCCTCCACACGGTCTTACCCGCGCTTCAGCCTGCCCATGGCTAGATCACTCCGCTTCGGGTCTAGAACATGCGACTCAAACGCCCTCTTCAGACTCGCTTTCGCTACGGCTCCCCCACACGGGTTAACCTCGCCACATGCCACTAACTCGCAGGCTCATTCTTCAAAAGGCACGCCGTCACCCCTAAAGGCTCCGACGGATTGTAGGCGAACGGTTTCAGGTACTATTTCACTCCCCTCCCGGGGTACTTTTCACCATTCCCTCACGGTACTCGTCCGCTATCGGTCACCAGGAAGTATTTAGGCTTACCAGGTGGTCCTGGCAGATTCACGGCAGATTTCAGGAGTCCGCCGCTACTCGGGAACACCCACAGAAGACCAGCTGCTTTAACCTACCGGACTATCACCGTCTACGGTCAGCCTTTCCAGACCATTCAGCTAACAACTGGCTTTATAACTCCTCACACGAGTGTCAGCTCGTGTAGCAGGGTCCCACAACCCCGACCACGCAACCCCTGACAGGTATCACACGCAACCGGTTTAGCCTCAATCCGCTTTCGCTCGCCACTACTCACGGAATCACTATTGTTTTCTCTTCCTACGGGTACTGAGATGTTTCACTTCCCCGCGTTCCCTCCACACACCCTATGAGTTCAGGTGCAGGTGACACCACATGACTGATGCCGGGTTACCCCATTCGGACACCCTGGGATCACAGCTCGGTTGACAGCTCCCCCAGGCCTATCGCGGCCTCCCACGTCCTTCATCGGCTCCTGGTGCCAAGGCATCCACCGTTCGCCCTTGACAACTTGACCACAAAGATGCTCGCGTCCACTGTGCAATTCTCAACAAACAACCAACCCACAACCCACCACCCCACACCAGCAACACCACCCACAACAGGGCAACATCCGGTATGCGAGGCCAGGCCATGCCTGGCAGCCGGCGACCATCCCCACAACAGGAACGCCGCTCACAGCCTCTGAAAGACAACCAACGGTTGTTCCTTCAGGACCCAACAGGGTGCTATCCGCCAACCACCAGCCGCACCAGAACACCCGTTCCCACCACCACAGTGGCTGTACTAGGAAAAATTCCGGCCGTTGCCGGCGCCGACTCGCCAGTGTCTCCGCCAATTGAGCACCCCACCATCACATTCGGACAGTGCGGGCTCCATACCAGCTTTCGCCGGATGGTGCTCCTTAGAAAGGAGGTGATCCAGCCGCACCTTCCGGTACGGCTACCTTGTTACGACTTCGTCCCAATCGCCAGCCCCACCTTCGACGGCTCCCTCCACAAGGGTTGGGCCACCGGCTTCGGGTGTTGCCGACTTTCGTGACGTGACGGGCGGTGTGTACAAGGCCCGGGAACGTATTCACCGCAGCGTTGCTGATCTGCGATTACTAGCGACTCCGACTTCACGGGGTCGAGTTGCAGACCCCGATCCGAACTGAGACCGGCTTTTTGGGATTCGCTCCACCTCACGGTATCGCAGCCCATTGTACCGGCCATTGTAGCATGCGTGAAGCCCTGGACATAAGGGGCATGATGACTTGACGTCATCCCCACCTTCCTCCGAGTTGACCCCGGCAGTCTCCCATGAGTCCCCAACCGAATTGCTGGCAACATGGGACGAGGGTTGCGCTCGTTGCGGGACTTAACCCAACATCTCACGACACGAGCTGACGACAGCCATGCACCACCTGTCACCGGCCCCGAAGGACCCCACATCTCTGTGAGATTTCCGGCGATGTCAAACCCAGGTAAGGTTCTTCGCGTTGCATCGAATTAATCCGCATGCTCCGCCGCTTGTGCGGGCCCCCGTCAATTCCTTTGAGTTTTAGCCTTGCGGCCGTACTCCCCAGGCGGGGCGCTTAATGCGTTAGCTGCGGCACAGAGAACCGGAGAGGCCCCCCACACCTAGCGCCCAACGTTTACAGCGTGGACTACCAGGGTATCTAATCCTGTTCGCTCCCCACGCTTTCGCTCCTCAGCGTCAGTATCGGCCCAGAGACCCGCCTTCGCCACCGGTGTTCCTCCTGATATCTGCGCATTTCACCGCTACACCAGGAATTCCAGTCTCCCCTACCGAACTCTAGCCTGCCCGTATCGACTGCAGGCCCGCAGTTGAGCCACGGGTTTTCACAGTCGACGCGACAAGCCGCCTACGAGCTCTTTACGCCCAATAAATCCGGACAACGCTCGCGCCCTACGTCTTACCGCGGCTGCTGGCACGTAGTTGGCCGGCGCTTCTTCTGCAGGTACCGTCACTTGCGCTTCGTCCCTGCTGAAAGAGGTTTACAACCCGAAGGCCGTCATCCCTCACGCGGCGTCGCTGCATCAGGCTTCCGCCCATTGTGCAATATTCCCCACTGCTGCCTCCCGTAGGAGTCTGGGCCGTGTCTCAGTCCCAGTGTGGCCGGTCGCCCTCTCAGGCCGGCTACCCGTCGTCGCCTTGGTAGGCCATCACCCCACCAACAAGCTGATAGGCCGCGAGCCCATCCCAAGCCGAAAAACTTTCCACCCACCACCATGCGGCAGCAAGTGAATATTCGGTATTAGCCCCCGTTTCCGAGGGTTATCCCAAAGCCTAGGGCAGGTTGCTCACGTGTTACTCACCCGTTCGCCGCTCGAGTACCCCGAAGGGCCTTTCCGCTCGACTTGCATGTGTTAAGCACGCCGCCAGCGTTCGTCCTGAGCCAGGATCAAACTCTCCAACAAAAACCTGAAGGAAAATCCATCCCGACAACAAACAAAATTGTTGCCAAAGGAATCCAAACCAACCAGAAAAACTGGCCAGCCCGGGAATCAAACAAATTTGGCACTGGCTTATCAAGCACCCTGTTGAGTTCTCAAAGAACAACCACACACCA
>NZ_JBFAQH010000036.1:0-6146 GCF_040677165.1 Micromonospora sp. NPDC049374 | reverse complement strand
CGCGCAGACCGTGCAGGTGTCGGCCTACCCCGACCACTACGCCCAGTGGGAACAGCAGGCCGCCGACCTCGTCACCCAACACTGGAACAGCTGACCCCCCAGCTGACCGAGGAACACAACCGAAGACATTCCTCCACAGGGGGAACAAGAACCGCTGGCCGGCACCCGAACCAGGGTGCCGGCCAGCGGCATCTGCACACCAAGAAGCAGGCTGACCGCAGACAGATCAATACAGCCGGCAACAAGCCAGCAGCCAACAGCAGGCAGAAGGCAGAAGGCTAAGCAGAAAGCACGACAGCAGGCAGCAGGCTGAGGCCAGGCAGTCAACAGACGCCCGACCAACCCACCCGGGGCTGGCCCACCCGGACGGCGGCCGACCAGGTCAGGCTGGGGGCGACCGTGCCCGGCGCAGGGATCAAGCCTGACCGCCCGGAGCCGGGCACGGTCGCCCCCAGCCCCGAACCGCAAGCACCCGAAAACCGGACACCGCATAACTCAGGCTCAGGTGGCGCTGATCGTCCCGGTCAGCAGCAGGGCCAGGACGAGCGTGCCGATCGCGACCCGGTAGAGCACGAAAATGTAGAGGGTGTGATGCGCGACGTAGCGCAGCAGCCAGGCGATGGCCGCGTAGCCGACAGCGAACGCGATGAGCGTGGCGACGACCATCTGCGCGACGGTGGGCACCGAGGTGCCGGGTGCCGCCGGTTCGAAGACGTCCCCCAGGCTGAAGATCCCGGACATCACCACCGCCGGGATGGCCAGCAGGAACGAGTAGCGGGCCGCCGTCTCCCGGGTCAGGCTCAGGAAGAGACCGAAGGTGAGCGTCGCGCCGGAGCGTGACACACCGGGGATGAGCGCCAGCGCCTGGGCGAAGCCCATCACCACGCCGTCCCGCATCCGGAAGTCCCGCAGGGTACGGGTCTGCCGTCCCCAGTACTCGGCGAACGCGAGCACGAAGGCGAACACGATCAGGGTGGTGGCCACCACCCACAGGTTGCGGGCGGTCTCGCGGATCTGGTCCTTGAACAGGAAGCCGAAGAGGCCGATCGGGATGGAACCGACGATCACGTACCAGCCCATGCGGTAGTCCAGGCTGGAACGGACGGACTTGTCCCAGATGCCGACCACCCAGGTTCGGCCGATGCGCCAGATGTCCTTGGCGAAGTACAGCAGCACCGCCGCCTCGGTGCCCAGCTGGGTGACCGCGGTGAAGGACGCTCCGGCGTCCTGTTCGAAGAAGATCGCCGAGGTGATCCGCAGGTGCCCCGACGAGCTGACCGGAAGGAACTCGGTCAGGCCCTGGACGATGCCCAGGACGATAGCTTCGATCCAGGTCACTCCCCGACTCCCGAGAGGTCCAGCGCCTCGGCCACGGTCCGTAGGGTCTGCACACCGGTGTCGCGGTCGGCGACGAAGAGGGTCACCGACAGGGTGGTGACGCCGGCCTCGGCGTACTCGCGCATCCGCTCGGCGATGCGTTCCTTCGGCCCGAGCAGCGAGGTCCGGTCGATGAACTCCATCGGCACGGCGGCCGCAGCGTCACGCTGCCGCTTGGCCAGGTAGAGCTCCTGCACCTCGCGGGCGGCGTCGCCGTAGCCCATCCGGGTGGCCAGTTGGTTGTAGAAGTTCTGCTGGCGGCTGCCCATGCCACCGACGTACAGCGCCGCGTACCAGCGGACCAGCTCGGCGCAGGAGTTCAGATCGTCGCCGACCACGACCGGCACGGACGGCACCACGTCGAAGCCGGCCAGCTCCTTGCCGGCCTTGGCCCGACCGGCGCGCACCGCCGCGAGCTGCTCCTGCGCAAACTCGGGCGCGTAGAAGACGGCCAACCAGCCGTCGGCGATCTCGCCGGCCAGTTCCAGGTTCTTCGGCCCCACCGCGGCCAAGTAGATCGGGATGTGCTCGCGCGGCGGGTGGAAGCCCAGCCGCAGCGCCTTGCCGGGGCCGTCGGGCAGCGGCAGCGTGTAGAACTCGCCGTCGTAGGCGACCTCCTTACGGCCCACCGCCAGCTTGACGATGTCCACGTACTCGCGGGTGCGGGCCAGCGGCTTGCCGAACCGTACGCCGTGCCAGCCCTCGGAGACCTGCGGGCCGGACACCCCCAGGCCGAGCCGGAACCGCCCCCCGGAGAGCGAGTCGATCGTGGCTGCGGTCATCGCGGTCATCGCCGGCGTCCGCGCGGGGATCTGCATCACCGCGCTGCCGATGTCGATTCGCTCGGTCTGCCCGGCCATCCAGGCCAGCATGCTCGGCGAATCGGAGCCGTATGCCTCGGCCGCCCACACCACCGAGTAGCCGAGCCGGTCCGCCTCCTGAGCCAGGGCCAGGTGATCGGCCGGCGTGCTCCACGCTGTCTGGTATCCGAGGCTTAGCCCGAGTCGCACAGAGTCCTCCCCCATCCGCAGTCGCATCAGGTTACGCGGTGTGGGTGGCCGGGACGATCACCGGCTCACCCCGATTCGCGGGCAGACTCGACGGGAGCGAGGATATCCGTCCGGCCCCGGTTCGAAATAAGGTTCACCCATGCAGCAGCGACCGCTCGGCCGCAGCGGGCTGGCGGTTTCCCGGCTCGCGCTCGGCACCATGACCTGGGGCCGGGACACCGACGCCGACGACGCGGCCGCGCAGTTGAAGAGTTTCCTCGACGCCGGTGGCAACCTGATCGACACCGCGGACGTGTACGGCGACGGCGACGCCGAGTCGGTGATCGGCTCGCTGCTGGGCAGCCTGGTGCCCCGCGAGGAGTTGTTGATCGCGACGAAGGCGGGGCTTCGGCCGGGCGGCGGCCGGCGCCGGGACGGCTCCCGTGGGCACCTGCTGCGCACGCTGGACGCTTCGCTGCGACGGCTCGGCACCGACCATGTCGACCTGTTCCAGGTGCACGGCTACGATCCGCAGACCCCGCTGGAGGAGACCCTCGCGGCACTTGATCACGCGGTGGCCAGCGGCCGGGTGCGCTACGTGGGCGTGTCGAACTTCTCCGGCTGGCAGACCGCCCGGGCGGCAGCCTGGCAGGCGGCCTGGCCCGGGCGGGCCCCGGTGGTGGCCGCCCAGGTGGAGTACTCCCTGCTGGAGCGGGGGGTGGAGCGGGAGGTGCTGCCCGCCTGCGAGGCGCTCGGGTTGGGAGTGCTGCCCTGGTCCCCGCTTGGTCGTGGCGTGCTGACCGGCAAGTACCGACACGGCCGACCGGCGGACTCCCGGGCGGTGTCGCCGCATTTCGAGCGATTTGTCGCCACCTACCTGGAACCGCGCTGCTCCAGCATCGTGGAGGCGGTGGCCACGGCCGCGAGTGGACTCGGCGTCTCCCCGCTGGAGGTGGCGCTCGCCTGGATCCGGGATCGGCCGGGCGTCACCGCCCCGATCCTCGGCGCGCGTACCTCGGGGCAGTTGCTCGGGGCGCTTCAGGTGGAACGGATGACCCTGCCCGACGAGATCACCACGGCGCTGGACGACGTTTCGGCGCTGGAGGTCGGCTATCCGGAGCGCGATGGTTGAGCATCACCCGGTGAAGGGTGGCGCGCCAGGGGTCGGGCTGGGCAGCATAGGCCCCATGGACTACGAGTACGCGCCGCTGCGGTTACCGCCGAACGTCGACCGGTTGACCGCCGCGGCGCAGCTGGCGATTCAAGCGGAGTTCTCCGGCTGGGAGCTGGCCCGGGTGCGGCTGTTCCGCGACGGTACGCGGCAGGTGGTGCTGCGCCGCCGACGGGTCAACCAGCCGCAGCCGGGCCTGTCGTACTGACCGTAGGCGGCGCGCCGGGCAGCCGGCCGCCCCATAAGGTGGCCCGCCCGGAGATGGGCGCCGGCCCGGGAGACACCATGTCTCCCTCGCGCGCTGTCGAGCTGAGTCGTCTCGCTCTCGTCCCGACCGATCCGTCCGCGCCTGACCGATCCGTCCGCGCCGTAAGGTCGACAGCACGCAGACGGCGATCACCGGGCCGACCGTTGCGGCCGGCCCGGTGACCGATGGGCGCCTACGCTGTCAGTGCACGTGGTCGTGCTCGTCGTCCAGTTCCAGGAACGGGTGCTCGTCGAGGCGGCCGACCAGACGGTCGTCGGCGCCGGGCTGGAACGGACCGACCGGGTCGTCGTCGGCGAACGACTCCAGGTCGACCGGGGTACCGACCTCGCTGACCATCACCACACCGTCGAGTGGCTCCAACTCCGGCACGTCGAGCGCGCCGAGTGAGCCGTCGCCGCTCTGCAGCAGTTCCAGCACCGCCTCGCCGACGCCCTCCACCGGCGGCACCTCCTCGTCGCCGGGTACACCCTCCCGGCGGGCCGCCTCGGCAATCCGGATCAGCGCGGAGACGCTCGGCACCCGGTAGTCGCGCCGCTGGCGTACGGAGATCACCTGCGGGTGCGGGTCGGTCGACTCGACGCCCTCGCCGCCGGCGAAACGCTGATCGGCCTCGTCCGGGTCGATGGACTCGACGTCCCACGGGGTGACCTCGCCGAAGGCGTCCATGAGTTGCTCGTCGTAGGCGAACGACGCATTGTTCAGCGCGACGTACGCCTGCCAGACGTCGTCGTCGTCGATCCGGCCCTGCGCGGCCCGGACGGCGGCCAGATGGTGGCGGGCCGCTTCGATCACGCGCTCGAGAGCGGCGTCCAGCTCACCGTGCTGGTCGGTCATGTGAGGCGTCCCCTTCACGAAGAATCCAGGATGTCTAACAGGTACGCAGGAACCGGTCGAGAACCCGCACGCCGAACTGTAGTCCGTCAACCGGTACCCGCTCGTCGATGCCGTGGAACAGCGCCGAGAAGTTCAGGTCGGCCGGCAGCCGCAGCGGCGCGAAACCGAAGCAGCGGATGCCCAGCTGCGAGAAGGCCTTGGCGTCGGTGCCGCCGGAGAGCATGTACGGCACGGGCCGCGCCCCCGGATCCTCGGCCCGCAGCGCGGCGCCCATGGCCGCGACCAGCTCGCCGTCGAAGGTGGTCTCCAGCGCCGGCTGCCGTTGGACGTACTCGATGGCGATGTCCGGGCCGACCAGCTCGCGCAACTGGCGCTCCAGCAGCTCCGACTGGCCGGGCAGGCTGCGGCAGTCGATGGTGGCGCTGGCCCGGCCGGGGATGACGTTGTCCTTGTAACCGGCAGCGAGCCGGGTCGGATTCGCGGTGTTGCGGATGGTGGCGCCGACGATGTTGGCGATCGGGCCGAGCTTGGCGATGGCGGCCTCCGGGTCGTCCGGGTCCAGCTCGATTCCGAGGACCTCGGAGACCTCCTCCAGGAAGGCGCGTACGGTGTCGGTGACCACCACCGGGAAGCGGTGCCGGCCGATCCGGGCCACCGCCTCGGCCAGCGCGGTGACCGCGTTGTCGTCGTGCAGCATCGAGCCGTGCCCGGGCCGGCCCTTGGCGTGCAGCCGCAGCCAGTCGATGCCCTTCTGGGCGGTCTCGATGAGGTAGAGCCGCCGCGACGGGTCCACCGTGTACGAGAAGCCGCCGACCTCACCGATGCCCTCGGTGCAGCCGTCGAAGAGCTCGCGGTGCCGGGTGGTCAGGAAGTGCGCTCCGTACTCGCTGCCCGCCTCCTCGTCGGCGGTGAACGCGAGCACGACGTCCCGTGGTGGGCGCACCCCCGTACGCTGCCAGTGCCGCACCACCGCCAGGACCATCGCGTCGAAGTCCTTCATGTCGATGGCGCCGCGGCCCCACAGGTAGCCGTCGCGCAGCTCGCCCGAGAACGGGTGCACCGACCATTCGTCGGCGTCCGCCGGTACGACGTCCAGGTGCCCGTGCACGAGCAACGCGCCGCGGCTGGGATCGGTGCCGGGTATCCGGGCGATCACGTTTGCCCGGCCGGGCGCGGACTCGTGGATGACCGGAGTGATGCCGACGTCGGCGAGCTTTTCCGCGACGTACTCGGCCGCGCCTCGTTCGCCGATGCTGGTGGCGTTGTCGCCGGTGTTCGTGGTGTCGATGCGCAGCAGGTCCCGGCACAGCTCGACGACCTCGTCGGTCGGCGCGGGAAGGGCGGCGTGGGCGTCGCTCGTCATCGTGCCTTCATATCAGCCTTAGTGGGGTGGCCAGAAACGTTCACCGGGCCGCGCCGGATCCAGCCGACGTGTCCGGCGCCGACATCGACGGTTTCCGCCGGGACGTGATCCGGTTGGTGACCGGCAGCGCCGGCCTGACGGCCG
>NZ_JBFAQH010000035.1:0-10320 GCF_040677165.1 Micromonospora sp. NPDC049374 | reverse complement strand
CGACAAACCCACCCGCGCCTCGAAAACCGCCCCAAACGTCCCCGCAGGAAGATCAACCACAGTGCCGTTCCAACCGAGCAGAAGCTGCTCCCGCTGCGGCGCCTCGAGCACCTCCACCGCGTGCACCGGAACATCGCCCTCGCCGAGCGCGGCGACCAGATTCTCGACGGCGGTGCACAGCAACCGCCCGATCGCCTCCGGGTCGAGGGGGTTGATCACCTCCACGCTGAGGCTCAGCCCGCCCGTATCCCGGTCGTTGACCGCCACCGTCAGTGGATAGTTCGTCCGCTCCCGCGAGTAGACGCTGCGGATGCCCTGCTGCGTCCCACTCGGCTCCCCGCCCGGCGCGACAAACCGGTAGTTGAACAGCGACGTGAACAGCGGCGTGTTCTCGGCGACCCCGCTCGCCTGCTGTGCCACGGCCAGCGACGCGTGCTCGTGCTCCAACAGCGCCGCGAGCTGCCGCCGCATCTCCGCCACCGCGGCGCGCACCCCCACCCGCCCGGTCGGCACCCGCACCGGCAGCGTGTTGATGAACGGACCGACCACCCGGTCGGCGCCCGCACCCGCGTTCATCCGGCCGAACAACACCGTGCCGAACACCACGTCGTCACGGCCCGACAGCACCGACAGCACCCGCGCCCACGCCACGTGCAGCACGGTCGCCGCGCTCACGCCGAGTTGCCGCGACACCTCGCGCAGCCGGCCGGCGACGTCGTCCGGCACCGGCACCACCGCGGCGGTCGACCCGGTGCCGTCGCCCAGCACGTCCATCAGGCCGTACGGCGCGGTCGGCTCCGTCACGTCGCCGAGCAGCGCCGCGAAGTACCGCTCGTGCTCGGCCCGCGGAACGCTGCGGGCCTGCGCCACGAAGTTGCGGAACGGCAGGGCCGGCGCCAGCTCCGCCGACCGCCCGTCGAGGATTGCCTGCACCTCCTGCTGGAGGACGTCCATGCCCTGGTGGTCCTGGAGCATGTGGTGCATCCGCAGCAGACCCAGCCAGCCGTCACCGCCCCGCGCCACGTGCACGTCCATCAGCGGCGGCCGGCTCAGGTCCATGCCCGACCCGGCCAGCTCGACCAGACCGGCCACCGGGTCGGCCGCCAGTTCCTCGCCGAGCAGGTGGGTCGTCACCGGCAGCGCGACGGTGCGCCACACCACCTGCGCCGGCTCCGGCAGCCCGTCCCACACGACCGCGGTGCGGTAGATGTCGTGCCGGTTCACGACCTGTTGGAGCGCGGCCACGAACGCGTCGAGGTGGCCCCGTGTGTCGAACCGCATGACGAACGCCGAGACGTACGGATCCTCGCCGTCCCGGGCCATCAGATGGTGGAACAGCAGGCCTTCCTGAAGCGGCGCCAACGGGTACACGTCGGCCACGTTCGCCGCGCCGCCTTCGACGCCGGCTACCACGCGCTCGACATCGGCGTCGGTGAACGCGACCAGCGGCAGCATGTCCGCCGTGATGTGGTCCGCGCCGTCCGGGATCAGGTTGTCCGGTACCACGAGCACGTCGGCCGCGGTGGTGGAGGCCAGCCCGGCCGGGGTCGGGGTCTCGAACAGCGCCCGCACCGACACCGCGACACCGCGGCCGCGCAGCAGCTCCACCAGCCGCACCGCGAGCAGCGAATGGCCGCCCAGGCGGAAGAAGTCGTCATCGACGCCGACCCGGTCGAGGCCGAGCACCTCGGCGAAGACCGCGCACAGGATCTCCTCCTGCGCCGTGGCCGGGTCGCGGCCCGTGCCGGCCGAGTAGTCCGGCGCCGGCAACGCCCGCCGGTCCAGCTTGCCGTTGACGGTCAGCGGCAGCCGGTCCAGCACCACCACCGCGGCGGGCACCATGTACTCCGGCAGCTGCTGCCCCGCGAACTCGGCCAGGCCGGTGACACCGGCGTTGCCGTCGGCCGGTACGACGTACGCCACCAATCGCCGATCCCCAGGGGCGTCCTCGCGCACCGTCACCGCGGCGTGGAGCACGTCCGGGTGGGCCTGAAGGACCGCCTCGATCTCGCCCGGCTCGATGCGGTAGCCGCGGACCTTGACCTGTTGGTCGACCCGGCCGGCGTACATAAGTTGCCCGTCCGGGGTCCATTTCACCAGGTCGCCGGTGCGGTACATCCGCTCGTCGGAGCCGAACGGGCAGGCCACGAACCGTTCGGCGGTCAACGCGGCACGGCCCACATAGCCGCGCGCCACCCCGGCGCCGGCGATGTAGAGTTCACCGGCCACGCCCGGCGGCACCGGGGCCAGGCTGTCGTCGAGCACGTACGCCCGGGTGTTCGCGATCGGGCCGCCCACGGTCGGGGCCTGGCCCACGGACAGCGGCGCCGACATCGTGGCGCACACCGAGGTTTCGGTCGGGCCGTACGCGTTCACCAGCTGCCGCCCGGTCGCCCACCGGTCCACCAGGGCCCGGTCCAGCGCCTCGCCCGCGGACACCACGGTCCCGACCGAGCGGACGGTTGCCGGGTCCAGCACGGCCAGCACCGCCGGCGGCAGGGTCGCGTGGGTCACCGCGTGCCGGTCCAGCAGCTCCGCCAGGCCCGAACCGGGCCGCAGCTCGTCGGCGGGGGCCACGACCAGCGCGCCGCCGCCACCCAACGCCATCAGCAGTTCCCACGTCGCGGCGTCAAAGCCGATCGACGCGAACTGGAGCACCCGCGCGCCCGGCCCGGTGTTCCAGGTCCGGGCCTGCGCCAGCCGCAGGTTCACCGCACCGGCATGCGACACGACGACGCCCTTCGGGGTGCCGGTCGACCCGGACGTGTAGATCACATACGCCGCACCGGCCGCTGAGAGCCTTACCGGCACCGGGCTGTCGTCGACGTCGCCCAGCTCCGACACCACCGTGGCCGGCACGGTCCAGTCGCCCTCCGTCGAGGTCAGCACGTGCTGCGCGCCACTGTCGGACAGCATGAACTCGATGCGCCGGGCCGGCGCCTTCGGGTCGATCGGCAGATAGGCGCCGCCGGCCTTCCACACGCCGAGCAGCGCGGTCACCAGGTCGACGCCGCGGTCCATCACGACCGCGACGACCGACTCCGCCCGGACTCCCTGGGCGGCCAGGTGCCGCGCCACCCGGTTGGCCGCCGCGTCCAGCTCGCGGTAGGACAGCTCGACGCCGTCGCCGATCACCGCGACCGCGTCCGGGAAGGCGGCGACCTGCCGGTCGAACAGGTCCACGACGGTGGCGTCGGTGATCTCGGCGGCGGTGTCGTTCCACCCGACCAGCACCCGGTCCCGCAGGCTCGCGTCGAGCAGTTCGACGCCGCGCAGCCGGGTGCCGGGGGTGGCGGTCAGAGCCGTCAGCACCCGTACGAACCATTCGGCGATCCGTTCCGCGGTCGGCGCGTCGAACAGGTCGGCCGCGACCACGAGCACACCGTGCAGTCCGGCCGGGCGGCCGTCGGTGTCGAACGCCTCGGCTGCGGTCATCTCCACGTCGAATCGCGCGTTCACCGCTCCGGCTTGCGCCGATGGCCGGCCGGCAGTGCCGCGTTCGAGGTTCTGCAGGGTGAGCATCACCTGGAACAGCGGATGCCGGGCCAGCGACCGCAACGGCGCCAGCTCCTCCACGAGACGCTCGAACGGCACGTCCTGGTGTTCCAGAGCATCCAACGTGGACCGCCGCACCCGACCCAACACCTCAGCGAACGTCGGGTCACCCGACAGGTCCGTACGCAGCACCAAGGTATTGACGAAGAACCCGACCAGATCGTCCAACGCCTCGTCATTGCGCCCCGCCACCGGGAAACCGATCGGAATATCATTCCCGGCACCCAGCCGGGACAACAACACCGCGAACGCGGCCTGCAACACCATGAACGTGGTCACGCCCTCGGCCCGAGCCAACTCGACAAGCCGCAAATGCACCTCAGCCGACACCGACAGCGGCACCTGATACCCACGATGCGAAGCCACCGCCGGCCGCGGATGATCCACCGGCAGAGTCAACTCCTCCGGCGCACCCGACAACGCCTCCCGCCAATAGGACACCTGCGCCGACAACAGGCTCCCCGGATCCGACTCCGACCCCAGCAACTCACGCTGCCAAACCGCGTAATCGGCATACTGCACCGGCAACGGCACCCACACCGGCGCCTCACCCCGCAACCGCGCCTCATACGCCAACGCCAGATCCCGATTCAACGGCGCCGCCGACCAACCGTCGCTAGCGATGTGATGCACCACCAACACGAGAACAGAAGGCTCAAACAACCACGCCCGGATCGGCAACTCAACAGCGAGATCGAACGCATAGCCGGTCGCCTCACCCACAACCCGATCCAGCTCCTCCGGCGCCACCGCCTGCACCCGAAGAACCGACGGCACCTCCCCAACATCCAGAATCCGTTGATACGGCTCACCGTCCGCCACCGCGAACACCGTCCGCAACGACTCATGACGACCAATCACGTCACGCAACGCCGCATCCAACGCGCCAACATCCACCCCACCATCCAGACGCACCACCACCGGAAGGTTGTAAAGCGGACTCGGCCCTTCAAGCTGACCAAGGAACCACAACCGCTGCTGCGCAAACGACAACGGCACACGCTCCGGCCGGTTGTCCGTCCTGATGGCAAGCCGCGCCCGACCAGCATGGCCAGCCGCCAGCCACCCCACCAAACCCGCCACAGTCGGCGCCTCGAACAACACCCTCAGCGGAATCTCGGCACCCAACACCGCCCGAACCCGCGACGACAACCGCACCGCCAACAGCGAATGCCCACCCAGACGGAAGAAGTCATCATCGACGCCCACCCGATCCAGCCCCAGCACCTCGGCGAAGACCCCGCACAGGATCTCCTCCTGCACCGACACCGGACCACGACCGGACCCCACCTCATACTCCGGCGCCGGCAACGCCCGCCGATCCAACTTCCCATTCACCGTCAACGGCAACCGATCCAGCACCACCACCACCGACGGCACCATGTACTCCGGCAACCGCTGCCCCACAAACTCCCGCAACCCAGTGACGTCCCCACCGGCCGACACCACATAAGCCACCAGACGCCTGTCCCCCGGCACGTCCTCACGAGCAACGACCGCAACCTGCGAAACCTGCGGATGCTCCTGAAGAACCGCTTCGACCTCGCCGGGCTCGATCCGGAAGCCACGAACCTTGACCTGCTGATCCGCGCGACCCGCGAACACCAACTGCCCGTCGGCCGACCACTTCGCCAGATCACCCGAGCGGTACATCCGCTCACCAGCAACAAACGGCGACGCCACGAACCGCTGCCCGGTCAGACCCGGCTGACCAACGTAACCCCGCGACACCTGCACACCGGCCACATAAAGCTCACCCACCACACCAGGCGCAACCGGCCGAAGCCGATCATCGAGCACAAACAACGACGTACCAGCCAGACCACGGCCCACCACACTGCCGAACTCGTCACCAGTCAACTGCCACACCGTGGAATGCACCGTGGTCTCAGTAATGCCATACATATTGACCAGCCGCGGCCCACCCTCGGTCAGCCAGCCATAGACCCGCGACGGCTCCAACGCCTCACCCGCGAACACCACCAACCGCACCGACTCCAACGGCACAGGAGCCACCGACAACAACTGGTAGAACGCCGACGGAGTCTGACTCAGAATCGTCACACCCTCAGCCGCGAGCAACCCAACAAACTCCTGCGGACTCCGCGACACCCCAAACGGCACCACCACCACCCGCGCGCCGTGCACCAGCGCACCCCACAACTCCCACACCGACACATCGAACGCGAACGAATGGAAACAACTCCACACATCATCCGCCACGAGCCCAAACGCATCACGAGCCGCAGCCAACAAACCGAGAACATTACGATGGCTGACCACCACACCCTTCGGCACGCCAGTCGAACCCGACGTATAAATCACATACGCCGCCGACTCCACCGACACCACCCGACCCAACGACACATCGGGCAACCCGGCAATCAACCCCACCGTCTCCGGATCGTCCAACACCACCACCGACCCGGACACCAACGACACACACGCCCGCGACGTCAACACCACCACGACCGCCGCATCACCCAACACCTGACCCACCCGCTGCACCGGCGACCGCGGATCCACCGGCACATACGCCGCACCCGCCTTCACCACCGCCAGCAGCGACACCACCACATCAACACCACGCTCCAACACCACCCCGACCGACGACCCCGAACCAACACCCAACCCAGCCAAATGCCAAGCAAGACGATTCGCCGCCGCATCCAACTCGCCATAGGTCAACGACACCCCATCAGCCACCACCGCCACCGCCTCCGGAGCCACCGCAACACGCTGCTCGACAAGACCAGCCAACGTCACGTCAGGCAGGTTGGCGGCTGCGGTATTCCAGCCAGACAGCAGCTGCTCGCGCTGCTTCGCGGCGAGCACCTCGACGGCGTGCAGCCGCACGTCCGCCGTGCTGGTCACAGTGGCCAGCACCCGCCCGTACCACTCGGCTAGCCGCTCGGCGGTCGACGCGTCGAACATGTCCGCCGCGACCGTCACCGAGCCGTGCAGGCCCGCCGGCCGGCCCTGCGCGTCGAACGACTCGACCACGACGACTTCCAGGTCGAATCGCGACGTGGTGGCCGAGTTCCCGAGCTTCGGCCCGGCCGCCGTCGACGTGGCCTGAGGCAGGCCCACCGTGCCGCGCTCGAGGTTCTGGACGGTCAGCATCACCTGGAACAGCGGGTGGCGGGCCATGGACCGGCTCGGTGCCAGCTCCTCGACCAGCCGCTCGAACGGCACGTCCTGGTGTTCCAGGGCACCCAGGCAGGCCTGCCGGGAGCGGGCCAGCACCTCGGTGAAGGTCGGGTCGCCGGACAGGTCGGTGCGGACGACCAGGTTGTTGACGAAGAAGCCGATCAGGTCGTTGAGCGCCTCCTCGTTGCGGCCCGCGACCGGGAAGCCGATCGGGATGTCGGTGCCGGCGCCCAGCCGGGACAGCAGTACCGCGAGCGCCGACTGGAGCACCATGAACGGCGTGACGCCCTGGGCCCGGGCCAGCTTGGCCAGCCGCCGGTGCACCGCAGGCGGCACCTTCAGCGGCGCCATGTGCCCACGGTGCGAGGCCACCAGCGGACGCGGCCGGTCGACCGGCAGGGTCAGCTCCTCGGGGAGCCCGGCCAACTGCTCACGCCAGTAGCCGACCTGGGCGGACAGCACGCTCTCCGGGTCGGTCTCCGAGCCGAGCAGTTCCCGCTGCCACAGCGCGTAGTCGGCGTACTGCACCGGCAGCGGCTCCCACACCGGTGCCTCGTTGCGCAGCCGGGCCTCGTACGCGGTGGACAGGTCCCGGCCCAACGGCGCCATCGACCAGCCGTCGCTGGCGATGTGATGCACCACGAGCACGAGCACGGACTCGCCCGCGTCGGTCCGGAACAGCCACGCCCGGATCGGCACCTCCGCCGCGAGGTCGAAAGCATGCAGCGACGCCGCCGCCACGGCCTCCTCGAGACCGTCCGGCGCGACCTCCCGAACGTCGAGCTCCCAGTCGAGCTGGTCCGGGTCCAGGATCTGCTGGTAGGGCTCGCCGTCAGCCACCGCGATCAGCGTCCGCAGCGACTCGTGCCGGCCGAGCACGTCCCGCAGGGCGGCGCCCAGCGCCGCCACGTCGAGGTCGGCGCCCAGCCGGAGCAGCACCGGGATGTTGTAGACCGGGCTGGGCCCTTCGAGCTGACCCAGGAACCACAACCGCCGCTGCGCGAATGACAAGGGGATCACGACTGCTCCTTACGCATCGGCCGCAACGCCGGTCGGTTTGATGTAGGCCGTCCGAGCTTCGTCGCGAGCGCCGCCGGGGTCGGCGTGTCGAACAGCTCGCGCAGGGACAGTTCGGCGCCCAGGACGGCACGAACCCGGGACACCACACGGATGGCCAGCAGTGAATGGCCGCCCGACGCGAAGAAGTCGTCGTCGGCGCTCACCCGGTCCAGCCCGAGGACCTCGGCGAACACCTCGCAGAGGGCCGTCTCGTTCGCGTTCGCCGGGGCTCGGCCGGTGCCGGCCTGCGGCGCGTAGTCGGGCGCGGGCAGCGCCCGGCGGTCCAGTTTGCCGTTGACGGTCAGCGGCAGCCGGTCGAGCCGCACCACCGCGGACGGCACCATGTAGTCCGGCAGCCGCTGCGCGGCGAACTGCCGCACATCGGCGACGTCGTCGTCCGCCACCACGTAGGCGACGAGCCGCTTGTCGCCGGGCGTGTCCTCGCGCACGATGACCGCGGTCTGGATCACGTCCGGATGGTCGTCCAGCACGGCTTGGATCTCGCCCGGCTCGATCCGGAACCCGCGGATCTTCACCTGCTGGTCGGCTCGGCCCTCGTAGACCAGCTGCCCGTCGGCCGACCACTTCGCGAGGTCGCCCGAGCGGTACATCCGTTCGCCGGGGGCGTACGGCGACGCGACGAATCGCTGGCTCGTCAGGCCCGGCCGGCCCACGTAGCCGCGGGCCACCCCGGCGCCGGCGATGTACAGCTCGCCAGCCACGCCGGGCGGCACCGGCTGCAGTGCCTCGTCGAGGACGTACAGGCGAGTGTTGGCGATCGGCCGCCCGATCGGCACGGTGTCGCCGACCTCCTGCCCGGCGGACACCTCGTACACGCAGCAGCCGACCACCGTCTCGGTCGGGCCGTACTCGTTTACCACGACCGAGCCGGGCGCGCGCTCCAGCCACGCCCGGACCACCGGTCCGGGCAGCGCCTCGCCGCCCACCACCCAGGTGCGGGCGGCGCCGGCCGCGGCCTCGCCGGAGAGCGACTCGGCGAGCAGCGGCAGATGCGCCGGCACGACCTTCGCGAGCCCGAACCCGCCGCGTTCGCCCAGCAGCGCGGCCAGGCCGTCGGCGTCGCCGGCCTCGTGCACCACCACGGGTGATCCGGTCACCAGTGGCACCAGCACGCTCGTGACCGTCAGGTCGAACGCCAGCGAAGAGTGCAGCGGCGCGCCACCGCCGCCGGGTGCCATCCGGTAGGCCTCGGCCGCCCACAGCAGATAGTTCGTCAGGCCGCCGTGGGTGACCGCCACGCCCTTCGGCGTGCCGGTCGAACCCGACGTGTAGATGACGTAGGCCAAACCCGCCGGGCCGACCGACACCGCCGGGTCGGTGCCCGGCTGGGCGGCGACCATCGCCGCGACCATCCGGTCGTCGACGGCGACCATCCGCACCCGGCCGGCCGGCAGCTCGTCCAGCACGTCCTCGGTGCCGAGCAGTACCGCCACCCGACAGTCGGCCAGCATGAACGCGATCCGGTCGGCGGGCAGCTCCGGGTCGATCGGCAGGTACGCCGCGCCGGCCTTCCACACCGCCAGGATCGCGGTCACCATCGCCGCGCTGCGCGGCAGGCACAGGCCCACCACCGATTCCGCGCCGATCCCCTGGCTCACCAGGTAGCCGGCGAGGCGGTTCGCGGCGGCATCAAGCTCCACGAAGGACAGTTGTGCATCGTCGGCGACCACCGCGACCGCGTCCGGGGTCTCGGCCACCTGCCGGGCGAACAGCTCGGCCGCGGTGGCGTCGGCGACCTCGGTCGCGGTGTCGTTCCAGCCGGACAGCACCTGGTCCCGCTGCCTGGCGTCGAGTACCCGCAGGGCGCTGACCGGGGTGTCGGGGCGGTCGGTCAGCGCGCCGACCAGGTTCTCCAGCGTGGTGCAGAGCAACTGCCCGACCGCGTACGGATCGATCGGGTCGACGGCGAGGATCGTCCAGCTCAGCCCGTGGCCGCCCAGGTCGTTGACCGACACGGCCAGGGGGTAGTTCGTCCGCTCGCTGGAGTAGACGCCGCGCATACCTTCGGACGAGGTGTCCGGACGGGAGTTGCCGTGCCCGGCGTGACGGTAGTTGAACAGCGACGTGAACAGCGGCGTGTTCTCCGTGATACCGCTGGCCTGCTGCGCCACCGCGAGCGGCGCGTGCTCGTGTTCCAGCAGTGCGGCGAGCTGGCTGCGCATCTGCTCGACCGCCGCGCGGACGCCGACGTCGCCGGTCGGCATCCGCACCGGGAGCGTGTTGATGAACGGACCGACCACGCGGTCGGCACCGGCGCCCGCGTTCATCCGGCCGAACAAAGTGGTGCCGAAGACGACGTCGTCGCGCCCCGACAGCACGGCCAGCACCCGGGCCCACGCCACGTGCAGCACCGTCGCCGGGCTCACACCGAGACGCCGCGACACGTCCCGCAGCCGATCGGCGACATCCTGGGGGATCGGCATCCCGGCCGACGTCCCGGCACCGTCGCCGCTGACGTCCATCAACCCGTACGGCGCGGTCGGCTCGGTCACGTCGCCCAGCAGCTCGGCGAAGAACCGCTCGTGCTCCTCCCGC
>NZ_JBFAQH010000034.1:0-15805 GCF_040677165.1 Micromonospora sp. NPDC049374 | reverse complement strand
CGCCGACTGGATCGCCACCCGCGGCTACACCGCCACCGCCTGACCACACCCAACACCACGAAGGGCCGACCCCACCCAGGGGTCGGCCCTTCGTCGTCCCCACCCCCACCCCCGGTTCCCGCCACCGCACAGGACCGCACCGCACCGCACCCGGGACTGGCGTCGTAACCGGACGAACCGACAGCGCACCAGTCGTTGGCCGGTCCCGCCGCAGCCCGGTGATGATCGGCAGGACAGGGCCTAGGTGCAGGTCAGGCGAGGGTCAGGGTTTCGAATCCGTTACCTGGGAGCGCCACGCAGGTGTTGACACCTACTGGCGACCCGACGTAGCGTCGCCCGAAAGTTGTACATGGTTGTCCATAGACAAGAGGCAGGCATGAAGATTGCGGTGATTGGCAGCTACGGCGCCGGGCTCACCATGCGGGTGCCGCGGGCACCAGTCGCTGGCGAGACCCTCTCCGGCGGCCGATTCGCCTCCGGGCACGGCGGCAAGGGATCGAATCAGGCCGTGGCCGCAGCGCGCCTCGGCGCCGAGGTCAGCTTCCTGACCGCGATCGGTCGGGACCAGTTCGGTGACGCGGCTCGCCGCCTGTGGGACGACGAGGGGGTGGACGCCAGCGCAGTCCGCACCACCGACGCCGCCACCATGGTCGGCTTCATCCTCGTGGACGACGAGGGCGAGAACCGGATCACCATCGCGCCGGGTGCCCTCGACGAGCTCACCCCGGCCGACGTCGACCGGTTCGCCTACCGCATCGCCGAGGCCGACCTGGTCGTCGTCAGCCTGGAGATCCCGCTGCCGATCGCGCTAGCCGCGCTGCGTACTGCCCGGGCGCACGGGGTCCGCACGCTGCTCAACCCGGCCCCGGCCGTGGCTCTGCCCGATGAGGCGTGGGAGTGGATCGACGTGCTCACCCCCAACGCCAGCGAGGCACGGGTGCTCACCGGCCTGGACCCGACCGAGGTCGCCAGCGCCGAAGACATCGTGCAGCTGTTGCGGACCCGCTACTGCGGCGTCGTCGTACTGACCCTCGGTGCCGACGGCGCCCTCGTGGACTCCGGCGGGCACCAGACCCGGGTCGCGCCGGTCGCCGCACCACGGGTCGTCGACACCACAGGTGCGGGCGACGCCTTCACCGCAGCACTCGCTGTCGCCCTGACCCGGGGTGACGACCTCATCGAGGCGGTCCGGTACGCCGCCGCGGCCGGCGCCCATGCCGTCGGAGTCGCCGAGGTCATACCCGCCCTTCCCGGCCCGGACGATGTCGCGGCCCTGTTGAGGAGATGAGAGAGATGGCCCAGATGACCGCGCAGGCGGCACCGCCGGAGGTGTCCGTCGCCCCCCACCGCCCTTCGCCGCTACAACGTTTCCTGCACGCCCGCGAGGCGAGTACCTTCCTCGCTCTGATCGTGCTGTTCGCGTTGGGCAGCACGCTCGCCCCGGGCTTCCTCGGCACCGACAACTTCCTCACCGTCGGACAGCAGATCGCCCAGATCGGCATCATGGCGATCGGGGTCACCTTCGTCATCATCAACGCGGAGATCGACCTCTCCGTCGGCTCGATCTACGGGCTCGGCGCCGTCGTCGCCGGCCTGCTGATGACCTCGGACATCGCCTGGCCCCTCGCCGCCCTCGGCGGGGTGGCCGCCGGTGCGGTCGCCGGCATGCTCAACGGCCTGATGACCGTGGGCTTCGGGATCCCGTCCTTCATCGTCACCCTCGGCACTCTGAGCGTGTACCGGGGCGTCACCCTGCTGCTCAGCGGCGGCTCGCCGATCTCACTGTCCAGCAGCGACCCGAACGTGGCCGAGTTCAACCTGCTCGGGCAGGGTGAGCTGTTCGGCCTCCTCCCCATGCAGCTGGTCATCTTCGCGCTGGTCGCCGTGCTCGGCGCGATCGTGCTGTCCCGCTCCCGGTACGGCTTCAACACGTACGCGGTCGGTGGCAGCGCCGAAGCCGCCCGGCTCTGCGGTATCAACACCGGCCGCGTGAAGATCGTCGCCTTCACCATCTCGGGCACCCTCGCCGGCCTCGCTGGCGTGCTCGGCCTGTCCTTCCTGTCCTACGTGCAGGGCGTCACCGGTACCGGGATGGAACTCGTGGCCATCTCCGCAGTGATCATCGGTGGCGCGGCGTTGTTCGGTGGTTCCGGCACGATGCTCGGCACCGTCATCGGCGTGGCGTTCATCGGCGTCCTGCAGAACATCCTCAACCTGCGCGGCATCTCCTCGTTCTGGCAGACCGTCGCGACCGGCGCGGTGATCATCCTCGCCGTGGCGGCCGACACCTGGCTGCGCAAACGCTCCGGACGGCGCTGACCCGGCGTCCGCTCGACAGTCGGGTGCGCAACGCACCATCCCATCTCACCCCAAGGAGCCACCCCGATGAGACTCACCCTTGCCCGCCGGGCCGCGGTCGCCGCGACCCTCGGCCTGACCCTCGTGGCGAGCGCGGCCTGCGGCGCGGTCACCTCCGCCAACGACGACTCCGCCGACAGCGGCGGGTTCCAGCTCGCCGATCACATCTCCGAGGCTGTCGAGCAGGGCGACCAGCTCAAGATCCGGCTCAGCTACCACGACCCGTCCCTGGCTTTCGCCGTGCCGATCCGGGAGGGCATGGAACGCGCCGCCAAGGAGTTGGGCGTCGACGCGCAGATGATCGGACCCACCGGTGGCAGCGCCGCCGACCAGGTCGCCGAACTGCAAACTCTGATCAACCAGAAGCAGATCCACGGTCTGGCGGTCTCGTCGGCCAGCAACGATGCGCTGAAGCCGGTCATCGCCCAGGCGTACGACGCGGGAATCCCGATCATCTCGTTCAACACGAACAACCCGGAGTCCAAGCAGATGGGCTTCGTCGGCCAGGATCTGGTCGCCTCCGGTGAGTCCCTGGCCAAGGAACTGCTCGGCGTGCTCGACGGCGAGACGGGCAAGGTCGTGGTGGTCTCCGTCGACTCCGGCGCGGGTTGGTCCAACGACCGCTTCTCCGGCTTCGAGTCGGGCCTGAAGGACTCCGGCATCGAGATCGTCGGCCCGGTGAACACCGGTAACGAACCGAGCGCGGCGTACAACACGATCGAGTCGACGATGGCCGCCCAGAAGGACGCCATCGCGCTGGTCTCCCTCGACTGCTGCAGCTTCACCGCCGGTGCCAAGTGGCTCGAGCAGTCCGGCAACGCGGAGAAGATCCACGCTGTCGGCTTCGACGTGCAGCCCCAGACCGTGGAGTACCTCAAGGCCGGCGTGGTCGACCTGACCATCAGCCAGGGCCCGGCCGAGCAGGGCTACCAAGCCGTCAAGCTGCTCGCCGACCACCTCAAGAACGGCACCGAGATCACCGACGTGGACACCGGCGCGCTCGTGGTCACTCCCGAGAACGTGGCCTCGGTGCCGGTGGAGGGCTGACCCATGACCAGCCCGGCCACGATCGCCGCCCCGCCGACCCCCGCCGTCGAGGTGACCGGCCTGTCACGGCACTTCGGTCCTGTCCACGCTCTCCAGGATGTCTCCCTGAGCGTGCCGGCCGGCAGCCTCACCGCCGTCATGGGCGAGAACGGTGCCGGCAAGTCGACGCTGATGAAGATCCTGGCCGGGCTGGACAGCCCCACCGCCGGCACGGTACGGGTCGACGGCGACGAAGTCCGCCGGTTCGATCCGGCCACCCTGCTGAGCCGGCACCGGGTGGCCCTGGTGCCGCAGGAACTCGCCCTCGCCCCGGACCGCACGGTCGCCGAGAACATCATGCTCGGCGTCGAACCCGGCTCCCGAGCCTTCCCGGATCCCCGCCGAATGGACGAGCAGGCCGCCGCCCTGCTGGCACGTCTGGGCGTACAGGTGGATCCCCGCCGCACCGTGGGTCGGCTGGACGCCGCCACCCAGCAGCTCGTGGTCGTCGCCCGCTCGCTCGCCAGGCAGGCACGGCTGGTCATCCTCGACGAGCCGACCTCGATCCTCTCTCCCGCCGAGTCCGAGCGGCTGTTCGAGGTGATCGCTTCGCTGCGGGCCGACGGCGTGACGATGCTCTACGTCTCGCATCGGATGCCCGAGGTGTTCGCCCTGTCGCAGCACATCCACGTGCTGCGCGACGGGCGGCACGTGGCGCAGTGGCCCACCGCCGAGGTCACCCCGGATCAGGTGGTGGCGGCGATGGTGGGCCGGGAACTGGCCGGAGAGTTCGGCCGACACGAGCCAACCGCGCCCGCCACCACCGCTACCCCACGGTTGCGCCTGCGCGGCGTCTCCGGCGCGGGCTACACCGCGGTCGACCTTGACCTCGCGCCCGGCGAGGTGGTGGGCGTGGCGGGGCTGCCCGACAGCGGCCGGATCGAGTTGCTGCGGGGGATCTTCGGCGCCGACCCCGTCGACGACGGCGAACTGGCGCTGGACGGGAAGCCCTTCGTCGCCCGGTCGCCTCGCGACGCCATCGACGCTCAGGTGGCGTACCTGCCCGGCGAGCGGCGCCAGCAGGGGATCCTGCCGACGATGAGCGTGGCCGACAACGTCAACGCCCTGACGTTGCGCCGCCGCCAGTGGTTCGGTCTACTGCGGCGGCGGGCCCTGCGTGGCGACGCCCAGGCGCGTTCCCGCGAGCTGCGAGTCAAGACCGCGACGGTCACCCAGGGCATCACTCAGCTCTCCGGCGGCAACCAGCAGAAGGCCCTGCTGGCCCGCTGGTTGTCGATCGATCCCCGCCTGATGCTGCTGGACGAGCCCACCCGGGGCGTCGACGTCGGGGCGAAGGCAGAGATCTACCGGCTCTTCCGGACGCTGGCCGAGGACGGGGTCGCCATCCTCGTCTCGTCGTCCGACCTGCCCGAACTGCTGACCGTCAGCGACCGGATCGCCGTCATGGCCGCCGGACGCGTGGTCGGCGTCATTCCCGCCGCCGAAGCCACCGAGGAGAAGGTCATGGCGCTGGCCACCGGCGCGCACACCATGAAGGAGACGACATGAAACGTACGGGCGTACTCAACGCCGAACTGTCCGGGGTGCTGGCCACTCTCGGCCACACCGACCTGCTGCTGGTGGTCGACGCCGGCTTCCCCATCCCGCGTACGGCCCACCGCGTCGACCTGGCCATCGCCGAGGACCTGCCTTCGCTCACCACCGTGCTCGACCTGGTCGCCGACGAGATCATCGTGGAGGGCGTGGTCGTCGCCGAGGACGTCACCACCCACAACAATCCGCTCGCGGACTGGCTGGGGCAGCGCTTCCCGGGCGTGCCGCTGAGCACCCGTCAGCATGCCGAGATGCTCGGTGAGCTGGCCGGACAGGCCAAGGCGATCGTCCGTACCGGAGCCTTCAACCCGTGGGGAAACGTCGGCCTGATCTGTGGCGTGGACGTTCCGCGCTGGTTCGACGAGCCCGGAGTCATCGTGCCCGACTACTACCGGGACCGGATGTAGCGGCGCGCCCTGCGCCACGAGTACCACATTGGAGAAGAACGTGAGCACTGCCATCCTGGCCGACACCGTCGCCCCCGCCGCGTTGGCCCCGTACATCCAGCACACTCTCATCGAGGTCGGCGTCACCCGCGACCGGATCGTGGCCCACGCGGAGGAGGCCGCCCGGTACGGCTTCAACGCCGCGATGGTCCCCGGCTCGTGGGTACCGGAGGTCGCCGAGGTGCTACGCGGCACCGGCATCGAGGTCGCCTCAGCCCTGGACTTTCCCTCTGTCGGGGTGACCACCAGCGCCGGCAAGGCCGCCGAGGCGGAGAGCCTGGTACGGTCCGGTGCCACCCAGATCGACATCGGGGTGCAGATCGGCTGGCTCAAGAGCGGGCGGTACGACGCGTTCCGCGACGACATCGCGGGCGTGGTCCGCGCCGCGGGTGTGCCGATCAAGGTGATGCTCGAACTGCCGTTGCTCACCCCGGCCGAACGGGACATCGCCGTGGACCTGGCCGTGGAGGCCGGTGCGGCCGTACTCAAGAACGCCAGCAGCGGTGCCGTGGAGGTGGCCAACCCGGACAGCATTGCCTACCTGGTGGCGCGGGCGCCGCAGGGCGTGACGGTCAAGGCGTCCGGATCCATCAAGTCGTTCGATCAGGCGGTCGCGCTGCTGCGGGCGGGTGCGGTGCTGCTCGGCACCAGCGCCGGGGTGGCTATCGTCACCGACGCGACCGACGATCAGACGACAAGCTACTGAGCCGCCGCCGCCCCTCGGCCCGAGCGACCGCACCACGGTCGGCGTCGAGGGGCGACGGCCCCAGGGTGGAAGGTGACATGTCCGACCAGTTGCATGCGGCCGGGGCGTCCGAGCAGCTCGACCGGGACGCGCCGGTGCCCCTGCACGCCCAGGTGTCGGAGCAGATCCGAGCCCGGATCCTGTCCGCCGAGTGGCCGCCGCACTACCGGCTACGCAGCGAACCGGAGCTGGCGACCGAACTCGGCATCTCCCGTGGCACCCTGCGTCGAGCGCTGTCCACGCTGATCCGCGACGGCCTGCTGGTGCAGGTACGCGGTCGCGGCACCTTCGTCACCTCCACCGCGATCGAACCGTCGATCGCCCAGAAGCTGACCACCCTGTCCGAGGACTTCGCCCGGCAGGGAGTCGCCGTCACCACGCAGGTGATCTCCGGGGAGGTCATGCCCGCGCCGTCGCCGGTGGCGGCCCTGCTCGACCTTCGACCAGGTCAGTCGGTGCTTCGGTTGGAACGACTGAGGTCCATCACCGCAGGCCCGGTCGCCTGGTTGGTCAACTACGTACGCGTGGACCTGGCGCCCGGTCTGGAGCACGCCGACCTGGCTGACCGCTCCCTGTTCGGGCTGCTGGAGAACGACTACGGGCTCAAGATCAGCACCGGCCGGCGTACCTTCACCGCGACGGCCGCCTCCGGTCGGACCGCAGCGGCGCTGGAGGTACCGGAGAACTTTCCGCTGCTCTACCTCGAACAGATCACCTATCTCGATGACGGCCGGCCGATCGAGTACTCGGACGTGTGGATCCACAGCGAGCGGATGCGCGTCACGTCGCTGCTGTCCCGCCGCTGACCGGCCGGGCGGCCGGGTCAGCCGCCGGAGTCGTCCAGCTCGGCGCCCTCCGGAACGGTGTCGTCGTCGCGGCTGGCCAGCCAACCGTCGGGCAGGAAGACCTTGCCCGGTGAGTTGGTACGACCGCGCGGCTGCCCCAGCGTCTCCACGGGGAAGGGTGCCGCCGGGTCGAGCTTGCCGAGCAGGTCGTCGAGCTGGGCCAGGCTGTCGATCATCGCCAGCGAACGGCGCAGCTCGCTGCCGACCGGGAAGCCCTTGAGGTACCAGGCGACGTGCTTGCGGAAGTCGGTGCAGCCGTCCCGTTCACCACGAGCCGGGTTGCGGGCACCGGCGGTGAACTGCTCGACCAGCAGCTCGGCGTGCCGGCGCATGGTCACCGCCACCTCGCCGAGGGTGGGCAGCCGACGCTGCGGCGAGCCGTCGAACGCGGCCTCCAGGTCGGCGAAGAGCCACGGCCGGCCCAGGCACCCACGGCCGATGACCACGCCGTCGACCCCGGTGTGCGCCACCATCCGCAGCGCGTCGTCGGCCTCCCAGATGTCGCCGTTGCCGAGCACCGGCACGTCGAGCGCCTGCTTGAGGGCGGCGATGGCGTCCCAGTCCGCCGTGCCCGAGTACCGCTGGGCGGCCGTACGCCCGTGCAGGGCGACCGCGGCGACGCCGGCCTCCTGGGCGGCGAGCCCCGCTTCGACGTACGTCAGGTGGTCGTCGTCGATGCCCTTGCGCATCTTGACCGTGACCGGCACCCCGGCGGGTGACGCGGCGTCCACCGCGGCCCGCACCAGGCGGGCGAAGAGCCGCCGCCGCCAGGGCAGCGCCGCGCCGCCACCGCGCCGGGTCACCTTGGGCACCGGGCAGCCGAAGTTGAGGTCGATGTGATCGGCGAGGTCCCGTTCGACCACGATCCGCACGGCGGCTGCGGTGGTCTCCGGGTCGGTGCCGTAAAGCTGGAGGCTGCGTGGGCGCTCGTCGGCCCCGAACGCGATCATCCGCAGCGTCTTCGGGTTCCGTTCGACCAGGGCGACCGTCGTGATCATCTCGCAGACGTAGATGCCGCCGCCCTGCTCCCGACAGAGCTGCCGAAAGCCGACGTTTGTGATGCCGGCCATCGGGGCGAGCACCACCGGGGGCCAGACCTGGTGCGGCCCGATGCTCAGCGACGGCCGGCCGGCGGCGGGCGGGAGGGCGGTTTCCACCGCTCAAGGGTACGGGGACCGTGGTCAGCGCCGCCGCCACGGCCACCGGCGGCCGCCGCCACCGGACGCCTGCCGGACCAGCGCCTCCGCCGCCCGCAGCTTCTGCTGGATCTCCGTCCCGCCCACACCCAGCATGTCGGTCAGCAGGATGCCCTGCTTGACCACCAACCTGGCACGCTCGACGTCGCCGATGGCCACCAGGGCGTGCGCGTAGATCGAGTACGTGTTGGCCAGCTCCCAGATGGTGATCGGTTGCTGCGGGTCGAGCGCCTTCAGCCGCAGTTCCATCGCCCGCGAGCCGGCCAGCGCCGCTTCCTGAGCATCGGACTCCGCACCCTGCTGCTGGTGGCGGTGCAGCAGAGCGTTCGCATAGTTGTGGTAGGCGGTGGCCATCGCCGCACGGGTGCGCGGCCCCGCGCCAGGCGGCGGACCGGCGGTGTGCAGACCGATCTCGGTTGCCTTCTCCAGCAACTTCAGCCGGACCTCCGGGCTGCCGGCCACGAACGCCGACTCGCCGGAGTCCACCATCGCGGTGATCAGCTCACCAAGCGCCTCGTCCCGGCGCGGCTGGGTCGGATCCGGATGCTCCGCCGCCACCGCCTGATGGATTTCCGCGAACAGCGTGACGGCCTGGTGGCCCGACTCCTTCGCCCGGTCGTGGCGATCCATAGCGGCCAACACCATGCTGTGCCGCCACAGGGCCCGGGCCAGCTGACGCTGATCGTGCCGGTCGACCTGGCCGCCCGCGACGGCCTGCCGGTACGCCTCGATGACCCGCACCCAGAGCGCGTCCGCCTGCTCCCAGCCCGCCGGCCGGGTGGAGTACTCCCGCGCCCGCTCGAAGATCTCCTCGCGTGCTTCCGGCTCCACGTCGTTGGCCCTTCGTCGTCTCCGTGCGGATACGCCCGCCTGAAGACATCATTGGCCATGGATGCCAGTCAGCTCGCCGCGCCGCCCGGCCCGGGCCGCCGAGTTGGACCGGCACGCCCGGGCGGCGTCGAGGATCAGCAGCCGGGGAGGTGCTCGATGAGGTAGCGCTCGACCTGGTCCAGGCCGATCCGTTCCTGGGTCATGGTGTCCCGGTTGCGCACGGTCACCGCGTTGTCGTCAAGCGTGTCGAAGTCGACGGTGACGCAGAACGGGGTGCCGATCTCGTCCTGCCGGCGGTAGCGGCGACCGATGGCCTGCGAGTCGTCGAACTCGACCACCCAGCGCTTGCGCAGGTCGGCGGCGAGCTGCTTCGCCTTCGGTGAGAGCGCCTCGTTACGCGACAACGGCAGCACCGCCACCTTGACCGGGGCCAGTCGCGGGTCGAAGCGCATCACGGTGCGCTTGTCGACACCGCCCTTGGTGTTCGGCGCCTCGTCCTCGTCGTACGCCTCCAGCAGGAAGGCCAGCACCGCGCGGGTGAGGCCGGCGGCCGGCTCGATCACGTACGGGATCCACCGCTCCTGCTTGGTCTGGTCGAAGTACGACAGGTCGACGCCGGAGTGCTTGCTGTGCGTGGACAGGTCGAAGTCGGTGCGGTTGGCGATGCCCTCCAACTCGGCGAACTCGGTGCCACCGAACTGGAACCGGTACTCGATGTCGACGGTGCGCTTCGAGTAGTGGGAGAGCTTCTCCTTGGGGTGCTCGTAGAAGCGCAGGTTGTCCTCCGACAGACCGAGGTCGAGGTACCAGTTCCAGCGCTCGGCGAGCCAGTACTCGTGCCACTGCTCGTCGGTGCCCGGCTCGACGAAGAACTCCATCTCCATCTGCTCGAACTCCCGGGTACGGAAGATGAAGTTGCCCGGGGTGATCTCGTTGCGGAACGATTTGCCGGTCTGCGCGATGCCGAACGGCGGCTTCTTACGGGCGACCGTCTCCACGTTGCGGTAGTTGACGAAGATGCCCTGGGCCGTCTCCGGCCGCAGGTAGTGCATACCCTCGTCGCTCTCCACCGGGCCGAGGTAGGTCTTCATCAGACCGTTGAACATCCGCGGCTCGGTGAAGGTGCCCTTGTTACCGCAGTTGGGGCAGTTCAGCTCGGCAAGCGAGGTCGGCGGGCGGCCGTGCTTGGCCTCGTACGCCTCCTCAAGATGGTCGGCGCGGAACCGCTTGTGGCAGGACTGGCACTCGGTCAGCGGGTCGACGAACGCCTCCAGGTGCCCCGAAGCGGCCCACACGTCCCGCGCGAGGATCACCGCGGAGTCCAGCCCCACCACGTCGTCGCGCTGCTGGACCATGGTCTTCCACCACTGCCGGCGGACGTTCTCCTTGAGTTCCACGCCGAGCGGACCGTAGTCCCACGCCGACCGGGTGCCCCCGTAGATCTCGCTGGAGGGGAAGACGAAGCCCCGGCGCTTGGCGAGGCTGACGACGGCGTCGATACGGTCGGCTGGCATTTTTCCTCCTACGCCGACTGGCGGTCGGCGGGGACGTGACGGGCGGCGGGACGGTTCGGGACCACGGTACGACCGGTGCGGTCCCGAACCCAGCACATTACCTGCGGCCGGTCAGTTGACTCCGCACACCTCCATGCCACCGGTCTGCGGATCCTGCGCGAGCACGACCTGCTGGCGTTCCTGGCCGCCGCCGCGGTAGGTCACCTCCACCGGCACGGTGAGCGTGGTGGTGTCCACGTCGCCGACCCGGTAGGAGGAGATCTGCGGCTCAGCGGCGGAGCGGCGCTCGAACTCCTGCCGGGACTCGCGCCGCCGGGCGTCCTCACAGAGCTGGTCGTACGCCTGGCCGTAGTCACCGTTGGAAAGCGCCCGGTAGTAGTCGCCGGAGACCGTTCGGCCCTGCTCCTCGATCGCCTGCACCCCGCTGACCAGCAGGCCGACCACCGCCGTGCCGCCACCACCGCAACAGAGCAGCAGGGCCAGCGCCCCCGCGCCGAGACCGAGCCAGAGCCGGGACCGACGTCCCTCGGTCGGCGGCGCCGCGAACGGCGGCGCCACTCCCGGCCCGGGCGGCGGCACCGGTGCGCCCGAGTCCGGGCCCGGCGGCGTCGGTACGGGCGGCAGCTGGCCCCCGGCCGGCGCGCCGGGCGGGAACTGGCCCCCGGTCGGCGAGGTGGGCTGGAACTGCCCCACCGACGGCGAGCCGGGCGGCTGGTGGCCTGCCGGCGAGGCGTCAGCACCGGACGACGGGCCCTCGGTGTTGGCGGGCGACCCCGCGGCGCCGGACGACGGCCCAGGGTTGGCCGGCGAGGTTGGGTCGATGGACGGTGATCCGGCGGAGCCGAAGGCGGGCGTCGGGCCGGTGCCGTCGTCGAGTGACGGTCCGGATGCGGCCGGCGGCGCGCCGCTTTCGCCGGGGACCTGGGGTCCCTGCTGGCCGGGCAGCGATGGGTCTGGTGGTGGGGCTGCCGGTCCGGGAGCGGTCATAGGAGCCAGCGTAGTGCCCGGCCACTCAGCGGTAAGGACCCGCAGCCCGGTCGCTGGCGGCCGTGACCACGTCCCCGCCCGGGGCGGCGGTCGCCAACGGCTCGTACGCGGACGGCTCGTCGACACTCTCGGCGAGCAGCGGCACCGCCGTGATCTTCACGTCGAACCCGCCGAGGGCGCGGCGGTAGGTGCCCACCGACTCCCACTCGGTGACCAGGCACCAGTGGCGAGGGTCGTCAAGCGCCCGGACCAGCTGTCCGCGCTGGTAGCCGGGCCGGGCGGCGAGCGCGGCGAGAGCGGCATGGGCCCGGGCGGTGAACGCTTCCGCGACGTCCTCGTCGACCACGAACCGGTTGGTCACCAGCACCGGATTCTCCTCCTCGTAGAGTCTGTGGGATGCAGCGTACGCAGCCTGGAATCGCCGGCCGACTGGCCCGGACAAACCCCACGACGGTGTTCCTGGTCACCCTCCTCCTCGCCCTGGTCGCGTTCTTCACTCCGGGTGTGATCGGCGGGCTGTTGACGCTGCTGCTGGCCGGCGCGCTGGCGGCCCTGCTGGTGACCACCTGGTCGGTGCAGACGCCGCAGACCAGGGCGATCCGGCTGATCATGCTGACCCTGCTGGTCACGGCCAGTCTGGTGAAGCTGCTCTGACATGCAATCATGCGTTTTTGACAATCATTGTCGTTGTCGCGGACAGTCGATGACATGACCTTCCGCACCGCCCCGCGCGCCCTGGCCACCGCCACGGCCGCCCTGCTCGCCCTGACCGGCGTCACCGCCTGTTCGAACGACGACAGCCCGGCCGGCGCCGACCCGCAGCGGGTCGACGTGGTGGCCGGTTTCTACCCGTTGCAGTTCCTCGCCGAGCGGGTCGGCGGCGACGACGTGGCCGTGACCAACCTGGCCCGCCCCGGTGCCGAGCCGCACGACCTGGAGCTGAACCCGGGTCAGGTGGGCCAGATCAGCGAGGCGGAGCTGGTCCTGTTCCTGCACGGCTTCCAACCCGCCGTGGACGAGGCGGTCGAACAGCAAGCCGGTGACCGCGCCTTCGACGTGGCGACCGTGGAACCGCTGCTGGACGCCACCGCCGGTGGCCACGACCACGACCACGAAGGCGAGGAGGAGCACGCCGAGGAGGAGCACGCGGAGGAGGCGTCCGACGGCGCCAAGGACCCGCACGTCTGGCTCGACCCGACCCGGCTGGCCACCATCGGCGACAAGCTCGCCGAACGGCTCGGCGCGGTCGACCCGGACCGGGCCGGCGAATACACCCAGCGGGCCGCCACCCTGCGCACCGAACTGGAGCAGCTCGACACCGAATTCACCGAGGGGCTGAAGACCTGCCAGCGCCGGGAGATCGTGGTCAGCCACACCGCGTTCGGCTACCTGACGCAGAAGTACCAGCTGGAGCAGATCGGCATCAGCGGGCTCACCCCGGAGGACGAGCCCTCTCCGCAGCGGCTGGCGGCGGTGGCCGAGGAGGCCCGGGAGCACCAGGCCACCACGATCTTCTTCGAGACGCTGGTCAGTCCGAAGGTGGCCGAGACCATCGCCCGTGAGGTCGGCGCTCAGACCGCGGTGCTGGATCCGATCGAGGGCCTGTCAGCCGAGGGCGGCGGGGACTACCTTTCGGTGATGCGTACCAACCTGCAGACCCTGAGGACGGCGTTGAGCTGCTCGTGACACCTGACGTCATCACCGTCACGCACGGGGTGGTCGGCTACGACGGCCGCCCCGTGCTTCGTGACGTCTCGCTTACCGTTACCGCCGGCGAGGTGGTCGCGATCCTCGGCGCCAACGGCTCCGGCAAGTCCACCCTGATCCGCGCCATTCTCGGGCTGGTCCCGCTGAGCGCGGGCACCGTGACCCTCTTCGGCCGACCGGTCCGCCGGTTCCGCCAGTGGCACCGCGTCGGGTACGTCCCCCAGCGCCTCGGCGCCGGCAGCGGCGTGCCGGCCACCGTCGCCGAGGTGGTCGCCGCCGGGCGGCTGGCCCGCCGGGGAATCCTGCGCCCACCCGGGCGCGCCGACCGGGAGGCCGTCGCCCAGGCGCTGCACGCCGTCGGCCTGGCCGACCGGGCGAAGGATCCGGTCAGCACCCTCTCCGGGGGGCAGCAGCAGCGCACGCTGATCGCCCGGGCCCTGGCCGGGCAGCCCGAGCTGCTGATCCTCGACGAGCCGACGGCCGGCGTGGACGCGGCCAGCCAGGAGGCGTTCGCCGGGGCGCTGCGCGACTTCACCGTCGGCGGAGGCACCGTACTGCTCGTCGCCCACGAACTGGGTCCGCTGCGCCCGGTGATCGGCCGGGCGATCGTCGTACACCAGGGGTTCGTGGCACACGACGGCGCCGTGCCGGAGCCGGCCGGGCACCACGCGGCACCGGACCACGACCACGTGCATCCGCACGGTCCCGAGGAGCCCGCCGGGCTGTGGAGCGCACGATGAGCCTCTTCCAGTACGAGTACATGCAGCTTGCGCTGGTCAGCGCTCTGATCATCGGGCTGACCGCGCCCGCGCTCGGCATCTATCTGGTGCAGCGGCGGCTGGCGCTGATCGGGGACGGCATCGGGCACGTCGCACTGACCGGGGTCGGTGCCGGCCTACTCTTCCAAACCTCCCCCGTGATCATGGCCGTGATCGCGGCCACCATCGGCGCGGTCGTCATCGAGCTGATCCGCGAACGCGGCCGTACCTCCGGCGACCTGGCCCTCGCGCTGCTCTTCTACGGCGGCATCGCCGGCGGGGTGGTGCTGGTCGGGCTCTCCGACAGCACCAGCTCCAATCTCAACGCGTACCTGTTCGGCGCGTTGAGCACGGCGTCCCGGGCGGATGTCGCCACCATCGCGGTGCTCGGTACGGCCGTGCTGATCGCGATGATCGGGCTGCGGCCGGCGCTGTTCGCCGTCTGTCACGACGAGGAGTACGCCCGGGTCTCCGGTCTGCCGGTACGCACACTCAACCTGCTGCTCGCGATCACCACAGCGATCACGGTGACGATCGCCATGCGCGCGGTCGGCGTACTGCTGATCAGCGCGCTGATGGTCGTCCCGGTGGCCACCGCGCAGCAGGTCACCCGGGGCTTCCGCAGCACGATGGCGGCAGCGATGGCGTTGGGCCTGTTCGCCGGCGGGGCGGGCATCTGGATGGCGGCGGTCGCCGACACCGCGCCCGGCGCCTCGGTGGTGGTGCTCGCGATCGCCTCGTTCGTGGTGGTCACCCTGCTGGCCGCCGCCTGGCGCCGGCTCCGGCGGGCCCGACCCCAGCCCGCACCGGCTCCGGAGCCCCACGAGGTGGTGCTCGGCGGGTCCTGATCACGAGCGGCGCGCCGGTATTGGTTACCGTTGCAGGGTGACCAGCGGATCGGGCTATGACGCGTACGAGGGTGCCAGCGAGTTGCTGCGCGCCCTCTCGGCACCGATCCGGCTGGCCATCGTCAGCGAGCTGGCCGGTGGCGAGCGCTGCGTGCACGAGCTGGTGGACAAGCTCGGCGTGGCTCAGCCGCTGGTCTCCCAGCACCTGAGGGTGCTCCGTGGGGCGGGCGTGGTCCGGGGCTCCCGGCGGGGGCGGGAGATCGCGTACACCCTGGTCGACGAGCACGTCGCGCACATCGTGGCCGACGCGGTCAGCCACGCCGGGGAGGGATCATGAGCGAGCGAATCATCAGGCTCAGTGCGAACGTGCCTCATGACGGCACGCAGCGAAGCGGAGTGACGTCATGAGCGACAGTGGTACGGCCGTTCGCAACACCCGTCAGCGTTCGGCGGTAAGCGCGCTGCTCGCCGAGACGGAGGGCTTCCACAGCGCCCAGGAACTGCACGCGATGCTGCGCGATCGTGGCGAGCGGGTCGGGTTGACCACTGTCTACCGGACGTTGCAGGGGCTGGCCGACGCGGGTGAGATCGACGTGATGCGCCCACCGGGCGGCGAGCACCTGTACCGCCGGTGCAGCGAGGGGCATCACCACCACCTGGTCTGCCGGTCCTGCGGCCGTACGGTCGAGGTGGCCGGCCCGACTGTGGAAACCTGGGCCGACCGGGTCGCCGCCCAGCACGGCTTCACCGACGTCAGCCACACCCTGGAGATCTTCGGCACCTGCCCCACCTGCGCCCACTAACCCACCCAACCCCACCCCACCCCACCCCATCGCCCGCCGACGCTTCTATAGGTGGGCCGGTTCCGGGAGGATGCGGTATCGGTAGGGTTCGACGTCGGTGATCTACGAGTGACTCATGCAAGATCTG
>NZ_JBFAQH010000033.1:0-16984 GCF_040677165.1 Micromonospora sp. NPDC049374 | reverse complement strand
TACCAAGAGCCCGTCACCGATTGATAGCCGCCACGCCGAGCTCCCTGGCACCTACCACAACGCCCGTCAGGAAGATCAGAAACAGGCTCTATAGCCTCGCCACAACCCTGCATACGCTCGGTGATCACAACGAGTGCCGCGCCCTGTCCGAGGAAACCCTGACCCGGTCCCGCCGGGTACTTGGTGATGACCACCCTGACACCCTTCTCTTCGCGTATGGCCTGGCAGTCTCCTATGCCTCCACCTGAAGGCTCATCGACGCGCGAAGGCTGATCGACGACACATTAAGCCGAAGCGTCCGTAAGTTTGGACACAGTCACCCCCGGACGATGAAGATCCGCGACGTTCGACGAGAGATTGCCGCGAGGATGGGAGGAAACACGAGCCCTGGGAGAAACAGGCGTCGACCCAAGAACCCAAGAAGGCCCAAATAGCGTTGTGGCAATGAGGGCCGGGAGCAACAAAACGATCCCGATCCTTCAATAAGTGCGCGGACTCAACTCGGGTAAGCGTGGGTGGGCCTGTAGCGCGCTCAGCGGCAGCGGTGATTGATCCTATGGACTTCGAAGGGATCGCGCCGCTGCTGGGGACGGCCCTGCTCAGGGTGCCGGGCCGTGCACCGCTCGGTCAGGTGATCTGTTCGGCGAGCGCGACCATGATGCCCGCCGGGCCGCGCAGGTAGCAGAGCCGGTAGCTGTTCTCGTACTGCACCAGTTCGCCGACGAGTTCGGCTCCGTGCGGCCGCAACCGGTCGAGAATCTCCTCGATGTCGTCGACGGCGAACATGACGCGATGTGCGCCCAACGTGTTCGCCGGCGCATGCGGGTCACCGACCTGGCTCGACGGGCTGTGGTACTTGGTCAGCTCAAGCCGTCCGTGGCCGTCCGGCGTGCGCATCATCGCGATGTCCGATCGGACTCCCTCGAGCCCGACCAGGCGATCCACCGCACTGCCTTCGACTGTCGCCTCGCCTTCGAGTTCCAGGCCGAGTTCGGCGAAGAACGCCCTGGCGGCGGCGAGGTCGTCGACGACGACGGCGACGTTGTCCATCCGCTGGATCGTCCCTCGTTCAGGGTGGCGGTTCCGTTGGCCGGTGTCCTCCATGATGCTCCTTTCCGGGTCGGCCGCACTGCGCGTCGGCCGCTTCGAAGAGTTCGCGCTCCCGCTGGGGATCGTAGGATGCGTCAGAGGAGCGCTCGGCCCGCCCGAGGTTCACGTAGGACCCGCTCGGTGCCACGGCCGGGCCGGTCGCCACCCGGGCCAGATGGTGACCGGCGGTCCGCGGGCTCACCGACAGCGGTGTGAGGGTGAGCAGCGGCAGCACCCGGGCGGCCGCGAATCGTACGCTCGGACCCGCGTCGCGGGTCAGCCCGGTGCCGGGGACAAAGCCCGGATTCCAGCTGAACACCTCGGTGCTGCCGCCCAGTCGCCGCGCCCACTCGTGCACCAGATAGATGACGGCGAGCTTGCTTGTCGAGTAGGCGGTCCGCCCGGCGACCGAGGTGTGCGGCCCGTCGGGACGGGCCAGTTCCGCCGGAGGTCGCCACACCGGTGCGGGCGCGAGCCCCAGGTTGTGCCGGAAGTCCCCGAAGTGGGTGTCCGAGGCCGTGATCACCGCTCGTCGTAGCTGGTCGCCGACCAGTCGCAGCAGCAGGTGGTTGGCGAGCACGTTCACGGCGAACGTCACCTCGTACCCGTCGGCGCTGCGCCGGGCCCCGCTGGTCACCTGTAGTCCCGCGTTACCGACGAACGACGTCACGCGGGCCCGCTGCATGACGTGGTGGGCCGCGGCGCGTACCGAGTCGAGGGACGCCAGGTCGGCGCGCACGCCGTACACCTGCGGGTTTCCGCTCTTGGCGCGCAGTGCCTCGGCCAGCCCGCCGGTGCGGTCGGTCACGAACATTTGCAGGCCCGGGTTCGTCGCGAGCATCGCGACCGCCGCGTGCCACCCGATTCCCCGGCTGGCACCGGTCATCAGCATCGTCTCGTCCATGCCCCGACTGTGGCCGCCGCAGCGACGCGCAGCCAGCGCCCGGTGCGACGGTAGGACCCGCAGTACCAGGAACAGCCTCGGGCCGGTCGGGATACTGGTGGGGTGACAAGTGCGTTCGGTGCCGCCGTGCGAGCGTGGCGGGACCGGCTCTCCGTCGCCGACACGGGCCTGCCCGCGACGGCCCGCCGTCGGGCGGCCGGTCTGCGCCGCGAGGAGTTGGCGTCCCTCGCCGGCCTGTCGGTCGACTACGTGGTGCGCCTGGAGCAGGGCCGCGCGCTCAACCCGTCCCCGCAGGTCGTCGCGGCCCTGGCCCGGGCCCTACAGCTCAACGCTGCCGAGCGCGACCACCTGTACCGCACCGCGGGTCTCCTGCCACCCGCCGCCGGTGACGTGAGCACCCACATCCCGCCCGGCGTGGCCCGCATCGCCGCCCGCCTGGGCGACGTTCCCCTGGCCGTGTTCTCGGCTGACTGGACGCTGCTCACCTGGACTCCGCTGTGGGCGTCCCTGCTCGGCGATCCGGCGGTCGTGGCTCCGTACGGGCGCAACCTCCTGCGGATCCTGTTCATGCCGGGCGCGTCGCTCGCCTGGCCGCGCGTCACCCCCGACGGTGTCTCCGCGGCCCTGCCGGCCGCCCTCGTCGCCGACCTGCGCACCACGGCCGCCGCCCACCCGCACGACCGTCGGCTGGCGGCGCTTGTCGCCTCGTTGTACTCCGCCAGCCGAGAATTCGCCGCCCTCTGGGACTCGGGGGCGGTCGCCGCGCACGAGAGTGACCGCAAGACGATCGCACACCCGGTCGTCGGTCCGGTGACCCTGGACTGCGACGTGCTGACCGCGCACGGCTCCGACCTGCGCATCGTGGTGTACACGGCGCCCGCCGGTTCCTCGGCCGCCGACAAGCTGGACCTCCTCCGCGTCACGGGAGTCACCCCGATCGACAACTGAAGCGCCGCAGCACACCTGGCCGGACAGTCACTTCGTCAACGGCCGCACCGGTCCAGGCGCTCCCAGGGCCAATCGGTGGCGATCCAGTCCGCGACGGCGGTGGCCAGCGGCACGTCGAGGTCTGCCCGGTCGGCCCGCACCCAGGACTGCACGGTCACGTCGTACTCCGCGGAGGCCGACGGGTAGAGGTAGACGCAGCCGATGACGTCGCCGTCGACCGGGTCGAGGACGGTGAAGGTGAACCCGGCGCCCCTGGTGAAGTCGTCGGCATGACGGCGCAGATCGGCGAGGTTCTCCTCAAGCGACATGCCGCCCAGAGGCGGCCAGTCGCCGTCCGGGTAACCAGGCGTGGTGCGGATGTGCGCAATGCTCGACATCCACGCGGCGTGGTCCGCCACGTTGTGCTGTGGACCCAGCGGTTCGAGGTGGAACCGGTCGGCGACCAGCGACGTCGGCGGGGTGAAGCCGGGTGGTACGAAAGCGTCCGAGGTCATGGGCCAGGACGCTACTGCTCTGGCTGGCCCGCACGCACCCGACTTCAGTTCGGCGAGCGCGAGGTCGGCCGTCCCCATCGTCGGTCGCTGCGGGCTCCACCTGGGTAGGCTCCCGAGATGCTTCTGCGCGACGTGGAGCCGGCCGACCTCGATGCGTACGTCCGGATGCGCTGTGATCCGGTCATGATGTCGGAGCTCGGCGGCCCGCAGCCGCGCGAGCGTATTGCCGGTCAGCTCGCGCGTGACCTCGAGACGGTTCGCGACGACAGCGCCTGGATCAAGATGATCGTTGCCGGTGCCTCGGCTCGGGTGGCGGGAACGGTGACGCTGTACCGCCAGGAGGGCATCTCCGAGATCGGTTGGATGGTCCTGCCGGAATTCCAGGGCCGGGGCTTGGCGAGCCAGGCCGTCCGCACGGTTCTCGACCTGGCCCGCGCGGACGGGCGGTGGGGGCCGATCCACGCGTTTCCCAGCACCACGAACGCGGCGTCGAACGCCATCTGCCGCTCGGCTGGATTCTCCCTCGTCGGCCAGGAAGAGCGGACCTTCGCGGGGCGCGTCTTCCAGACCAGGCACTGGGTTGTCGATACGTCTGCGCACGCCTGATCGCCCGACACCAGCCGGTCGGGCATCCGGGCATCGGCACACTCGGACACCGGCGGCGCGTGCCAGGGTCACCCGCGAACGAGTTCGCGACCACCCGCCAGCGACAACGTCTGCCCGTTGACATGACCGTTCGCCGCCGAGGCCAGATAGGTGACCGCGGTGGCGACGTCCTCGGGAGTGCAGATGCGGCCGGTGGGGGTCTTCTCCGACTCGGCCGCGACCGCTTCCGGTCCCAGGAACGGGGCGGTCAGTGCCTTGTCGGTGAGGGTGAAGCCGGGGCGCACGATGTTTGTCAGAATCCCGTGGCGGGCTTCCCGGACGGCGAGCACCCGCGCGGCGGTCTCGAGCGCGCCCTTCGCCGTGGCGTAGGCGAGTGGCCCCGCCATGGGTTGGGCGACGATGTCGGTGGACACGACGACGATGCGTCCCCAGCCGGCGGCACGCATGGTTGGCAGAGCCGCATCGATCAGAGCCGCCGGACCGACGGTGTTGACGGCCAGCGACGTGGTGAGGCCACCGATCTCGTCGGTGTCGAAGGAGGGCCACTGCACGGCGTTGGCGATCAGGGCGGAGACCGGCCCGAGACGTTCGCTGATCTCCTCGATGACGCGTGGCATGGTGGTGGGGCTGCGGTGATCCAGGTGGATGGCGCAGGCCCGGCCGCCGGCTCGCGTGATGGCCTCGACCACGTCCAGGGCACCGCCGTGGTTGGTGTACCAGGACACGCCGACGGAGGCGCCCTCGGCCGCCAGGTGCAGGGCGGTGGCTCGGCCGATGGCCCCGGAGGCCCCGGTGACGAGGGCGACCCTGTTCGACAAACCGGTTTCCATCATCATCTCCATAGTCGGCTATAGGTTAGCCGACTATGCAACAGGGTGTGGTGGCTCGTCAACTCGTACACTGCCCGGGTGGAACTGACGGATGTCCTGGCCACCAACAAAGCCCTGGTCAAGGTGGCCAAGCTGTACCGGAGCGCGCAGGCCGACGTGCTCAGCGCGCTCGCCTTGCACCCGGGGCAGGACGTCCTGCTGTGGATGCTCGGCCAGGAACCCGACGGTATGATGATCTCTGAGATAGCCGCCCGGCTCGGCGTGGAACAGCCCACGGTGACCCGCAGCCTCAGTCGTCTCGACCAGGGTGGCTGGTTCATCAGGGAATCCGTACCGGAAGATCGGCGCGCCACCCGGATCCAGCTGACCCGGAAGGGTCGGGCCGCCATTCCAAAGATCGAGGCGGCCTGGCGAACGCTCGCCGAAACCGCGACGGCCGGCATGGCGACCGACCAACGGGCCACGCTTGTCGAACTACTCGAAAAGGTACGCGGAAACCTCCTCACCCTCACCGCCGAGACCGAGTGAGAGCGCGTCGCCGGCCACCTGTCCACGGTGGACGAGCTTTGACGCTGACTCAGGCCCCGCCGGGTAGGATCTGTCGATCGACGCTGGCATGCCGTATACGCGCACCGCGCTCGCCGAGGATCTGGCGGCGCTCGGGGTACGGCGCGGTTCGGTGCTGCTGGTGCACTCCTCGTTCAATGCGCTCGGTTGGGTCTGCGGCGGCCCGGTCGCGGTGGTCCAGGCTCACTCGACGAACTCCTCGCTGATGATGTCGGTCATCGGTGCGCCGCCACGGACCAGCGCCAGCGCCAGTACCGAGCCGAGGGCGGCGAGTGCCGCCTCGGAGGCGACCATGGTGAGCGCCGTCGCCGCCACCAGCAGCAACGCGGTGCCGACGGCGACCACCGGGGTACGCAGCACGAAGTACCCGGCCAGCCGGAACACGTCGCGCAGCCGGAACGTGAAAAGCGACGTGATCACCAGCGCGTTGATCCCGACCACCGACACCCCGGCACCGACCAGCACCAGCGGCACCGCCCACCAGCCGGGCACCCCCGCCGCCGGCAGGTTGACCAGATTGACCGCGATGACGGTCAGCCACAGCAGGGTCGGCACCCAGACCAGTAGCGAACCGGTCAGGTTGGCCCGGTACCCGCGCCAGAACAACCGCCACGGGTGCAGCTCGGTCAGGTCGAGACGCTGCCGGTGCAGGGCGTACAGCGCGGCGGAGAAGGCCGGGCCGAGCGGCACCGCACAGACCGCGACCAGCGGCAGGTTGCTCACGTGCCGCTCCAGCGCGAACAGCGCCACCAGGCCGGGCGCCGCGCAGACCAGGAGCAGCAGCTCCACCACCAGCAGCGTGTAGATCAGCGCTGCCCCTCGGGACAGCGGGCCGGTGCCGAACTCCCGGCGGGCGGCGGTGCTCACGACGGCTCCCGGCCCAGCAGCCGACTCTCGTCCCACCATGGTGGCGTCTCGTCGGTCACCGGGCTCACCTCGGCCAGGGTCACCTCGTGCCGGGCCAGGTGCAGGTCCAGCTCGACGCGGCCGGTCAGCACCGGCAGCGAGCCGTGCCGTCGGGTCGGCTCGGCGGCCTGCCGCAGGACGTCCAGTTGGCGGGCGGTGGGGGAGGGCGGTCGGCCCAGTTCACCCCAGGCCCGCCAGGCGTTGCCGGACTCCTCGCTGACCGAGGAGCGCAGCAGGAACGCGGTGCGGGCGGTCGGGTCGGCTACCGGCAGCGACAGGCGTACCGTGTGGCCGTCCACCGGGTCGCGGCCGGTGACGTCGACCGGAGCCCAGGCCAGCACGGCGATCCGGCCCGTGTCGTCGCGGGTGACCAGGTGGTCCGCGCCCCGGGCCAGGATCTGCTCGCCCAGCCGGTTCATGAAGGCGTACAGGTGATAGGTGGGTTTGCGGATCTGACGGTGGGTGAGCAGCCCGAAGCCGCCGTGGAACAGCGTGGTCGGGATGCCCACCTCCTCGAACACGTCGCTGAAGGTCCAGTACGCGAAGGAGTCGACCAGGTCGCCGCCGCCGGCCAGCACCGGGGCGAGGTAGGCGGCGTGGAAGGCGGTGTCGTGGATGGGGTTGTCCGGCCGGTACGAGCTGTTGAACTCCGTGATGTGCACCGGCAGGTCCGCCAGTGCGGTGCCGGCGAGCAACCGGCGGGGGCTGGCGAACTGCTCCAGCAGCCGCTGCGCCGGTGCCAGGGTCTGGTGTACGCCGAAGGGCACGTGCTGGGCCGGGCCGGAGGTGTAGGCGTGCCGGCTGACGAAGTCGATCGGCACCGCACGGTCGGTGACGAACTCGGCGAACCGGGGCAGCCACGCGTCGTCGGCGCCGGGGGAGAGTGCCGGGCCACCGACCTGAAGGTCGGCGTCGACGTCCTTCACCGCGTGCGCGGTCACCTCGTAGAGCCGGTGGTAGGCGTCGGCGTCCGCGTCCTGCCAGAAGTCCTTCAGGTCGGGCTCGTTCCACACCTCGATCGGCCAGCCACGCACCTCGTCGAGGCCGTACCGGTCGACGAGGTGGCCGATGGTGGCCCGGACCAGGTCGGCCCATTCGGTGTGCGACCGGGGTGGCGTGACGTTGCCGCGCCACCAGAAGACCGTCTGGTCGCCGCTGGCCAACCCGGAGGGCATGAAACCCAGCTCCACGAACGGTCGGACGCCCAGCTCGAGGTAGGCGTCGACGACCTGGTCGAGGTAGCCGAAGGCGTGCCGGACCTGGCGTTGGCCCCGGTGGTCGTACGGTCGGTGCACCCCGACGCCGTCGCTGAGCAGGCCGTGCCCGCGGATGTACCGGAAGCCGATCTCGCGTTGCACCAGGGCCAGTGAGTCCTGGTAGTCGCGCCGCAGGGCCAGGTCGAGCCGGCCGGTGCCGACGGCGAGGCGCCACGCGTCGCTCAGCCGGCCGACGGGTTGCTCCGCAACGGTGATCCGCATCGTCGTCCCTGTGCTCGGGTGGAGGTGCCCGGTCCGGTCGCGCCGACACGACCGGACCGGGCAGGTCTGCTAGTTCTTCTCCTGGAAGCGCTTGTGCGCCCCGTTGACCATCTCCAGGTAGGCGTCCATGTTCTTGCTCTTCAGCTCCGCCACGTACGCGTCCCACTCGGCGAAGTCACGCTGCCCGAGGACGAACTGGAGCGTGGCCTGGTAGACGTGGTCCTTCAGCGGGGTCTCCCACAGCGACACCTGCTCGCGTTCCTCGTCGTTGAGCGGGTACGGCGGCGGCACCGTCTTCGGAGCGCGGGCGTTCATCACCTGCTGGAACTCCTGCTCCTCGGGCGAGAAGAACCCCTGCACCAGCTCGGGCTTGCCGCCGTAGGAGAAGACGCCGTTGCCGAAGCCGAAGTCCTTCTGCAGGTGCTTCGGCGCACCCGGGTTCAGGCCGATCATGTCGACGTCCGGCGCGAGAGTGGGCTTGCCGGCGGCGTCCTTGACGAAGGTGGTGCCCTCGACGCCCCACTTGGCGAACTCCTGGCCCGCGTCCGAATACCAGAGCCAGTCGACGAACTGCATCATGGCCACGAAGTTCTTGCTCTCGCGGGCCTTCGAGGAGATCATCATGCCGTTCTCGAGTCGGCTGGCCGGGTTGATCTCGCCGGCCGGCCCGATCGGCAGCGGGATCTTGGTGATCTTCGCCTTCGGGTTGGTCGCCGCCAGGTCCGGTCGGTAGTCGTTTACCAACGTCTGGGCGTTGCTGCTGATCACGAAGGACTTGCTGTTGGCGAGCTTCTGCCGGGCCAGATCGTCGGTCTGGGTGAAGCTCTCCGGGTCGAGCAGCTTCTCCGCCACCAGCTTGTTGAGGTACTGCAACATCTGCTTGTACTGCTCGGTGGCGCCGGTGTACTCGAACTGCTGCGCCTGGGCGTTCCAGGTGACGTGCTGGAAGTTCCAACCCGCGCCCTCCAGGCCGTACGACGCGGCCAGCATGTTGAGCAGGTTACCGGCCGGGTTGGGCTGGCTGAACCGGTCGGAGAACGGGTAGACGTCCGGGTACGCCGCCTTCATCGCCTTGAGCATGGTGTAGACCTCGTCCCAGGTCTTCGGGACCTGGAGGTTCAGCTCTTCGAGGATGTCGGTGCGGACCGCCAGGGAGTACTCGTGCCAGGGCTTCTCGTGCAGGCCGGGCAGCAGGTAGTACTTGCCGTCCTGCTGGCGCAGCGTGTCGATCTCAGCCTTGAGATTCCACTTCTCGATCTTGTCCTTGAAGTTCGGCATCAGATCGAGGTAGTCGCTGACCGGCAGGATCGCCCCCGAGGAGACGTATGCGTGCACGTCCGGCGGATAGGTCTTCGGGATCAGCAGCGGTGCGTCGCCGGCACCGATGAGCAGGCTGCGCTTCTGGTTGTAGTCGCTCAGCGGCACGGCGACCTTGTCGAGGCTGACGTTCGTCCGGGACTTCAACTCCGTCCAGAACAGCCAGTCCTCCTTGAGCGGATAGTTCGGGTGGTTGTTGTAGAGGACGGAGAAGGAGAGTGGTTCGGTGGCCTTGAACTGGGTACCGGCGGTGTAGTTCTCCATTGCGCCGGCCCGGTTCTCCGACAGGTCCTCGCTGTCGGACGGGTCGTCGCCACAGGCGGTGACGCTGCTGAGGGCTAGCAGCACGGCAGCAGCCGCCGCCGCGTGACGCCACGATCTGCGGAACATGGCGGGATCCTTTCAACTCGGTGGTGAGAGGGGTGTTTCTTCTGGTCAGCCCTTTACCGCGCCGAGCATGATGCCCCGGACGAAATACCGCTGGACGAAGGGATAGACCAGGAGGATCGGCAGAGTGGTGAGCACGATGGTCACGGCCTTGAGCGTCGCCTCGGCCTGTACCTCGTTGGCCTCGGTGATCGACCCGACGTTCTCCGCGCCGGTGGCACCGGCGATCAGGTTGCGCAGGTACACGGTGACCGGCCACAGCTCCTGCCGGTCCATGTAGAGGAACGCCGCGAACCAGGAGTTCCAGAAGGCCACCGCGTAGAAGAGCACCATCGTGGCGACGATGGCCTTCGACAACGGCAGCACGATTCGCAGCAGGATGCCGTACGTGTTGAGCCCGTCGACGGCGGCGGCCTCCTCCAACTCCGTCGGCAGGCTCTCGAAGAACGCCTTCATCACCAACAGGTTGAACACGTTTATGGCGTTGGGTAGCGCAATGGCCCAGACGCTGTTCTTCAGGCCCAGGCTGGTGACCAGCACGTAGTTGGGGATGAGGCCGCCGGTGAAGAACATGGTGAAGACCGCGATGCCGACCAGCATCCCGCGGCCCTTGAGCTGCTTCTTCGACAGCACGTACGCGTAGCAGGTGGTCATCACGATCGAGATGACCGTGGCGGTGACCGTGTAGAACACGGTGTTGCGGTAGTTCGTCCAGAACAGCGGGTCGGACATCAGCAGCTGGTACGTGTCCAGGGTGAACCCGCGCGGCACGAGATTCACCTGGCCGGCGATGATGTACGCCTCGTCGCTCAACGAGCGGGCCACGATGTTGACGAACGGGTAGAGCGTCACCATCACCACGAGGGTCAGGACGATCCCGTTGACCACCCGGAACACCCGGTAGCCCCGGGTCTCCTGGATGCCGCGACGACGGGGGCGGGGCGTGGACTCGGTGGGCCGCTCGGCGGTGTCGACGGTCACCACAGGCTCGTCCCCACCGTGCGGCGGGCGATCAGGTTCGCCGAGACGACCAGGATCAACCCGATCACCGCCTCGAACAGCCCGATCGCGGCGGCGTAGCTGAAGTTGCTTGACTGGAAGCCCATCCGGAACAGGTAGGTGGAGATCACGTCCGCGGTCGGATAGGTGAGCGGGTTGTACAGCAGCAGGATCTTCTCGAAGCCGACCGCCATGAAGGCGCCGATGTTGAGGATCAGCAGCGTCACCATGGTCGGTCGGATGCCCGGCAGCGTGACGTGCCAGGTTTGCCGCCACCGGTTGGCGCCGTCGATGCGGGCCGCTTCGTAGAGGTCGTCGTCGATGGTGGTCAGCGCCGCCAGGTAGAGGATCGTGCCCCAGCCGACGGTCTGCCAGACCTCGGAGGAGACGTAGATGGTGCGGAACCACTCCGGCCGTTGCAGGAACGGGATCGCTTCGCCGCCACCGGCGCGGACGAGCTGGTTGACCGTGCCGTCCATCGACAGCAACTGCATGACGATGGCCGCCACGATCACGATGGACAGGAAGTGCGGCAGGTAGGACACCGACTGCACGAAGCGCTTGAGCTTGCGGGCCCGCACCTCGTTGAGCAGTAGCGCCAGCACGATCGGCAGCGGGAAGCAGAACAGCAGGGTCAGCGCACCCAGCACCAGCGTGTTTGTGAAGACGTTCCAGAACGTCGGGTCGTTCAGGAACATCTTGAAGTACCGCAGCCCGACCCAGTACTCACCGAAAATGTTGCCGCCGGGCTGGAACCGGCGGAAGGCGATGACGTTGCCCAGCATCGGCAGGTACCGGAAGATCAGGAAGAACAGCAGCGGCAGGATCGCCAGCGAGTACAACTGCCAGTCGCGCCGCAGCGCACGCCGCCAGGTCTGCCGGGCGGCCCGTCGTGGCGGCTTCGGTGTCGTCGTGTCGGGGCTGGACGCCGATGGGGTCAGGGTGGTCACGCTGCTCATGGCCGACCCTCCGGCGCGGGCCCGGCGACGGGTTCGACGCGTACCCGGGACAGCAGTTCGCGGTGGTGACCGACCTCGCGCTCGCCGCCCTCCAGCCGCAGTGCCAGGCTTGCCACCACGTCACCGCTGGAGCGGCTGAGCCGAAGTTGCACCTCGCCGGGCTCGACCACTCGCCGGCCGTGCAGCCCGGTGAACGAGGTGACGTCGGCAGGGACGGTGAAGCTGACCCGGGCCGCGCCGCCGGGCTCCACCGGGACCCGCGCGTATCCGATCAGGCGCACCACCGGCCGGGTGGTCTGCGCCACCGGATCGTGCAGGTAGAGCTGAACCACCTCGGTGCCGGCTCGGGTGCCGGTGTTGCGGACCGTGACGCCGAGGGTCACCTCCCCGTCGACCGGCCAGGGCGTCGGGTCCCCGGTGCCGCCGCCCGGCGCGTCGCTCACCGCGGCGTCGCTCCACTCGAAGGTGGTGTAGCTGAGACCGTGGCCGAACGGGAACGCCGGCGTCGGGTCCACCGACGACACCTTCGACCGTCGGCCCAGGATGGGGGTGAGGTAGGTGCCGGGCAGCCCACCGGCGTGTCGGGGCACGCTTACCGGCAGCCTCCCGGACGGGTCCACCTCACCGGTGAGGATCTCCGCCAACGCCTGACCGCCGAGCTGACCGGGGAAGAACGCCTGCACGATGGCGCTCGCGCCGTCCACCGCGTCGCCCAGGGCGTACGGGCGGCCGGAGAGGACCACCAGCACGACCGGGGTACCGGTGGCCAGCACCGCGCGTACCAGTTCGGCCTGCACCCCGGGCAGCTCCAGGTCGACCGCGTCGCAGCCCTCACCGGAGGTGCCCCGGCCGAACATGCCGGCCCGGTCGCCGACGGCCAGCACGCAGACGTCGGCGTCGGTGGCCGCCTGGACCGCCGCGGCGATGCCCGAGGTGTCGGCACCGGTGATGTCGGTGCCCGGTACGTGGGTGAGCTGTGGGTGCCGCTGCTGGAGCGCCTCGCGCAGGGACGGGATCTCGACCCCGGTGCCGTGCTCGGGGTGATGCACACCGACGTGCAGCGGGAACGTGTAGCAGCCGAGCATGGCCATCGCGTCGTCCGCGACCGGCCCGATCAGCGCGATCCGCTGGTGATCGGCGAGCGGTAGCAGCCCGTCCCGGTTGCGGAGCAGGACGACGGCCTGGCGGGCCAGCCGCAGGGCGACGGCCTGACCGGCCTCGTCGTCGAAGCGCAGCGCCTCGACGTCCGCCGGCAACTCGTCCCAGCCCTCGTCGAGCAGACCCAGCTCGATCTTCTGAATCAGCACCCGCCGCAGTGCCCGGTCGACCAGGCTCTCGCTGACCTCGCCGGAGCGCACCGCCGCCGCCAGGGGCGCGCCGTAGGCGTCCACGGTGGGCAGCTCCACGTCGATGCCGGCCCGCAGCGCCAGCCGGGCCGCCGCCGCGGCGTCGGCGGCGACGCCGTGCAGGGTCTGCAGGAACCGGACGGCGAAGTAGTCGGCGACCAGCACCCCGTCGAAGCCCCACTGCTCACGCAGCGTCCGGGTGAGCAGATCCTCGTCGGCCGCCGCCGGCACACCATCGATCTCGGCGTACGAGTTCATCACCGACCGTGCCCCACCGAGCCGCAGGGCCATCTCGAAGGGTGGGAGGATCACGTCTGCCAGTTCCCGACGGCCCATCGCCGTCGGTGCCAGGTTCCGGCCGCCCCGCGACGCCGAGTAGCCGGCGAAGTGCTTCAACGTCGCCACCACGCCGGCCCGTTCCAACCCGCGCACGTACGCCGCGCCGATCGTGCCGACCAGGTAGGGATCCTCGGCGATCGTCTCCTCGGTGCGCCCCCAGCGGTAGTCGCGGGTGACGTCCAGCACCGGGGCGAGTCCCTGATGGACACCGGCCGCCCGCATGGACCGGCCGATCAGCCGGGCCATCTCCTCGACCAGCTCCGGGTCGAAGGCCGCGCCCCAGCTCAGCGGTGTCGGGTAGACCGTCGCCCGCCAGGCGGCGAAGCCGGTGAGGCACTCCTCGTGCACCTGCGCCGGAATACCGAACCGGCTCGCCGCGACGATCTGCGCCTGGGACGCGGCCAGGGACCGTGCGCCGAGGACCGGGTCGACCGGCGCGGTGCCGAACGGCCGGGTCAGCTGCCCCAGACCGTGCCGGATCGCCTCCGACCACGGCGGGATGTGCTCGACCATGTCGGTCTGGTGGGGAGCGACGCCCTCACCGGAAGCGTCCGCACCGACCCAGAGGCCGACCAGCTGAGCGAGCTTCTCCTCCAGCGACATCAGCGGGATGAGCGCGTCGGCCCGTTCGTCCGGTCGCAGCTTCGGATCACGCCACCGATCGGCGTGAGTGGACGCCAATCGGTCGTCGACGGGCAGCTGACTTGTCATGCGAACCCCTCCGGCCGGGGCCGGGAGGTATCCCGGCAGGCCACGCCGACCGCCGTGGGACACGGCGATTATCGAAATTTTCGGAAACCAGTCGGACACCTGTGTCGGGGAACCTAAGGGCGTCGACAGGGCATGTCAAGGGGCGCGGAAAGACTGTTCAGACCGTACTTGCCATGCTGGTAAGCGATTGCCGGAATTCATCGCCGCGAGTAGCCAGCATCGACTCAGGTCACCCTCTGCCGGTCCGCTGCGTGCTACAGTCTCCGAAATTTTCGGACTCGTTGCAGAGGATCGGATGGCAGAGAAGCGTTCGCCGGCAGCGCTCGGCTCCGCGACCATCGCGACCATCGCGCGGGAGGTCGGTGTCTCCTCGGCCACGGTCTCGAAGGTTCTCAACGGACGTTCGGACGTCGCCGCCGTGACCCGGGCACGGGTCGAGGCCAGCCTGCAACGGCACCGCTACCGTCGGCGCGCCCGCCGGGCACCCGGAGAGGGCCAGATCGACCTGGTGTTCCACGAGTTCGGCTCCGACTGGGCTCTGGAGATCATCAGGGGGGTCGAGGCGGTCGCCGCCCTCACCGGGGTGAACGTGGTGCTGTCGCAGCTCAGTGCCGCCCGCCGGCCGCCGCAGTCCTGGGTCGACGCGGCGGTCGCCCGGCGTCCCCTCGGGGTGCTGCTGGTCATGTGCAACCTCACCGACCAGCAGCGGCAACAGTTGCAGCGCCAGTCGATCCCCGTGGTCGTCATCGACACCGACAGCGCCAGCGTGGCCTCCGTGCCCACCGTCGGCTCGAACAACTGGAACGGTGGCCTGATCGCCACTCGACACCTGTTGGATCTGGGGCACCGCCGGATCGCGGTCATCTCCGGTCCACGGGACGTGCTCTGCGCCCGGGCCCGTACGGCCGGCTTCCGTTGCGCCCACGAGGAACTCGGCGTTCCGATCGACGCCACGCTGATCCGTCATGGCAACTTCCACCTCGACGCCGGCTACACCCACGGGATCGAGTTGCTCAGCCGGTCCGACCGGCCGTCGGCGATCTTCGCCGGCTCCGACCTGCAGGCGTTGGGCGTGTTACGGGCGGCCCGGCAGCTCGGCCTCGACGTTCCCGGCGACGTTTCGGTGGTCGGCTACGACAACCTGCCGCTGTCGGCTTGGGTCGGTCCGGCCCTGACCACGGTCCACCAGCCGCTGCGCGACATGGCCGGCACCGCTACCCAGATGCTGCTCGATCTCGCCCGCGGCAACGCCCTGCCCACCAGCCGGATAGATCTGGTCGCCGAACTGGTGATCCGGGAGAGCACCGCGCCGCCTCCACATTCATGACCGAGCCCGCTGCGAGGAGCCATGCCCCTGTTTGACCTCCCGCTGGACCAGTTACGGCAGTACACGCCGGCCGTGGCCGAGCCCGCCGATTTCGACACGTTCTGGCGGTCGACGCTGGATGCGGCGACGCAGTCGCCGGTGCTGCTCGACGTCCGGCCGGAACCGACCGACCTGCGCCTGGTGGACAGCTGGGACGTCACCTTCGCGGGGTTCGGCGGCGATCCGATCCGGGCCTGGTACAACCGTCCGGCCGGGGTGGACGAGGCGCTGCCGGTGATCGTGGAGTACGTGGGCTACGGCCGCGGCCGGGGGCTCCCGCACGAACGCCTGATCTGGCCGGTTGCCGGCTACGCCCACCTGCTGATGGACGCCAGGGGACAGTCCGGCCAGTACGGCGCGGGTGACACGCCGGACCCGCACGGCGAGGCGCCCGGCGGGCCGTCGCCGGTGACCCGCGGCATCATGACCCCGGAGGGCTACTACTACCGCCGGCTCATCACCGACGCGGTGCGGGCGGTCCACGCGGCCCGGGCGCTGCCGGGAGTCGACCCACACCGGGTGGTGGCCGCCGGCAACAGCCAGGGCGGTGGGCTGTCCCTCGCCGTCGCCGGGCTGGTCGGTGACCTGGCCGCCGTGCTCACCACCGCGCCGTTCCTCTGCCACCCGCAGCGGGCCCTGGAGATCACCGAGGTCGGCGTCTACGGCGAGATCGTCAACTACCTCGCGGTCAACCGCGACGCGGAGCCGGCCGTACGACGCACGCTGTCCTATGTCGACGGGGTCAGCTTCGCCCGTCGCGCCAACGCACCGGTCCACTTCGGCATCGGGCTGCGGGACATGGTGTGCCCCCCGAGCACCGGGTTCGCCGCCTACAACCACTACGGCGCCACCGTCGGTGGTCCGCCTCCCGAGCGGACGATGCATGTCTACCCGTTCAACGGCCACGAACACGGCGACGCCACCCAGGTACGACGGCAGCTGCGCTGGCTGGCCGACGTGCTCGGCGACGGAGTCGCGGGCCGGTCGGATGGGCCGAAACTTTCGGGGGCCCTGATCTCGCCGGCGTGACCCCGTTCCCCATGGCGCGCCGAGGGCAGCGGAGTCGGATCGTGACCGGGACGAACGGTCAAAGAGTGCCGCGACGCGTTGAGCTTTCGGATCTGTTTCGATAAGGTTTTCGATACAACAGCCTCGATCTACTCACGATGACCGGCTGAGTGCACCGGCCGACGCGGCATCCGGGCGACCGCGTCGGCGTGGGAGGGCCATCGTGTTGGGCAGTAGTCGGGGCCGGCTTCTCATCAGCACGGCTTCGTCGAAAGGCTCATGCCATGAAAAACGCCCTCGCCCGCGCCAGCGGGCGGCTGGCTACTCGACTGCGACCGCGCGGCGCGCTGGTCTCGGCCGCAGCCGGTCTCGCCCTCGTCGCCACCAGCATGGTTGTGGTGACCTCCAGCGCCCAGGCTGCCGAGTCCACCCTGGGGGCGGCTGCCGCGCAGTCAGGCCGCTACTTCGGTGCTGCGGTGGCGGCGAACAAGCTCTCCGATTCCACCTACGTCGGCATCCTGAACCGTGAGTTCAACTCGGTCACGGCCGAGAACGAGATGAAGATCGACGCGCTCGAGCCGCAGCAGGGGCGGTTCACCTACACGAACGCGGATCGGATCGTCAACCACGCCCTGTCCCGGGGTTGGAAGGTGCGGGGTCACACCCTGGCCTGGCACTCGCAGCAGCCCGAGTGGATGCGGAACATGTCGGGCACCGCGTTGCGTAACGC
>NZ_JBFAQH010000032.1:0-30345 GCF_040677165.1 Micromonospora sp. NPDC049374 | reverse complement strand
ACCAGATCATGGCGACCGAGGGTTACCAGAGCCAGGGAAGCTCGGACATCACCCTCTCGGAAGGCGGCACCCCCGGCCCCGGCCCGACCAACCCGCCCAACCCGACCACCCCGCCGCCCAGTGGCGGGTCCGGCCAGATGATCGTCGGTCAGCAGTCCGGCCGGTGCCTGGACGTGCCGAACTCGAGCACCAGCAACGGCACCCAGATCCAGTTGTACGACTGCTGGGGTGGCTCGAACCAGCGGTTCACCCACACCTCGAGCAGGCAGCTGACGGTGAACGGCAAGTGCCTGGACGTGCCGAACTCCAGCACGAGCAACGGCACCCGGATCCAGTTGTATGACTGCCACAGCGGCGCGAACCAGCAGTGGAACATCAACTCCAACGGCACGATCACCGGCGTGCAGTCAGGGCTGTGCCTCGACGCCGGTGGTAGCGGTAACGGGGCGATGATCCAGCTGTACAGCTGCTGGGGTGGAGCAAACCAGCAGTGGAGCCGCCGCAACTGATCCGCCGCAACTGATCCGTCGATGAGGGGCCAGGCGCTCACGGGCCTGGCCCCTCATCTCCTGACTACTCATCGTCATGGGTGCGGTGCGCGCGAGCGCTACGACCCGGCGGCGATGGCGGGCGGGCGTCCAAGGGCCGGAGGCGATGCGGCTAGGCTGGTCAATTGTGCTCGTACTGGTGGTGGACAGCTCGACCCCGGCGGTGACCGCGGCGCTCGTCGAGGTCACCGCGAACGCGGTCGTCACCCGGGCGCACCGGTGCACGGTGGATGCCCGCGCGCACGGCGAACTGCTGGCGCCGCAGGTGGAGGCGGTGCTCGCCGACGCGGATGCCCGTCCCGCCGACCTGGCCGCGATCGTCGCCGGGCTCGGCCCCGGCCCGTTCACCGGGCTGCGGGTGGGCCTGGTGACCGCCGCCACGATGGGGCAGGTGCTCGACATTCCGGCGTACGGTGTCTGCTCGCTCGACGCCATCGGCCACCCGGCGGCGGCTGGCGAGCCGGTGCTGGCGGCGAGCGACGCGCGGCGGCGGGAGATCTACTGGGCGGTCTACGACGGGGCGGGTGAACGTCTGGTCGGGCCGGAGGTAGGTGCGCCCTCGGTGGCCGCCGATCGGGCCCGGGAACTGGGCGCGACCGTGGCGGTCGGCGACGGTGCCCACCGCTATGCCGAGGTCCTCGGCCTGCCGCTGCGGGCCGAACCCCGCTATCCGGACGCGGGTGCGCTGGCCACCCTGGCTGCCGAGCGGATCCGGGCCGGCGCGGCCGGCGATCCGCTCACCCCGCTCTACCTGCGCCGACCGGACGCGGTGGCCGCCACCGCGCGCAAGCCGGTGCTGCCGTGAGCCGGTCGCGGCCGGCCCGGTTCCGCTGGTGGCACATCGACGAGGTGCTGCCGATCGAAGCGGATCTATTCGGTGCCGAGCAGTGGTCCGCGGCGATGTTCTGGAACGAGCTGTCGCACGGGCACTTCTACCGGGTGTTCACCGACGACGACGGCGGGGTGCTCGGCTACGCCGGGCTCGCCGTCGCCCCGCCCGACGAGGCGTGGGTGCAGAACATCGCGGTCCGGCGGGACGCGCAGCGCCGGGGGATCGGCCGACTGCTGCTGGAGGCGCTGCTCGCCGAGGCCGGCCGGCTCGGTGTACGCGCCGTTCTGCTGGAGGTCGCCGCCGACAACGCCCCGGCCCAGCGGCTCTACGCGATGCACGGTTTCGAACCGATCGGCGTGCGGCGCGGCTACTACCAACCGAGCAACACCGACGCGCTGGTGATGCAGCGCACCCAGGACTGAGAAAGCCCATGGCTGACGAACCACTGATCCTCGGCATCGAAACCTCGTGCGACGAGACCGGCGTCGGTGTCGTACGCGGGCACACCCTGCTCGCCGACGCGCTCGCGTCCAGCGTGGACCAGCACGCCCGATTCGGTGGGGTGGTGCCGGAGGTGGCCAGCCGGGCGCATCTGGAGGCCATCGTGCCGACGATGCAGCGGGCATTGACCGAAGCGGGGGTGACGCTCGCCGACATCGACGCGATCGCGGTCACCGCCGGGCCGGGTTTGGCCGGGGCGCTGCTGGTCGGGGTGGCCGCGGCCAAGGGATACGCGGTCGCCGCCGAGAAACCGGTCTACGGCGTCAACCATCTCGCCGCGCACGTCGCGGTGGACACGCTGGAGCACGGTCCGCTGCCCGAACCGGCGATCGCGCTGCTGGTCTCCGGTGGCCATTCGTCGCTGCTCCTGATCGACGATCTGGCCCGGGGCGTGACCCCGCTGGGCGCCACCATCGACGACGCGGCCGGCGAGGCGTTCGACAAGGTGGCCCGGCTGCTCGGTCTACCGTTCCCCGGTGGGCCGTACATCGATCGGGAGGCCCGGGCCGGTGACCCGGCGGCGATCGCCTTCCCGCGTGGCCTGACCGCAGCCAAGGATCTCGTCGCGCACCGCCACGACTTCTCCTTCTCCGGGCTGAAGACCGCGGTGGCGCGGTGGGTGGAGGCTCGCCAGCGGGCCGGCGAGCCGGTCCCGGTCGCAGACGTCGCCGCGTCCTTCCAGGAGGCGGTCTGCGACGTGCTGGTGAACAAGGCCCTGGACGCCTGCCGTGGTCGGGGCGTGGAGACGCTGGTGATCGGCGGGGGAGTGGCGGCCAACTCACGGTTGCGGGCGATGGCCGAGCAGCGGGCCGCCCGGTACGGCATCCGGGTACGGGTGCCCCGGCCCGGCCTGTGTACGGACAACGGCGCGATGGTGGCGGCGCTCGGCTCGCACCTGGTCGCCTCGGGCGTCGCGCCGAGCCGGCTCGACCTGCCCGCGGATTCGGCCATGCCGCTGACCACGGTCAGCGTCTGAGGAGGACGACGACGTGATCGTACGGATGTGGGAGGCACGGGCTGAGCCGTACGCGCTCGCCGACCTGATCACCTGGGTGTGCGACAGCGCGCTGCCCGAATTCGAGCACGACCCGCTGCACCTGTCCAGCGAGGTCTTCTCCTCCACCGACCACCGGGTCGTGGTGATCTCGAAGTGGCGCAGCAGCCCTCGGCCGCTGCCCGACCCGCCGGTGATGCTGCTGGCCCGGCAGCCGCATTCCTGGGACTTCACCCAGGTCGACCGCTGAGGCGTCATCGAGCCAGGTCAGGTCAGCGGATCGTCACCGTGGTGGTGGCGGTGGAACGGTCGATCTCGCTGGTTCGGGCGCTGACCCGCAACGTCCAGTCACCGGCGACCGGGAAGTGGATTTCGGCGCTGCCGTGGTGCGGTTCCAGCGCGAACACGTCGACGGTGATCGGCTCGATGCCGGCCTCCGGCAGGGCGGCGGTGACCGTCCACTCCGCCACCGGCAACTCCTTCGCCTGCGGTGTGTAGACGTACGCGTGCAGGCTGTTCGTGGTGCCGGCGACCGCCGGGTAGATGTCGAACTGCAAGGTGAACAGATCGGTGGTGAGCGATTGCGCGACACCCTCCCGGTTCACCCCGTCGGCCGCGGTACCGGCCGACCGACCGGGCGGGGTCTGCACCAGCATCGCCGTCAGCGCCAGCACCACCGCCGTCACGGCGAGTTCCACGCCGGCCGCCCGGGCGACCCACCGGGGTCGAACCGCCGCGACCCGTCGCCTGATCAGGCGGCGTTGCCCGGCCGCCACCGCCAGCACCCCGGCCAGCAGTGCCGCCTTGGCCAGCAGCAGGCGACCGTACGTGCTGCCCCACAGGGCCGAAGGGCGGCCGAGCTCGATCACGGCCTGACCGAGCCCGGCGGCGACCAGCCAGGCCACCGCGAGGGTGGCCAGCCGGGACCAGGCCGGCAGGATCCGGGCGAGCACCCGCTCATGGGTGCCCCGGAGCAGGAACACGGTAAGCGCGAACAGTCCGCCCAACCAGACGGTCACCCCGGCGACGTGCAGGGTGCCCAGTGCGATGCTCACCGGCGGCAGCGGCGAGGCGACCGGATGCCCGGCCAGTGGCCAGGTGACGAACCCGGCCAGGCCGATTGCCGCCAGTGCCGCACCGCGTACCCGCCCGGCGACGACGCGACCGGCCGACGAACGGTCATCAACACCCCGCAGCACCGCCGGCAGCAGGGCCGCCGCCAAGCCGACCAGCGCCAGCCGGGCGGCCAGCACCACTCCGACGTCGCTGTCCGCGACGGCCCGCAGGTCGGCCAGGGAGAGCTGCCCGACCGGCGCACCGACCACCTGTGCCGCCTGCCCGACCCAGGTGCCGAGCGTGCCGGCGGCGACCAGACCGAGCCCGCACAGCGCGGTGGCCGTGGCACCCCGACGGCGGCGGCGGGGCCACATGGTGGCCGCGAGCAGCGGCGGGCCGACCGCCAGGAGCAGCCCCAGGTACCCGAGGTACTTCGCTACCGGTACCAGCACCCCGGCCGGTGACTCGGACTCCGCCAGGGCCGGCTGCGGCGGGGTCGCCGACGGTGCCCCGGCGGCGAAGGTGAAGCTGCCCGCGACCGGGTGACTGTCGGCCGAGATGACGCGGTAGCTGACCAGGTAGGTGCCGAGTGGACGGTCCGAGGGTCGCAGGGCGATCCGGATGGTCCGGTCCCGGACCTCGGGCTCGCCGACATTGATCCGCTTTCCGTCGGGGGCGAGGACCTGTACCCGGCCGGGGACCACGGCGATGGTCTCGCTGAAGGTCACCAGCACCTCGCGCGGCGCGTACCCGAGCACCTCGTCACGCTGCGGGGTGGTGGCGACCACCACGGCGTGCGCCGCCGCTGGGCCGGCGGGGCCCAGGGCGGCGCACAGTGCGGTGAGGATCAGCCCGAGCAGGGCAGCGGCTCGGGTACGAACGGTCATCGAATCAGGTGGCGGCGATCAGCTGCGACGGAACATGCGGTACGTGAGGAAGCCGCCGGTGCCGAGGGCGCCGAGGAAGATCGCCCAGATCAGCGTGTTGCTGACGCCGATCTGCGGGCCGGTGTTGGCCGACGCGGCGGCGAGCAGGCCGTCGTTGCCCGGGGCCGGCAGTGCGGCGGGCGGCAGTTCGGCGTACCGGACCAGGCCGGTGCTCTCCAGCATCCGCATGTGATCACCGACGAACGTGTTCGCCGAGTTGGCCAGGTCCCGGATGACCTCGTTGCGGGTGCTGGCCCGGACCGCGCCGATGACCGGGAAGATCTTGCCGTGGGCGACCCGGAGCCGGGTGACGAAGATCTGGTCGAAGCGGGCGCCGTTGGCGTCCTTCATCTCGGTGAGCCAGCCCTGCTGCTCGGCGGTCGGCGCGTTGGGAATGACGGCGCTCAGCTTGTTGGCCGCCTCCACGGTGATCCGGTCAAGCTCCTCGTGCTGCCGGGCGATCTCGGCGCCCACCTCGCGGACCACCCGTGACTGGCCCTTCTCGGCGGCCATCTGCCCGGCCGGCATCTCCCAGAGCCCGGCCAGCCGTACCCCGTCGAGCAGGGCCTGGTCGGCGGCGGCGAGTTGCTGAGCGGCGGGCGCGGCCAGCGCCACGCCGGGCAGGACGACGAGGGCTGCGGCGATGGTGGTGAGCAGCACCGCCAAGCGACGGGACCGGTTGCCCTGCCGGCGACGAGCGGAATCCAGCGGTGCCATGTCTGCGGCGCCTCCTCGGACGAGAACCGATCGTTGAGCGATGGACGTCCGCACCCCGTCGGCCGTCCGCAACCTGGTACGGATTGTTCGGCCGATCAGTTCACCGATTGGCGAAACCTGCTCGCGAAATCTGGAACTGGAGGTCAGTTGACGTCGAGCGGGTCGGCCAGCAGCCGGTCGAAGGCGAGTTCGCCCGCGCCGACCAGGGGAGCGTCCTCACCGAGCTTCGGGGTACGCAGTCGGACGTGCTCAAGGCAGGCCGGCAGCCCGTTGGAGTTGAGCCGACTGCGCACCTGGGCGGCGGCGGCCAGGTAGAGGTCGCGCATGGTGCCGCCGAAGATGACCATCTCCGGGTTGAAGATGTTGACCAGGTTGGCGACGCCGAAGCCGAGCCAGTCGCCGGCCTGGCGTACCGCGATCTGGGCCTGGGCGTCCCCGCGGTCGGCGGCGTCGAAGACCGCCAGCATCGCCTCCCGGCCCCGGGCGTCGGAGCGGCCGGCGGCCCGGAGCAGCCCGTGCTCGCCGATCTCGGTCTCCCAGCACCCCCGGTTGCCGCACTCGCACCGGGCCCCGTCGCGGACCACCACCATGTGCCCGACCTCGCCGCTGTAGCCGCCGTGCCCGGTCAGCCGCCGGCCTCCGGCGATGATCCCGGCGCCGACGCCGACGTCGCCGTAGAGGTAGATGACGTTGTCGCAGCCGGCCGCCGCACCACGGGCGTGTTCGGCGAAGGCCGCCACGTCGGCCACGTTCCCGACCGTGACCGGCACGTCGACCCCGAGTTCCGTGCCGAGCGCCGTGCCGATCGGCTCGTCCACCCATCCGGTGGTGGGCCCGAGCCGGACCAGGCCGTCGTCGCGGCGGACCATGCCGCAGACCGCCACCCCGGCACCGACGCAGACGGCATCCTCCGGCAGCGCCTGCCGCATCTCCTTGACCGCGCCGGCCAGCAGCGGGGCGGCCTCCGCGGCGGTGAGACCGCGGGGGCGGTCCAGTTCCCGGCGGTCGAGCACCGCGCCGCCGAGCCCGACCCGCGCGGCCCGCAGCCGGTCCACCTCGATGCTGTACGCGTACGCGAAGACCCGGTCCGACTCGGGCCGGACGACAAGCGATGGTCGTCCGGCCCGGCCGGTTTCCTTCGGCGCCCCCTCAGTCACCAGGCCGGCCGCGGCGAGGTCGGCGGTGAGCGCGCCGATGGTGCTCCGGTTCAACCCCAGTGCGGTGGTCAGTTCCGCACGCGTGGTGGCACCGTGCACGTGCACGTAGCGCAGCAGGGCACCGAGATTCTGCCGCCGAATCTCGTCCTGGCTCGGTCCCACGCGCATCGGTTGTGACTACCTTCGGTGCAGCGGATCAGCGGCTGCCACTGGCGGCGGCCCGTCGGCGCGACAGCGCGTCGACGCTGGCCGCCAGGAGCAGCACCACGCCGGTGACCACGTACTTGACGCCGGAGCTGTAGCCCATCAGACCCATGCCGTTGTCGATCACCGCGACCACCGCGCCACCGAGCACCGCGTCCAGCACCCGGCCCTTGCCGCCGAAGAGACTGGTGCCACCGATCACGGCCGCGCCCACGGCGTAGAGCAGCACGTTGCTGCCGCCGGTGTTCGGGTCGACGGAGTTGGCCCGGCTGGCGGCGACGATGCCGCCGATGGCGGCCATCGTGGAGCAGATGACGAAGACCGAGATGCGGATCCGGTCCACGTTGATGCCGGCCCGGCGGGCGGCCTCCCTGTTGCCGCCGACCGCGTAGATGTGCCGGCCGTAGCTGGTGCGCTGGAGCACGAAGGTCCAGACGATGAGCAGCACCGCGATGATCGGCACGACGATGGGCACGCCCTTGAGCGAGCTGATCAGCACGTTGCGGCTGCGCTCCAGGTTGAGCATGTAGACCGCGAGGCCGAGGATGACCGCCAGCCCGCCGATCCGGGCGAGCACCACCGTCATCGGGTCGGTGATCAGGCCACGCGCGGCGCGATTGCGGTGGCGGAGCAACTGGACGGCGGCGTAACCGGCGACGGCCACGGCGGCGAGCGCCCAGCCGATCACCGGGGGCAGGTTGCGGTTGGCGATCGCCACCAGCACCGAGTCGCGCACCGAGATGTTGCGTCCCTGCTCCATCAGCAGCAGTACCACGCCCTGGAAGGCCAGGAAGCCGGCCAGGGTGACCACGAAGGACGGAATGCCGATCTTGGCGACCAGGAGGCCGAGGATCGTACCGATCACCATGCCGGTGAGCACGGCGGCGGCCACCGCGACGTACCAGGGATATCCGAGCACGGTGACCACGTTGGCCAGCACCGCCGCGCAGACGCCGCTGGCGAAGCCGGCCGACAGGTCGATCTCACCCAGCAGCAGGACGAAGACCAGGCCCATCGCGATCAGGGTGACCGCCGCGCCCTGGGTGAACAGGTTGGCGAAGTTCCCGGCGCTGAGGAACGACGGCCGCAGGATGGAGAAGATCGTGCAGAGGACGAGCAGGCCGAGGACGGCGGGCAGGGCGCCGATGTCGCCACCGCGTACCCGTCGCCAGTAGTCGCGGACGTGGCTGCCGACGGAGGGCGTCGACGCGACGGCGGCCGGCCCTTCCTGCTTGACGGCGGTGGTGCTCATGAGACGCCTCCCGTGGTGCTACCGGCCGGCGCCGCGCCGTTGCCGTTGGTGGCCGGTTCGCCGGTGAGCCCGAGCCCGCCGGAGCGACCGGCGGTGATCAGCTCGACCACCTGCGCGTGAGTGATGTCGGTGGTCTTCACCTGGGCGACCATCTGGCCGAGGTAGAGCGCGGCGACCCGGTCGGAGACGGCGAAGACGTCGTTCATGTTGTGCGAGATGAGCACGACGGCCAGACCGTTGTCGGCCAGCCGCCGGACCAGTTCGAGCACCTGGGCGGTCTGCGCGACGCCGAGCGCGGCGGTCGGCTCGTCCAGGATCACCAGCTTGCTGTTCCAGAGCACGGCCTTGGCGATCGCCACGGTCTGGCGCTGGCCGCCGGAGAGGCTGGAGACGTGCTGGCGCAGCGACTTGACGGTGCGTACGGAGAGCCCGGCGAGGGTCTCGGCCGCCATCTGTTCCATGGTCGGCTCGTCGAGGACGATGCCGCTGCGCTTCTCGCGGCCGAGGAACATGTTCTGCACGATGTCGAGGTTGTCGCAGAGCGCGAGGTCCTGGTAGACGACCTCGATGCCGAGCGCTGCGGCGTCGCGCGGGCTGTGGATGTTCACCGGCCGGCCGTCGAAGACGAACTGCCCGGCGTCGGTCGGGTAGATGCCGCTGATGCACTTGACCAGCGTCGACTTGCCGGCGCCGTTGTCACCGACGAGCGCGGTGACCTCGCCCGGGTAGGCGGCGAAGGCGACATCGCGTAGGACCTGGACGGGACCGAAACTCTTGTCGATCCCGCGTAGCTCCAGCAGAGGGGTCGCGGACACGGGGTTCTCCTTTGTCACGGAGGGAGATCGGGGCCCGTCCAGCGGCGGCACGCCGCCCGGCACGGGGTTACCGTGCCGGGCGGCGCCGCCTAGGCGGGTGAGGTCAGCTGATGCCCGCTTCGGTGCAGAGCGCGGCGAAGTTGCCGGTGCAGACCTCTTCCTTGGTCACGAAACCGTCGGCGATGACGTCCTTGACGTTCTCCTTGTAGATCGCCTGCGGGGTGAGCAGGACGGCGGGGACGTCACGGTTGCCCTCGGGGTCCTTGACGGTCTGGCCGGTCTCCTTGCGCTCGCCCTTGGCCAGCGCGATGGCCAGCTCGGCGGCGGCGTCGGCCTCCTGCTTGACGGCCTTGTAGACGGTCATGCACTGGTCACCGGCGAGGATGTTCTGCAGGCCCTGCGTGGTGGCGTCCTGGCCGGTCACCGGAACCTTGCCGTTGAGCTTGTTCTTCTTCAGCACCGAGATGGCGGCGTTGCCGAGGCCGTCGTTGGCGGCCAGCACACCGTCGATCTTGCCGCCGGTCTGGGTGAGCATCTGCTCGAAGATCGTGGCGGCCTGGGCGTTGTCCCAGTCCGGCACGGACTGGTCCGGGCCCTTGACGTACTCGTTGGCGTCGAACTTGGGCTTGAGGATCGAGTCGTAGCCGTTCTTGAACAGGGTGGCGTTGTTGTCGGTCGGCGACCCGTTCAGGTACGCCACGACCGGCTTCTCCGCCTTCTGGTCGGTCAGGCACTTGGCCAGACCCTCGCCCTGGAGCTTGCCGACGGCCTCGTTGTCGAAGCTGACGTAGTACTCCGCCGAGCCGCCGAGGGTGAGGCGGTCGTAGTCGATGGTGGCGACGCCCTGCGACTTGGCCTTGTCGAGGACGGCCTTGCCGGTGCCGGAGTCCAGGTTCACGATCATCAGCGCGGTGACGCCGCTCGTGATCATCTGGTCGGCGATGGTCTGGAACTGGGTCTTGTCGCCCTGCGCGTTCTGGATGTCCGCCTCGACACCGGCAGCATCGAAGGCGGCCTGGAGGAACTTGCGGTCGGCGCCCTCCCAGCGGGCGGAGGACTTGCTGTCCGGCAGGATCACGCCGATCTTCGGGGTCACGTCGGAGCCGGCCTGGTCGCCGCCGGACTCGTCGCCACAGGCCGTCAGGCTGCCGAGGGCCAGCAGGCCCACGGTGCCGACGGCGAGGAAGCCCTTGCGCATGTGCAGGGTCCTTTCGAGGGTGGGGAAGGGTGTCGGTGTTTTTTGTTTTGTTGTGTCCGGCAACGTATTGCGCGCCACACGCCAGCACAAGGGTGCGCCGGTCATGAGTTTGTTGTCAGCGGTAACAATTCAGCAACGCCCTCGACATCGCGCCGCCACCGTCCGTGTTCCGATGCCGGAGTCCCGTTCAGCCGGGACTCCTCCGGCCGGGTCAGACGGCGGCGAGGCGTGCGGTCCGCGCATCGGTGAGCGCGACCAGATCCCCGGGGCTGAGCTCCACCTGGAGCCCTCGGCGGCCGGCCGAGACGTACACCGTCGGGTGCGCCAGGGCGGAGACGTCGAGGACCGTGGGCAGGCGTCGCCGCTGGCCCAGTGGGCTGATGCCGCCGCGTACGTACCCCGTGGCCCGCTCGGCCGCCGCCCGCTCGGCCAGCGTGGCCCGCTTGCCGCCCACGGCCGCCGCCAGCGCCTTGAGGTCGAGATCGCCGGTCACCGGCACCACCGCCACCGTCAGCGCCCCGTCAACCTCGGTGACCAGAGTCTTGAAGACCCGCTCGGGCGCCACCGCGAGCGCGGCGGCGACCAGCGCGCCATAGTTGGGCTCGTCAGGCGAGACGTCGTACGGATGGGTGCGATGGTCGACCTTCCGCTTCGCCAGCAGCGCGACCGCCGGGGTGCCATGTCCCGCCATGTCCGCCAAGGTAGCCCCGGCCCGATACCCGAGCCAGTGCCTTCTCAGCCGGTGGTTCGGCTCCGGGGGCTCGGGTTCAGGCCACCGGGCGGCAGAGCAGGACCGTCGGGGCGCTGGCGACCCGGGTGAGCACCAGGCTCGCCGGCTGGTCGCCGGCCAGCCGCAGGTCGCGCCGGAGTCGCTCGGGTTCCAACGCGGAGCCGCGCTTGAGGATCTCCACCCGGCCGACCTGCCGTTCCCGCAGCAACGCCCGCAGCCGCTTGAGGGAGAACGGCAGCACGTCGGTCACCTCCAGGCAACGGGCGTACGGCGTGCGCCGTACCGCGTCGGCGTAGAGGTAGGCGATTGTCGGGTCGGCCAACGTGGCGTCCAGCTCGGCCGCCAGCTCGGCCACCAGGTGAGCCCGGACCACCGCCGGATCCGGGTCGTAGACGAAGCGTCGCACCGGCCCGACCACCGCCTCACGTGCCCCCGTTCCGGTCAGCTGGTACGTCGCCGGGCCGTCGGTGTGCCGGCTTCCGCCGCCGGCTCCGTCGGTGTGCCGGCTTTCCCCGTCGGCCGGGTGGCCGGAGGAAACTGCTGCTCCGCTCGGGACGTCAGCCGAAAGTTTCTCCTTCAGCACTGTCGCGCGGCGGGGCAGCTCGGCCAGTTCGCCACACCAGAGGGCCGCCTCGACCAGGTCGCCGTCGACGCTCACCCACTCGGCCTCGGCACCGGGCGGGATCAGCGCGTGGTCGATTCCCGGCGCGACCTTCACCACCGTGTGCGGCACCCGCTCGGCCAGGCCGGTCACGAAGTCCCACGGCGGCGAGTACGAGTTCGGGTCGAAGATCCGGCGGCCGGTGCCGGCCCGGCGTCGGGCCGGGTCGCAGAAGACCGCCTCGACCCGGGTCACGTCGAACGCCGTCGCGTCGCCGCACTCGACGGTGACCAGGTCGGCCAGCCCGGCGGCCTGGGCGTTCGCCTCGGCCAGCGCAGCGGTGAGCGGGTCCGCCTCCACCGCGTACACCCGGATGCCGGCGCGGGCGGCGGCGAGCGCGTCGGCGCCCAGCCCGCAGCCCAGGTCGGCAAGCGTGCTCACCCCGGCGGCGCGCAGCCGCCGCGCCCGCCGGTCGGCGACGACCTGCCGGGTGGCCTGCTCCAGCCCCGGCCGGGTGAAGAACATGCCGGCCGCCGCCGGCCCGAACTTGCCGGTCGCCCGGCGGCGCAGCTCCGCCTGGGTCAGCGCCGCCGCCGCGAGCCCGGCCGGCACCCCGGCCGAGCGCAGCGCCGCCGCCGCGACCAGCGGATCACCGCCGGCCACCCGGGCCGCCGCGTCGAGCGCGGCCGACCCCTCAGCGGTATGCAACGCGGCGAACTGCTCCAGATCCACCCGCCCCATTCTTCCGTCCCGCCCCCGTCCGCCCCGCCGGAGGCCCCGGCCGGCCTCTTGCGGGCATGCCGGTCGCGACTTGCGGCATCTTGGGCCCTCACGCCGGCCGGAAGGCGCGACTTGCGGCATGTTGGGTTGTCGTGCCGGCGGGAGGGCGCGACTTGCGGCATGTTGGGCTGTCGTGCCGGCGGTGAGAGCGCGGCGGCGGCCGTCTCGGTCTCGGTCTCGGGGACGGCACGGCTCGCGGCACCTCTGTCCGGCCGACGGCCGCGGGTTGCGGCATCTTGGGCTGTCACGTCGGCGGCAGGGCGCGACTTGCGGCATCTCGGGATTTCGGTCCGGCCCGGAGGCCGTTTGGCCTGGCCGCAGTCCGGCGTGTCACGTGCGGCTGGCGGACGCGGGTTGCGGCATCTTGGGGTGTCAGCTCGGCGGGAGGCCGCGTCATGCCGCAACCCGCGCGCACACCCGCGGGGCGAGGTCGGGCAACTCGGCAGCCCGGGCCGGCTTGGGCCGGGCCGGCTTGGGCCGGGCCTGGCCGGGCCTGGCCGGGCCGAGCTGAGCTGAGCGAGCCGAGTCGGGCCGAGCCGAGCCGAGCCGAGCTGCGCGAGCCGAGCCGAGCCGAGTCGGGCCGGGAGGCGGTGGGCGGGCGCGCGGCGCGGGCGGACGCCGCGTCGGGGCCGGGTCTAGCGGGTGGGGGCGTGGGTGGCGACGAAGGCGCGCCAGGCGGCGGGGGTGAAGGCGAGCGCCGGGCCGGCCGGGTCCTTGCTGTCGCGTACGGCGACCACGCCGGGCAGGTTGTCGGCGACCTCGACGCAGGCGCCGCCGTTCTGGTTGCTGCGGGAGGACTTGCGCCAGGCGGCACGGGTCAGGTCCATGACTTCGCCACTTCCTCGATCAGGCGGGCGGACTGCCGGCGCGGCAGCGCCTCACCGGCCACAGTCTCCCAACGTCGCCCGAGGCTGGCAAGGTCGTTCGGGCTGTCCACTGTGTGCCCCCGGAGCTGGTTGTCCAGGTGCGCCAGCTCGGTGCCGTCGGCGAGCCGGGCCAGCACGAAGGGGCCAGCAAGCCCGCCGTACCACGGGGTCTCGGCCGGGATGATCCGCACCTGGACGTGCGGGCGGTCGGTGAGGCTGCGCAGGTGCTCCAACTGCTCGCGCATCGTCGCGCGCTCGCCCACCTGCCGGCGCAGCACCTGCTCGTCGAGCACCGCGACGAGCTGCGGCGGCTCCTCGCGGGCGAGCACCTCCTGCCGGGCCATCCGGGCCAGCACCCGCTTCTCGATCTGCTCGTCGGTAAGCGGTGGGCCGGCCCGGAGCATCGCCCGGGCGTACGCCTCGGTCTGGAGCAGGCCCGGCACCACGGCCGGGTCGTACCAGCGCAGCGCGACCGCCTCGCGTTCGATCTCGCCCCACGGCCGGAACCAGTCCGGCTCGGCGTGCAGCCGGATCAGCTCCAGCATCCCGACGAAGAGGCCACCGGTCTCCAGCACCTTGTCGAACCGGGCCAGGTAGTCGGCGCTGAGCTGGTTCGGACCGATCTCCATCGCGCTCACCGCCGACGGGGAATAGTTGATCATTTTGCTCAGCTCCTCCTGGCTGAGCCCGCGTACCTTGCGGGCCCGGCGCAACTGGTCGCGCAGGAATCCCAGGGTTGGTATGTCCGCCATCTGCCTGCCCTCCGTGACGTGGTCGCGCCGGAGAGTAAGGGTCGGCGCGCTCGGCGGGAAGCCACTGTCGGCGTGTTGCGGTCAACCCTGGCAAACGGCGACGGAAGACTGCGGAAAGAGTGGCGGTGCGGGTGCGCGAGCGTGGCGACACGGGGGTGGCGGATTGGCACTCTCCTTGACGGAGTGCTAGCCGAGGAATAACCTGCGATTAGCACTCTCACCCTGAGGGTGCCAACCTTCGGGCCCTGGTGTCCGGGGGTTGAACGCCAGGCGGACCGGCACCCGCGACGACGGCCCCGCCCGGTGGCATGTGGCAGATTGACGCTGGTCGGCATGCCGATCGGCAACGAAACCAAGTACCCCAGGAGGGTATGCCCGTGACTACCGCGACCAAGGTTGCGATCAAGCCGCTCGAGGACCGCATCGTGGTCCAGGCGAACGAGGCCGAGACCACCACCGCCTCGGGCATCGTGATCCCCGACACCGCCAAGGAGAAGCCGCAGGAGGGCACCGTCCTCGCTGTCGGCCCGGGCCGGATCGACGACAAGGGCAACCGCGTGCCGATCGACGTCTCCGTCGGCGACACCGTTCTCTACTCGAAGTACGGCGGCACCGAGGTCAAGTACGCCGGCGAGGAGTACCTGGTGCTCTCCGCCCGCGACGTCCTCGCGGTCATCGAGAAGTAAGCAACCGATCAGTGTCGTTGCCCCGGTCCGGCTCGCCGGGCCGGGGCAACGTCGCTTTCGAAGGGACATAGATGGCGAAGATCCTGAGCTTCTCGGACGACGCCCGGCACCTGCTGGAGCACGGTGTCAACGCGCTCGCTAACGCGGTCAAGGTCACCCTCGGGCCGCGCGGGCGCAACGTCGTCCTCGACAAGAAATTCGGTGCGCCGACGATCACCAACGATGGTGTGACCATCGCCAAGGAGATCGAGCTCACCAACCCGTACGAGAACCTCGGCGCGCAGCTGGTCAAGGAGGTGGCGACCAAGACCAACGACGTCGCCGGCGACGGGACCACCACCGCGACCGTGCTCGCCCAGGCCATGGTCCGCGAGGGTCTGCGCAACGTCACCGCGGGCGCCAACCCGGCCGGCCTCAAGCGGGGCATCGACGCCGCCGCCACCAAGGTCTCCGAGGCGCTGCTCGGCAAGGCCGTCGAGGTCTCCGACAAGAAGTCGGTCGCGCACGTCGCGACGATCTCCGCGCAGGACGCGACCATCGGCGAGCTGATCGCCGAGGCGATGGAGAAGGTCGGCCGTGACGGTGTGATCACCGTCGAGGAAGGCTCCGCGCTGCACACCGAGCTGGACGTCACCGAGGGCCTCCAGTTCGACAAGGGCTTCATCTCGCCGAACTTCGTCACCGACGCGGAGTCGCAGGAGTCGGTCCTGGAGGACGCGTACGTCCTGATCACCACGCAGAAGATCTCCGCGATCGAGGAGCTGCTGCCGCTGCTGGAGAAGGTCCTCCAGAACAACAAGCCGCTGCTCATCATCGCCGAGGACGTCGAGGGTCAGGCGCTGTCCACGCTGGTGGTAAACGCCATTCGCAAGACCATCAAGGTCTGCGCGGTCAAGGCGCCCGGCTTCGGTGACCGCCGCAAGGCGATGCTCCAGGACATGGCGATCCTCACCGGCGCCGAGCTGGTCGCCCCGGAGCTCGGCTACAAGCTCGACCAGGTCGGCCTGGAGGTGCTGGGCAGCGCCCGGCGCATCGTGGTCGACAAGGAGAACACCACCGTCGTCGAGGGTGGTGGCCAGGCCAGCGAGGTGGCCGACCGGGTCGCGCAGATCCGCAAGGAGATCGAGGCCTCGGACTCCGAGTGGGACCGGGAGAAGCTCGCCGAGCGGCTGGCCAAGCTCTCCGGCGGTGTGGCGGTGGTCAAGGTCGGCGCGGCCACCGAGGTCGAGATGAAGGAGCGCAAGCACCGCATCGAGGACGCCATCGCCGCAACCAAGGCCGCAGTCGAGGAGGGCACCGTGCCCGGCGGAGGCGCCGCCCTGGCGCAGATCCTGTCGGTGCTCGACGACGACCTCGGCTTCACCGGCGACGAGAAGGTCGGCGTATCGATCGTGCGTAAGGCACTTGTCGAGCCGCTGCGCTGGATCGCCCAGAACGCCGGCCACGACGGCTACGTCGTCGTGCAGAAGGTCACCGGCAGCGACTGGGGCCACGGCCTCGACGCCGCCGTCGGCGAGTACGTCGACCTGACCAAGGCTGGCATCATCGACCCGGTCAAGGTGACCCGCAACGCGGTCACCAACGCCGCGTCGATCGCCGGTCTGCTGCTCACCACCGAGAGCCTGGTGGTGGAGAAGCCGGCCGAGCCGGAGCCCGCCGCGGGTGGCCACGGCCACTCGCACGGCCACGGTCACAGCCACCAGCACGGCCCGGGCTTCTGAGCCTGCCGTACGCCGAACGTGGGGCGCACCGTCGACCAGACGGTGCGCCCTACGCGTTTTGAGTCTGGGCGGTCGTGCCCGGGTTGACGTCGGTCGTACCCCGGCCGGCGTCGGGCGTGGGCTTCGGGCGGCGTCGGTCGTGCCCCGAGCGGCGTCGGACGCTGACTCGGGCTGCGTACCGGTGACGAGAGGTTACGGAACGCCGACGGCGACTTCCGGACCGTTGGTCGGTGGGAAACACTGGGCGGGTGAGCAGCACGACACCCCGGTTCGCGGCCCTGGCCGGCGTCGCCGCCGCTGCGGCGGCCATCGGCACCGCCGAACTGGTCGCCGCCCTGACCGGCCCCCGTTCGTCCCCGCTCGTCGCGGTCGGCGGTCTCGTCGTGGACACCGCCCCCGAGCCGGTCAAGCGGTTCGGCATCGAGGTCTTCGGCACGTACGACAAGATCGCCCTGCTGGTCGGTACGGCACTGCTGCTCGGCGGCTTCGCTGCCCTGTTGGGCATGCTGGCCGTCCGCCGCCTGACGGTCGGCCTGGCCGGCATCGTCGTCTTCGGCGGGATCGGCGCGGCAGCGGCCCTGACCCGGGCCGGCGCGGACGCCGCCGACGTGCTGCCGTCGCTGGTCGGAGCGGTGGTCGGCGGGGTGGCGCTCTGGGCGTTCGTCGCCGGTCCGCTCGAACTCGACCCCTGGCCCTGGTCCCCGCCGACGCCGGTCGGCCCAGCCTCCGCGACCGGTCCCGCTGCCGAGCCGGACCCGGATCCGGTCGGAACCGCCGGGGTCCCCGACGGGACGGCGACCGACCCGACCGCGTCGGCCGGAAGCCCGTCGGTCCCGGGAGGCCCGCCGGCCCTCGGAAGCCCGTCGGTCCCCGGTGGCCCGTCAGGCCCCGCAGGGCCGGGGCGGCGGGTCGACCCGGACTCGCGGCGGCGGTTCCTCACCGGTGTCGGCACGGTGCTCGGGGTGGCCGCCGTCGGGGGAGTCGCCGGGAGGTGGCTCGCTGGCCGTCAGGGGGTGTCGGCCGCCCGCGAGGCGATCACGCTGCCGGCCCCGGTCTCCGCCGCACCAGCGGTGCCGGCCGGCGCCGACCTGGCCCAGCCCGGGCTGACCAGCTACGTCACGTCGAACCGGAGCTTCTACCGGATCGACACCGCGCTTGTGGTGCCGCAGGTCGATCCGACGACCTGGCAGTTGCGCATTCACGGCCGGGTCCGTAACCCGGTCACGCTGAGCTACGCCGATCTGCTCGCCCGGCCCATGGTGGAGCGGTACGTGACGCTGGCCTGCGTCTCCAACGAGGTCGGTGGCGACCTGATCGGCAACGCGCGGTGGCTCGGCGTACCGATCCGGGAACTGCTCGACGAGGTGGGGCCGCTGGACGGAGCCGACCAGGTGGTCGGGCGTTCGGTGGACGGTTGGACCTGTGGCACCCCGACCGCCGTGCTGCGTGACGGGCGGGACGCGCTGCTCGCCGTCGGCATGAACGGCGAGCCGTTGCCGGTGCAGCACGGTTTCCCGGTCCGGATGGTGGTGCCGGGCCTGTACGGGTACGTGTCGGCCTGCAAGTGGATCACCGAACTTGAGTTGACCAGCTTCGCTGACTTCGACGCGTACTGGGTGCCTCGGGGCTGGTCGGCACAGGGGCCGGTGAAGACGCAGTCGCGGATCGACACGCCCCGCCCGCGCAACCGACCGGCCGCCGGCCCGGTCACGGTCGCGGGCGTCGCCTGGGCGCAGCACCGGGGCATCGACCGCGTCGAGGTACGCGTCGACGAGGGGCCCTGGCAGCAGGCCCAACTGGCGCCGACCATCTCGGTGGACACCTGGGTGCAGTGGTCGTGGCAGTGGCCGGCCACCCCGGGCGAGCACACCCTCCAGGTCCGGGCGACGGACAGCACCGGCGAGACACAGACCGGCGAGCCACGCGGTGTCGCGCCGGACGGTGCGACCGGCTGGCACTCCGTCACACTCACCGTCACCTGATTGGTCCCCGCGATCTCCCGGCTCAGCTGTCCGTCGGTGGGTCGGGCGGTCCGCTTGCACCGCCCAACCACACCGGCAAAGGCCGCTGATGCCGACCGACAGACCGACGCATGGCGTTGACCAGGGCCAGTTGCGCACGAGCCGGTGCCACCATCGCCTGCTCGAACTGCTCCTGTGACAGGGGTGCGGTCGTCGTGTCCACCTCAGCGGTCGCGTCCAGGAATCGCCGCACCGCCTGGCCGAACTTGTCGATCTCGGTGGCGACGGCTATCGGGGCGACGAGGCTGGCCGCCATCAACGCGGCGCTCCAGGCTCCCCAGTCATAGTCCCACCCACTGCGTCCCAGGTGGGCACGCCGCAGGATCATCGAGAACGTCGCGTACTCACGCAGCAGATCCTGGTAGGCCACGAGTTGCCGGTCCCGGAGCCAGTGCTGATCCTGTGCCCGACGGGTGAGCATCCCGCCGACGAGAACACCGACGGTGGCCGAGAGCGCGCCGCCGGCCGCCGTGACCACAACGTCCAGCAGCGCCATGCATCGTCCTCCCCGTGACCCCCGGGCACGAGCATCGATGATGTCGGCTCTCGCCGTCAACGCACGAGGCGAGGTGGCTCCGGGCGGATCAGCTCGATCGGAGCCCGCCCTCTGCGCAGCCCGGTGTACCGGCCGTGAGGAGTCCCCGTGTGCTACCTCCCGGGCGCGGCCGGACGAGATGGCGGACATGGCGACGCCGCGTCCGGGTCGGGACGCGGCGTCGGTGGTGCGGTTGGTCAGGCGACGTTGCGCTGGATGGGCACCGTCGAGCGGTGCGAGCTGCCCAGCCGGGCCTCCAGCCGGTTGACGTCGACACGGGTCTGTCGGCGGTCGGCGAGGTCCTCCCAGCCGACCGCGAGCAGCCGCAGCCGCTCGGACTCACTGAAGCCACCCCACACGCCGTACGGCTCGCGTACCGCCAGAGCGTGCGCGGCGCACTCGGCGCGGACGGGGCAGGCACGGCAGACGGCCTTGGCGGAGGATTCCCGGCGCAGCCGGGACGATCCCCGCTCACCGTCGGGGTGGAAGAACTGGGCGCTGTCGCGGCCTCGGCAGGCACCAAGCCGCTGCCAGTCCCAGAGGTCGATGATGGGTCCGGGCAGTCTACGTACGTTCGACATCAGCACCCCTCCTCTCGCGCGGCACCGCGAGACAGCTTGTGGCCGGTTGTCCGGGCGGCGGGCCGCGCAGGCGCACCGTTCCCGGCCTGGCCACTCCCTACCCGGGCGTCCCTCGCCTCACACGTCTTTGATCCAAAGCATCTGACAGATTGCGGCATATGCCCTATCTGTCGGAAAAGTTGGGAGGATTGCCCGGAACCTCCTCCCGACCGGGGCCGGTCATGGTCTGCTCGTCAGCGGAGAGGAGATGCCTGTGCGTACCGTTCTCGTGTGCGTTCGAACGCCGCTCGCGGCGCAGCACCTGACCTCCGCGGCAGCGCGGTTGGGATTGTCGGGTGCCGTCCGGACGGCGGTCTCCGACCCCGAGGTGATGTTGCGGCTGGCCGAACGTCCGGCCGACGTGGTGCTCGCCGACACCGCACTAACCCGCCCCGACAGCGTCGGCTTCGTCCGCCGGGTGCTGGCCCGCGCTCCGCAGGCCGCTGTCCTGCTGCTCGGTGCCGAGGAGTCCGAGGCGGCGGCGGCGACCATCGGCGCCGGGGCGCGCGGGCTGATCCAGGGGGTCGACCAGGATCTGACCAGCGCCGTCGCCAAGGCGCTGCTGCTGCTGGCCGCGCCCGGTCGGACCAACCGACACCGGATCGCTGATCCCGCCCGGGACGCCGCAGCGGTCGGCAGCCCGACCCGCCCGGCACCCGGCGGTCGCACCGGCGGCGATGCGCCCACCGCCTGGCCGGGTACGGACGCGGCGGGCAGCCCGGCGGTGGTGCCGGTGCAGCGTGGCGACGATCCGGCCGAACCGGGTGCCGAGTCCGAGCCGGACAAGCCCGCATCGCCAGCGCGGACCGACCGGTCCGCGATCGGCCTCACCGAGCGGGAGCTACAGGTGCTGCTCGGCATGGCCGAGGGCAAGAGCAACGCCGAGATCGGCCGGGAACTGTTCGTCTCCGAGGACACCGTCAAGACCCACGCCCGGCGGCTGTTCCGCAAGCTCGGTGCCCGCGACCGGGCGCACGCCGTGGCCGCCGGCTTCCGGGCCGGGCTGGTCGCCTGAGTTCGCCGGCCGGATCAGCCGCGGCCGAGTTCGCCGACCACGCCGGTCAGGCCGATCTGGCAAGTCGGGTCGGCCATGGGGGTCCGGCTGGCCACGGCGGTCGGGTCGGCCACGCCGGTCGGGTCGATCTGGCAGGTCAAGTCGGCCGTGCAGGTCGGGCTGGTCCGGGCGAGTTGAGCTGACGGCGGCGGGTCAGCGCTCCGCGCCGGGCTCGTCGTCGGTGCCTTCGCTGAGGGTGTCGTGCACGCCGTCGGCGTAGCCGCGCGCGTAGTCCCAGGTGACGTAGTGGTCGGGGTCGGGATCGTAGGCAGGCTCGTGCACCCGGGGGCGGCCGGAGTTGAGCAGGTGCCGCAGGTTGCCCCGGAGCAGGTCCCAGTCGAAGTAGTGCGGTTCCCGGCAGTCCTCACACTCGATGACGAGCCCGCGTACGCCGATCGGCGCGAGCAACGCCTGGTAGATCTCCAGGTCGGCGAGGTCCTCCAGCACGTCCTGGCGCTCGACGTCGGTCAGTGGGTCCAGCGGCGCGTCGTCGCCGGTGGCGTCCAGGTCGGCCGCCGGATCGGTCGGGTCGCCGGTGAACGGGTCGATGGGATCGTCGTGCACCCCCTCACCGTAGTCCCCTGCCACCGTCGACGCCTGTCCCCCGGTCGCGCGAGCCGTTACCGGGGCGGGCGCCGCGCGGTTCAGGTGGTGAAAGCTTCAGTGGGTACGATGAGGCTGACGCACCCTCGCCCGGCGTTCGCCGGTGCCCCCGTGCCACCTCGCTGAAGCCCGGTTCGAGCAGCTCAGGAGAGCAATCGTGGAGAATTCGCCCCGTACCGACCTTTCCGCCGGCGTCGAGGGCGGCGAGCTGGGCGGCCATCTGCCCGAGCTGCCCGCCGGTTCGGCCAGGGTGGTGCCGCTGGGGCTGACCTTCGACGACGTGCTGCTCCAGCCGGGTGAGTCCGACGTGGTACCGAGCCGGGTGAACACCATCACCCGGTTGACCCGTAACGTCTCGCTCTCCATCCCGCTGCTGTCCAGCGCGATGGACACGGTCACCGAGGCCCGGATGGCGATCGCGATGGCCCGCCAGGGTGGCATCGGCGTGCTGCACCGCAACCTCTCGGTGGAGGACCAGGCGCTCCAGGTCGACCTGGTCAAGCGCTCCGAGTCCGGCATGATCACCAACCCGGTGACCGCGAGTCCGGACGACACCCTGCGCGAGGTCGACCAGCTCTGCGGGCGCTACCGCATCTCGGGGGTGCCGGTGGTGGACGCCCAGGGGCAGTTGGTGGGCATCGTCACCAACCGGGACATGCGCTTCGTCTCCGACCCGGCCGTGCCGGTTCGCGAGATCATGACCAAGGCGCCGCTGGTCACCGCACCGGTCGGGGTGAGCAAGGACGAGGCGCTCGGCCTGCTGCGCCAGCACAAGGTCGAGAAGCTGCCGATCGTCGACGGCTCCGGCAAGCTGCGCGGGTTGATCACCGTCAAGGACTTCACCAAGAGCGAGCAGTACCCGAGCGCCACCAAGGACGAGGCGGGGCGGCTGCGGGTGGCGGCAGCCATCGGTGTCGGCGAGGACGCGTACAAGCGCGCCCGGGCGCTTGTCGACGCCGGTGTCGACGTCATCATCGTGGACACCGCCCACGGTCACCAGCGCGCGGTGCTGGAGATGGTCAGCCGGCTCAAGAAGGACGTCGCCGTCGACATCGTCGGCGGCAACGTGGCGACCTACGCCGGTGCGAGGGCACTAGTCGAGGCCGGCGCCGACGGGGTGAAGGTCGGTGTCGGCCCGGGCGCGATCTGCACCACCCGGATCGTGGCGGGCGTCGGCGTTCCGCAGATCACGGCGATCATGGAGGCCGCCCGGGCGGCCCGCCCGGCCGGCGTGCCGGTCATCGGTGACGGCGGCATCCAGTATTCCGGCGACATCGCCAAGGCACTTGTCGCCGGCGCGGACACGGTGATGCTCGGCAGCCTGCTGGCCGGCTGCGAGGAGAGCCCCGGCGAGCTGATCTTCGTCAACGGCAAGCAGTTCAAGACGTACCGCGGGATGGGTTCGCTCGGCGCCATGCAGTCCCGTGGGCAGGCCAAGTCCTACTCCAAGGACCGCTACTTCCAGCAGGACGTGACAAGCGACGAGAAGCTGGTCCCGGAGGGCGTCGAGGGCCAGGTGCCGTACCGCGGGCCGCTGGCCCGGGTGGCCCATCAGCTGGTCGGCGGCCTGCGGCTGGCGATGGGGTACGCAGGCGCGGAGAACATCCCCGAGCTGCACCAGCGGGGTCAGCTCATCCGGATCACGGCGGCCGGGCTCAAGGAGAGCCACCCGCACGACATCCAGATGACCGTCGAAGCGCCCAACTACCACACCCGCTGACCTCTCCCACCACCCCCGAAGACATCTGGAGTGCCCCATGCGTGACGTGGTCGAGATCGGGCTGGGCAAGACCGCGCAGCGCGGCTACCACCTGGACGACATCGCCATCGTGCCGTCCCGCCGGACCCGGGACGTCGACGACGTCTCCACCGGATGGCAGCTCGACGCGTACCAGTTCGGCATTCCGTGCGTCGGGCACCCCTCCGACGCGACGATGAGCCCGGCCTCGGCCGTGAAGCTCGGTCAGCTCGGCGGGCTCGGCGTACTAAACGTCGAAGGGCTGTGGACCCGCTACGAGAACCCGAGCAAGGTGCTGGAGGAGCTCGGCGGCCTCGACGAGGACGCCCGCGCCACCAAACGGCTCCAGGAGGTGTACGCCGAGCCGATCCGGCCGGATCTGATCACCGAACGGGTCCGCGAGCTGCGTGACGGTGGCGGCACGGTGGCGGTGCGGGTCTCCCCGCAGCACACCCTGGCGCTGGCGCCGGTCATCCTCGACGCGGGCGTCGACATCCTGGTCATCCAGGGCACCATCGTCTCGGCCGAGCACGTCTCGACCACCGACGAGCCGCTCAACCTCAAGGAGTTCATCGCCGACCTCGACCTCCCGGTCATCGTCGGCGGCTGCACCGACTACAAGACGGCCCTGCACCTGATGCGCACCGGCGCGGCCGGCGTGATCGTCGGTATCGGCGGGGACGAGTGGTCCACCACCGAGTCGGTGCTCGGCATCCGGGTACCGATGGCCACCGCGATCGCCGACGCCGCCGCGGCCCGGCGCGACTACCTCGACGAGACCGGCGGGCGGTACGTGCACCTGATCGCCGACGGCGACATCCGGACCTCCGGCGACATCGCCAAGGCCCTCGGCTGCGGTGCGGACGCGGTGATGCTCGGCGAGCCGCTGTCGCTGTGCGAGGAGGCGCCGGCCGGCGGGTCCTGGTGGCACTCGGCGGCCAGCCACCCGTCGCTGCCCCGCGGCGCCTTCGAGACCGCCGGTGAGCCCCTCGGCTCGATGGAGCGACTCCTCTTCGGCCCCGCCGACGAACCGGACGGCCAGCTCAACCTCTTCGGCGGCCTGCGCCGTGCCATGGCCAAGTGTGGCTACCGCGACCTCAAGGAGTTCCAGAAGGTCGGCCTGGTCCTGGACCGCTGAGCCCGCCCCTCCCGCCGAGTCGATCGTGCAGTTGTGGCACCCGGGTGGATGGGTGATGCCCGATTCGCCACGCGCCACAACTCCATGATCGACGGAGCGGGCGCAGTAGGCTCGGGCTGGTGAGCAGCAGGGTTGGCAGGTGGTGGGGGGCCGGTGCGGCGGCGGTGATCGCGGCCGTGGTGGCGGCGGTCGTACTGGTCATCGGCATCGGGGACCGGGACACGGCGGAGCCGGGCGGGTTCCGGGCGGGCAGCGTCGATCTCGGCGACCCGTACGTGCCGGGCAGCGGCAACGGCGGCTACGACGTGGCCCACTACCGGCTCGTGGTGCGCTACGACCCGGCTGATGACCGGCTCACCGGCAACGCCGAGATCACCGCGACCGCCACCCATGCGCTGTCCCGATTCAACCTGGACCTGTCCGGGTTGGAGGTCAGCTCGGTGACCGTGGACGGTGCCTCGGCCGAGCACCGGCGGGACGACGGCGAACTCGTGGTCACCCCGGCCCGGGGGCTCGACTCCGGTAGTCGGTTCACGGTGGAGGTCACGTACGGCGGCGTGCCCGAGGCGGACGCCGACGGCGTGCTGGGCAGTGGCGGTTTCCAGCACACCGACGACGGCGCGATCGCCCTCGGCCAACCGCACTCGGCGGCCACCTGGTTCCCGGTCAACGACCATCCGTCGGACAAGGCCACCTACGACCTTGAGGTGACCGTCCCGGACGGGCTCGCCGCGCTCAGCAACGGGGTACCGGGGGAGCAGACCAGCGCCGACGGCTGGACCACTTGGCGCTGGGCCGAACGTGCACCGATGGCGAGCTACCTCACCACTCTGGTGATCGGCGACTACCGGGTGCAGACCGACGAGCACGCCGGCAAGCCCATGGTCACCGCCGTACCGGACGGACTGCCGGCGACCGGGCCGGCGGCGGCCTCCCTGGCCCGCACCGGCGAGATCGCCGACTTCCTGACCACCCGCTTCGGGCCGTACCCCTTCGAGTCGTACGGCGGCGTGGTGGTCTCCGACGGCCGGATCGGGTACGCGCTGGAGACCCAGTCCCGGCCGGTCTACGGGCCGGGTTTCTTTCGCGGCGGTGAGCCGAACTTCAGCGTGGTCGCCCACGAACTGGCCCACCAGTGGTTCGGCAACAGTGTGGCGCTGGCCCGCTGGGGTGACATCTGGCTCAACGAGGGCTTCGCCAGCTACGCCGAGTGGCTGTGGGAGGAGCACGACGGCGGGCGCAGCGCCCAACGCAACTTCGAACTCCAGTACGCGGCCACCGACTGGTCCCGGCGCACCCTCGATCCCGGCCCCGGTCAGATGTTCAGCACCGCCGTCTACAAGCGAGGGGCGCTGACCGTGCACGCGCTGCGGCGTACCGTCGGCGACGACGCCTTCTTCGAGATCCTGCGGACGTGGACCAGCGAGCGTCGGAACGGCACGGCCACCACCGACGACTTCGTCGCCCTGGCCGAGCGGGTTTCCGGGCGTGAGCTGGGCCCGTTCTTCGACACCTGGCTGACCGGCACCGCCGCCCCCGCCCTGCCCTGACGGGCGCTTCGTCCACCCGGCCACCCTCGGCCGGAGAACGGCCCGCCGCAACCGCCGGATCGACGTACTTCCGGTGATCATTCGATCGGTAGGCTGCGGCCTGCGATCGGACGGTCGGTCGCGCGGGCCGGCCGTCGGTCGGTCCCGTGTCACGGGGAGGACGTGCGATGACAGGTGTGCGGACGCACCTGCGGCGGAGCGTGGCTCTGCTGCTGGTGGGGACGTTGGGGCTGACCGGCTGTGATTCGGCCGCCCCGGAGGAGACGGAGCCGAGCGCGGCAACGCCGAGCGAGTCGGCCGCACCGGCACCGGACTTTCAGCCGGGTGCCGCAGGGGCCGGGGATCCGTACTTTCCCAGCTACGGCAACGGCGGCTACGACGCCGCCGGCTACACGGTGAAGGTCCGCTACGACCCGGCGAAGGACCAGTTGAGCGGTGTCACCACGGTCCAGGCGAAGGCGACGGCCGACCTGTCGTCGTTCAACCTCGACCTGGCGCATTTGAAGGTCAGCGAGGTCACGGTGGACGGTGCACCGGCGCAGCACCGGCAGGAGAAGAACGAACTGGTCGTGACTCCGGCCGACGGGCTGGTGTCCGGCCGGGACTTCACCGCCGAGATCACGTACGCGGGTAAGCCGAAGTCGCTGAAGAACGAGGCGGTCGGCGAGGGTGGCTGGCTGCACACCAGCGACGGCGCGATCGCGCTCGGCCAGCCCGAGTCGGCCAGCACCTGGTTCCCGGTGAACGACCACCCGTCGGACAAGGCCACCTACCGGTTCGAGATCACCGTCCCGGACGGGCTGACCGCGATCAGCAACGGCGTCCCGGGCGGCAAGACCAGCACCGACGGCTGGACCACCTGGCGCTGGGCCGAGAACACGCCGATGGCCAGCTACCTGAGCATGGTGACGATCGGGAAGTTCCGGATCACCGAGGGCAGCCACAAGGGACGGCCGGTGTTCAACGCGGTGACCAGGAAGGTGTCCAAGGGCGCGGCGGACGCCTCGATGGCCAAGACGATCAAGGTGGCCGACTACCTGGAGACCGTCTTCGGTCCGTACCCGGTCGAGGCGTACGGCGGTGTGGTCGTCTCGGACGAGCGGATCCGGTACGCGTTGGAGACACAGAGCAGGTCGGTCTACTCGGCGGGCTTCTTCCGGCGGGGCGAGAACACCGGCGTCGTCGCGCACGAGGTCGCCCACCAGTGGTTCGGCAACAGTGTGGCGCTGAGTCGGTGGCAGGACATCTGGCTCAACGAGGGTCTCTCGTCGTACGCCGAGTGGTTGTGGGCCGAGCACACCGACGAGTTCACCGCGAAGGAGGCGTTCGAGATCCGGATGGCGCGGGTGCCGGCGGAGGTCTGGCGTACGCCGCCGGGCAAGCCGGGGGTGAAGAACATGTTCAGCGAGTCGGTCTACCAGCGCGGCGCGATGACGGTGCACGCCCTGCGGGTGTCCGTGGGTGACAAGGCGTTCTTCGAGATCCTCAAGACCTGGGCGCGGGAGAAGCGCGACGCCAACGCCACCACGGAGGAGTTCGTGGCGCTGGCCGAGCGGATCTCCGGTGAGAAGCTGGACAAGCTCTTCGACGCCTGGCTCTACGGCAAGAAGAAGCCGGCCGCGCCGAAGCGTCTCTAGGGTCCGTCCGCCACCGGGCGAGGCGTTCATCGCCCGGTGGCGGGCAGCTCAGCTCTTGACCTTCAGTTTCGGATGTTCGGCCAGGAAGGCGTCGGCCTTGCCGGCGCGCAGCTCGGTGAGGAAGCGGCGGCCGACGGAGGTCAGTTCCTCGCCCCGGTAGGCGTTGCCCCGGCCCACCGACGCACCGGGCAGCCCGACCAGGGTGACCGCCTGCGGCGGCAGCGTGCCGAGGGCGTACGCGAAGTCCACGATCCGCCGGCCACCGACGTAGAGCAGTGCGTCGCCGAGCGCCGCGACGACCTGCTCGACCCGCTCGGGCTGCCGGGCCAGGTCCGCATCGAGGATCTTCCCGATCAGCGCCCGGATCAGCTGCTGGTGGTGGCGTTGCCGGGCGTAGTCACCACCGGGTAGGTAACGCTGGCGGGCGTAGTCGAGGGCCTGCCAGCCGTTGAGGTGACGCTCGCCGGGTTCGTAGACCATCTGTGGCCCGACGTAGCCGCCCACCCCCGGGCCCGGCTTCCGGTGCTTGCCGTCGGGCTGCCGGTGCCGGGACACGACCCGCTGGTCGACGCGGATGTCCACGCCACCCAGACTGTCGACCAACTCGTCGAAGCCGCCGAAGGTGAGCACCGCGCCCGCGTCGATGCGTAGGTCGGTGTAGTCGCTGACCGTGCGGCGCAGCAGCTCGTACCCCTGGGCGGGGTCGGGTCGCTTGGGGCGGTCCGGTACCCGGCTGCCGTAGCTCATCGCATGGGTGAGCTTGGTCCGCCCGCCCGGGTAGCCGGCCGGCTTGTACGCCGGAATGTCCACCACCAGATCGCGGGGGAGAGAGAAGAGGTACGCCTGGGACAGCCCCGCCGGCACGTGCAGCACGAGTACGGCGTCGGCGTGCGGCTCCCAGCCGGGCACACTCACCCGGGTGTCCACCCCGACCAGCAGCAGGTTGAGCGGGCCGGTGATGTCGGCACCCGGCGGCGGGCTCGGGCTCGGACTGGGGCTCGGGCTGGGCGACCCGCTCGGACCGCCGGTGGCGGTGGTCGGTGTCCGGCGGTCGTCGCCGACCGTACGGGCCACCACCACGCCGATCACTGCGACCACCGCGAGCGTGACCAGACCGGCCAGCGCCAACGTCAACCGTCTCCGGTCTCCTCCGAGCATCATCCCCCGCCTCCTTAGGGCGTCTGCCGAACCCCTGGCCGCCTGCGACGCCGCCTGCGACGCCGCCTCGGCTCGGCGGTGGACTTCGACACCCGCCCTGGGTCGATACCGGTCCAACGCGGTGAACCGGGCTCGTGGTTGCGTCCCGATCGGGCGAGGTCGACGCGGTGCGGAGCATGATCGCGCGGAATCGGGTCCTGGCGCGAGAGCTACTCGCGAGTAATGATGCGTTCATGCGGTACGACGTGGTGGTCATCGGATCAGGTTTCGGCGGCAGCGTCGCCGCATTGCGGCTGGCCGAGAAGGGCTACTCGGTCGGCGTACTGGAGGCGGGCCGGCGGTTCGCCGACGACGAGTTTCCGCGGACGTCGTGGCGGCTGCGGCGCTTCCTGTGGGCGCCGAGGCTCGGTTGTTTCGGCCTACAGCGCATCACCCTGCTCCGGGCGGCCGGCCGGCGGGCCGGCGGCGGCGTACTGGTGCTGTCCGGAGCGGGCGTCGGCGGCGGTTCGCTTGTGTACGCCAACACCCTCTACGAACCCCTGGACGCCTTCTACGACGACCCGCAGTGGCGGCACCTCACCGACTGGCGGGCTGAGCTGGCTCCCCACTACGACCAGGCCAAGCGGATGCTCGGGGTGACCACATACCCGATCGCCACCGCGGCGGACCGGGCGATGCGGCAGGTCGCCGAGCGGATGGGAGTGGGGCACACCTTCCACGCCACCCCGGTCGGCGTGCACCTCGGACGGCCGGGGGAGCGGGTCGCCGACCCGTACTTCGGCGGGGCCGGCCCGGAGCGTACCGGCTGCACCCACTGCGGCGCCTGCATGACGGGCTGCCGCTTCGGCGCGAAGAACACGCTTGTCAAGAACTATCTCTGGCTGGCCGAACGGCTCGGCGTCCGGGTACATCCACTGACCACGGTGACCGCGGTCCGGCCGGTCGACGGCGGGTACCAGGTGCACACCGAGCGCACCGGCGCCTGGCTGCGCCGGAGCCGGCAGGTGATCTACGCAGACCAGGTGGTCTTCGCCGCCGGCGCGCTGGGCACCCAGCGGTTGCTGCACGAGATGCGGGAACGTGGCCACCTGCCCGGCCTCTCGCCTCGGCTCGGCGAGCTGACCCGGACCAACTCGGAGGCGATCCTCGGTGCCTCCGTGCCGCACCGGCGGGCCCGCGAGCGTGGCGTGGACTTCACCGAGGGGGTGGCCATCACCAGCTCGTTCCACCCGGATCCACAGACCCATATCGAGCCGGTTCGCTACGGCCGGGGCTCGAACGCGATGGGGCTGCTCCAGTCGCTGCTTGTCGACGGCGGGCCGCACCGGCTGCGCCGGTGGCTCGGCCAGCTGCTGCGGCAGCCCCGGGTCGCCGCCCGGCTGCTCTCCGTCCGCCGCTGGTCGGAGCGTACGGTGATCGCCCTGGTGATGCAGTCGACCGACAACTCGCTGACCCTCCGGCTGCGGCGTGGGCCGCTCGGCCGTCGGCTCGTCTCCGGCCCGGGCCACGGCCGCCCCAACCCGACCTGGATCCCGGCCGGCAACGAGGCGGTCCGGCTGCTCGCCGAGGAGATCGACGGTACGCCGGGCGGCGCGCTGACCGAGCCGTTCGACATCCCGGTGACCGCGCACATCCTGGGCGGTGCGGTGATCGGTGCCACCGCCGCCGACGGCGTGATCGACCCCTACCACCGCGTCCACGGACACCTCGGCCTGCACGTCGTCGACGGTGCCGCCGTCTCGGCCAACCTCGGCGTCAACCCGTCCCTCACCATCACCGCCCAGGCCGAGCGCGCCCTCTCCCTCTGGCCCAACAAGGGTGACCCCGACCCCCGCCCCGCCCCCGGCTCCCCCTACCGCCCCCTGCCCCCCGTCCCCCCACACCACCCCGCCGTCCCCCCGCACGCCCCCGCCGCCCTCCGCCACCCCTGACCCCGCCCCCCCCCCCCCCCCCCC
>NZ_JBFAQH010000031.1:0-32104 GCF_040677165.1 Micromonospora sp. NPDC049374 | reverse complement strand
GTGGTCGCGTAGACCAGGTGCTGACCGTTGTACGGCGCGTGCGTGAAGTCCTTCAACGACACCCAACCCGACCGCGGCTGCGCCAACGCACCCGTTGACGACCACCGGTACGACGATGGCAGGTTGCAGTTACCCGACGGCGGCGGCGTAGTCGGCGTCGGGTTCGTGCCGCCGTCGACGCGGACAAGCTGCCACTGCTGGTTGGCGCCGTTCCAGTCGTCGTACTGCACGATGTTCCCGCCGTCGGCGGTCGAGGCGCCCTGCACCTCCATCACCTTGTTGCTGTTCCGGTTGATCAACCGGACGTAGCCGCCGTCGGAGTCGGCCAACCGGAACTGCTGGTTCGCCCCGTTGTGGTCGGCCCACTGCACGATGCTGGCGCCGTTGGCGGTCGACCAGTTGTAGACGTCCAGCACCTTGTTGGACAGCCGCGACTTCAACCGGTAGTAGCCGCCGCCCGAGTCCACGAACTGCCACTGTTGCTGGTTGCCGTTGTTCCGCGACCACTGGGTGATCCGCGCGCCGTCGTTCGTAGCCAGGTTGTACACGTCGAGGGCCTTGCCGCTGTTGCGGTTGACCAACACGTACCAGGCGTTGGTGTCGACCGTCGCGGCTGCGGCGGGTGTCGACACCGCCACTGCGGCGGCGCTACCCGCCACCACCGCTGTCACGCCCGCTGCGGCGACCCGCAGCAACCACCTACGCTGCCGCGCGGGCGGCGGGAGAGCGGGAGATCTACCAAAGGCAGACATGTTCCTCCTTTATTGACCGAGAGCCGACCGGTCCGCCCGAGGATGGGCACACCGTCGAGCATCTGCGCCGTCAGTGTTAGCGCTAACATCAATGTCGACGCGTCCCCGCACACGCCTGATTTGCCGGCCGGACGAAGCAGGCTCGCCCGGTAAGCCGTAGGCATCGCCGTCCTTGACCATCGACTGTGGGCGATAACACGTCGTTCGTCAAGACGTAATGTTCCGGAATCACGAGGCCGTGACGTTCCCGAATTATCGGACACCTGACCTGCTACCGCCACGGCACAGCCACTCACCGACCGCCTGCGACACCCACACCGCCCCGGCCGGCCGAACTTCCCACCGAGCACCCCACCCGCCAGCATGGTGACGCTAACATCGATGTCTACCCATCCGCCGGGAGACTTGCAGGGGTGCGTACGCCAGCCGGTCGGGCACCCGCAGGCACCCGGGTCGGGCTGGGCGGGTTCGCGGCCGGGGCGGCGGTCCAGGCTCAGCCGGCACGGCCCTACGACGTGGCGCCCAACATCTTCCCCAGCAGGCCGGAAAGCAGGCGCTGCTCCTGGTCGGTGAGCAGCGCCAGCCGCTCGGACGGGAACTCGAACGCGCCCCGGACGACGCGGCGCACGTCACGCCCGGCCGGGGTGATCGACACGAGCTTGATCCGCCGGTCGTCCGGGTTGGGCGTCCGGGCCACCAGGCCGCGGGTTTCCATTCGGGAGACGAGCTGGGTGACGTTCGAGGCGTCGCACTGCAGCTCCGAGGCGAGTTCCCCCATCGGGCGGCTGTCTCCTGCGAGGTGTTCGAGCAGGCAGGCCTGTGCGGCGCTGAGCCCGGCAACCTGCGCCGCGCGGTCGTAGGCTGCGTCGTAGGCGAAGACGAGGTCCCACACCTGCTGGGCAAGGGCGTCCGCCACCTCGGTCATGAGCACAGATTAGTTGACTCCCTCAGGTAACGCTGCTTTAGTGGGTCGAGAAACTTTAGTGAATCAATCAAAGGGTGGTTCGACGTGAAGAGTCCGAGCTCGGTGGGGGCCGGCACGCCCCGCGTGCTGGTGACCGGGGTCCGTGGCAAGACCGGGATGCCGCTGGCCAGACTGCTTGTCGCGCGGGCGGGCGTCGACGTGCTCGGCGGCAGCAGCAACCCAGGTTCGGTCGACATCGACGGTGTCCGCCCGACCGCGTTCTCCTGGGACGACCCAGCCGGGTGGAAGGCGGCGACCGAGGGCGTGGACGCCGTTTACATCGTCCGACCGGATCGTGCGGACGCGCCGGACCTCATCGCCGCGCTGCTCGACGAGACACCCACCGGAGCCCGGATCGTCCTGCTGTCCGAGCAGGACGCCGACTACATGGGCGCCGACGGATGGGCACCGCGCGCCGAGCGGGCGGTACGTGACAGTGGGCACGCCTGGACGATTCTGCGGCCCAGTTGGTTCATGCAGGTCTTCATCGACCCGCGCTTCTACCTCAACCCGATCGCCGACGGGGAGTTGCCGTTCTCCAGCGGTGGCGCCAGCCTGGCCTGGATCGACGCGCGGGACATCGCCGCCGTGGCCGAGCGAGCGCTGCTGAACGAGGGGCACGCCGGCCAGGTGTACGAACTCACCGGCCCGGAGGCGCTCTCGCTGCCCCGCACCGTGGAGCTGCTATCCGGCGCGGCAGGTCGTACCGTGACCCTTCGCGAGCTGACGATCGACGAGGCCGTGGAGGGGACCACCGGCTTCGAGCGGGAACTCTTCGCGCTGACCTTCGAACGCGTACGGGCGGGCAGCTTCGCGGAGGTCACCGACTCCGTCGAGCGGGTGACCGGACAGCCCGCGCGGAGCCTACGGGCCTTCCTGGCCGACGCCGGGCCGCCGTTCGCGCAGGCGACCTGACACAGCGGTCGGTGCCCGCCGGCGAGCGCGGACGGTCAACGGCCGGTAAACCCGTCGATCTGCTCACGCAGGATGTCGGCGTGCCCGGCATGCCGAGCGGTCTCCTCGATCATGTGCACCAGGACCCACCGTCGCGACGGTGGCAGGTTACGGCCGGGTGGTCGCGGGGCGTCGAGCGTGAGGTCGGTCCAGGTCTCGATGACCTCGTTGGCCTGCTCGATCGTGCGCCGGTAGTCGGCGAGCAGGCTCTCGACCGTCTCCTCGCGGGTGGGTTGCATCGTACGGCGCAAGTTGTTGATCGGTTCGCCGAGAAAGTAGAACCGCTCGACCTTGGTCACGTGCTTGATCAGGCCCAGCAGGTTGGTGCCGGACGGCACGCCGCCGGCGCGTACCTGTGGTTCCGGCACATCCGCCACCTTGCCCGCGATGGAGTTGCGCAAGTAGTCGAGAAACCCGAGCAGGGCGGCCTTCTCATCGCCGCCGGTCCACGGGGGGCCGACGTCCTTCACCCGCCGGCTCATGCGCCCGCTCGCTCGATGAGCAGAACGTTGTCGGTGATGATGGCGGTCCGTCCGCCGGGGCCGGTGGCTCGTCGCTGCGGCATGTCGGCGCGGAGCACGATCCACTGCCCGGGGTCGAGGGCGAGCTCGGCCGCGACCTCCGCGGGCGTCGGGTAGTACGCGTCGGAATCCTGATTCCAGGACCACGGCGCGGTGGAGCCGTGGTCGACGATGAGGAGCCGACCGCCGGGACGCAGCGCCGCTGCGGCGGTACGCAGTACCCGGTCGCGGGGCATCGCGTAGGGGGTGTGCAGGTACTGCGCGGACACGAGATCGAACGTCCCGCTCGGGAAACTCCGGGCCAGATCGTGCGCCTCCGCGGTCACCCTGTCGCCGTGGCCGAGTTCGTCGGCCTGCGCCCGTACCCGATCGACGGCGGTCGTGGAGATGTCGACGGCGGTGACCTGCCAGCCCCGTTCGGCGAGCCAGATGGTGTCACCGCCGGCTCCGCAACCGAGATCCAGAGCCGTGCCGGGGTGCAGCGCCTCGACGGTCTCGACGAGCAACGCGTTGGGACGCCCGGCTCCGGCCCGCCTGCTGCGGTAATGCCTCTCCCAGAACATCTCGGCCTCGGCTGGCCGGGGCACTGCCGCCGCTGTTGCGACCATGGCCATCACCTCCGCAGCCAGCATCACCACCGGGCTTGCCTGCTTGCAAGGAAAATTGCGGATCCGCAAAATGGGGACATGGGTGACAGCGCAGCGGACGTCCTCGCCGGCGTCGGGTCGCGCCTACGGGCGCTACGACGGGGACGAGGCATCACACTCGGCGTGCTGGCGGCCGAAACCGGCCTCACGACCAGCACGCTCTCCCGCCTGGAGAACGGGAAGCTCCGTCCGACACTGGAGCAACTCCTGCCGTTGGCACGGGCGCACGGCGTACCCCTGGATGACCTGGTCGCGGCACCCCCCACCGGCGATCCCCGCATCCATCTGCGGCCGGTACGGCGGAACGGACTGACCGTAATTCCGCTGACCAGACGGGCCGGCGGTGTGCAGGCGTACAAGGTGATTTATCCGCCCGCGGGGCGGGCGGTCACGACGAAACCGCAGACCCATGACGGGTACGAGTGGTTCTACGTACTCAACGGCAGCGTCCGGTTCGTGCTCGGCGATCAGGAGTTCCACCTCAGCGCCGGCGAGGCCGCGGAGTTCGACACCCGGACACCGCACTGGATCGGCAGCGCCGACAGCCAGCCCGCCGAACTGCTCACCCTCTTCGGCGCGCAGGGTCAGCGAGCCCACCTGTCAACGACTCCCGGCGAAGATCCACCGCTGGCCGACGAGGTGCACTGATGCCGGGCCCGACGAATGGCTACGGCACCTTCGGGCCACCTCGTTCGCGGCGGCACCGGGCCTGGACGTGGAACCGCGGCCCCGGCGACCATCGTCCCCGCTCGACCGGTCGCGAGGGTGACCCGGCTGGGAGATCGCGCGCCGTCAGCTCGTCGGCAACCGCCGCCGGATCGCCGGCCGGTGGGTAGGGAGTGCCACCGAGTCGAGGTCGGCGACGACGGCGTCGAGCAGCCGGTTGATTCGTGGTTCCCCGTCGGCGGTGTTCCGCAGCTCGTCGATGATCATCGCCAGGTAGGTGTCGAAGGTGGGGTGGTGCGCCAGGACCCGTACCGTGCCGTCATCGTCCCGCACGACCCCGACCGGATCGGGCCGTGTGGCGAGCCGGCGGAGCAGGTCGTGCGCCTCCTGGACGGCGCGTACGGCGGTGGTGACGTCGTTGGAGGCGGGGGAGAGCGCCCGCGCGGCGATGTCCGCCAGTTGGCGGAAACCGAACCCCACGTCCTGGCCCGGTGTGCGCTCGACGTCGATGGTGACCGAGTTGGCGACGCGTTCGGCGGGCAGTGACCGGGGCTTACCGCTGGGCAGCCGGTGGCAGTGCAGCAACGGTGCCCCGGCGACCACGAAATCTCCCGGCGCCGGTACGACGGTGATCGCGCAGTCGTGCTCCCTGGCCAGCCGGGCCAGCAGGGCGAGGTCGGCGCTGGTGACCAGGCCCGCCGCAGCGGCCGGCACGACCTGCACCACCTCGCCCATGACCCGGGCCGGCTCCGCGCGGTCCGGCACGTGCCGGTCGATCGTGCGGCGGGTCTGCGCGCCGATCGCGACGATGATGTGCGACACCCGCATCACCGTGGTGATGTGGTGCAGGTAGTAGATGAACATTGCGGTGCTGGCCAGGACCAGCGACATCGACACGGCGAGCGAGAGTTCGGGCAGCCGCTCGCTGTCCCGGGCCGGCAGCGCGGCCAGCACCACCATCGCGAAGAGGAACGTCGCGACGAACGTCCCGAGCGTCGACTGGATGACCCGGTCCTGAAGGAACGTGCGCAGCACCCGCGGGGAGTACTGACTACTGGCCAGTTGCAGCGCCACGACCGTGATGGAGAAGACCAGCGCGGTGAACGAGATCATCGCCGTGATGATCGACGACAGCAGGGACCGGGCACCCGCGGGGCCGCTGGGCAGGATGCTCTCGGCCGGCAACCGCAGCCGCAGCTCCAGCACCGACAGGCCGATGGCCACCACGACAGCGCTCGCCGCGAAGAGCGCCGGGATGAGCCAGAAACTCTGCCGTATCTCGGCGAGCCGGGCGGCGGGCGTACGGGGCCGGCTCACGTCGCCGTGGCCTTGCGCTCTCGGTCGGCGCTGAGGAAGTAGGCGCCGAATGCCCCGGCCAGGGTGCCGAACACGACCACCGAGTAGATCGCGAGCACCAGTTCGACGACCTGGGCGAGTGGGTCGTCCACGCCGAGTGGTTCACCCGTGATGGTGGTCAGCGCGACGTCGTGCAGCGCCCGTCCGTACGACCGGTAGGAGCCGGTGACGACCAGCAGTTGGCCGATGCTGAGGACGACCGTCGCGGTGATGATCGCCAGCCACGCGATCCGGTCGGTCAGCAGCCGACCGGCGGAGCGCGAGCCGCGGACGGCCGCGGTGATGACGCCGCCGGCTCGGGCGGCGCGCAGGGCGGAGGCGGCCCGGGCGAAACGGAGGAACGGCACGGCCAGGAAGATGATCTGCCACCAGTTGCGTCGCCAGAACCGGCGGGCGTCATGGCGGGCCAGCCAGGCACGCAGGGCGAACTCGCCCACGAACACCGCCCACAGCACCCAGCCCAGCACGGTCAGGGCGGTGGACAGCGTGGGATGTCCGGCGAGTGCCTGCCCGAGCACGATCAGCACGAAGAGCACGCCGAGGGCGCCCATCGGCTTGTCGAGCCGCCGGGCGACGCCGTGCAGTACCGCGTCCTCCGGCGCCTGCTCGCCGTCGGTGGGCTGGCTCATCGCTGCGCCGGCCGGGCGGCCCGGCCGGGGACGGGCCCTGACGGCCCGATCGGATGTCGGCGGTCGTGGCCACGACCGCCGGACCGGTGCCGCCCGTTCACAGGTACGTCGTCCACGCGCGCTGGCTCGTGGTGCCGTCCCGGAGCGATCGGCGGGTCACGATGAGATCCTCCCGGCGGTCGTGCGGCAGAGCCGCGGTCGGCGCCCTGGCTGGACCGCTACCCGAAATCCTCGGGCGCAAACGTCGAGTTGCCGACCTCCGCCGATCGTCACAGTCACGGGCAGAGACCGTCACGGGTTCGTCGTGTTGTCCGCCGTGGTCGCCGGGTAGGGCAGTCGTAGCAGACGAATCCCCTCAAGGAGTCAGCCATGGCCCACCCCTGGTTCTTTCCCCACGACATGCCGCCGCTGTTCTACGCCGAGCCCACCAACGAAGACACCCGACTGGCCTGTCAGCTGCTCACGACGATGCAGCAAGATCCGCGGCTGCGTCACGAACGCATCTGCATCGAGGTGCAGAACCGGGTGGTGGTGCTCGACGGCACCGTGAGCACGGCCGAGGTGAGCGCCGAGGCGCATGCCCTCGCCTGGCGCACACCGGGCGTGCACGACGTCAGCAACCGGCTCCGTCACCTGGGCGGATGAACCTGAATCGCACCGACGTGGCCGGATCGGCTCCCGTTCTTTTGCGGATCCCGTGTCCGGGTACGTCGTCACGATGGTGCTGAACAATCCGGCCGACCTGGTACGCCTGCTCGTGGTCGCGGCGATCATCTATCCGGCACTGGTGGTGATCCTGCGGGTTTCCGGCAAGCGGACGCTGTCCAAGCTGAACGCCTTCGACTTCGTGGTCACGGTCGCGCTGGGCTCGACGCTGGCGACGATCCTGCTGTCGCGGGACGTATCGCTGGTGGAGGGAATCCTCGCCCTGATCCTGCTGGTGGCCTTGCAGTACGCAGTCGCACTGCTCGCCGTACGCTGGCCACCGTCGCAGAAGGTGCTCAAGGCCCGGCCCACCATGCTGCTCCGCGACGGGCAGCTACGAATCGTGACGTTGCGGTCCACCCGGGTGGCGGAGAGCGAGATCCGCCAGGCCGCCCGCAGCCAGGGCGCGGGCGATCTCCACGACCTTGCCGCCGTCGTCCTGGAGACGGACGGCAGCCTGAGCATCATCACCCGCGGGCAACTCGGTGACGGCAGCACCCTCGTCGACGTACGCGACGAGGGTCGGTAGCCGGCGGTCCACGACCGTCTGTGCCGCCCGCACCGGTTCGCCGTCAGCCCTCGATCGGTGGGCGGTCGATGTTGAGGTGGAATGCACGCTCCTCGGCCTCCTGACGGGCGGCGACGAAGTCGCGCTGCCAGTCCTGAGCGTCGTCCGGAATGCGTGCGACCACGTGCTCGCCGTGCACCCGCCCGTCCGCGTCGGTCAGGGTGACACCGACGACGGTGTGCCCACGCCCCGGTATGGCGTAGTGGCGCACCGCCCAGCGGGCGGACATCTGCGCGGCATGGCGGCGCCGTCGGGCACCGCTGGTCAGGACCGCGGAAACCAGCAGGACGGCGGTCAGCACGACGATGGAGATGGCCAGGAACGCGATGATCCGCACCCGCCCGAGGCTACCTCGCTGCCTGCCGCCGGTGCAGCGTACGAGGAGGTCACCGGCGAACCCTTCCCACGAGGACGGGACCGACCACCATCGCCGACACGCTCGACTCCGGCCCGGGTCGTCCCGGGCCGGAGCCGAACTGTGCCTGGCGGTCGTGCGGATCAGACGATGTTGATGTCGCTGCACCACATGTAGGTCTGGTCCATGTGCGACGCCTTCCAGATCACGAAGAGGACGTGCTGTCCAGAGCGTCCCGAGGTCGAGACGTTAAACGAGATGTTCTGCGTCGGCGCGTAACGCCCGGTCTGCGTGATCAGGTCGATGTTGCCCCAACCGACGCGCTGAGTGTTCGGGTTGAACCCTTGCCGGGTGAGGTAGACCCGGAAGAAGTCAGCGCCGTGGCTGGCCTGGTCGTAGAACTGAAGCGTGAAGTTGCGGCTGACAGTGGTCGCCTTCCACGCCCCCGGCTGGTTCAGGGCGTCGTTCCTGGAGAGGGCGTTGCTGCACAGCTGTCCGTCGGGCGTACGGGCCTGGAACTGCCCGCCCAGGCCGTCCCGCAACTGGCTCATCCAGTTCCACATGGTGTCGGGGTTGGCCTGGAACGCCCGGTAGCACATCGGGTCCTGCGTCTGCAGCGCCGGATCCATGTGCCGGTGGCCCCAGTTCTGCCAACACTGGTAGGCGCGGGTCGCCGGGTTGATCACGGTGCCATGGGCCTGGGCGGCACCCGCCCAGGGCAGCATGCCGAGCACCATGGTGAGTGCCAGGACCAGCACCCGGACGGCGGGCCGGGATTGCCGGCCGGATCGGTGGGGATGGTGTGAACGCACGGTGCATCCTCCATTTCTGAGGCGCTCACCGGGACGGGTGTGGGAGCGCTTCCAGCGAGTATCACACCAATCGGACAAGATATCAATGATCGTCTATTGATATCTGTTGTTCAGGTTCGCCGGAGTCGTCACCAGACTCGACGCGTCACCGCTGGGCCTTGAAACATCGGGAAGCAGCATTCAATGATCGATAATTCGGCTTCACCGGCGGCGGCCCGCCGCTGTTCGACTCATGGCTGGCAGCGGTAGCCCGTGCCGGGTTCGGTGATGAGGTGACGGGACCCGCGTGAGGTCCGGTTCGAGTTTGCGGCGCAGCTGGGCCAGGCGCTGGTGGTGCCGTGACCAGCAGCGGCCGTGCCCGTAACACCGCTGCAACACCCTTGACACCCGAAGGTGAGCCCGGCCACACTACGCAGGCTAATTCGATTTAGCTGACCACCGCACCCAGCACGGGTCATCCACATCGGGCAGGGAGCCACCCGCCCCCCGGAGGAGGCTCATGTCCAACCACGGCACCGCATCAGGTCTCGTCGACACCTCCGGCCCACCCCGGTGCCGAGTTGCACCGCAGCGCCCGCCCGAGGTGTCCACCCGGCCGGGCAGGCATCCGCGCCGCGTCCCGCAAGAACTCGGCGGGAGGTGAGGCCGGAAGCCCTTCGGTCGCCGATGTCTGAAAGAGACCGTAGATCCCAATGAGGCCGCGAGAGACCACAGAGGAGTAGTCCCAGATGAGGAAAGCGATCGGAAGACGCCGGCTCAGCCGTGCGATCTCGTTACTCGCGATCATGTCGCTCGGCGCTGGTGCGAGCGCCACCATCTCCGCACCAGCCGCCGTCGCCGGAAAGCGCCCGGTTGCGGAGGGTGCGACCGTCAAGCCGGATCGCGGTTCACCGACGGGGTACACCGTCACGTTCGTCTACCACAACCCGAATGCGACACAGGTCCGCCTTGCCGGGGATCTGACGCTGCTCGACGTCGACACCGGCAGCACCCGGTACCAGCCAGAAGAGTGGCAACCAGGGCGGTACCACGCCGGAGGCACCGAGTTCCTCCGGGACATGACCAGGGACTCGAAGGGGAACTGGTCGGTCTCGCTGCCGCTGCACGCCGGGGGCATCAGCTACTGGTACCGGGTCTGGGACCCCACCCAGGGCTGGGAGAACAAGCGCATCTGGGATCCCGCCTCGACGAACCCTCGCCCTCCGGGCGAGTCCTCGTTCCGGGTCAGGAACAACGACGTCCTCGATGCCGTGTACGTGCCGTACGCCAAGAAGCAGAACGACCCGGTGCTGAAGGAGCGTGCGGAGTACGAACTCCCGATCGCGGACCGCAGGAAGCGGGGCACCGTCACGTACATCCCCTACACCACGATCCTGGGCGACAGCGGCCACTACCTCGGCGTCTACCTGCCGGCCGGCTACGACCCCGACCGCGCGGAGCCGTACAAGGTGGCGTACCTCGCCCACGGCATCTTCGGTGACGAGACCGACTTCATGGTCCCGGCGAACGTCCCGAACATCCTGGACAACATGACGGCCAAGGGCGAGGTGGAGCCCACCGTGGTGGTCACCATGGGGAACCACTTCACCGGCACCAGCCTCGGCTTCGGTTCCTACAACCAGACCAACGCCGCCAACAACCTGGTCCAGACGATCCTTCCCCTGATCGAGGAGAAGTACAACGTCTCGACCGAGCGCGCGGGCCGTGCCTACGCCGGGTTCTCCTACGGCGGAATGACGGGCGCCCACGTCATCAGGGGCTACCCGACCACGTTCGCCTATTACGGGCACTTCTCCGGTAACCCGTCGCTGTCCGCTCAGGACTACGACAATGTCGCAGCCGCGGTCGGGGACGACGACCTCTTCGTGTTTCTCGGCAACGGTGTCTTCGAAGGCAACCTCAACGCCCAGAACGCCATCGCGGACAACTTCCGGGCTCGGGGCTACGCCGCCAGGACGACCCAGGTCCCCGGCGCGCACGACGGTATGACGGCGAGCCAACTGTTCACGATCTTCGCCCGCGACCACCTGTGGTCGGAAGTCGACACCGTCGGCACGGCGCGGACAGTGGTCAAGGCGAAGGCCACGCCGGCGTCGATCGCCAGTGGTGGCACCTTCAAACTGCACGTCGACGTGCGGGCACAGTCCCGGCACAAGAAGGCGCCGGAGGTGACAGGTGAAATCACCGTCACCTTCGGTGGCGCCACCCAGGTGGTGCCGCTGGCCGGCGGCAAGGCCGTGGTGAAGCTGCCGACCACCGGACTGTCGGCAGGTGTGTACCCGGTCCACGTCGCCTACTCCGGTGACCGGAACTACGCGCCCGCCGCTGGGTTCCACCAGCAGCTACGGGTCCGGTAACACGCGACGTGGTGGGCCGGCGACCTCCGTCGTCGGCCCACCACGGGTGGCCGGTCCCGGATTCCGCCGGAACGGGACGGTCGGCTCAGGGGCGTAGCCACCACGGGCTGGTGTACGCCACTCCGAAGTCGTTGCACGGGTGACCGGCCGGGCCGGGCGTGCCGTTGGGCAGGGACGGATCGGCGACGCGGAGCACCACCCAGTCGCCGTCGGCGACGTCGAGCGGCACCGTGAAGTCGGTGACCCGACCGTTGACCGTGTCGATGACGTCGACGACTGTCGGTGCGGACGTACCGGGGCGCAGGACCTGGATCCGCAACGGCTTGCCGTCCCAGACCGATCCACGGTCGAGGTCCAGCAGGAACCGCACGTCGCCGGAGGTCACGTTCAGCACGCCACCCATGCGTACGCCGTTGGCCGTGGCGTCCACCCGCAGCCCTGAGACGCGGGTGGCGAAGGAACGACGGGCCGCCATCGCCTCGAACACCGCGGCCCGGGTGTTCTCGGTGACCCACAGGCCGCTGCGGCCCTTGCCCTCGTGGAAACCCCAGGTGGTGCCGTGTTCGTCGGTGACGCCGGTGAGGCCCGGCCGCCAGCCGGCATTGAGGCAGGCCACCAGCGGCGACGTCATCCCGGACGACCAGCCCTCGAACAGGTAGTCGTCGGTGCGGTTGAACATCTCCAACCCCACCAGCTGGTCGCGGGCCGAGGCGTAGAACGAGAAGTTGTCGAACCGGCCCAGCTCACGGCCGGGATGGTTGAAGCTGGCCAGCCCGCCCGGCCGACCGATCAGCCAGCGGTACAGGCTGCCGGTGCTGCCGGCCCGCCACAGGTCGGCGAAGTCCGAGGTGTTCCACACGTTGATGTGCCCCTGCAGCGGGTGTGACCACTCGAAGCCGCGGATCGCGGTGAACTGGCCCGGGTCGTTCGCGGCGTTGGCGAGGTCGCCGGTGGTCCGCCACTCCGACGAGCTGATCCCCTCGATGGAGAAGAGGGTGGCGTGGTCGGTCAGCGCGGCGACATCCAGACCGGCCTCGCGCATCGAGGCGAACGCGGCCTCGGGACTGCCGTCGCCGTCCGAGACGACGGTGTGGTTGTGCATGTCGGCGTGGACCAGCATCGTGCCCTGGGTGACCAGGGACGTCCGGGCGGCGCCGGCCGCTGCGGTCGTGGTCGGGGCGCTGGCCATCGTGGTGCTGGCCGCCCGGGCCGAGGTCGGCAGCGCGGCCAGCATCAGCGCGCCGCCGGTACCGGTCAGCAACGCCCGTCGGCCGAGCGCCGGCGCGACGTTGACCTGACCGTACGGCACCTCGTCGTCAGATCGGTGGTCGTGGTGACAGTGATGGGGATGATGTCCACTCATAGGCAAACATGAACATGTCTCTACTAGACGATGCCACAAAGCTGGGTCATCGGTCAGGCGAACACCTGCCGTACAGAGCTTTCCCGCCGGCCCCACCGACAACGCCTGGGCTCGCTATCGGTCCGTCTCCGGCAGGCGTCCCCGCAGGCGGCCGAGCACGCCGTCGATGTCGCGCAATGCGGTGTCGCTGCTCAGATGTTCCCGTTCCTCACCGAGCGACGCGTGCTCACCGCAGAACCACACCGCACCTGCCGGATGCCCCACCCAACCGGGTGGGGGGTTGACGGCGTCGGCGAAGTACACCAGGACGAAGTCGCTACGCGCGTCGCCGGGCGGTGACTGATCTGGTTCGAGGTGACAGACGTGGCAGCGCGGGGGCAACATGCGAGCAGTCTGGCAGCCGGCTTCCAGGGGAGCCCGGCACCAAGTGGTGCCGGGCTCCCCTGGATCGGGCGGTGGTGCCTGATCAGGTCGCGGTGCAGCTCAGCGTCGGAGCGGTGTTGCTGCCGTTCCAGCTGCCGAGGAATCCGAAGGTGGCGCTGGCTCCGGCACCGAGTGAGCCGTTGAAGGAGACGTTTGTCGCCGTCACCGCCGAGCCGCTGGCACTGATGGTCGCGTTCCACACCTGACTGATCGTCTGGCCGTTGGCGAAGGTCCAGGTCACCCGCCAGCCGTTGATCGCGGACGAGCCGGCGGTGACCCGCACCTCGCCCTGGAAGCCGCCCTGCCACTGACCGGCGATGCTGTAGGTCGCCGTACAGCCGCCAGCGCTCGGCGGCGGGGTCGTCGGGTTCGGCGGCGGGGTGGTCGGGTTCGGGGGCGGGGTGGTGGGCGGCGGAGTGGTCGGCGGAGGCCAGCCCGGGCCGCCGGGCGGCCAGCCGACCAGACCGCCGCGGTACTGCCCGGCGACGACGGTCATCAGTCGGGTGGCTCCCGCGATGCTGCCGCCGGTGGTGGCCATGCCACCGATCGTCGTGCCGGAGAGGCTACCGCCCAGGTAGACCTCGTAGGTCTGTCCGTGCTGGATCCGGTTGGAGGAGAAGACCACCTCCCGGAAGTTCTTAGGGGCGCGGTAGGAGGCGAGCACCTGACCGCCGGAGACCAGGTGGAGCAGGGTGCCGGCCGGCTGGCTGCTGGACAGCTGGGGAGCCACCCAGCCCTGGCCCGAGGTCGGCGGCAGACTCAGCACCGCCATCGAGGTCGATCCCGCCCCGAGTACGGTGCCGCCGTTGAAATAGACCGGACCGTTCGAGTCGATCGCACCCTCACCGGGGCTGCCGGTGCTCGGTCCGCTGACCACGACCGTGCCGGCGGCGAAGGTCACCGAGCCGTTCGAGTCGATGCCGTCGATGCTGGAGTTGACCAGGGTGGTACCGCCGGTGAACCGGACGAACGCGTTCGGTGCCACATCGAAGTCGCCGTACCCGTCCTCGACAGCGTTGATCGCGTCGTCGCGAGCGGTGACGTTGACGCTGCCGCCACTGATGGTGACCTGCCGGCTCTCGATCGCCTCGTAGGAGTTGGTGACGGTGACGGTGCCGCCGGAGATGGCGACCGTGTTCTCGCCCTTGATGGCGTCGTCACCGGCATTCACCCGCACGGTGCCGTTCGTGATGGCGAGCCGGCCCCGGTCCGCCTCGGTGTCGTCGGACTTGATGCCGTCGCCGCCGGCGGTGACGTCGAGGTTTCCGCCGGTGACGTCGAGGAAGTCCTTGCCCCGGATGCCGTCGTCGACCGCGTTCACCGTGATCGTGCCGGACTCGATGACCAGGCCGTCCTTACTGGTGATGCCGTCGTACGCGTTGCCCCGCACGACCAGCGCGCCGGTTCCGGTGATCCGCAGGTCCGCCTTGCTGAACAGGGCGGCGTTCGGCTCGTCGGTGCTCGGGTCCGGATAGACGTAGTTGGTCGCGTCGGAGAGTCGGTTGGTGCTGCCGGCGGCGAGCGTGATCACGACCTCGTCGGCGTCGGCGACCTGAAGCGGCGCGTTGCTGGAATTGTTGATCGTGGCACCGTTGAGGATCAGCTCGACGGCACCCGAGGCGGAGGTGTCGACGCTCAGATAGCCGTCGTTGAGGGTGCCGCTGATCTCGTAGGTGCCCGGCGCGGTGATCGTCACGACCCGCCCGGCGATGGTGACGTCGGCGCTGGGGCTGGTGGCGCTGGCGCCATTCAGCGTGATGGGTACGGTCGCCTGCGCGGTGGCCGGTGCCCCCAGCGGGCCGGCGATCAATGCGATCGCGAGCCCGACGGGGAGAATGGCTCTCAGCGGGATGCGTTTCATGGCTCTGTCCTGACTCGGATGGATGGGACGGGATCCACGCGTTCGATCACTATAGATGAACGTCGATGAGTTTCCGGCCATTCGCCCACAATGTGGCCACCGCATCCGCTGTCGAGCGGAAACGCCGACGGGCCGATGGCCGTGAGAACGGCCATCGGCTCGGTGACGTCGAGGTCAGCGGCTCTTCTTCGCCGCTCGCTTACGCGGCGGCGTCAACAGGTCGGCGATCGCGGCGATCGCGGACGGCACCAGGCGGTAGTACGCCCAGACGCCACGCTTGTCCCGCTCTAGCAAACCAGCCTCGGTCAGGATCCGAAGGTGATGACTCACGGTCGGCTGGGAAAGTCCGAGCGGCGCGGTGAGGTCGCTCACGGACGCTTCCCCCGTCGGAGACGACTGGATCAGGCTGAGCAGCCGCAGCCGCGCCGGGTCGGCAAATGCCTTCAGCACTCCCGCGAGCCGCTCGGCATCGGCAGGCTTGATCGGCTCGCCGGTGAGGGGCGAGATGGCGGGCGTCGTAGTCTTCGCAGTTCCCACGCCTTGCATCGTTGCAGCATCAGCCCCGATCGGTGGTGAAACGAGGGCGGGATCACCGTGAGTTGTGCGAGAAAATGCTGACGACGACCTTGGCGCGGGCGTGCTCGGTCTCGACGTACCGGATCGCGTCGGGCACCTCGTCCAGCCGGTAGGTCCGGTCGATGACCGGGGTCAACTTGCCGGACTCGGCCAACTCCCGCAGCGTCGCGAGGTGCCCCCGGCCTGCCGCCGCGAACGGCGCGACGATGCGGTGCCGGACGAAACGCCCCACCAGCGGCCCCCGGACCAGCAGGCTCATCGGCCCGAAGACACTGCCGCCGGTGAACACGCCGCCGCCGGACAGCAGCAGTGTCCCGTCCGGGGTCAGCACCCGCCGACAGCCGGTCAACGACCGGTTGCCGACCAGATCGAGCAGCACCTCGTAGCGACGGCCGGCGCGGACCGCGTCGGTGCGCGTGAAATCCTCCCTGGTGTAGTCGACGACATGGTCCGCACCGAGCGACCGGACCAGGTCGACGTTGCGGGTCCGGCACACCGCGGTCACCTGTGCGCCGTACGCCTTGGCCAACTGCACCGCGAAGGTGCCCACCCCGCCGGACGCCCCGTTGATCAGGACGTGCTGCCCGGCCTGGAGTTCGGCGGCGTCGCGTAGGCAGGCAAGGGCGGTGGTGGCGGCCAACGGGATCGCCGCCGCCTGCTCGAAGCTCAGGTTCCCCGGTTTCGTCTCGACCAGGTTCTCGGCCACGCACACGTACTCGGCGAACGCGCCACCGGCGGGGCCTGCCTCGCCGTACACCTCGTCGCCGGGCCGGAAGCGGGTCACCGCGCGGCCGACCGCCTCGACCTGGCCGGCGAAGTCCTGACCCCGGACCGTCGCGGTGGGCCGGCGGAGCCCGAACGTCAGCCGGGACAGGTACGGGTCGCCCCGCACGGCGTGCCAGTCGTACGCGTTCACCGAACTCGCCCGCACCCGGATCAGCACCTCGTCGTCGCCGGGTGTCGGGACGTCGACCTCACACAGCCGCAGCACGTCGGGTGAACCGTACCGGTGCTGCACGATCGCCTTCATCGGAATCTCCTCGCCGTCACGTGTCGAATGCTCTGCGACTCAGCCTGTCGGCACGGGTCGGACGACGCGTCGGTGTGACGGCGGCACCGTCGCTACTCCCGGCGCGGCAGCGGGCGGACGGGTCTACTCCGCGGGGAGTACGCCGGGCTGCCACCGTCGGGGCTGCCGAGATCGACGCCGATCGGCCTACAGTGCGAGCATGAGCCGGTCGAGCCCCGATGCCGACGTGGCATCCCCCGGCGGGCGGGCGACGTCGCGGCCCGGCCCGGGCCTGGCGGTGCTGACCGCGCTCGCGCAGCCGGTCGGCACCGCGATCATCGCCGGTTGGCAGGACGCCGACGTCGGGATCATCGGGTACGTGCTGCTGGTGTTCAGTGGGCTGGCGCTTGCCGACCGGCACCGGTTCCCGAGGCGGAACTTCCTGATCGTGGTCGCCGCCACCCTGGCGTACCACCTGCTGGATCGGCCGGTCGGGGTGAGTCTGCTGGCGCCCATGATCGGCGCGGCGGTGGCGATGGCCGCGGGCCACCGGTGGCTGGTGGCGGCGGCGTCCGCCGGGTCGTACGCCACCTGGGTGCTGGTCAGCGGCGCAACCCTGAACCAGGCCTTGACGGCGTTGGCGCTGGTCGCCGGTGCCGGCCTGGTCACCGAGATCGGCATCCTGGTCGCGGCCGAGGTGCACAACGGCATCGCGGAGCAGCGCCGGCTGTCCGAGGAGCGGCAACGCCGCCGAGCCAGCGAGCAGCGGCTGCTGATCGCCGCCGAACTGCACGACGTACTCGGTCACCACCTTTCGCTGATCAACATGCGGGCCGGCGTCGGTCTGCACCTGATGGATCGCGACCCGGAGCAGGCACGGGCGGCGCTCGACGCGATAGCGCAGTCCAGCGCGGAGGCACTGCGCGAGGTCCAGGCGGTGCTCAACACGCTCTACCCGGCCGGCGAGGCCGCCCCGCGAGCCCCCGCGCCCGGGCTGGACCGGCTCGCCGAGCTGACCGACGACGCCGCACTGCCGACCCAGACGGTGATCGACGGTACGGTCCGGCCGCTGCCCGCGGCGGTGGACCGGGCGGCGTACCGGATCGTGCAGGAGGGGCTGACCAACATCCGTCGGCACGCCGGTACGGGAGCCGCCGCCACCGTCACCATCGGGTATCGGCAGGATGCGTTGGTGGTCGAGGTCGACGACGATGGTGGCGGTGTGCGGCAGCCGGGGTCGGCCCCGGCTGGGAACGGCATCACGGGGATGCGGGAGCGAGCTGCCGCGTTGGGCGGTGAGCTGACCGCCGGGCCAGCGCCGGACGGCAGCGGCGGCTGGCGGGTGCGTGCCACCCTGCCGCTGGGGCGCGACCAGACGCGGGAGGCGACATCGTGATCCGGGTTCTGCTCGTCGACGACCAGGTGCTGGTCCGGGCCGGCTTTCGCGCGCTGCTGGACGCCGAGCCGGACATCAGCGTCGTCGGCGAGGCCGGCGACGGTGCGCAGGCGGTCCGGCTGACCCGGCAGACCGTACCGGACGTGGTCCTGATGGACATCCGGATGCCCGATGTGGACGGGTTGGCCGCCACCCGGCAGATCACCGCCGACCCGGAGCTGTCCGGGGTACGGATCGTCGTACTCACCACGTTCGAGTTGGACGAGTACGTCGGTGAGGCGTTGCGTGCCGGTGCCGCCGGTTTCCTGGTGAAGAACACCCAACCGGCCGAGCTGATCCAGGGGGTACGGGTGGTGGCCGCCGGTGACGGGCTGTTGTCGCCGAGTGTGACCCGGCGGGTGATCGAGCAGTTCGCCGCCGGTACCGCCACGCCGGCCGCACCTCGGCGGTTGGCCGAGCTGACCGAGCGGGAACGGGAGGTGGTGGCTCTGGTCGGCACCGGGCTGTCCAACGACGAGATCGCCGGGCGGCTGGTGGTCAGTCCGGCCACCGCCAAGACGCACGTGTCCCGGGCGATGGTCAAACTCGGTGCCCGGGACCGCGCCCAGCTGGTGGTGTTCGCGTACGAGGCCGGGCTGGTCCGCCCCGGCTGGCTGCCCTGACTGCAAACCCCGATCGGCAGACCGACACCAGACAATGTCGCCTCGTTGTGAGCCCTCCCCCGCTCGGTTCTCGTCCGCGCTCCCCTATCTGCTGCTGCTCGCCGGGGCCGCCCTGGTCTCGATCGCCCTCGTCGGCAGGTCCCTGGCCCGGCAGACCCGCGGGCTCTGAACCGGCTGCGCCGGACCTGTGCCGCGACCGTCGGAGTCGGGTCAGACGGGCGCGGCGGCGAAAGTGTCGACAGGTGGTGACAACCTCGACGGGCCGGTACCGGGGTACCGGCCCGTCGAGTGGCCTGTTCGACCGTGTTGCCGGGACTCAGGCGCCCGTGCAGGTGGCAGTGGCTCCGCTGCCGTTACCGGTGCCCTGGAATCCGAAACTGGTGGACTGACCGGCGGCCAGTCGTCCGTTGTAGCTCTGGTTCGCGACGGTGATGGTGCCGCTGGTACCGCTGTTCACCCCGTTCCACATCGAGCTGACCGACGCTCCGTTCGGCAGGATGAGGGTGACTCGCCAACCGGTGAGTGCGGCGCTTCCCGCGGTGACGGTGACGTTTGCCACGAATCCACCGTTCCACTGGTCCTGCACCGCGTAGACGGCGGTACAGACCGGGGTGCCGCCCGGTGGCGTGGTCGGCGGAGTGCTGGGCGGGGTGGTCGGAGGAGTGGTCGGCGGCGGCGTGGTGGGCGGCGGATCGCCGTCGAGGGTCAGGTTCTTCTGCTGGACGCTCCACTGGCTGCGGCACAGGCCACAGTTGGTGCCGACGAAGTTGGTGCCGGCGGTGGTGTCGCCCTTCAGCCGCCATTTGAGGTAGAGCACCGCGACCCGGCCGAACTCGCCCCCGTTGGGCTGGTCGTAGGTGCCGCCGTGCCCCACGTTCAGGTTGCCCATGAAGGCGGGCAGCCCGGCCGGCAGCTTGCCCCAGTCGTCGATGGCGTTCGGGTAGGCGATGTCGCTGGGCCCGCCGATGAAGTACGCGATCGGCTTGGTCAGTCTCCGGAGTTGGTAGTCGTCGGCATCGTTCAACAAGCCGCTGCTGAAGATACCGGTCGTGGTGACGCGCGGGTCGTTCGAGACGGCGTAGGCCTCCAGCCCTCCGCAGGAGAAGCCCGCTACCGCGATCTTGGACGTGTCGAGTTTGCCGTAGTACTTGCTGCCCTGCCGGGAGTTCTCCGCGACCGCCCAGTCGATGGACTGGGTGAGCATCTGGGAGGTGGTGGAGCCGGATCCGTTCGGGGCACCGTTGGCGATGGCGAGGAAGCCGTGGGAGGCGATCTCGCGGAGGAAGTTGCCCTGCGACAGGCCGTTGGCCGAGCAACCGCCGTTGCCCCAGACCAGGATGGGAAGGCGCTCGGCCGGAAGCGTCTGGGGCCGGAAGATGGTGTGATTGGCCAGGCCCGCCGAGGTCTCATAGTCGGCGGGATAAGGACCGGAACCGCCGACCGCGGCACCGGCCGGTGACGCGCCGAGCGCCACGATCACGGCGGTGGCCGGGACGATCGCGGCCACCAGGCCCGCGTAGATCTTTGATCTCCTCCTCATGCACCCTCCAACGGATGTCGGGACGGCACTCCCCGCGGTGGCGGTGGCGGTGGTTCGTTCGCGCTCCGACCAGGGCGGCCAGCGCTGGCCACGGGTCGGAGCGCGCGGACCGCCCGGCCGCGGTCCCCACAGGCGATCCGATGGGAGCTGTGTGCAGTTACTATCACTCCCGCAACGAAAAGTGTCAATGCAATGTCCGACCTGCCGGACCCGGGCCGCCGTCGACCCGCAGGGAGTGAGCCGCCGTACTTCCGCCGGTCGGCTCCGGCCGGGCCGGGTCGTGCGAGGCCCGGAAATGTGTGATCCACGAGGCGGCGTCCGGCCAGTACGGTGTCGCCACCTGGACCAGACGCGCCTGTGCGAGCGCACCGAGCGCGGAATGGATGTCGAGGAAGGTCTCTCTGGCCTGCTGGCGAGGCCAGGGCCTGGGCAGCAGATGGTGGGGCAGATCCGGATCGGTGTCCGGGAACTTGCGCCAGGAGTCCATGGCGGAGGTCCGGGCAACCAGCGCCCTGGCCGCGTCCACCTCACCGTTACGGGCGGCTACCCGCAGTTCCGCGTACTGCTCGATGAAGGCCGTGTAGGCAGCGGCGAGTGCGGTCAGGTCGTACGCCGAGGCCGGGCCGTGGGGCCCCGCCTCATCGTCGAAGCGCACGTGCATGATCGACCACCGAGCACCCTCGACGGGGTGCAGCAGTTGACTCAGCGCATCCCGCACCGGCGCGGACTCGCGTCCCGGCCGGATCCACACGCTGTCGTACAGGCCCACGAACCGCAGTGAACTCAGCGACTTGCGCACCGCATGACGAGCCGCCTGGCCGGAGCTTGGGATCGAGAAGGAGACCATCACCCATTCGCCGGTCCAGTGCGGCGGATGGGCACCGAAGTTCAGGAAGTGCTGCATCCGGGAGCGATGCTTGGCGATCGCCTGCGAGGTGAGGTGATAGACCGGCGGCCTTCCGTTGCCCCGCGTCGCGATGAGACCACGCTTGACCAACCGGGACAACGCCGCACGGGCGCTGGACTCGCTCACCCCGAACTCGCGCAGTATCGCGATGACCGCCGTCGACGGCAGATCGGCCTCCGAGGAGTCGAGATATTCGCCGAGCAGGGTCGTCAGCAGATGTTGCGGACTGGAACCGATCTGGGCCCGGGGAATTCGGACGTCGTCGGCGGGTTCCTGGGCGTTCACCTCATCAGCCTGGCACCTGACGCTTCCGGGGGAAGGGGCACACCGGGGCGTCAACGGTGCCGAGTGCCGACGGCCGTGACGGCTACGCGCCCTGTCCCTGGTTCTGCATCAGTCCGCCGTCCATGAAGTACGTCGACCCCGTCACGTAGTCGGCGTCGTCGCTGGCCAGGAAGACGGCCAGCTTGGCGATCTCCTCCGGCTGCGCGGCCCGCTTCCACGGGATCGACTGCACCTGCTCCTCCAGGAACTTCGGGTCGTCGATCGCCTGCTGGTTGAACGGGGTGAGCACCATGCCCGGGCCGATGTTGTTCACGTTCATGTGCATCGGGGCGACCTCCAGGGCGATGCTCTTGGCCAACTCGAGCATGCCGCCCTTGCTGGCGTCATAGTCGGAGCCACCGGCCCGGGCCACCTCCTGGTGGATCGAGGTGATGTTGATGATCTTGCCTTGTCCGCCCTGGTCGCGGCGGTGGCGGATGAACCGCCGACAGCAGAAGAACATCCCGTACAGGTTGGTCCGGATCGCCCGGTCCCAGGTCTCGGTGTCCAGGTCGGCCACCGGAATGCCGGAGGCGTCCACGCCCGCGTCGTTCATCAGGATGTCCAGCCGGTCGAACTTCGAAAGGGCCTCGTCGAACATCGCCTCGACCTGATGCTCGACGCTGATGTCGCCCTGCACCACAACGGCCCGCCGACCGGCCTTCTCGATCTCGGCCTTCGTGTGCTTCGCGCCCGCGTGATCGTGCAGGTAGTGCACCACGACGTCGGCGCCCTCGCGGCCGAACTCGATCGCGGTAGCTTGTCCGATTCCCGAGTCCGAGCCGGTGATCAGAGCGGTCCTGCCCGCCAGCCGTCCGGTCATCAGGGCTCCCTCCATCGCTGCCGGGTCGCGGCTTACCCGCCTGCCCCGGTCCTAACCGAACGGGATCGGACCCGGACGCGGCGGCACGGAAGCCAGCGGGCGGGTACCCGGGCCCGCGTCCGGTCGCAGTGCGCCTTACCGTCCGCTTCCGGCCTCCACCTGGTCGATGACCCAGGCGGCGTTGATGAGGCCGATGTGGGACAGCGCCTGGGGGAAGTTCCCGATCTGGCTGCCGTCGCTGCGGTCGATCTCCTCCGACAGCAGGCCGAGATCGTTTGCCCGGGCGGTCACGCTTTCGAAGATTCGCCGGGCCTCGTCGATCCGCCCGGCCAGAGCCAGCGCCTCGACCAACCAGTACGAGCAGGTGATGAAGGCACCCTCGTCGCCCGCTCCCGTCCAGCGCTGCACAAGACCGTCCCGGGTCAGGTCGCGTTCGATGGCGTGCACCGTGGCGAGGACCCGCTCGTCGTCGCCGGGAAGAAACCCGAGGATCGGCATGCCGAGCACGCTGGCATCGAGGTGATCGGAGCCGAACGCGCCGGTGAACGCCCCGCTCGACGGGCGCCAACCCTCGTTGAGGATCGCCGCGCGTACCTCCTCCCTGGCCTTCGACCACCGCGGCACCGCTGCCTCGGCGTCGAGGGCCCGGGCCAGCTTGACGGCCCGGTCCAGGGCCACCCAGCACGACAGCTTCGAGGTCAGGTAGTGCCGCTCTCCCTCGCGCCCTTCCCAGATGCCGGCATCCGGCTGCCGCCACGTGTCGGCGGCCCGGTCAGCCAGTGATCGAAGCAGGTCTGCGGCAGCGGGCGAGAAACCCGCCACCTGGTCCCGCAGGACCCACGCACATTCCAGCACCTCGCCGAGGACGTCGAGCTGCTTCTGCTGCCAGGCGTCGTTACCGATCCGCACCGGCCGGCTGCCGCGGTGACCCTCCAGGTGCTCCTGGGTGTGCTCGGTCAGGTCACGCTCGCCGCCAGCGCCGAACATGATCGGCACATGGTCGGCCCCGCTGACCGATCCCATCGACACAGCCATCCAGTCGAAGAACCTGCGCGCCTCGTCCGGACAGGCGGCGACCCACAGCGCCTTGAGGGTGAAACTGCCGTCTCGCAACCAGGCGAACCGGTAATCCCAGTTCGCCGCGCCGCCGACCTTCTCCGGCAGCGAGGTGGTGGCCGCAGCGATCACCGCACCGGTCGGCTGGTAGGTCAACGCCTGCAACACCAGGGCGCTACGCCGGACCTGCTCCCGGTAGGGCCCCTGATAGCCCTGGTGAATGCGATCCCACGACTGCCAGGCGGCGATGGTGTCGCGTAGTGCCGCGCGCCCGTCCAGCGGCACGATCTGCTGGTCGGCGGCGCGGCGGTGGTGCAGCGCGAGCATCGCGCTGTCGCCCTCGGCGAGAGTGAACCGCCCGGTCACCACTGGACCGTCGATGGCCATTGCACGGTCGCTGGTAAGCACCAGCCGGTCGGTGCCTCCGGATATCTCGATCCCCGCCGGCGTCTCGGCAATCGAAGGACTCGTCAGCCCGTACTCCGGCCGGGCCGCGACCTCGATCGCCACCTCCACCGTGCCGGCGACTGTCTCGATCTGCCGCAGCAGGACGTGCGGGGCGGCGAAGCCGATCCCGTGACCGCGTTCTCCGAAGCCGAGACCGAGGGCATCCGTCAGGCGCAGCACGCCGTCCCGGGTGTGGAACTCCGTACGGAGCACCATCGTCCCGTCGAGGTACTGACGAACGGTCGTGTACGGCGCGAGCGGCCGAATCGACCAGTGGCCACCGGTGGCGCCGAGCAGACGCGCGAAAACGCTCGGCGCGTCGAATCTCGGCGGACACCACCAGTCCACGGAACCGTCCGAGGAAACCAATGCGGCGCCCTGGCAGTCGCCGAGCAGCGCATAGTCACTGATCACAGCCACGCCCCGCGCGTACCCGCAGCGATGGCCCCTACGCCATCCGCCGCGACCGGCAGAAGCATTCCCACAAGCAGGAGCCGGCGAAACCGGGCCAGGGCCGCCGGTGCGGCACGTGGTCGCCGGCGAAGGCGATCAGCGGCGCTGCTCGCCCGGGGTCTCCGTGCGCCCTCGTGCCGGGGGCGAGCCTACTGCGAACGGGTGGCGGAGCCGCCGCATCGCTTCTTCACTGCCGTCGACCCGGGTACCCGAATCGTCGGACTCGTCGAGGGTGGGTGCGGCGAGAAACAACGCCGAACCGGGCTTGCCGTTCGATGCCATGCAAATCCTTCTTGAGGAGCGGAGCGCACCTGCTGCGCGAGATCAACCGCCGGGTGACGTCGTGACGTCCGACGTTCGTTACCAGCCTGACGGCGGCGTCCCGGTCGCGGACGACTGTCCGCCGATACCGACAGTACCCGCCTGCGGCGTCCGCGATACCTCTGGACGGATCCGAACCGCCCCACCTGCTCGCTGGCCCGGTCAGCGGCGGTCGAGTGCCGACTCCAAGCGTTGGATGAGCGTCTTGCGACCCTTTCCTGCGCGTTCTTCGCGAAGCGCCGCCCTGAGCTGACCGGTGTCGAGGTCGCGGACGTGCCGGGTCGCCTCGGCGACCGGTAGGTCGGTGAGCGACACGGACGACGCGGCGTTCCGGCGGGCGCGCTTGGCTGGGCCGGTGTTGGCGACGTACTGCTTGCCGGACTTCGACGCGTTCCGCTTCTTCGCGTCGGTCGCGCGTCGCTGCTCCGCAGAGAGCTGGTTCCATGCCTGGTCGGGCAGGTAACGGTCGGTTTCGCCGTCGTGTCGCGCCCGGGTGCCGCCCTGTCTGGTCCGCCACTTCTGGTCGCCCCATTGCTGCAGGGACTTCTGCCGCTCGTCCTTCTGGCCTTGATAGCCGCCGCCGCGCTTCTGGTACTCCTTGGTGAGCAGCTGCGACTTGCGCGCCGACCACTGTCCCGGACGGCCGCCCCGGTCGGACGCCTTGATCTCTTCCTTGATCTGTTCCCGCAGCTCGGGCTTCGTGTACCGCGCCATGCCCGCTGGGTACCCGCGGCCACGCCCGGTACTCACCGGTGCCGGGATCGTCGGCACCAGACAGCCAGGAGCGACAGCCGCCACGGCGGCTCACGACCCGCGGACCGCCTCGATTATCGTCTCGGCGATCTCACCCGGCTGGGCCGCCGCCATCGCGTGCGAGCCGCCGACGATCTCCCGCTGGCCCCGTGGTTCGGCCCGCTCGGCCATGAACCGGTGCGCGGCGACCGGGATGTTCAGGTCGGCGTCGCCGAACACGAACCAGCTGGGCAGCGATCGCCAGGCGGGGGCGCCGGAGAGCCCGTCGCTCAGCGCCTGTTCGGTGATCGGTCGCTGGGTCCGGGCCATGAGCGCGGCCAGGTCGGACGACACGTCGGCGGCGAACTGCGCGTGGTAGGCGTCCTGGCCGATCGCCACCTCGTTACCGCCGCTCGACAGCGGGTACTGCACCAGCGTGTCGGCGAGCGTGCTGCCGGGGAACTTCCCGGACAGCGACAGCGCCGACTCACCGGTTTCCGGAGCGAAGGCGTTGACGTACACGAGGGCTCGCACCGATGACTCGTCGGCCGCCGCCTGCGTGATCACCATTCCGCCGTACGAGTGGCCGACGAGAACGACCGGCCCGCCGATCCCCCGTATCACGTCCCGCACGTACGCCGCGTCGCCCGCGACCCCCCGCAGCGGGTTGGCGGCGGCCACCACGTCGTAGGCGGCACCCAGCCGCTCGATCACGCCGTTCCAACTCGCCGACTCGGCGAACGCGCCGTGCACGAGGACGATGGTGGGCTGAGAATCGGGCATGACGCTGCGCTCCCTCACTCCGTGACGTTGTCCACCGCCGGCCTCGACGGTGGACACTGGATACCCGTCGGGCGAGGGTGAAACCGGTAAACCGTGAGGTGGCTCAGCGGGCGGTCAGGACCCACGCTCGGTGTCGGTGTACGGCCGGGCACCGGCGACGAACGTGTCGAGGGCCGGCCCGTGCAGCACGCCGCCGGGTAGTGGATCGCGCAGCGCCCGTACGACCAGGCGCGCAACGGGCAGTCGGTGCGGGCGGGCCGCCGCGGCGAGCACCACGTTGCCGTACCGCCGGCCGCGCAACATCCGCCGGTCGGCGACCACGCAGACGTCGGCGAAGACCGCCCGCAGGGTGGCCGCCTGCACCCGGGTGAAGACCAGCGGCGGCAGGTCGGTGACGTTGACCAGGTAGATGCCCTCCGGCCGCAGCGCCCGGGCCACCTGGGCGGCGAAGGCCACGGTGGCCACGTGCGGCGGCATCCGGGCCGCCCGGTAGATGTCGGCGAGCACCAGGTCGTACGCTGCTGCCGCAGCGGCGGCAACCGCCTCCTGAGCGTCGGCGACCTGGATCTCGACACCGGCCGGGCGCGGCGGAAGGGCGCGTGCCACCAGCTCGACCACAGCTGGATCCCGCTCCACCACCAGTTGCGCCGAGCCGGGCCGAGTTGCGGCGACATAGCGCGGCAGCGTCAGCGCACCGCCGCCGAGATGCAGCGCCTCCAGCGGATCACCGGCCGGCGCGGCGAGATCGATCACGGCGGCCATCCGGCGGACGTACTCGAAGTGCAGGTACGTGGGATCGGCGACATCGACGTACGACTGCTCGACACCGCCGGCGAGCAGCGTGCGCCCGGTCGGCCGGGCCGGATCGACGGCAAGTTCAAGGCGCTCGTCGGCCTCCATGCACACCCAGGCTAGTGGGCACCCCGCAGGCCACCGGGGCTGGGTGGACGTCTCGGGTCGGCTGACCTCACGACGTCACGCACTGGTACGGATCCACATTCTCCACTACGATCAGCCATCGACACGTCACGATGAGTCGATCATCCGGCTGTTTGCGGGTGATTCGGTCTGCTTTGGGGGTTGACCAATGCCAGACGTCACCAGGGTCACCGCGCGGCCGTACCCGTTCAGCCCTCCGGACCGGCTCAACCTCGACCCCCTCTATGCCGAGCTGCGGCGCGTCCAGCCGCTCACCCGGGTACGACTGCCGTTCGGCGAGGAGGCGTGGCTCGCCACCCGGTACGCCGACGTGCGGATGGTCCTCGGTGACGCGAGGTTCAGTCGGGCGGCCAGCGTCGGCCGGGACGAGCCGCGGCTCACCCCGAGGCAGATCGAGGGCGGCATCCTGTCCATGGATCCGCCGGAGCACACCCGGTTGCGACGACTGGTCGCCAAGGCGTTCACCGCCCGCCGGGTCGAGCAGCTCCGGCCACGGACCCGGGAGATCGCCGACGAACTGATCGATGCCATGGTGACGGCCGGGCCACCGGCCGACCTGGTCGAGCACTTCGCCACTCCGCTGCCGATCCAGGTGATCTGCGAGCTGCTCGGGGTGCCCTTCGCCGACCGGCACCTGTTCCACGTCTGGTCGGAGGCGATCGTCTCGACCACCTCGCTGTCGCCCGAACAGATTCACCAGTACCTCGACAACCTGTACGGCTACATCGGCGAACTCGTCCAGCAGCGGCGTCGGGAGCCCACCGACGACCTGATCTGTGCGATGGTGCGGGCGCGCGACGAGCACCAGGACCGGTTCACCGAGCAGGAGATCGTGCAGCTTGCCGCCGGGCTGCTCGCCGCCGGCCACGAGACCACCGTCACCCAACTGCCCAACTTCGCGTATGTCCTGCTCACCCACCCGGACCAGCTGGCCCGGCTGCGGGCCGAGCCGGCCCGGCTACCGACCGCGATCGAGGAGCTGATGCGGTACGTCCCGCTCGGGGTGGCCTCCGCGTTCGCCCGTTACGCCACCGAGGACATCGAGGTCGGCGGGATGCTGGTGCGGGCCGGGGAGCCGGTGATCGGCTCTCTCTCCTCGGCGAACCGCGACGAGACGGTGTTCGCCGACCCCGATCGGCTCGATCTCGGTCGCGAGACCAATCCACACATCGGATTCGGGCACGGTGTGCACCACTGCCTGGGCGCCCAGCTCGCCCGGATGGAGCTACAGGTCGGGATCGGCACCCTGGTCGCCCGGTTGCCCGAGCTGCGGATCGCCGTGCCCGAGTCGGAGCTGACCTGGAAGAGCGGAATGATCGTCCGAGGTCTGGCCCGGATGCCGGTGACCTGGTGAGCACCGCCTGGCGGATCCAGGTTGACGCAGCGCGCTGCATCGGCTCGGGTAGCTGCGTCGGCATGGCACCGGCGCACTTCCGGATGGAATCGGGGCTGGCCACCCCGGTCGCGGCCGCCGTCGAGCCGACCGAGGCGGTGATCGACGCCGCGGAGTCATGCCCGGTCGAGGCGATCGCCGTACGCGACGACGACGGCACCGTGCTCGCGCCGACCTGACGCGACGGACGCTTGACCGTTTCTCCCTTCCTCAGTAAGTTAGCTAACTGACTGAGGAAGGGAGAGACGCAGTGAACCGCCAACCCGACAAACGCCGCCGGCTGATCGACGCCGCCGTCCGGCTCGTGCACGAGCAGGGCTACGCCCGGACCACGCTCGCGGACATCGCCGGTGCGGCCGGGGTGCCGCTGGGCAACGTCTACTACTACTTCAAGACCAAGGAAGCCATCGGCGAAGCCCTCGTCGCCCAACACGCCGGGCAGTACGCCACGCTGCGTAAACAGTGGAATCAGAGCGGTGACGCACGGTCACGACTGGCGGCGTTCGTGCAGATGACGGCCGACAATCGCGCGGTGCTGGCCCGCAGCGGCTGCCCGGTCGGCACCCTCTGTGCCGAGCTGCACAAAACCGGCGGTCCGCTGGCCGAGCAGACCGGCGCCATCTTCACCGAGTTGCTTGGCTGGCTGGAGGAGCAGTTCCGCGCACTCGGTCGCGACGCCGACGCCGCCGACCTGGCCCTGCATCTGCTGTCCGCACTCCAGGGCGTGTCGCTGATCGCCCACAGCCTCGGCGACCCCGAGCACGTCGACCGCGAGACCGCCAGGCTCACCGGCTGGCTCCAAACCCTGTAACCCGCCGCTCCGCGACAGCAAGGAGTAACCGTGACCGTCCTCCTGCCCGGCCCGACCGGCACCCTGACACTGGCCCGGATGGACATCGATCCGAGGGCGAGGGCATGATCCCTCAACCGCGCGAAACACGAATTCTGGTCACCGGTGCCACCGGATTCCTCGGCCGCAACATCCTCGCCGCGTTGGCCACCCGCCCCAACGTCACCCTCATCGCCGCCTGCCGCACGCCCGACCGGCTCCCCGCGGCCTTCACCGGCGAAACCCGGGTCGGCGACCTGCGCGACCCCGAATATCGCAAGGCAGTCGTCGACGCCGTCGACGTCGTCTGCCACGCCGGCACCTGGGGTGCCTTTTGGGGCCACGCCGATCTGGAGCGCCGCCAGTTCTTCGAGCCCAATCGGGACCTCATCGATCAGGCGATCGACCGGGGCGTTCACCGCTTCATCCAGACCAGCACGATCGCGATCGCCGGGCGCCCCGCCGACGGCGGCCCGATCGACGACTTCGCCCCGACCCGCCGCACCGGCTTCTGGCCCCACCTGGATCGGCTCATCGACCTCGACGACCACATGCGCCGCCGCAGCGACGGCCGCACCCAGATGGTCACCATGCGCCTCGGGCATTTCGTCGGTGCCGGCAACGCCCTCGGCATGGTGCCGGCGCTCGTGCCCCGGCTACGCACCCGTCTCGTACCGTGGCTCGCCGGCGGTCGTGCCCGCCTCGCACTCGTCGGCGGCAGTGATCTGGGCGAGGCGTTCGCGCTGGCCGCGACCGCCGACGGGCTCGACGACTACGAGTCGTTCAACATCTGCGGCCCGACCTCGCCCACCGCCCGCGAAGTCATCGAGTTCATCGCCGACGCGACCGGCTCTCCGCGCCCCTGGTTCAGCGTCCCGTACCCCGCCGGCTACGCCTTCGCCTGGCTGATGGAGAAGCTACACCCCGTCCTGCCCGGCTCCGAACCCTTCCTGACCCGCTCCCTGGTGCACGTCTCCGAAGACTGGGACTGCCCCTCGGACCACGCCGCCCGCAAACTCGGCTACACCCCGCGCGAGGGCTGGCGGAACGCCGTGCGCGAATCCCTCGCCGAAGCCGAGGCCGCCGGCTACCCCTGGCCCCGCCTCGCCCAACCCGCGTAAGCGACGAAGGACACGACACCCGCCATGGCAAGATTCCGCAACGGACAGTCCGTCGGCCTACTCGACCTCACCGCCATAACCGGGCAACGGGTCCGGATTCCCGATCCGGACCACCTCGTCCACCTGCAATTCCGTCGCTTCGCCGGCTGCCCCATCTGCAACCTGCACCTGCGCTCCATCGCCCGCCGACATGATGAAATAGTCGCCGCTGGCGTCCGCGAGGTCGCCGTCTTCCACTCCACCGCCGCCGCCATGCGTCCGTACCAGGGCGCCCTACCCTTCGCCGCCGTCGCCGATCCAGGTCGCCGCCTTTACGCCCGCTTCGGCGTCGAAGCCTCACCGTGGGCCGTGCTGCACCCACGCACCTGGATCGCGGCCCTGCGCGGCGTGGCCGGCGGCGATGCCGCACCCCCCGGGCGCGGAGAGACCGCCCTCGGCCTGCCCGCCGACTTCCTCATCGGCACCGATGGCCGGGTCCTCGCCCACAAGTACGGCCACCACGCCGATGATCAATGGAGCGTCGACGACCTTCTCCAGCTCGCCCACCGCCCTTGAATGCGTTCCATTCGCTCGCCGAGGTACCTGCCTCGATGCCCGAATCGGCCTGATTTCCTGCGAACACGGGTCGCCGTCGTGGCCGGCGTGCGCCCCAGATAGCGCAATACATATAGCTGATCGGCTATATCTACTGCTTGGGCGCGCACCGTAGGGGCCCCTAGCCACGGGACTTCCGATCCGTTGCCACCCGCCGACCTGTTCGTCCGTCGTGGCGATGAACTGGGCCGAGCCCGGGACCTGGATGCCACACCGCCAACCGCGCCGCCTCCCCAGAGGCCGAACACCGGCCGAAAAACTACCGGTCGATGGCCGAAACTACCGGTTGAAAACCGTGGATATATCTGCCAGCCTGAGAGCCATCGATCGATGTGATCGCTAACATGACCGCCCAGCCCTGGAGGTGCCGCACTCGAACACCAGGCCCACCTGCCAGGTCACCACGTCCACCACCTGAAGCTCAACGCCCGCCACCACCGCCCGGCGGCCGACCTGGCCCACTCATCGCAACCCTCCACCTGCTGGCCAGGTGGCCAGAGCCGACTCGCCTCCGGGCGGATGTCGGATGTGAGTCCCGGCCCGGCCGGCGGCCTCAGCATCGTGGTTGCCCGCCGTCCGAGCGGAGCCTCCCCCGAACAGCGACCAAGTTTTCCTATCCCATCACTGGAGGATCAACATGATCTCCCGGATCCGTCCCTCCGGGCGTCGACTTCGAACGCTCTCCGTCTCCGGAACTGCGGCGATAGTTGCGGCCCTCGTCGTGTCGTTGCTGCCCAGTCTCGCCCATGCCGCCGAGACCACCCTCGGTGCGGCTGCGGCCCAGTCTGGCCGGTACTTCGGTGCCGCGGTAGCGGCGAACAAGCTCAACGACGGCGCGTACACGACGATCCTGAACCGCGAGTTCAACAGCGTCACCGCCGAGAACGAAATGAAGATCGACGCGACCGAGCCGCAGCAGAACAACTTCACGTTCGGCAACGCGGACCGGATCGTCAACCACGCTCTCTCCCGGGGTTGGAAGGTGCGGGGTCACACCCTGGCCTGGCACTCGCAGCAGCCCGAGTGGATGCGGAACATGTCGGGCACCGCGTTGCGTAACGCGATGCTCAACCACGTCACCCGGGTCGCGTCGTACTACCGCGGCAAGATCGACTCGTGGGACGTGGTGAACGAGGCGTTCGAGGACGGCAACAGCGGCGCGCGGCGGGACTCGAACCTGCAGCGCACCGGCAACGACTGGATCGAGGCCGCGTTCCGGGCCGCCCGGGCGGCCGACCCGGGTGCCAAGCTCTGCTACAACGACTA
>NZ_JBFAQH010000030.1:0-32868 GCF_040677165.1 Micromonospora sp. NPDC049374 | reverse complement strand
CTACCAAGAGCCCGTCACCGATTGATAGCCGCCACGCCGAGCTCCCTGGCACCTACCACAACGCCCGTCAGGAAGATCAGAAACAGGCTCTATAGCGTGCCCCCGATCCTGGGTGGTACGCCCGCGAGTTCGTGGCCTCGGTGCGATGACGTGGAGGCTATTCGAGCGGCACGACGCGGAAATCGGTGACGAAGCTGGCGATGCGCCCGTCCGCGGTGTGACCAACGTACGTTGCGTACACGCCGTCGCCCCAGCCCGAGCCGACGACGTACACGTTCGCTCCGGTCCGTTCCTCCACTACCGCGGAAACGACGGCGTCGATCGGGTCGTGCGGGACCTGCGCCGGAATGAAAACCTCGTCGACCCTCTCGAAATCCCACTCGCGCAGTGCCTCGATGGCGACCTGATCGGCCAGCGTCCCGGTACCCGCGTCGACCGCGTACCCGAAGAAGTCCTCGTCACCGAGCGAGGCGACGTCCTGGCCCGGGAGCAGCGCCATGCTCCACGCCGCGACCGGCTCGTCCATCACCGCCAACTGCAAGGCGGTGATCCGCCGCTGCCACTCGCCGCCGTCGACATGCACCAGCGCCACCCAAGCCCGCAGCGGATACCGGCCGGGCGCCACCGAACCAACGAACGGCGTGGCGTGCGCCACCAGCGGATCACACCCCACGACCTTGCCGGACGGCAGCACCAACAGCCCAAGCTCGTACGGCTCGACCCGGTAGGTGACCCCATCACGCTCAATCCGATACCCGGCGGTCAACACCGCACTCAGATCCGGCACGTAGGGCATGACGCGCAGCGTATCCAGGACACCACCGCCGACCGAGACCCACATCAGGCCACCGGCCGAGTTCCCACACCCACGGTGCGGCAGATCCGTGCACCTGACCTGGTGCCAGCCCGAGCCGCGTCACCACGCGCAGCTGGCTCAGCATGCCGAGTCCGTTGCGCCGCGAGACTCCGGCGACTCGCTCATGCCGTCGAGCAGTTCATCCCAAACGCTCTCCGCAGCCTCGCGAAGCTTCGGGTGAAGGTTGCGGTGTACGACCCATTTCGCATCGCCCAGTCCCATACCGGTCGCGTCGGCCACGGCCTTGATTGCCGAGATCGGGGAATCGGTGCGCCGGAGCAGTTCCTTGGCTACCTGATCCGCGTCGACACCGGATGCCAGCAATGTCCGTGCCATCTCCGTCAAGAGGCGGATCCGCTCCGCCCTGTCGGTCACAACGAGACCGTCTCGTCGAACGCTCTCCGGGCCTGGCCTGGCCGAACCATGCGCACGCTCTGTCTCGACACGGTCGCCTCAGCGCGACCACACCTACGCATGTGACGCGCTCGGTCGGCGGCCAGATCCGGATACCCGTCGAAGGTGGGGCCAGCGGACCCGAGCCCGGGATGCGGACGGGGAGACGTCGCAAGCAGTGCCAGATGCTCACGGGCACGGCAAAGTCGGTCGGGTTGTGTTCAGGCTGATAGGACATCATCGACTGTCGTGCCGGCTGCGGCTGCAGGTGGACAGACTCGAACGCGCCGTTCTCGTTGACCCGCCCACGCAACTGGGCACCGCCTGGTTGTTCGAGCTGGCGTCGCACCTGCTGGTGAGCTTGGCGGTGTTTGACGGCGATAAGCCCGCCGTTGGTCTGCCGGCAGATCGGACATAGTGGGTATGGCCCCAGCACGATCGGCATACCTACCCCCAATCCCACAGGGTGAAGTCGCGTCCGCTGATCAGCATCGAAGCGTAGACACCTGCTCCAAGCACCCATGCACGACAACCATAAGCAGAGCCTCCGTGCCGTCGAGTTGGAATACCGACCGGTGCCAGGCGCGGCCCGCACGCCCGGTCGGCAGCAGAGCCGGGTTGTGGTTGACCTCAACTGTGCTTCAGCTTCTACCGTCAGCGCATGAGTGAACTCGATGAGGCTTACCAGCGGGTCCGGCTTTCCGGTCCGGAACGAGACGGGTGGCTGTCCAACCATGCGCCCATGGCGGTCGAGGCACTCACCTGGCACGGGCAAGGCGAGGCGGTGCACCGATGGTTGGACGGGTACGCCGACCGGTTGGCGGATCGGCCACGGGGGATCGCGCCGATCGCCGCCGACGAGTGGCGAGACCCGCTCGGTGACCCGGTACGCACCGGTGACTGGCTCGACTACTTCGACCGCGAACTCGCTGACGAGCCCTGGCGGCAGGTGCTCGCCCGATGGTGGCCCCGCCTGCTACCGGGCATCGCCGCCGGCGCCACCCACGGCGTGATCCGGGTCGGCCACGCGGTGCGCGCGCTGCTGGACCAGCAGACCGCACCCCGCATCGGCGAACTCGGCAATGGACTGGCCTACTGGGCGGCTCGCTGGCAGCCGCTCGCACCGCCGGGCGCCGGGCCGTACCTGGCCACCGATCCACGAACCGCGCTCGACGCGGTGCCGCGCGTACCCGACCAGCGCTACGGAGTCCGGGCCCGCCTCGCTCAACTCGCCGACCTTCCCGGCTGGCCAGCGGTGGCCGGCGCGGTGCCGCACAGCGAAGAACACGTCAGGGAAACCACCGCTGATGAAGACGCTGTCCCGGTCCGTCTGGCTGGAATCGTGCACGCAGCGGTCGTCCGCCACGGCACCCACGGGTATGCCAATCCGGTCATGCTGATACACGCCGCCACCGCACCGAACGCGGTCCTGCGCACCCTGCCCGCCCTGCCCGCCACGCTCTGGGCGGACAGCCTGGCCGCCGCCTGGGCCGCCACGGCAGCCGTCACCGCCGCGTACGCCCCAACGACCGGACGCCCCGCTCCGCCAGCCGCACCCGATGTGGACCCCGCCGAGGTCATGCAGCACGCGGTGGACTCCGCCGGACCACACGCCATCAAGTTCGCCGACGCCGCGCTCGACGCCTACGCCACCACCAGCGACACCACCGTCCTCGCCGCCTCGCTACTTGCGACAGACCAGACCGGACGTTGGTGAGCACCCGCCACCCTGCACGATGCCCTGACCCGATCCCGTCCGTTTGCACGAGCCGGACGTCGAGCAGACAGCGCCGCCCGCCGCCAGCGAAGATGGCGAGCAGACACCAACTCCCGCTGATGGCAACCGCTCATCGGCTACCGATCGCGCGCCGGGCTCTGTCGTCCTCGGTCATGTGCCGTGACGCCCCGATCGGCGAAATGAGCGTGCACCTGATCAAGCCGTCCTTGCGGTCGGTGCCGCGCATGTACTACGTCGGCCGCTGCGCCTGCGCCACCGAGCGCCCTGCTGGCCACACAGGACCCATCGGCGTTGATTGGCCGCGGCCGACGCCGGACTGATCGACGCTCCAGTCATGTACGTCGGGACACTGGCGCGGTCCGTGGTTGCCAGAGCGGGCTACCATCGCGATCAATGCTCGCGACATCCGGGAATGAGATGAGTCGCCCATCGCGCGTGAGGGCGGCGCAGCCAGACGACGGTCAAGCCATGTTCGAACTGGGCATGGCGCAACCCGGCTTCGAGGTTACCGAGGGCGTCCGTTTCTATGCTCGCGAGGTCCTCCAGGAGTGGATCGCCAACCCCGGACGCGACATCCTCACCGTCGCCGACGACGGTGACGGGATGCTCGGCTTTCTTATCTGCCGCCCCTTTGTCAGCTCGGCGCTGCTGGAGAACCTCGCGGTACGTGCGGAGCATCAACATCACGGGGTAGCCAAAGCGCTGCTGGACGACTGCCTACGACGGTTGGCGGAGCTCGGGATCGGGCACATCAGCGCGATGGTCCGGGAGGCCAATCCCGCGCTGAGTTTCTTCGAGCGGATGGGTTTCCGGGTCGGGTACCGCTTCCATTGGGTCGAACGCACGATCCCCGACCTCGGACCGGGAGCGTAGCCATGGGTGCGTGGCTGCGGGGGCGTTCCGACGCGGTCATCGACAGTCTGATCGGCGCCCTGGTCCTCGCCCTATGGGGTGTGGTCTACGCCCGAGGCGTTCCAGGGTTCGTCGTGGTGTTGCCGTTCGTCATCGGATGCGCCGCGGTGGCGGTCGTCCACTGGCTACGGCGGCGTGACAGGACCAGGCGGGACGTGCAGCTGCACGCCGAACCCACTGACGACGTCCGGCTGGCGCTTAGCAGACTCCGGACGCCGGATCCGCTGCTGCTCGACGTCGTGCACCGCTTCAGCCAGGTCACGCAAGCCTTCCGAATCCGCGGGCAGGACGGGGTATTCGAGCTGGACTATGCGGGCACGAATGTCTCTAAACGACCCTCGTACTGTTTCCGCGAGGCGCTGGCCGGCGACTCACCCATGGACCTGCGCGACCTGAACATCAGCGCCCATGACCCGACGGACGGGTTGCAGTTGACCTGGTCTGCCCTCGTCGATGAACCCTACCGAAAGATCATCGAGGTACGGTTCCGCCGGCCCGTCCTGCCCGGGGAAAGCTTCCGGCTCGCCCTGTCGTGCACATGGCGGGGCACCTTTACCCGCCCACGCGACTACATCTTCTTCCTGGCCGGACACCGCCGGCGAGGCGTTGACGTGCTACACGGGAAGCTCATACTTAGCCGTCCGCCCGCCTTTTTCGAGGGCATTTATTACGACGGCCGCCAGCTGGTGACCGCACCGTCACAACCGACCGCCACTGTCCAGCAAGACGGATCGTGCACCGTGGTCTGGAGCATCGACGGTGTCCCCGCTAGAGACATACCCATCATCGACTTCCAGCGGACCGACCACGCCGATGCGGCGAGGGCATTACCGGAGCATGCTTGACGAACTCAGTCCCGGCGGCATAGGCCGATCACCACGCGTGCGATGACGCCTGCACTGTGTTCGGCACCTTCCGCGCGTTCCGCTGTCTGCGGCATGGCCGAGCCGCCGAACGGCAGGCCGTCACACCCGCTAGCATCGGATCGCGGCAAATCCGGACGCAGACTCGATTCATCGACTGGTCACCGATGGGAGGATCGGCGGTGTGATCCAACTGCCGGAGGGATCTTGGTGGGACTGGGACGTACTGCACTTCGACGGCTCCCAGCTTCGGTTGGCCGCGGGACACGACCTGACCTACCACCACGGTCTCGAGGTGGTCTTCACCGACGTCGCATACCTGGCCTGCCCGACCCAGTTCTGGGATCCTCGGTTCCGGGAACCCACCCTCGACGAGCGCGCACTGGTGCGTCGGTACGTCGGTGAAGAATCACCGCTGATCGTTGCCTTCGACGTCGATGCACCAGCCGCGGGCCATCTTCTTACCTGTCTCGTCGCAGCAGGGTCGGTTGAGGTGGTACCCGGCCTGGTCTACCGCTACTGGCGTGACAACCTCTCTGCTGGAGAACGCCTGGCTCCGCACCTGCGGCCGCCAGAGCAATCGTAAGGTCCGCACCTCGCCGGAAGCTGCGCCACGATTGCAGGATCCACCGGCGTTCGTACGTCCGTAGGTCGCGTGACCTCGTCGCCCTGAGGGTCGTAGATGGTGAGGTCGTATCGGCGGGCGAGTTGGTCAATCAACTGCGACGCGGGCGTGCTTCGTTCGCTGAAGCTCAGCTGCACGCTGATGTGCCTCGGGGTGATGCAGGCTTTGGCACTGCTCAGCCATCGCCGGTACCGCGACATCGGTCGCGCCCGGGGCGACGGCAAGCACGACGAGACCGAAGCTCAAGAGCCTAGGCCTCGTCCACCAGCACTGCGACCAGCATCGAGCCGCCGGTTGCTGGGCAGCTACCTGTCTGGGCGCTGTCCGAGGTTCGACACCACGGCTCGCTGCAGCACCGCAGTTGTGCTCAGCACCGTCCCAGCCGGCCCGTCGGCGGTGTCCGCTACGAGGTAACTGCGCTCGCCGAGGTACTCGTACGTCTGTTCATCAAAAATCCACTCTTGGCGTCGGCTTCGCTCGGTGTGTGCGACGGCTACCCCTCGCCGCTCGGCGGCGTCGGTGACTCCGCGGACCACCTCGACCCCTGGAATCTTCGCCGCAGCCTGGTAGAGCGCGGCGGTCGTCTGTGGCGGTACCAGCGACTCGCGCAGGATGTCGCCGATCGCGGTGAACGCTGCGCCTGCGCGGCTGTTGCCTCTGCCACGCTCGTCGCGCTCCCGGTAGAGCTTTTCCAGCAGGGCGTCCGGATTGCTGGGAAGATCGACAAGTGCCGCGTTCGGTATTACGTCTGTGAGCGTCTCCCGCTCCGGGATCGCACCGATGATCGGGACGTTGAAGGACGGTTGGCGGAGCAAGCCGTCACCTCGCTCGTTCCGCGGGATCCAGATCTCCCGTTCGCGCACGGGTTGCAGCCGCGCCGGACCGTCACCCAGCTCAGCGAACGCACCCCGGCTCCTGATGTAGACGTACTCTCCCTCTGCGGACGACGGGTCCGGCGAGTCGGCGGCCGCTGCGGCCATCCGGTTCAGCAACAACGTCGCGCCACTGCGTTCTCCGTGCTCGACCGTCACGATCAGCGGCGCGCTGTCCGGTGCCCACGGCTGGGCGATCGCCCCGGCCGAAACCGCGACCGCCAGCACACCGGCCGCAGGCGCGAGCACCAGCATCCGCCGTGGCCGCCGGGCCGGCCGCTCGATCTCGTTCATCAGATGATGCCGCAGTGCCTGCCGGCGCAGCGCCGACATGGCCGACACCCGGGGGGCGGTGGGCTCGCTCATCGGTACTCTCCCTGCTCGACGGGAATCATTCGGGTACCCGCCATCTCCTGCTGTGTCAGCACCCGCAGCCGGGTCCGGGCCCGTGACAGCCGCGAACGCACGGTCCCGATGGGTACACCCAGCGCCTCGGCCGCCGCCGCGTAGTCCAGCTGCGACCACACGCAGAGCAGGAACACCTCCCGGTCCGCCCGGCGCAGCGCCCGCAGGCCCGCCATGACCGCAGCCACCTCGTCGGCATCGTGCATCCGGGCGACCACCTCGTCAGCAAAGTCCGGGACGGTGTCGCGTACGGGCAATCGCCGCAATGCCTCCCGGTGCCGGCGCGCCGCCCGCCTGCGATTTCGCAGCACATTGGTGGCGATCCCGAGCAGCCACGGCCGCAGGCTGTCTCCATCCGCACGCAACGATTCGCGAATCCGCCATGCTTCAAGGAAGGTCAGCGACACCACATCCTCGGCCTGAACCGGATCGCACCCACTCCACACCGCATGCCGATGAACCGCATCGGCGTGCTCATCGAAGAGCTCACCGAACGCGTCGGTGTCTCCGGCCCGGATCCGGACCCGCATCTCAGCTGTCACACCTGTACCTGTCCGCGGCCGCCCCCGAGTTCCACCATCGGGAACATTCCTCATCATGCGTAGCGGTTCGCCCCGACAGGGTGCAGCACGAGGATGGCCTGCACATCCCGGTGGCGCGGAGCGGGCAGCCGCCCAGTTGGTCAGCATCTGCCAAGTCTTGAGCGTCGCGATGGCGCGTTCGCCGCGAGCGCGGATCCTGGCGAGTGCCCGGTCGACCGTCTCCTGCCGGCGCGAGAGCTTCGGCCGCAGTACCGGCAAGGCCCACACCGCTGTGGCCAGGTTCTCGGCGACCGCTGCGAGCAGCACGATCGCACTCCCTGCAGTACCGCCAAGCAGTGCCGACGCCGACGACGAACCCGGCGGCGACGGCGAACCCGGTCGGCATCGGGGGGACAGCAGCTGGGCGGGTGGCGAGCCGGTGCATCCCGACCCGGAATCTGGCGTCGGCGGTGGCTGGTGAAGGACATCTCGCTGAAGCACTTCGATCCGGGGCAGGCCGGGACCAATTGCCGCTGTGCGGGCGCGCTGTGACAGGGCCGGGTCACGTTCGATGAGCAGGGCCTCGACGGTCCGATCGCCGTCGTGTTCGGCAAGGACCGGCCAGCGGTCCTAGTGATCGCTCTGCGCTCTTCTCGCAGCCCAGGTGCTGATCGGCGCTGCTGCCAGGGTGAAGACCAGAGCCAGTGCGGCCACGCCGAGCAGCGCGCCGCGTAGGTCGCCGCTCTCGGCCAGCAAACCCACGTAGGCCGGGCCGAGCAGGAAGCCCAGGTAGGCGGTAGCGGCGACGGCGGAGGTGGCCCGGCCGTGCTGAGCGGGGTCGGTGCCTCGCAGGCTGCGGCTGAGTAAGGTGGGGAATAGTGTCGCGGTGCCCAGGGCGCTCAGCACCAGCCCGACCAGAGCGATGATGACCGAAGGGGCGGTGGCCAGCACAGCGCTGCCCACGGTGGCCAGCGCGCCTCCACCCAGCAACATCGCGGTGGGGCGGCTGCGCGACAGCGGCGCCAGGCTCAGGCGCGCTAGCGCGGCGGTGGCGGCAAAGGCCGCCGGGGCTACGGCCGCCAGTTGGGGTGAGGCGCTGAAGACGTCGGTGAGCATCACCGCGCCCCAACTCTGGTGGGCGTTCTCGATGGCGTAGGCCAACGCAGCCACCAGTCCCACGACGAACAGGGGTGAAGTCGGGCTGATCCGGCACAGCAGGTTCGTGAGCCTTCGTGCGCCACGGGGCGAGGCCACGCCAGAGCCTGCCGGCGCCCCTCGCTCCGCACGGGCACCTTCGCGGGCTTCCGCCCGGGTACCGGCATCGCCCTGGTGAGCTGGAATCTGCAGCGACTTGCTGGTCAGGTGAGCAGCCACTGCCAGGGCGAGCATCACCACCGCGACCACGGCGAAGGCCGCCAGCAGTGACAGCCCCACGCCCAGCAGCGCTCCAGTGGACAGGCTGGCGATAACCACGCCCACCGAGAACAGCCCGTGGGAACGGGTGAGCAGAGGCTTGGCGGTGGCATGCTCTGCGCGCCCCGCCAAAGTGTTGATGGCCACGTCCGCGGCACCAGAGGCCACGCCGACCACGAGCATCCCGATGACCAGCAGCACCACCCCGTCGGCGCCGGCGGTGATGAGGAGACCAGCACCGGCCAGTGCCGCCAGCAGCCATGCCGCCACGCGGAGCCCGAAGCGGTCCACCGCACGTCCGGTAAAGGCCATCGACGGCAGCGCCCCTAAACCGATGAAGAGCAGGGCGGTACCCAGTTGGCCTTCGCTGACCCCGGCCTGGTCACGCAACGCGGGCAGGGCCGCTCCCCAGGCGCCCCAGAAGATACCGAACGCGGCGAAAGCAGCGTACGGCGCATAGACGGCACGGACACCGAGGGCGGGTGGACGGGGCGAGGAGACGGCCGTGTCTTGACCCATGCTTCGTAACGTTACACAAGACGATATGATGTTGTTGTGCCCACACCCGCGCGACGACGTCCCACCGTCAAAGACGTCGCCGAGCAGGCAGGGGTCGCGCCGATGACGGTCTCCTACGCCTTCAACCACCCCGCGCGGGTCGCCGAGGCCACCCGCACCCGGATACTGGAGGCCGCGGCGCGACTGGGCTACCGCCCCGACAGCACCGCCCGCGCCCTGCGCTCAGGGCGCGCCAAGCAGCTGGGCGTGGTGGTCGGAGAACATTTGTCCTACCTCTTCGACAACCCGCAGGCGGCGCAGTTCCTGGCCGGGATCACCGACGTCTGCGTCAGTGAGGACCTGGGAGTGGTGCTGATCCCCACCCGCGGGGATGCCACCGACGTCGACCGGGTGCTGACAGCGGCGGTGGACGGCTACGTGCTGTGGACCACCGTCGCCGATGACCCGGTACTGGCCGCCGTCGCGAGCAGCGGGCGACCAGCCGCCATCCAAGGCGGCCCTGCTCACCCGGGGCTGGTGTGCATCGGGCCCGATGACCGCGCGGCGGCAGCAGCAGTTGCGGCGGCCACGCCGCTGGCCGAAGCGACTCCCGTCATCATCAGCTTCCCCCTGGACCGGCGCCGCACCAGCGGCATCCTGCGCGGCCACGACCTGCCCGTCGACCTGATGGACCCGCAGGCGGTCCCCTTCCCGGTCACCGGGGCTCGTCTGGCCGGCTACCGCGATGCGCTGACCGAGGCCGGTCACGACTGGGGCGACGTCCGGATCGCCGTGGTGGAGCGCAACCAGCGCGTACTGGGTGAGGACGCCGCCGCAGCGCTGCTGAGAACGCTTGAGGGTTCTGGCCCCGTGGTGGTGCTCGCGATGAGCGATGAGCTGGCATTGGGGGCCCACTCGGCGATGGACCGCACGCAGCGGCAGGCGGGGCTCACCGGGTGGGACGGCACGCGAGAGGCCACCACCTCAGGCATCTGGTCCATAGCGGCCTCGCTACGCGAGCAGGGCCGTGCGTGCGCGCGAGCGGCCCTATCGAGGGACATCGAGGGACATCAGGTGCCATGGTCCGTGGTCGCGCCCGAGTTCCTGCACCCCGATACGACGGCCTCATAGATCTCGACGGCACGCTTCCGGTACCTCCACCGCCGGACGTCTCCGCTCGATCGGTCCTGGAGTCCGGCACTGGCCGCCGACGATGGGAGGAGCGCTCCAGGGCAACTATCACCACGCTTCACGAACGGTGGCACGAGATTCCCTACCGGACGGCGTGAAACGAAGGTTTCTGTGCGCCATCTGGCTGCCAAACTTCGGCACCGCGTTCCGCGGGCAGCCGGCTGCGCTACTCGGTGAGCGCTCCGTGGTGTCTGCGGGTCCGGCAACGCTCGGCACGGGGTGAAGGGCTCGATGGAGGTTGCCACTTCATCCGTGACAGTGCCTGCCGGCGGCGCGTCGCGGGCCGTTGGGCCCTGGACCGGCACCGCTGGCGGCGGGAGCGTAAGAGTGTGTCGGACACGGTGCTGGTCGTCGAGGACGATCGGGAGTTGCGGGACGTGGTACGCCGATACCTGGAACGGGCCGGGCACGCGGTGCACACGACCGGATCGGGTGCGCGGGCGCTGAGCCTCGTGGCCGGTGGCGGGGTCGACCTCGTCGTGCTGGATCTGGGTCTGCCGGACGTGGACGGCTTGGAGGTGCTGGCCGCGGCTCACGACGGTCGGCAGGTGCCGGTGGTGGTGCTGACCGCGCGCAGCACGGTGGAGGAGCGCATCGCGGGGCTGCGCCGCGGCGCCGATGACTACGTCACCAAGCCGTTCAGCCCGACGGAGTTGGTGTTGCGGGTGGAGGCTGTGCTGCACCGTACCCGCGGTGCGGCCGGTGCCGTCGCGTCGGCTGGCTTCGGTGGCGGCCGGCTGCGGTTGGACGAGCAGCGTCACGAGGCGGTGCTGGACGGTCATCGGCTGGATCTGACTCCCACCGAGTGGGGACTGTTGACCGCGCTGGCGGCCACTCCTGGCCGGGTGTACTCACGCTATGAGTTGATCAACCGGGTGCGCGGGTACGAGTTTCCCGGCTACGAGCGGACGGTCGACTCGCACGTGAAGAACCTGCGCCGCAAGTTCGGCGCGGACGCCGCTGGGGTGGTGGAGACCGTCCTGGGCGTCGGTTACCGGTTGGGCTGGACCCGTGACCGCTGAGCGGTCGCGGCCAAGCAGCCGGGGGCGACCGCTGTCCGGCCCGTTGGGCCGGCGGCTGCTGGCGGCGTTCGTGCTGGTCGCGCTCTCCTCGGTCGCGGTGCTGACCATCGCCGCACTGGTGGGCACCAACCGCGGCCTGGCCAGCGTCCAACAGACGCAGCGGCAGCAGGTCGCGCAGCGGGTCGCGGCAGCGGCAGACACCGCGTACACCGAGGCCGGGAGCTGGACCGGCGCGGAGCTGGCGCCGGCCGCGGCGTTGGCCGACGGAGCGGGCGCCCGCCTGGTCGTGCTGGAACCCGGCGGCAGCATGGTCTGGCCCGGCCGCGGCATGGGCTCCATGGCCGGCATGCACACCGGCAGCGGCACGGTCGTGGAGGCGCCGGTCACCGCCGCCGGGCAGCGGGTCGGCACGGTACGGCTGGCCTTCCCCACCGGGACGCCGGGCGGTCGCGACGTTGCCTGGTCGTGGATCGGCGGTGCCGCGCTGGTCGCGTTGGCCGCGGCGCTGCTGGCCAGTGCGTATGTGGCCGGGCGGCTGGCCCGGCCACTGGTCGCGCTGGCCACCGCCACCCGCCGCTTCGCCGCCGGCGACCGCACCGCCCGGGCGGCGGTGTCCGCGCCGGGCGAGCTGGGCGAGGTGGCGCACGCCTTCGACACCATGGCCGAGGAGGTGGTACGCGCCGAACGGGTCCGCCGGCAACTGGCCGCCGATGTGGCCCACGAACTGCGCACCCCGCTGGCTGCCCTGCAAGCCGGCCTGGAGGAACTACGGGACGGCCTGCGCGCGGCGGACCCGCACCGGCTGGCCGCCCTGCACGACCAGACCCTGCGCCTCGGTCGGGTCGTGGAGGATCTCGCCGATCTGTCCGCTGCCGAAGCCGCCGCACTGTCCCTGCGCCTCGTCGACGCCGATCTGGCCGCCGTGGCGCGGGCCGCGCTCGCCGCCCAGCAGCCACGGCTGGACGCCGCCGGCCTGACCGTCACGGCCGATCTCGACCGGCCGGTTCCCGTCCGAGCCGACCCCGACCGGCTGCACCAGGTCATCACGAACCTGCTGGCCAACACCGCCCGCTTCTGCCGCTCCGGCGACCGGGTACACCTGCGGGCGCGCGTCGAAGCTGCGGGCGAGGCGCTGCTGACCGTTGCCGACACCGGCCCCGGCATCCCGGCGGAGGAACTGCCCCACGCCTCCGAACGGCTCTTCCGCGGCCGGGACGCCCGGAACATCGCCGGTAGCGGCATCGGTCTGGCCGTCGTCCGCGAGCTGATCACCGCCCACGGCGGCGCCGTCACGCTGGAGTCACCTCCAGGCGAAGGGCTCTGCGTCACCATCCGCCTTCCGGCCCGGATCCCGGCCGCCGCCGGCTGACCCGACGGCGCACCGACGCGCCGGCACAGTCCGTCCGGTCAGACTTCGACATGCCCCCGCGCGCGGCGGTGCCGGCTGCGGGCCGGACACCGCCTCGGTAGTGGGTGAACGGTCAGGACCAGCGGGTGAAGGCAGCCAGGTGCCGCTCGGAGGCGGCCAGCAGGCTGGTGTAGACCTGCGTGACATCCGGGGCGGACAGGCCGGTCAGCGCGGCCCTCAGGTCGGTGATGTCGGTCTGCTCGACCTTCTTGCCGACGCCGAGGGCGGCCGGCTGGCTGGCGTTTCCTTCAGCGAGCAGCTTGTCGTACGTGGCCTGCACGGCTGGGTCGCTGAACTTCCCGTGGGTGGTGCCCACGGTCGGGTCGGCCACGTCGTAGCGCTGCAGCAGGAGCCGCACCGTGGTCAGGTGCTGCGTCTCGGAATCGGCGATGCGGTCGAAGACCACCAGGTCGTACTTGGTGCCGAAGGCCAGGTACAGGTCGTGGGCCAGCTTCTCCTCCTGGGCCATCGCGGCCAGGGTGCTCTTCTGCGCGTCGGTGAGCGTGCCCTGCTGCGCCGTGATCGACACGCCGGCACACCTGCCGTCACGGCCCATCGCCCCGGAGCCCATCGGGCCGGCGGCACCGTTGCGAGCGCCATGGCCCATGCCATCACCCCAGCCGTAACCGGGCGAGGCAGTGGCTGCCGGCCGGTCGAAGGGGCCGGCGCCCGCGAGCGCCGGCGCGGCGACCGCCACCCCGCCCAGGCCCAGCGCACCGGCTGCCACCAGGATCATCGTCCGGCGAGTCGTTGTTCTCATCTCGTCCTCCTTCATCGGTGCCGACGCCACCACCGTGCCGCCGCGGCCTGCGGCTGCCGTGGAGACCGTGTGGAGGCGACGTGGAGGATGCCAGCGCCTGGGCGGTGAACGACCCGTACCGGCGATGAACGGTCGCCAGGAAGGGTGACAGCGGCGGCGGCCGAAGATCCGGCGCACCGGCCGCTACTGAGCGACACGCTTCCGGTACGAGCGGTGTGGCTTCGCCGATACGCTGGCAGAAGTTGGGATAATTGTCCCTATTCACGCTCGGGGGTGGTCGTGCAAGTCCTGCAGTTCTTCAACTCCCCAGCCGGTCGGATCACTCGGGTCGTCCTCGGGTTGGTGCTGATCGTGGTCGGGGTGTCGTTGGGCGGTTGGTGGTGGCTGCTGGCCCTGCTGGGCCTGTTGCCGCTGGCCGCCGGACTGTTCAACTTCTGCACCCTGGCGCCGTTGTTCGGCATGCCGCTGTCGGGCCGCCGCTTCCAGGAAGCGAGCCGGAACAGAACCCGCCGGTGACCGCCTGGGTGCTCCCACTGCTCGGCTGATGACGTGGTGGGCGATCACCCTCATCGGCGCCGGGGTGGGTTTCTTCACCGGGCTGTTCGGGGCCGGCGGTTCCGCGGTGGGAACCCCGCTGCCGCACCTCGTCGGGGGGCCGGCGAGGGTGAGGTGCTGGACTGCCCGCACGGGCCGCGGCGGATCACCTATGCCGACTACACCGCATCCGGCCGGTCGCTGGACTTCGCCTGTGCACGGTTGGCAGTCGGCAGGGATGCCGGCCCTCGGTCTCGACACCGAGGTGAGCTGCTCGCGGTTCGGCGATCGTGCACGCCGGAATGGTCAGGAGCGTTCGGCGACCACCACCGTGTCCAGGGCGTCCACAGCTCGACCCTCCACCGTCACGGGCCGGCGAGCGGTCTCGGCCCGGCGGATCCGCAGCCCCGGCAGCTCCTTCACCACCGCCTCGGGGGCGAGCAGGACATCGGGGTCCTGGGGGCCACCCGTGCCGCCGGAGAGGTTCGCGAGGTCGTGGCCGACCACGAGGACCCGCCCGCCGGCACGTACCGCGTCGCGGGCGTGGGACAGCACCGTGCCGATCTCGGCGGCAGGTAGGTGCAGATACGCGATCAGTACCAGGTCGAAGCCGTCGGCCGGCGGCTTGTACTCGGTCACGTCGGCCACCTGCCAGTCGACGTTGACGTCCCGCTGACGGGCCAGTTCCCGGCCCCGCTCGACGGCTACCGCGGAGAAGTCCACTGCGGTGACCTCCCAGCCCTGCTGGGCCAGCCACACTGCGTTACGTCCCTCGCCGGCGGCCAGGTCGATGGCCCGACCGGGGGACAGACCGGCGACCTCTTCTACGACGAAGCGGTTGGGTTCGGCGGTCCACACGAGTTCCGGGGCGCTCGCGTACCGCTCGTCCCAGGCATCGCTGTCCATCGTCGTGCTCCTCTCGACGTGCGAAGGATCGGTTCCGGCGCAGCCCTCATCCTTGCCGAGATCGGCGACAGATGCGGTCGAGGCCGTCGGCCGCCGGCCAGGTGGGCGGATCTCCCGGCCGCGGGCGGCGAGCCGCTCGGATAGGTGGCGGCCTGGAGTCCTGTCGGCCCAGCAGCAGCAGTGCGGCGAGGTGGCGGCGGCGCCAGCGACGGGCGGAGGTGAAGGTGAGCAGTTCGCGCAGGGCGGCGGCGTCGAGGGTGGCGTGACGGGCAATGTCGGAGGTACTCATATATCCCTTTCACGGACAAAGCGCTACACGTCATGGCAGGGCGATGCCGGCCGGCGCCGGACGGCGTCATACGGTTCGGTTCAGGCGTCGGTGGCCATGTCCAGGCCCGCGTCCGCGGCCTGGTCGAACTTGTCGTCAACCACGACCACCTCCCGGCCGACGTTCGCCAGCAGAGAGGCTGCGGCGGTGGCCCGGTAGCCGGAGCCGCAGTGCACCCAGACCGCGCCGGCCGGTACGTCGGCCACCCGCTCGGGCAGGTCCGGCAGCGGGATGTGCACGGCGCCGTCGATGTGGCTGGTCCGCCACTCGTTGGTCATCCGCACGTCGAGCACCACGTCCGCAGCGGGCAGGCCGGCGGGGACGTGCCCGGCGCGGGCCGCCGCGAGGGCCGGGAAGTCGGCCATCCGCAGCTCCCGTAGCTGTCCGGGCTCGGCCGCCCACTGCTCGGCCTCGCCGGTGGCCTGCGCGGCCGGGCGGTCGATGCCGATGCGGACCAGCTCGCGCTGCGCATCGGCCACCTGCTCCGGGGTCTCGGCGAGCAGGGTGATCGGCACCCCCCAGTCGATCAGCCAGCCGAGCCAGGTCGACATCGGGCCGTCGAGCCCGAGGCTGACCGTGCCGGCCAGGTGCGAGGCGGCGTAGGCCTTGCGGTGCCGCAGGTCCACCACCCACTGCCCGTCGGCCATCCGCTCGCGCAGTTCGGCGGCGTCGGCGCGGGCCACCGGGGTGAGGTCAACCGGGGCCGGACCGGCGAAGTTCGCCACGCCCATGTGGGCGTAGTACGCCGGGTAGGCGTCGAGACCCGCGAGGGTTTCGGTCACGAACTTGTCCGCGGCCAGCTTGAGTGCCGGGTTGGCCTGCTTCTCCCGACCGATCGTCGACTCGGGCGCATCGGACTGACTGGCCGAGCAGAAGCTGCCGAAACCGTGCGTCGGCCACACCTCGGCCCCGTCGGGGAGCAGGTCGGCCAGCCGCTTCGCCGAGGAATGCTGGTGGTGAGCGAGCTCGTGGGCGTACTCCTTGCCGAGCAGGTCGGTGCGCCCCGTCGTCCCGAACAGCAATGACCCGCCGGTGAAGACGCCCGTCGGCCGCCAGCCGCCGTCGGTGGCCTCGTCGAGAACGTACGACAGGTGGTGGAAGGTGTGGCCCGGCGTCGCGATGACCCGGAGCCGCATGGACTCGGACACCGGAACTGCATCACCGTCGGAGACCGGCATCCGGTCGAAGCCGACCTCGTCGGCCGCGGCCACCAGGTAGCGGGCGCCGGTGATCCTGGCGAGTTCCAGGCCGCCGGAGACGTAGTCGTTGTGGATGTGCGTCTCCACCACATGGGTGATGCGGACGCCCTTCTCCCCCGCCAGGTACATGATCCGGTCGATGTCGCGCTGCGGGTCAACCACGATCGCCACCTGCCCGTCGGAAGCCATGTAGCTCCGGTCGCCCAGGGAGGATGTCGCGATAACAGAAACCTCAACTGTCACTGCCGTTCTCCTTTCAAACCTATATACCCGGGGGGGTATCTGGGGGACACAATCCTGCCCGCTCGCCCCCAACGGCTACCCGCCCGCACCGCCGTCAAGCAGCCCGGGCGGGTCGGCCGCTCAGGCGAGTGCGAGGAAGAGCCTCTCCAGCTCCTCCTCGGTCATCTCCGGCGCCTCGCCGCGCTCGCGCATGGCCTCGCAGTACCGCATGCCCGAGGCGATGATCTTGTAGCCGGCGCGGTCAATGGCCTTCGACACCGCGGCCAGCTGGGTCAGCGCGTCGCGGCAGTCCTGGCCGCTCTCCATCATCTCGATGACCGCATTCAGCTGCCCCCGCGCTCGCTTGAGCCGGGTCAGCGCCTCGCTGGTCATTTCAGGTCGAAGATTCATCGCCCCACCTCTCGCCTCCACCATACCCCCGGGGGTAAGTATCTCGCGACGGGATACCCCCACGGGTATGCCGAACCTCGAAGGTCGCCCGCACATTCCCCACGCCTGGGTGGTGTGCTCGGCGGTCGCCCTTCGGATACCTGGGAGTTTCCATGACTACGGTCCGAAGCCGCGCTACGACATGTGGCTGTTCAAGCGGCCCGGGCTTCCCGCGATGTACTGGCAGGGCATGCTGCGCGGCCTCGTCTGACCGGCCCGGCATGGCTTTGCCGAATCGCTCACGCCGGTCGTTCGCGGCTGGCACGATCTCACCTCAGGGAGAACAGAGCATGAGCTACGCGATGACGATCCGGCTGTCTGCCGGGTTCACCCCGACCGTCGAGCGGGTCCGGGCGGCACTGAAGGACCAGGGTTTCGGCGTGCTGACCGAGATCGACATGCGGGCCACGCTGCACGAGAAGCTCGGGGTCGAACTCGAGGAGTACGTCATCCTCGGCGCCTGCAACCCGCCGCTGGCGCATCGGGCCGTGCAGGCCGACCGGAACATCGGTTTGCTCCTGCCGTGCAACGTCGTGGTCCGCGCCGACGGGCCGGACGCCACCCTGGTGCAGGCGCTCGACCCGCAGGTGATGGTACAGCTGAGCGATACCGCCGACCTGCGGGCGGTTGCCGACGAGGCAACCCGCCGACTGCGGGCCGCGCTGGACGCCCTCTCCGGATGAGAAACGGCGGGGGTGCGGGCATCGCCCGCACCCCCGCCGTGGTCGTCAGGGTGTCACCGGCTCGCCGGCTCCCCGGAGATCTTGGCTCGCACCTCGTCCATGTCGAGGTCGCGGACCACCTGGATCACCTGCTCCAGAGCCGCGGCCGGCAGCGCACCCGGCTGGGAGAAGACCAGCACGCCGCCCCGGAAGGCCATCAGCGTCGGGATCGACCGGATCTGGGCCGCCGCGGCAAGACCCTGCTCCACCTCGGTGTCCACCTTGCCGAACACGATGTCCCGGTGCTTCTCGCTCGCCTGCTCGAAGACGGGCGCGAAGCCGCGGCAGGGGCCGCACCAGCTCGCCCAGAAGTCCACCAGCACGATCCCGTCGCGGGTGACGGTCTCCTCGAAGTTCGCGCCGGTCAACGCCACGCTCGCCATGTCCAACCTCCACGTTTCGGCAGTGCTCTCGCCTCGGCCAACATACCCCCGGGGGTTTGTATTCCCGCTGGTCGCAGCCCTCACACCCGCACACGATGGGCGGAATGCCGAGCCGGGCCCGGCGCGCTATGGTCGACGTTGATACCCCTGGGGGTATTCAGAACGGAGGATGGAGATGCAAGAGGTGAACCTGGCGGACTTCGCCGCCGCGCACGCCGACGGGGTTACCGTGGTGGACGTCCGCGAGCCGTTCGAATACGTCGAGGGCCACGTGCCCGGCGCCCGGTCGGTGCCGCTGGGACAACTGGCTGCAGTGGTGGGAGAACTGGCTGCAGTGGTGGGCGAACTTCCCCGCAGCCGCCCGGTCTACGTCATCTGCGCCGGCGGTGGCCGCAGCCTGTCCGCGGCACAGTTCCTGGCCCGCGCGGGCATCGACGCTCGGTCGGTCGCTGGCGGCACCGGCGGGTGGGCCCGCAGTGGTCGCGCCGTCGTGACGGGAGCGGACGCGTGAACCTCGGCGGGATGCTGAAGAAGGTCTTCGGAAAGCCGTACACCTCCATCGGGCCCGAGGAGGCTGCAGCGCTGGTCGCCGAGGGAGGGCTGCTGCTCGACGTCCGGGAGCCGGCCGAATGGCGTGCCGGCCACGCACCCCGGGCCCGGCACATCCCGCTTGGCCAGCTCGCCGGCCGGGCCGGGGAAGTACCGGCAGACCGGCCGGTGATCACCGTGTGTCGGTCCGGGGCGCGCTCGCGGCAGGCGGCCGCGCTGCTCGCCCGCGACCACCACCAGATCTACAACCTGGCCGGCGGGATGCGGGCCTGGGTCCAGGCTGGATTGGCGCTCCAGGCCAAGGGTGGGCGGCCCGGGCAACTGACCTGACCCCGTTACCTTTTTGATCGTCCCCAGCCGGGGACCCTCGGTCGCCCGGCCCGGTATGACTGTCTGCCCCTGTCGTTCGGATGATCCGGGGGGTGTTGTCGCCGGGTCGGGTGGCGTCGGTGGACCGCTGATAGGGACACGGCCGCCCTGGTTGGGGTAGGTCTCTTCGTAACGCGGCTGCCGGCAGTCCGACGCCTGGACCTGCGGCCGAGGCCACGATGCGATGCGTGCAGGCGGGTGCGGTGAACGAGGGATACGGCGTCTACCTCGGCTTGGACGTCGGCAAGGGTGATCATCACGCGGTCGGTTTGGCGTCGGACGGCAAGCGGCTGCATGACGCGGCGTTGCCGAACACCGAGGCCCGGCTGCGGCAGCTGTTCGACAAGCTCGCCCGTCACGGTGCGGTTCTGGTGGTGGTCGACCAGCCGGCCTCGATCGGTGCTCTGCCGGTCGCGGTGGCTCGGGCGTGTGGGCATCAGGTGGCCTACCTGCCCGGGCTGGCGATGCGCCGCATCGCTGATCTGCACCCCGGTGCGGCGAAGACCGACGCCCGCGACGCCTACGTCATCGCTGATGCCGCCCGCACCCTGCCCCACACGCTGCGGCGGGTCGACGTCGGCGACGAGACCCTTGCCGAACTGGAGGTCCTGGTCGGCTTCGATGACGACCTCGCCGGCGAAGCCACCCGCGTGTCCAACCGGATCCGTGGCCTGCTGACCCAGATCCATCCTGCCCTGGAACGAGTCCTTGGCCCCAAGGTCGGCCACAAAGCGGTCCTGGAGTTGCTGTCCCGTTGCGGCGGTCCAGCCGGGCTACGCAAGGCAGGCCGCCGCAAGCTGCTCTCGATCGCCGCCGTCCACGCACCCCGCATGGGCGAACGCCTCGTCGAGCAGATCATGGCCGCCCTCGATGAGCAGACCGTCACCGTCCCCGGCACGACAGCGGCGGAGACGATCCTGCCCCGCCTCGCCGACAGCCTCCGCGACACCTTGCGACAACGCGACCAGGTCGAGAGGATGCTTGATGCTCACCCTCTTGCCTCGGTCCTGACCTCGATGCCCGGCATCGGCGTCAGGACCGCCGCCCGGATCCTGCTCGAAGTCGGCGACGGCACCGCCTTCGCCACCCCCGGACACCTCGCCGCCTACGCCGGCCTCGCTCCCCTGACCCGACGATCCGGCAGCAGCATCCGCGGCGAGCACCCACCCCGAGACGGCAACAAGAACCTCAAACGCGCGTTCTTCCTCGCCGCGTTCGCGTCTCTGGCCGACCCCGTCAGCCGCGCCTACTACGACCGCAAACGCGCTGCGCTCGATGTCCACCCGCACCACCGTCAGCGGGTCAAGACCGTGGTCCGCGCACCAGCGGAGGAAGACACGCAGGTCGGACTCGGTATGGACGCGGATCTGGCCAGGGTAAAAGCTCAAGAAGGCGGACACCGCGACTCGCAGAAGGAGTTGATCGGCCGGTACGACGTTGGAAGCGGGAGCAGGATAGGCAGCCATAAATTACCCTGCGTCACCACCGGTGATGCAGGCCAGCACGCCGGGTGCGGCACGAGCGAGCGCCAGAACATGTGGTCCGGGCCGGCGGGCCGGCTTGTAGGTGCCCGCCGACTGGTGAGTAGCCAGACACGCCCAGTGCCGGTCCGCTTGACCTCAAGCTCGGTTGAGGGTGCACGATCGCCGTATGGTGACTCTCAGCGAACGTGAGCTCGAGTACCTCGGCACGCAGCGGCTCGGGCGGCTGGCCACTGTCGCGCCGGACGGCTATCCGCAGAACAACCCCGTCGGGTTCTTCTACAACGCCGACCTGGGTACGATCGACATCGGTGGACACAAGCTCGGGGACAGTCGCAAGTTCGGCAACGTCCGCACCCACCCGAAGGCCACACTCGTCGTCGACGACATCGCGTCCGTGCAGCCGTGGCACGTACGCGGGGTGGAGATCCGCGGCGACGTCGAGGCCCTGGTCGACGTCGAGCCGCCGATGCACGGCATGAGTCGCGAGATCATTCGCATCTACCCTGCCCGCATCCGCTCGTGGGGTCTAGCCATCGACTGACCGCACCACCCCGAACGTAACCAGGGCCGGTCCGCAGATCCCCACGCGAGAAACTCAAGCCGGATCGCGGCTAGATCCTCGCATCCATGTGCCGTCGATCCTCAAGCCGTCGGCACCCAGTAGCGACGCTTGGCCTCATACCGGTCCTGGAGCACGCCACCGGAGCGCTCGATTACCTTTCGCGACGCCACTTCCCTCTGGTCGAACTCGACGCGCATGGTGTCCGGGCGGTCATGTCGAACACCATCAGAAGCTGCTCCGGTCTGGCCGTCTCCGGCGCCGATGTCGCCTTCCTCGACCAGCACCGGGACGATGGACGGTACCGCTGGGACATCCGTCGATCCCGCCGAGACGGCGACGTTGTGGTCGAGACGGAACGCGAGCATCTGCTGCTGCCAGACGGCCGGCAACCGTCAGGTTGGGCGCGGGGAAAGGTCGGCCGTGACGAGATGCTCTGGCTTCAGGTCGACGGCGATCGTCGGCGTTGGTACCGCTACGAGATCGATGCTTAGGTCCACCACCCCCTATGCATCAAGCGTGTCCGGGCATCGCCCTGCGGGACGCTGGTCAAGGAAGCTCGAAACACGATCTTGCCGGATAGCCAATCGCCGGTAGCGCACCAGTCCGACGCCTGGCGCGGGGCGTCCTAATCTAGCCGCGATCCGGGCGCTCCGGCCGGATCTACTGGTAACCCGACGTAAGCTGCGGCGGAGGGAGGCCACTGCGTCCGCAGTCGCCGACGGAGTCGAAGTGGTAGACATCCCGGCCTGTCTACGTCTGGCGTACCTGGCTCTGCACTGGAACGCGTACACCGACACCAACTGTTGGTGCTGCGCAATTCGCCGAGCGCTTCGCGGCTAGATCCGTGCGTCCGATCGAGCGGCGGTCACGGTCGTGTCGTGCTGATCGGTGGTACCGGCGAGCGCTCCGTTCGGCAACGGCGCGGCCCGTCTTAGCGTTCCTCAATGAAGGGTGGAGCGGCGGGTGGGACGGAGGCGCAGGTTTTCGGTCTTCACCACTTCCGCGGGTACGTCTGCCTGCAGGGGGGACCGCGTGAGCCAGACCAGCGCGTGTTCCCCCTCGCGGACCGGTAGCCGGGGGAAGTTGTTCGCGGCGTACTCGGTCCGTAGTACGGCCAGTGTGTCTTTCGGGCTCACCGTAGGGTCGGGGAAGGGGCCGGCCCAGTACCAGACTGTCGCGTGCAGAACCGATTCGGGGTTGGCGGTGCCGCGGTCAAATACCGGCACCGCGACGCTCTCACGGAGCAGCAGTACGTCGTCCGAGTCGAGCATCGTCGCGTTCGCGGCTGGCCCGTGCTTTGTCCACACTGGGCCGGAGTAGAAGGCTGCTAGACCGGTCCGGCGCGATTGCATGTCGGTGAATCCGCGCAGCCAGACGAAGTGGTCGGGCCGGTCGAGGTCGCGGAACTGGCCCAGCACGGCCATCCCCAGTTCCTCCTGGGTCTCGACAAACTCGCGGTCGAACAGGTCGATCAGTTCGTCGCGGCGTCCCTCGCGCAGGGTGTAACGGCGCAATTCGACGATCATGCCAGGATCCTTTCCAAGACGTCGGTGACGGTCCAGCGCGCCAGTGCCGCCCGGAACGTGTCGGTCGCTTCGTCGTACAGGTCGGTGAGCACCGGACGGATTCCGCGTCCGACCGGGCATTCCAGGTTCGGCTCGGAGTGGTGCAAGGCGAGTAACGGCTCCGGCGAGACGGCGAGCCAGACGTCCAGCAGTGTGATCTCTGTTGCTGGCCGTCCGAGGGAGAAGCCGGCGCCGTTGCCGCGGCGGGCCCTCACCAGGCCGGCCCGCTGCAGGTCGCCGAGGCTGCGCCGGACGATGACCGCGTTCGTATTGATGCTGGCCGCCACATCCTCGGAGGTGAGCACCTCACGACCGCGCCGCCTGGCCAGTTCCAGCCACGCCAAGGCGTGGGCCGCGATGGTCACCCTGCTGTTGGCCGCCACCGCGACAGTCTCACCGACATGCACAGCAAAAGCAACAGCTTCTGTTACATTCGAGTACCAGCGTGTGCGTATGCGCGTTCGAGCCGGCCGGCAGGGAGGTCGCCCGGCGCGACGAATCACGCAGACGCTCATCCGGCATGATCGAGTGCGCCCTCATCGGCTTCTTATCTACTGGTGTCACGACCGCAGCCCGGCCAGGCTTGGTCGAGGTGACCGGTGGGATCGCTCGCTCGCGGCTGTCCACCGCAGGTTTGGTGTGGCTCACTCATGGCATGCGCCTGCCGGTCATCGCGGCGCGGAGAGGCTCAAGAGCGCCTCTGTGTGTCAACCCCTGCTGGTGGTGAGGGCGAGTTGATCTTTGATGAGGTGTCGGTAGAGGACGTTGGTGAGGCGTCGTTTCAGGGCGCGTCGCGCCGTGGCCGGGGTCTTTCCTTCGGCGAGTTTGCGCTGGTAGTAGACGCGGCCGGGGCCTGGGTCGCGGGCTTGGACGAGCGCGATGGCGTGTAGGGCGGTGTTGAGTTGCCGGTTGCCGGTGGGGTTGAGCCGGTGTCGGCGGCGTTCGCCGCTGGAGGTTTCCAGCGGGGAGGTGCCGGCGTAGCCGGCGAAGTGATCCGCGGTCGGGAAACGGGTGACGTCACCGACGTGACCGAGAACCTTCGCGGCGATGAGGTGCCCGACGCCGCGCATGTCGACGATCGTGGAGTGCGTCTCGGCCAGGACTTGCCGGATCTGGGTCTGGTTGGTGTGCAGGCGCCGGTCGAGGTGACGCAGGGTCGGCGATCATGTCGCGTGCGAGGGCGCGGCGGCAGGTGTCGGTGACGTTGACGGGCCGGATGCCGTGCAACAGTGTTGCGGCCTTGTCGGCGGTGAGGTCCAACGCCGCGCCGCCGGGAATCAGGTCGCAGCATGACGTGGAGCCGGTTGAGCAGGCGGACGCGTTCACGGGCGAGGTCGTCACGGCGTTCGGATAGCAGTCGCAGCCGGGTGTGGTCGTTTGAGGTTCCCCCGGTAGCTCGGAGGCTTTCGATCATGCTCTGATGGAGCTGAACGGAGTCATCCGTGGCAGCACCGAAGAAGTACCCCGATGAGCTGCGTGAACGTGCGGTGCGCTTGTATCGGGAGTCGGATCCGAAGCCCGTGATCCGCCAGCTGGCGCGGCAGCTTGGGGTGCATCACGAGGCGTTGCGGAACTGGATTCGCCAGGACGAGGCCGACCGGGGCCAGCGTGACGACCGGCCGGCCAGCTCTGAGCTTGAGGAGTTGCGTCGGCTGCGGCGGGAGAACGCCGAGTTGAAGCGGGCCAACGAGATCCTGAAGGCCGCGTCGGCTTTTTTCGCCTCGGAACTCGACCCGACCCGGCGACGGTCGTGACGCTCGTCAACGAGCTGAAAGACCGCTTCGGGGTCGAGCCCGTCCTCCGGGTCCTCAACGTGGCCGTGTCGACCTACTACGGGTGGCTCGCCCAGGCCGCGAACCCGTCGCCCAGGCGACGCGAGGACGCGGAGCTGGCTGTGGAGATCGCCGAGATCCACGACGTGTCGGGCGGCACCTACGGCAGTCCGCGAGTGCACGCCATGCTGCGCCGCCCAAAGGCCGCCAGGTGGGCCGCAAGCGGGTCGAGCGGTTGATGCGTACCGCCGGCCTGCAAGGGGCGTTCCTGCGCAAGAAGTGGCGCATCCCGTCCACCCGGTCGAATCCGAAAGCGACACCCGCGCCGGATTTGTTCAATCGGCAGTTCACCGCTGCGGCCCACAGCGTCGCCGTGGCCGCCCTGCGGGCGAAGGGTCTGCGGCAGGTCACCGTCGACGATGTGACGGTTGCGTTGAGGCTGCTGGTCGACCACCGCGACGGTCTCGGCCAAGCCCGCACCGACCTGCTCAACCGCATCCACAAGCTCCTGCTGGAGCTGCTGCCCGGTGGGCGAAGAAATTCCTGTCTGCCGCCCAGGCACGGACTCTGCCCAACACGATCCGGCCGCGCGATCTGGTCGGGCGCACCCGCCGCCGGCTGGCCTCCGAACTGATCACCGAACTGGTCCAGGTCGACAAGAAGATCAAGGCCGCGAACAAGGAACTGACCGAACTCGTCGACACCACCGGCAGCAGCCTGCAGGACCTCAACGGCATCGGCCCCTCCGGCGCCGCCCGCCTGATCGGCGACGTCGCCGACATCCACCGGTTTGCCAGCCGCGGGCACTTCGCCTCCTGGAACGGCACCGCACCCCTGGACGCATCCTCCGGTGACCAGCAACGCCATCGCCTGTCCCGGGCCGGGAACCGGCGCATCAACCGGGCCCTGCACATCATGGCCGTCGTCCAGCTGCGCCACGACACCGAAGGCCGCGCCTACTACCGGCGCAAACTCGCCGCAGGCAAGACCCCGATGCAAGCCATGCGGGCACTCAAACGACGCCTGTCCGACATCGTCTACCGGCAAATGATCAAAGACGCCGAGAAGTCCGGGACGGGCCCGGGAGGACACACGGGGGCGACTCTTCAATCCAGCGCGGCCAACCAAATCCCCATGATCGACACTTCGGAACAGTCACTTCCCGGACCCGCCGAGCCCCAGCCTAGAACACCACTCCTCGCCGCCTCTTGATGGCACAGAGGGATACCAGAAGCGGACGTGCGCGTCGGGCGTTCTGGCCGCTGCTAAAGGGCTCCGTCGAGCTGTCGTCCATGTCGCGGCTTGGCCGGCATGTCTGGGCGACCACCAGCAGAAGCGTGTGCATGGCCTCGTCGATCTGTCGCATCCTGCGCCGCTCGGCTCGAGCGGAGGTCTTGGTTCTTCGCACCATCCTGTCGCTTTCCTCGGCGTGTCAGCTGGCGCTACCAGGACCACCTGCGGCGCCGTGGTTGCGCTCGGCTGGGGGGCTTGGGGCCGTCGCTCTGCCGGTCAGCATTGCTGTGAGTGTCGGGAAAGTACTTGCCAACCGGGAAAGACGAGGTTACTTTCTTGGTAGGAAAGTTCCCGAGTCCAGGAGGGCAGCATGAGCGAACAGGTACACCCCGACGAAGCGGCCCGGGCGTTGGATCAGATCAGAGATCGCCAGGAGCAGGTCATTAACGTGTCCGTCGTCCCGGCCTGGTATTGGTGGCTTGTCGGGGGGCTTATCGTGGCACTCGCCGCCGCGGTCGAATCGCGCGAACCGGTCACGATAGGCGTCGGTGTCACCGTGTTCGTGCTCGGCATCCTCGGCGGGACCGGGTGGGTGGTTCGCGGTGCGGTGCGAGTCCAGCCGCGCAACGAGCTACTCGGCGGGCGGGGAGTGACGATGATCCTCGGTTTCGTGGCGCTGGTCCTCGGCATCACGCTCGCCGTCGCGTTCAGCCTGGCAGCCGCTGGCGTATCGTACCCGGCGACGCTGGCCAACCTGCTGGGCGCGATCCTGCTGATCGTGGGCGGCCCCATGCTCACGCGGACACTGCGCCGTGTGATGCTCAACAATCGCGCTGGTGCTAGCCGATGACTAGGCCGCGCTTCGACGAACTGATCCACGCGCCGACCCGGCTGGCGATCGTGTCCCTGCTGGCGGCCTCAGAAGTAGCCGACTTCAAATTCATCCGCGACAGCGTCGGCCTGTCCGACTCGGCCTTGTCCAAGCAGCTATCCACGCTGGAGGAGGCCGGCTACGTGCAGATCCGCAAGGGCTTCGTAGGCAAGCGCCCCCGTACCTCGGCGAAGCTGACCACCGTGGGGCGCGCGGCGTTCGAACAGCACGTCGCGGCCCTCCAGGAGATCGTGTCCCGCTCCGGCGCGTCGGTCCTGCCACCGTGACGCGCCACCACTGTTGTCGATTGGGTACGGAGGCGCTGCGTGGGAGCTGATGGGCGGTGGGGCCAGACCCGTGTCTTACCTACGGTCCGGGCTGAACCGGACCGATCGCACGAACATCGGCATCTCCGAGTGTCGAGCGATACTCATGATCGCCACGGAAAGTGACGAGCGGCCAGCGGCATGTGCGGATGCCTCTGAGCAGCCGCCAAGCAGGGCGCCTGAGATCACGGGTAGCGTGGCTGGATTCGGTTTCAAGACATCGTGGCTGGCGGATTCCGTCTCCATCCGGCTGTCGGATTGGTGGGTCAGGGCATGTGCTCGGGGCGTACGCCGATGCCGACCAGCTTGGCGGGGAGGGCTTGCAGCGCCGGGAACCGCTGCAGCAGGCGGATCGGTGCCGGAGCCTCGATCCGGCCAGTGGCGTGCAGTAGCGGGTCGACGACGCGCCGCTGCGCGGCGCGCTGGATGTTCTGCGTCACCACTGTCGGGAAGCGCCGGCGCTTCTGCACTGCGGCGAGGTCCGCTTCGGTCACTGGCTCCCCGGCGGCGAGCTTCGGGCCTAGCATCCGGGCGGTGGCCGCGGCGTCTTGCACCGCCAGGTTGATGCCGACGCCGCCGATCGGTGACATGGCGTGTGCGGCATCGCCGATGAGCAGCGCGCCAGGCGCGTGCCACCGCTCCAGTCGGTTGACCTTCACCGTCAGCAGTTTGACGTCGTCCCAGGTGGCGAGCTCACCGACCCGGTCGGCGAGGACGGGGTGCCGCCGGGTCACCTGTTCCCGCAGCGCCTCCAGCCCGGCCGCGCGGATCTCGTCGTAGCCGCCCTTGGCGATGACGTACGCGCACTGGTAATAGTCGCCGCGGTCGATGGCGAGCATCAGCCCTCCGGAGGCGATCCGCATTGCCAGGCCGTCGCCGTCGCCTGCGCGGCGGGAGATTCGGAACCACAGCACGTCCATGGGCGCGCCGTAGTCGACCGGCCGCAGGCCGAGTTCCCGGCGTACCACCGAATCGCGGCCGTCACAGGCGACGATGAGGGATGCCTCGATCTCCAGCTCGCCCTCCGGGCCCGCGGCCCGCACGCCGGTGACGGCGCCGGACGCGTGGCGGAGCAGGCCCGTCACGGTGGTGGAGCGCAGCAGCACGAAGGTCGGGAACTTCGCCGCCTCGGTCGCGAGCAACTCTAGGAAGTCCCACTGGGGAACGAAGTACAGGTAGTTGTGCGGCGCCGGTAGGCGCGTGAAGTCCGCGACGGTGTAGGTGCCGTCGTCGAAGGTGGCGCGCAACGCGCTGGCCTTGCGCCCGGGCAGCGCCGCCATCGATTCACCGAGCCCGATTTCGTCGAGCATGTTCCGTGTGGAGGGATGCACGGTGTCGCCGCGGAAGTCCCGGAGGAAGTCGGCGTGCTTCTCCAGCACGGTGACCTGCACCCCCTGCCGGGCGAGCAGCAGCCCCAGGACGAGCCCTGCGGGCCCGCCGCCGACGACGCAGACGGTGGTCTTCATGGATGGCCCCCAATCGCAACTCGTGTTGCTTTCTCAGCCTGCCATGATGGGATGATGTAACGCAACAGTCGGTGCGTTAAAGGAGGTGTCCAATGTCTGCCGGCCAACGACCGGGCGGGCGCAGCGCCCGTGTCCGGGCCGCGGTCCTCACGGCCGCCCGTGGCCTCCTCGTTGACGGGTACGCCGAGCTGACCGTCGAACGGATCGCCCAGGCGGCCGGCGTCAACAAGACGTCGGTCTACCGCCGGTGGACCGACCTGGAAGGGGTCCTCGGCGACCTGCTCACCGAGTACGCCAGTGAGGTCGTCCCGATCCCGGACACCGGCGACCTCGACACGGACCTGGAAGAACTGGCGTTGCTGGTTCGGCGCGGCATGACCGGCGAACCAGGCGAGCTGATCACCGCCCTGGCCGCGGCCGCGCCCCGCAACCCGCGCGCCGCGCAGGTCGTCCGCGGCTTCTTCGCCGAACGGTTCGGCCTCGCCAAGGCCGTCGTCGACCACGCCATCGCCCGCGGCGAACTGCCTCAGGGCACCGATGCCCGGGCCGCGATCGAGGTCCTGGGCGCGCCCTTCTTCCTGCGGCTGCTTGTCGTCGACGAACCCATCGACGAGGAGTTCGCGCAACGTACTGCCGCCGCGGCCGCCGCAGCCCTCCGCGCCGGCGTCTTCAATCCGGCGTGAGGGCCTCGTCCCGCCATGGGCACCAGTGCAGTGGCCTCCGCCAGCCGTCCCGGTCGGCAGCCCGGTCCCAGTCGGTGATGACCTCGATATGCACGTCGAACCGCGACGCGCCCCAGTGTCGCCCCAAGCGGGCACGGTCAGACGTTCGGACCGGCCCGCACGCCGCCCCACTGTCGGCAGAGTTGCGAGCGCTGGCTATGTCCCGGAGGCCATGTACGCGGCGAGGATGTAGTTGGGTGCCGGTCGAGGTTCTTGCGGGCACGGTCGTAGCGCAGGGTGGTCCGCGGGTTGGCGTGGCGGGCATCGATCTGCACGTCGCGCAGGCTGACGCCGACGTCGAGCATGGTCGTCACGAACGTATGCCGCAGCAGTCGGGGTCCGATCGCCGACCGTCGCCGCCAGCACAAGCGTGGCAGCGGAGCACTCCACGGATCATGCTCGAACGGGCACCACAGCACCTGCAGCACGTCAGAGCCCTCCGGGAATGGCAGATCAGGCACATCGTCGGCGAGCAGTTGCAGGACCGGCACGAGCGGCACCCCAGCCTCGGCGGGATGATCGTCCAGACCTTCACCTCACAAGTGGGCCAGGGCTCAGTCGCTGGCCAGAGCAGCGGCCCGCCCACGGAGCTCTGCTCGACCGACGGCGAGCCCTTGCGTGGATGCAGCCGGATGGTCGTCCGCGCGAACCCACGCAACTGCGGGAAGACCGCGTCCATGTCGATCGGAGTCAGCGGGGTGGTATGCACGGCCGAGATCGTACGGGCAAGCAGCCGCCAGTCTCCCAGAACGCCTCGCCGGCAACCGCGATCGGCGGATGCCAGACGAGGTTGTCGCCCACGCTAGGCACCGGGCTGGTGCGGTAACGACGGCTGACTGTCCGGCATCCTGATGTGGTGCCAGATCCGGAGCCGTTCCTGAGGTTCGCACACGAGCGCCACGATGGGCTGCACAGCTACGTGGCCCGTGCCGACGAGGCGGATATGCCTGGCCCGATGTGGCCGGGGCTGTGGGAGCAGGATTACTCAGACGATGTGGATCTGAACCCGTGGTGTCGATACGCGATCAACAACGACGACGGTGAGGCCCTGGCGGTATGGCGGGCGCTGGCCTGGGAGCTGACCGCGGGCCGGAGCCGGTCCGCCGTTCCCGCCTACTACCGCGACGAGGCAGCTCAGCTGCGGGGCATGAACCGTGAGGCGGTGCAGTTGGTCCGCTGGGAGTACGAGGTCGACGTCGAGCAGCCCGAGTGGCTCACCGCGGATATCGGGTTTGTCCCGGCTCGCGCCTGCGTGCCGCTACGGCCGATGCCGGACCCGTGGCAACGAGAACACGCCGGCTTCGCCGGTCTGTTCAACGTGACCAGCTTCCGGCATCTCACCGACCTTGCCCTGGCCGTCGCCGGCGACGCCACCTCGGAGATCACGCTGTTCGCCCTCCACGATCCAGACCGGGCCAACGTGCTGGCCTCGACGCTGAATCAAGCGCACCGTCCAGACCTGACCGAGATTCTGCAGCCCGGCGACATCTTCGTCGACCTGGCCGTGGTCCACGATCTTGGTGCCGGCGCTGCCAGCTACCTCACCATCAAGACACCCGAAGCCACCGACGAGGTCGACCACCTAGCCGAGCATTTCAGTGAAGCCTTCCGCCGCTACACGAACCAGGCCAGCCGGATCCGCACCTTCAACGAGTTCCACAACGCCATCGATCACCTGCTCGCCCCGCCCCGCAGCATCGGCACCACCTGACGACGACCCGCTCAACCGCGCACTGCCGCACCCGCACGGCGGCAGATGCGTGCGTTGGTGGAAGCCACCTGCGCTGACCCTCATCGCGAGAGTCGGCCTCACGCGCTGCGGCGACGTCTGCCCGGTTCCGGGGGGGGGTGCATCTCCCGGTTTCGTCGGGAAGTTACGGCTCGTGGGCTTGTGCCAGGTAGGTGATGTGGGCTGCCCGTTGTATCAACAGCCGGCGTAGGTACGGCGCGATGAGCGTCCAGGTCACCGCTGCTCCCAGCGGCGGCAGGGGCGCGGTGATGGTCATGCGGTCGGTCATCAGCGTGCGTACGCCGTCGAGGTCCTGGAACTGGTGCTCGTGGCGCAGAGCACGGAAGGGGCCTCGCGTCTGCTCGTCAACGAAGTGGTACGGCCGTTCGTAGGCGGTGATTCGGCTGGTCATGCGCCAGATCAGTCCGAAATGGCGGGCGTGGAAGGTGACTTCGTCGCCGAGGGCGAGTTGGCGTCGTCCGGTGCTGGTCGTGGCCGTTTCGCGGCTGGCGGGCAGGGACGCGGTGTGGACGTCCACGTCGAGAGTCAGGTCGAACACCACACTCGGCGTGGCGTTGATGACGGACACGACCTCGATGAGCGCCGGCACGTGGCGAGCCTAACCTGAGCGATACCGCAGGCCGCCCGGCCATGACGGCGTCCGGACGCCACAGCGGTCGGGCACCACCCTGGTCTCCCCCGGCAAGCGCTCTGCCGAAGACCGTAGCCCCGGTAGATGGGCTCGCAGCCGGCGAGCCGAAGCGAGACGATAAATGAATGTCCAGGCCGAACGAACAGACGCAGGGCGAGGTTGGCTGGTTCTGCGTGCGCTGCGTCTTCCGCGTGGGCGGCGACTCGGCGAGCCAGTTGTACGAGGAACGGCTGACGCTGTGGCGCGCCGCAGGTTTCGACGCGGCGATCGCGTTGGCCGAGGACGAGGCCCTCGGGTACGCGGTAGAGCAGTCCGACATGGACTTTGTGGGACTCTCCCAGGCGTATCGGTTGTTTGATGAGCCCGGGCATGGGGCGGAGGTCTTCTCGCTGGTGCGGGCCAGCGATCTGGATCCGCCAGCCTACCTGAGGAGGTTCTTCGACACCGGCGAGGAGAAACAAGGCGACACCGATCCGGGCACCTGACCGAGCGCCGCCCTGTTTCCCACAAGCTTGCGCCGATCTCGCACCCGATCGGCAGTAGATGTGCGTGGCCGTCAATCGGCTTCGTGCCGGTGCTCGAGCCATTGACGTACTGCCGCGAGGTCGATGTCGGTCAGTCCCAGGTACGGGTCGACGTGGTGCAGTAGTGCCGGTTGCGGGTGGTGTCCGGCGATCCATCGTCGGTCGGCGTCGGTGGTCTCGTCGTCGAGCCAGACAAACGGGCTTCCTGCCGCCCACCGCGCCAACGATGCGGTCTTCCAGTGCACACCGCGCGGTGGTTCCTCGTCAGCGTCGGACCAGTCGACCACGGGCAGAGCGGGAAGACCGATCCGGGGCGCCACGACGTCGTTCGCGTCGGCCAACCAGGTGCTGGCCCAGACCAGCTCGCCCGGCAGGGCAAGCAGCCGACGACCGTCGGCCGGGTCGAGACGATCCAACAGAGGATTGCCGTCGCGGTCGTGGCCGTCTCCCGGCCTGCCGCTCCAACGACCATCGGCTCCGGCGGGCCGTGCTCGGAGGGGGATGAGCACACCGTCGATGTCGACAAAGATCAATGGTCGTCCAGCGCTGGCAGGCACTGCCAAACCGTACCGCCGACTGCCGGTCGCGCCTCCTGGCCCGAGCGACCCGGAACCTTGGCCACCACGCGACCGGCGGCAGATCCGTGCACCGCGAGGGCTGGTCACCGTCGTGGGCCACCGGGCCGGTCGCGGTCACCATCGCTGGGCGCAGCAGATGCCGAAGAACGGTTGCCGGTCCGGAGCCGTACCGTGACCACATGCCAAAGCAGGTGATCGTGCTCAACGGCGGATCGAGCGCCGGAAAGTCGGGAATCGTTCGGTGC
>NZ_JBFAQH010000029.1:0-39045 GCF_040677165.1 Micromonospora sp. NPDC049374 | reverse complement strand
GGGCCACACCCACCCACCGTGCGGCAGGCGGTCTTCCTCGGTCGCTCACCCGTCTACAACCACCCCGACCCGCCACCCATTCCACCCCGAGCCCCCGACCACTCCGCGATCTTGGTCCGAAACCACCCACCGAGGGGCCTGATCGCACCAAGATCCCCGACAGGACGCCGACCGAACCGGACACCGGGCACATTCGGGCGAAGCTCACGCACGACGAGGGTGTGGCCCGCCGTGCCCGGCGCAGGGATCAAGCCTGACCGCCCGAAGCCGGCACGGCGGGCCACACCCCCACCAGCGCCCACAACGAAGCGCACGACAGGCCGCACCCCAACAGCGCCCACACCCCCACAGCGCCCAGACTCCGACGCCCAGCAGGACAGCGCACGCGGACAAACCACCCGAACAGGGCTTCGCCGGCCAACCCGGGGCAGGTCGTGGGTCCGGGCCGACCGGGTCTGGGGTTACCCTGACAGCATGCAGGCGGTCTCCCCCACCACGACCGGCGTGGCGCACCTGGCCCGACCCGGCCGTCCCGCCGTGGTGGCCCGGACGCTCGCCGAGCTGCGCGGGCCCACCCGAGGCGTGGTGGAACTGCCGGTACGGCTGATGTGGTGCGCCGACCGCGCCTTCGACCTCGCCGACCCCGACCAGTTGCTCTGGCTGTACGAGAACGTGCTGCGCGAGACCACGAACGTCGACGACCTGCGCCAGCTGGTCAACGGGCGAACGCTGCGCCGGGTGTGGCAGCTGCTCAACCTGCCCCGGGGGGTACGGCTGGCGTGGGAGAGCCGACACCAGGGGCTCCGGTCGGCGTGACCGGGGCAAGCCCCGACGCACACCCACACGATTTCTACCGCGAGGTCGCCCGGGTCGCGTTGACCGTCGCCGGGCCGCATCGCTTCGTCCTCGGCGGCGGGGTGGCCTGGGCCGCACACGGACTGGTCACCCGCCCCACCGAGGACGTCGACCTCTTCGCCGACGTGGAGGGTGCCGCCGCCGCGGCGGCGGCCGACGTCCGGGCCGCGCTGGAACGTGCCGGATTCGAGGTGGCCGACGCCGACCCGGACAGCGATCTCGGTGACCTCTTCGACGGCTTCGACCGGGACCTGCGGGACTTCGTCGTCGCCCGGGACGACCGGCGCATCCGCCTCAGCCTGGCCCGCCTCGACCGACACCGCAGCCCGGTGGTGATGGACCTCGGTCCGGTCATGGACGTCCGGGATCTCATCGCCAACAAGACCGCCGCCCTGGTCAACCGTCGCGAGGTACGCGACTACATCGATGTGGCCTCCGCCCTGGAGCACCGGTCCGTGGCCGAGCTGCTGGAACTCGCCCGGCAGCTCGATCCCGCCCTCGATGACGACGACGTGCGGGCGGCCGGCCGGTACCTCGACCGGATCCCGGATGCCCGGTTCACCCGCTACGGCCTCGGCCCCGCCGAGGTCGCCCAGGTCCGGCGGCACTTGGCGGCCTGGCCGCGCTGACCCGGCCCCGCTGACCCGCACCGAGCCGGCGGGAGCACCGGGTCGACGGGGACGTCACTTGGTGAAGCGGCCGCCGGTGACCCCCAGGACCTCGCCGGTGATGAAACTCGACTCCTGCGAGGCGAAGAAGACGTACGCGGGAGCCAGCTCCGCGGGCTGACCGGGCCGACCGACCGGGGTGTCGGTGCCGAACTGCTCGACCTTCTCCTCCGGCATGGTCGCCGGGATCAGCGGGGTCCAGATCGGACCCGGTGCCACCGCGTTGACCCGGATGCCCCGATCGACCAGGTCGGCGGCGAGGGCCTTGGTGAAGTTGGCGATCCCCGCCTTTGTGGTGGCATAGTCGAGCAACTGCGGCGACGGGTCGAAGGCCTGGATCGAGGACGTGTTGATGATCGTGGAACCCTCGCCCAGATGCGGCAGCGCCGCCTTGCACAGCCAGAACATCGCGTACAGGTTGGTCTTGAAGACCCGGTCGAACTGTTCGGTGCTGATGCCGGCAATGCCCTTGTCCTGCGCCATCTGGTACGCCGCGTTGTTGACCAGGATGTCGATGCCACCCAGGTCGCTCACCGCCCGATCGATCAACGCCTCGCAGTTGCGCTCGTCGGCGATGTCACCCCGGATCGCGACGCCCTTGCGACCTGCGGCCTCGATGAGGCGTACGGTCTCCCGGGCGTCCGCGTCCTCCTCCTCGCCGAGGTAGGAGATCAGCACGTCGGCACCCTCCCGGGCGTACGCGATGGCGACCGCCCGGCCGATACCCGAGTCACCGCCGGTGATCACCGCTTTCTTGCCGTCGAGCTTGCCGGTGCCCCGATAGGAGTCTTCGCCGTGATCCGGCTTCGGTGTCATCTCGCCGGTACGACCCGGCGGGCTCTGCTGCTGGTTCGGTTGCCCTGACTGCTGGCCGTACTGCTCGGTCGGGTCCTGCTGGGTGTGCTGCGTCTCGCTCACGGAGGTCTCCTCGCCCGGGATCGTGGGGTTGCGGTCCCGCAAGCCCCTACCCGGGCGAAGTCGTCGGAAACGCCAGCCGTGGTGACCACGCGTGCTCCGTCACCATCCGTACAGCATCCTAGGATCCTGTATGGCTGATTTCGGGGCGTGTGGGACCAGCAGGTCCGCCGTCAGTCGGACATTCGAGCGGCGACGCTGCGCCTCGGTGCGGGTAGGCGGGCCGCCAGCGCCAGCGCCGCCCGGACCGGCGCCCGGCCGACCACCTCGTCGAACTCGGCCCGGCCCAGACAGAACCGGGTGAATGCGCGCCAGCCCGGCGGCGTGGCGAGCAACCTGTGGCAGAGCGCCGGTCGCTGGGAGAAGACGTCGAGCAGCCGCTGCCCGCCCCGCATGGCCGGGACGAGGCGCTCGGTCACCGACCGTTCGTAGCCAGCGAGATCGGCGTTTGCCACCGCCGCCCCGGCCAACTCGCCGGAACGCAACGCGTAGCTGATCCCCTCCCTGGTCCAGGGCTCCAACAGGCCGGCGGCGTCGCCGACGACCAGCACCCGCCCTCGCCGCAGCGGCGAGTCGTGGGTCCGGCAGCGGGTCAGGTGACCCGAGTCGTGGATCGGCGAGACGTGGGCCAACCCGAGACGATCGACGAACCTCCGCAGGTACTGCCGGGTCCGCTCCCCCTCGCCCCGGCCGGCGATCACACCGACGGTGAGCCGATCACCCTTCGGGAACACCCAGGCGTACGAGCCGGGCAGCGGCCCCCAGTCGAGCAGCACCCGGCTCCGCCACCGGGCCTGCTCCGGCGGCGGAACCGGCAGCTCCAGCTCCAGCCCCAGATCCACCTGACGGTGACGCACCCCGACGTGCCGGCCGCTGACCCCGGACGAGCCATCGGCACCGATGACCGTACGGGCCAGCAGCAGCTCGCCGTCGGCCAGTCGCAGGCGTACGACGTCAGGGTCCTGCTCCACCGACCGGACGGTTGCCCGCTCGCGGACCTCGACCCCGGCGGCCACCGCGGCGGCCCGGAGCCGGTCGTCGAACTCCTCCCGGCGCACCATGCTCACCAGCGGCCCCGCGCCATGTCGGCGGGTGAACCCGCCTCGCCCGTCGAGGGTGAAGGTGACCCGGTCCACCGTGTCGTGGGCGGGTACCTCGATCCGCCCGGCCACCGCGGCCAGCGAGGTGCCGATCAGACCACCGCCGCAGGTCTTGTAGCGCGGATGCGCGGCGCGCTCGACGACAAGCGTGCGTACCCCTCGGCGGGCGGCGGCGGTGGCGGCGGAGAGCCCGGCGGGCCCGCCACCGATCACCACGAGTTCCCAGACGCTCACTGATGCAGGGTAGATCAGCCCAGGCTCGGGCGGCGGCAACGGTCGACCGGGACGGGGCGTCGGCGCGGGCATTTTCGCCGCCGCGCCGGGTAACCGCCGGCCGCAGACCGCCTGCCGCAGGCGGACGGAGGCGCGAGGAGGACACCATGCAAGAGGTGCGGCTGTCGGACGTCGAGGCGCGGGTGTACGACGCGGTGGCGGCCCTGGAGGCGCGCGGCCAGGTACCGTACCCGGACATGATCGCCCAGGAGTGCGGGCTGACCGAGGAGCAACTGCGGGCCCCGCTGCACCTGCTGACCGAGAAGAACCTGCTGCACCGGGAGGATTCGCCGATGGCCGGGCTCGACTTCGGTCCCCGCTTCTGCGCGCAGCAACTGGCATGACGCACGGTCGCGCAGGCCACCATCGCAATCCGACGGCACGGCGCCGGATCGCCGATTGACCTCGGCGCAGCCCAGCGGTTCGGCCGCGTCCGGGGCGGCGCCGTACGAGCGGCGACGCTGGCAGGCCCTCGGTGTGGGGCTGGTCGCGGCGTTCATGACGCTGCTCGACATCAGCATCGTCAACGTCGCCCTGCCGTCCCTGGAGCGTGCCCTGCGGGCCGATCCGAGCGACCTGCAATGGGTGCTGTCCGGGTACGCGCTGAGCTTCGGGCTGGTCCTGGTGCCGGCGGGACGCTTCGGTGACGTCCGTGGGCGGCGCAACGCGTTCGTCTTCGGCATCGCCCTGTTCACGCTTACCAGCGCGCTGGCCGGGCTGGCCCAGTCCCCCGGCTGGCTGATCGCCGCCCGGCTGCTCCAGGGCGCCGCCGCCGGGGTGGTGAACCCGCAGGTGATTGGCCTGATCCAGCAGCTGTTCGCCGGGCCCGAGCGGGGTCGGCCCTTCGGCTGGCTCGGTGCCACCATCGGCATCTCCACCGCGATCGGTCCGCTGCTCGGCGGCCTGCTGATCGCTGCCGGTGGCCCGGAACACGGCTGGCGGTGGGTCTTCTTCGTCAACGTGCCGGTGGGCATCGTCGCGGTGCTGCTCGGCTGGCGGTTGCTGCCCGGCCGGATCACCCCACGCGGGGCGCAACGCCGGTTCGATCCGGTCGGCGTGCTGCTGCTCGGCATCGGCGTGACGCTCGTGCTGCTGCCGCTGGTGCAACGCGAGCAGTGGCACGGCGCGACGAAGTGGCTGCTGGTGCCCGCCGGCCTGGTCACCCTCGCCGGCTTCATCGGCTGGGAGCGCCGGTACGCCCGGCACGGCCCGCCGCTGTTCGACGTCCGGCTGTTCCGGCACCGGTCGTACGCCCTCGGCTCGACGATCGCGCTGCTCTACTTCGGCGGGTTCACCGCTATCTTCTTCATCTTCACCCTCTACCTGCAGAACGGACGTGGCTACAGCGCCCTGGTCGCCGGTGCGGCCATCACCCCCTTCGCGCTCGGTTCAGCCGTCGCGTCCGCCGTCGGCGGGCGGCTGGTCAACCGGTACGGCCGCCCGCTGGTCGCCATCGGGCTGGTCGGCGTGGTGACCGGTCTCGGTCTCGCCGCGCTGGCCATCGAGCTGGCACCACGCGCCCCGGTGCCCTGGGTGACCGCACTGCCGTTGCTGGTCGCCGGCATCGGCAGCGGCCTGGTGATCGCCCCCAACCAGACGCTGACCCTGACGGAGGTGCCGGTTCCGCAGGCCGGCAGTGGGGCCGGGATGTTGCAGACCGGGCAGCGGATCGGGTCGGCCGCCGGGATCGCGGTGGTCGGCGCGGTCTTCTTCTCCGCGCTGGCCGACGGCGCGGACGCCTGGTCGAGGGCGTTCGAACGGTCGCTGCTCACCTCGGCCGCGATCATCGCGCTGGCCCTGGTGGCGGCCGCCGTCGACATCATCGGCAACCACCGCCGTCGCGCCTCGGGAGGGGCGGCTGCCAAAGGGCGTGTCTGAGGGACCTCGCCCGTAGCAGCCGAGTCCCGGGCGGTGACCGGCGAGGAGAAGCTCCGCCCGGATGATCGCGACGCACAGCCAGATGCCGGCGGTCCCGGGCTCGTGCGCCCGGACCGTGGGAACGAGAACGACTGCGGAAACCCGGGCGAACAGTGGTCGCCGGGGCAGCGAAACGGACGGCGGGGCCGGTAGACACAGCAACCATGACGAACACCCTCGACCGTCGTACCCTCCTGCGCGTGGCCGGCGCGTCCGCCGGCACGGCGGCGCTCGCCGGGGCCACCCTCACCGGCAGCGCCGCGGCCCAGGCCGCCGCTGGTGCCTTCCGGCACGGCGTCGCCTCCGGCGATCCGCTGCCCGACGGGGTCCTGTTGTGGACCCGGCTGACTCCGACCGAGCAGGCCCAGCCAGGTTCCGGGCTGGGTCCCGAGGCACCGGTGACGTGGCAGGTGGCCGCCGATCCGGACTTCGCCACACTGGTGGCCAACGGCGTCCAGGTCACCGGGCCGGGACGGGACCATACGGTACGGGTGCCGGTGACGGGACTGGCACCGGCCACCACCTACTGGTACCGCTTCGGGTACGCGGGCGGTTGGTCACCGACCGGCCGGACGATGACCGCACCGCACCTCGACGCCGAGATCGACCGGTTGCGGTTGGGCGTCGTCTCCTGCTCCAACTGGGAGGCGGGCTACTTCGCGGCGTACCGGCATCTGGCCGAGCGTGGTGACCTGAACCTCGTGGTGCACCTGGGCGACTACCTGTACGAGTACGGCACCGGGCAGTTCGCCGCCGGCTCCACCGTCGTGCGGCCGGTGAGCCCGGCACACGAGACACTGTCGCTTGCCGACTACCGGGCCCGGCACGCCCTCTACAAGACGGACCCCGATCTTCAGGCATTGCACGCGGCCCTGCCGTGGGTGATCACCTGGGACGACCACGAGGTGGCCAACGACCAGTGGTCCGGCGGTGCGGAGAACCACACGCCGGGAGCGGAGGGTGACTTCGCGGTGCGGCTGGCAGCGGCCCGGCAGGCGTACCTGGAATGGATGCCGGTACGGACCGGTGCGGACGGGGCGATCTACCGGCGACTGCGGTTCGGCCGGCTCGCGGAGTTGTCCATGCTGGACCTGCGGACCTATCGGTCCCAACAGAGTTCGGGCATCGCGGTGGACGACCCGGCCCGGACCATCACCGGACAGGCCCAGATGAGCTGGCTCAAGAGCGGACTGGCCAGCTCCACCGCCCGGTGGAAGCTGGTCGGCAACCCGGTGATGATCGCCCGGCTCGATGTCGGAGCGCTCCCCGCGTGGCTGCTCGGCCCGCTGGGGACGCTGCTCGGCGTGCCGCAGAACGGTGCGGTGCTCAACGCCGACCAATGGGACGGCTACAACGCCGATCGCAACGAGTTGGTCGACCACCTGCGGGCCACCGGCACCCGCGACGTGGTGTTCCTGACCGGCGACATCCACACGTCCTGGGCCAACGAGGTGACCACCCGCAGCACCGGGCCGGCCAACCCGGCCGCCGCCGAGTTCGTGGTGCCGTCGGTCACCAGCGACAACGTCAACGATTTCCTGGGTCTGCCGGCCGGCAACGCGCTCAGTGGCCTCGGTACGACCCTGATCCGTTCGACGAACCCACACGTGCGCTGGACCGAGCTGGACGGCCACGGCTACGGAGTGCTTGAGGTGACCCGGCAGCGCTGCCGGATGGACTGGTACCACCTGGCCGACCGGACCCGGCGGGCGAGCGCGACCCGGTGGGTCGCCGGCTGGTCGGTCGGGGTCGGCTCGTCGACGCTGCGTCGGGAGGCCACGCCGCTGGCCTGACCGCGCCGCGTCCCACTCCGGTTTCACGCTGCGCCGCGTTCCCGCGCTGTGCGGCGGACCGCTGATCCTGGCCGACCGGCCGGATGTCGGCGGCGTGCCCCGGCCGGAACGCGACCGGCCGGCCCGAGCACGGGCCGGCCGGTCACCAGCTACCTCACCAGAGCTGGGAGACGATGTCCGCCGCCTGCTCCTCCCACTGCGCGTAGTGGAAGGGGTAGGCCGACACCTGCACGGTCTGCGCGGCGGTGGTCAGCGGCAGATCCCGCCAGCCGCCGACGTTCTTCAGGGCCTCGAAGAAGACGGTCGAGGAGTACTCGGGATCCCGGATCTGCTCCACGCTGCCCCATCCGGTGGACGGACGCTGCTGGAACAGGCCCTGCGAGTCGTGGTCGTTCCAGGCGCCCAGGTGTCCGAGGTTGTAGAGCTTCGACTCCTGCAACGCGGTGGCGATGCCGATCACGGCGCCCCGCTCACCGACACCGGTGCGCTTGGCCACCTCGATGATGGTCTTGGCGTTGTCACGCTGGGCGTCGTCGAGCGGCACGCGCGACTGGGCGCCCTGCACTCCGTACGGGATCAGCTCGTCCCGGGTCGGCTTCCCGGCGTCCGGCTTGTCGGTGCGGCCGGCGGTGGTCAGCCCGGATTCCACGGTGACGCCGGTGTTGGTGCGACCGGTCGCCCGGTCGATCGCCGCGACGGCGCCGGCATGCGGGGCGGCGGTGATCGGTGCGGCCACGGCGGTGGGGCCGAAGGCGAGTCCGGCGAGGGCGGTCACGCCCACCACGCTGAGCGCGGTCTTCCGGTTCGGGATCGTCGCGATGGCCGGGAGCCATCGAGTGAAGTCCGGCTTCACGATGGTTGCCCTTTCGATCGGGTACGAGCCGCTCGGGTTGAGCCGCTCTCGGGGGGACGGCCGGGCAGGTCGAGGGTTTGCCAGCCGGCACTATGGGGGACACAACCCGGCTGGCATGTCCGCCATTCCGGAAATGTGTCGGTGGTGGTGGGCTGCGACCCAGGTCACGGCGCAGACCTGCTCGGTGGGACACGAAGCGGACAGCCGGGTTCACACCTCGTACGGGGTGCCGAACCGCACCAGAACGTGCCAGAGCTGCTTGAGGTGCTGCAATGTGTCAGTGGTCGGGCCGCGGTCTGCCCAGCGGCCCGGGTCGGTCAACACGGACGCGGCGGCGCGGCCGATCAGTGCGGCGTGCAGCGGCTCCCCCGCCCGGGCGAACTCGGCGTGCACCCGGGCCGCCAGCGGTGGGATCGCCGGCCCGCGGAATTCAGCGTCCACCCGGTCCACCGGCAGCGCGAAGCCGGCGTGCCAGCGGATCGGGAAACCGTACCGGTGGGCGGCCGCGAGCAGCCTCGCCGCCGTGCCGGTACCCCGGAACGACGGGTCGACGACCAGTTCCAGAACGTCCCGGTCCAGTCGGACCTCGCCGTGCACCTGTGCCTCGACATAGTCGTCGAGGGCACGGCCGGCGGCCCGGGGCGTCGCGGCCAGCGCCTCCCGAAGGCGCAACAGTTCACCCGTGAGGGTCACCAGATCCGTACCGGGCCGGCCCAGGCACACGCCGGTCTCGGTGGTGGCGGCGATCAGGGCGGCCAGCACCGGCTCGACCGCGTCGACGGTGCCGACGTCGCGCGGTCCGAGGTGGCTGTCGCCGAAGCAGAAGGTGGTCCGGGTCAGCACCTCGGGACGCAGCCGCAGGTGGCAGGAGCCGAACCGGGGGCAGGCACCGTCGGGATGGTCGAGCAGATTCAGGCCGCCGTACTTCGGCCGCTCCGCCGGTCCGACGTCCGGTCGCTGGTAGGCGCCGCCGAACAGGCGCTCCTCCCATCGGTCACGGTCCCCGCCGGGGTACGCGGTGAGGCCACCGTTGGAGATCCGCGTCTCGAACTGGCTGCGGTAGACGCCCTCGGCGGCGAGCGCTTCGGCGACCGTGCGGCCGTCGGCGCGCAGCCGGTCCGGGTGGAAGTTGAGGGTGATCCGTCCCTGCCGGCCGATCGCCGCGACGAGTCGCTCCGGTTCGTGTCGTACCCCGACGGCGGCCAGCGCCCGCCCGATGACCGCAAGCGCGGCGGGACGGTCACGCAGCGCCACCGCGCGCACGTGGCGCAGTGCCGCCCGTTGCGCGGCGGTCAGCGTCGGGTGGACGGACATGCCGGCAGTGTCGCCGGGACCGGCTCCTGGCCGCATCCCGGTTTCCGGCGTACCAGGTTGGGCGGCGGCGACGTCAGTGGCCCCTGGCCAGCCACTGTGGCAGCTGCGGAGCCTCGACCCCGATGCTGGTGCTGTCGCCGTGCCCGGTGTGCACCACGGTGTCCGGCGGCAGGGTGAGCAGCCGGTCGCGGATCGAGTCGACGATGGTGCCGAAGTCGCTGTACGAGCGGCCGGTGGCGCCCGGGCCGCCGGCGAACAGGGTGTCGCCGGTGAAGACCACGCCCAGGTCGGGGGCGTGCAGGCAGCACGCGCCGGGGCTGTGCCCCGGGGTGTGCAGCACGGTCAGCGTGGTGCCGCCCACCGTGATGGTCTGGCCGTCGGCGAGGGTGCCGCCCGGTGGTTCGTCGGGATGCACCATGTCCCAGAGCACCCGGTCGGCGGGGTGCAGCAGCACCGGGGCGCCGGTGGCCCGGGCCAGCTGCGGAGCGACCCGGACGTGGTCGTCGTGGGCGTGCGTGGCGACGATCGCGGTCACCCGCCGCCCGGCCACCACGTCGAGGATGGCGTCGACGTCGTGCGGGGCGTCGATCACGACGCACTCGGTGGCGTCGCCGACCACCCAGACGTTGTTGTCCACGTCGAAGGTCTGACCGTCGAGGGAGAAGGTGCCGGAGGTGACCGCGTGGTCGATCCGGGCGGCCATCAGAAGACCACCACCGAGCGGAGCACGTCGCCCCGGTGCATCCGGGCGAACGCCTCCTCCACCCCGTCCAGTCCGATCTCCTCGGTGACGAAGGCGTCCAGGTCGAGGCGGCCCTGCAGGTACAGCTCGGTGAGCATCGGGAAGTCGCGGCTGGGCAGGCAGTCGCCGTACCAGCTGGACTTGAGGGCGCCACCGCGGCCGAAGACGTCCAACAGGGGTAGTTCGACGCGCATCTCGGGCGTGGGCACGCCGACCAGCACGACCGTGCCGGCCAGGTCGCGGGCGTAGAAGGCCTGCTTCCAGGTCTCCGGCCGGCCGACCGCGTCGATCACCACGTCGGCGCCGAAGCCGCCGGTGGCGGCCTGGATCTCCGCCACCGGGTCGGCCTCGGAGGCGTTGACGGTGTGGGTGGCACCGAACCGGCGGGCCCAGTCGAGTTTGCGGGAGTCGGTGTCCACCGCGATGATCGTCGTCGCGCCGGCCAGGGCCGCGCCGGCCACCGCCGCGTCGCCGACGCCACCGCAGCCGATCACCGCCACCGAGTCACCGCGGGTCACCCCGCCGGTGTTCATCGCCGCGCCGAGGCCCGCCATCACCCCGCAGCCGAGCAGCCCGACGGCGGCCGGCCGGGCCGCCGGGTCGACCTTGGTGCACTGGCCGGCGTGGACCAGGGTCTTCTCGGCGAAAGCGCCGATGCCCAACGCCGGGGCGAGTTCGGTGCCGTCGGTGAGAGTCATCTTGCGGGCGGCGTTGTGGGTGGCGAAGCAGTACCACGGGCGTCCGCGCCGACAGGCCCGGCACATTCCGCAGACGGCCCGCCAGTTGAGCACCACGAAGTCACCGGGCGCGACGGCGTCCACGCCCTCGCCGACCTGCTCGACGATGCCGGCGGCCTCGTGGCCGAGCAGGAACGGGTAGTCGTCGTTGATGCCGCCCTCGCGGTAGTGCAGGTCGGTGTGGCAGACGCCGCACGACTGCACCCGGACCACCGCCTCGCCCGGACCGGGGTCGGGCACCACGATCTCGGTGACCTCGACGGGTGCGCCCTTGCTGCGGGAGATGACTCCCCGTACCTGCTGGCTCACGCTTTCCTCCTACTCCGCGCCGGCCCGCGGCTGGCGTCGTCGTCCCACGACGGCGGCTGCCGCGTTCGCGTCGTCGCCCCACGACGGCGGCTGCCGCGTTCGCCTCCGCAGGCGAACCTACCGCCGCGACGACGGATCGGCACCGCTTCGCCGCCGGTGCCGACGCGGTGTCAGGCGCGGACTTGGGCGATCCGAGCCGGCACGCCTGTGGTGTGGCTGGCCGGAGCACCTACGCGTCGACGGGGTTGCTGCGCGGTGCGCCGGCCCGCTCGAACCGGACGTCGGCGTCGGTCAGCCGCCCGTACCGCATGGGCAGCAGGTCACGCAGGTAGTTCTGGTGCAGCCGCCACGGTGCCCGGGTGCCCTGGCGTGGCAGCCTGCCGACGCCGCGCCGCACATACCCGGAGGTGAGGCCGATCAACGGCGTACGCCGGCCCGGTGGCGGGGCGAGTGGGGTGACGATCTGGGTTCCGGTGCGGTCCAGGTGGCGCAGCAGCCGGCACACGTAGCCGGCCACCAGGTCGGCCTTGAGCGTCCAGGAGGCGTTGGTGTAGCCGATGGTCATCGCGAAGTTCGGCACCCCGGAGAGCATCATTCCCTTGTACGCGACGGTCTCCGGCAGGTCCACCTCCACCCCGTCCACCCGCAGGGTCATCCCGCCGAGGGCGAGCAGGTCCAGCCCGGTGGCGGTGACCACCACCTCGGCCGGCAGGTCCCGACCCGAGGCGAGCCGGATGCCCCTGGCGGTGAAGGTGTCCACGGTGTCGGTGACCACCTCGGCCCGCCCGTCGGAGAGCACGGTGAACAGGTCACCGTCGGGGACCACGCACAGCCGCTGGTCCCACGGGTCGTAGCGGGGGGTGAAGTGACGTTCGACGTCGAAGCCGGCGGGCAGCCGGCGGGCCGCCCCGCGCCGCAGCAACCCGCGTACCAGCCGGGGGGCGCGCCGGCTGAGCTGGTAGTTGGCCGTGGCGAGCAGGATGTTCTTCCAGCGCACGGTCTGGTGCGCCAGGCCCGCCGGCAGCAGCCGGCGCACGGCGTCGGCGAGCCGGTCGCGGGAGGACAGCGCCAGCAGGTACGTGGGTGAGCGTTGCAGCATGGTCACCCGGGCCGCCCGTCGGGCCAACGCCGGCACCAGCGTCACGGCGGTGGCGCCACTGCCGATCACCACCACCCGACGGCCGGTGAGGTCGAGGTCGGCGGGCCAGTGCTGGGGGTGCACGATCCGGCCGGTGAACCGTTCCTGACCGGTGAAGTGCGGCGTGTGGCCGGCCTCGTACCGGTAATAGCCGGTGCAGGCGTACAGGAAGGAGCAGGTCAGTACGACGGTCTCGGTGGTGTCCTCGCGGCGGACGTGCACCGTCCAGCGGGCCTGGTGGCTGTCCCATTCGGCCCGCTCGACGCGGTGCCGGAACCGGATGTGTCGGGTGACGTCGTGCTCGTCGGCGGTACGACGCAGGTAGTCGCGGATCGTGTCGCCGTCGGCAAGGCTCTTCGGGGCGGTCCACGGCGCGAACGAGTAACCGAGGGTGAACATGTCCGAGTCCGAACGCACACCCGGGTAGCGGAACAGGTCCCAGGTGCCGCCGATCGCGTCGCGCGCCTCGACCAGCGCGTACGTCCGGCCGGGATGGCGACGCCGGAGGTGGCAGGCGGCTCCGATGCCGGAGAGACCGGCGCCGACGATGAGCACGTCGACATGCTCTGGGGTCATCTCGCCTCCCGCCCGCGCAGTGCTGATCGAGACCCTATCGCCTGCGGCCGGTGGGTTCCGGGTTCACGTGGTGAGCAGGGCCGCCGCCGCGTCGAGCAGCGCGAGTTCGGTCGGGGTCTGGGTGGGGTTGGCCCGCCGGATGGCCAGGGCCTCGGTGACGAGCGGGACGGCGTGATCACGCAACGCGTGCCGGTAGGCGCGCTGCATCTCGTCGGCGGCGGCCGCCATCGGTTGTTCCGGATCGACGGCGGCCTGGGCGAGGATCAGGGCGGTCATCGCCACGTCCAGGCCGGGCGGGCCGTGCCGGACGTTGCGCCAGTCGAGCAGCACCGGGCCGCCCGGGTCGAGGATGACATTGTCCGGGTGCAGGTCCAGGTGCAGGATCCGGTCGCCGTGTTGGGCGTCGGGCAGCGGTGCGAGGGCGTGCAGCCGACGGTGCAGCCCGGCGAGGACGGCGGCGGCCGGTGCCACCTCGATGGTGCCGGCCACCAGTGCCTGGAGCATCGTCGGCCCGGCCACCCGCTGCATGACCAGGTCCGCACCGTCGGCCCGGTGCACCCGGGGCACCGGGAAACCGGCGGCGTGCAGGTGGGACATGAACCGGGCCTCGACGGCCACGTCGGTGCCGTCGCGGTAGCGGCGCAGCACCCGGGCGTCGTCGAGGGCGTACACGTCGGCGTCACGGCCGGCGGCGAAGGGGGTCGCTGCCATGGGTAGCACGGTAACCGGCAGCGCCCAGGGCCACGATGGACGGCGAGCGGGGGCACCGAGCGTGGTTTCCCTGTGACAGGCTGGGATGACGACGAGGGGCGCCGGAGGTGATGGTCACGTTACGCACGCACGACCTCGTTGCCGTGCCGGACATGTCGCCGCTCGACCTCGACGTGGCCGTCGGCGCGACGGTCGCCCTGGTCGCCCGGCCCCGGCCGGCCACCGCCGTGGCGCGGGTGGTGGCCGGGCTGGCCGCGCCGGTCACCGGCCGGATCCTGGTCGGCGGCCGCGACGTCACCGACCTGCCGCCGCTGCGCCGCCGCATCGGGTACGTGCCGGCCGGTGGTGCCCTGCTGCCCCACCTCACCGTCGGGCGCAACATCTCCTACGGTCAGCGCCGACGCCAGTGGGTACGTGACGTTGCCGAGGGCTGGGCGGCCGTCCTGGTCGACCGGCTCGAACTCGCCCCGACCCTGGGTCTGCGGCCGCACCTGCTGTCCGAGGCGCAACAGTTCCGGGTCGCGCTCGCCCGGGCCATGGCCTGTCTGCCCGAGGTGCTGGTGGTCGACCTGCCGGCCCCGGTCGACGGGGTGTGCCTGCCGGACCTGCTCCGGCGCACGGCGCCGCCGGACGCCCCGGGCGTGACGGTGCTGCTCTGCTCGGCCGAGGAGGAGGTGCTGGGCGGCGTGACCGAGCGGGTGCCCGTAATCGACGATGTCCCGCCCGGTCCGGTCCAGCCGACGGTGCGGGCATGACCGGGGTCGGGTTGCGTCGCCGTACGCTGCTGGGTGCCGCGGCGGCGGCCACGGTCGCGGCGGCCGGGGGCTGCGGGCAGGGGCGCCGGTCGGTGCAGGTGGCGGTCGTCTGGGCCGGCGGCGAGCTGGCCCGGTTCCGGGAGGTGGTTGCCGGCTACCCGACGACCGTGCAGGTGGTCGGTGTGGGCAACGACATCGACGCGTTCCTGACCGCGCGTCGCGCCGCCGGCACCAGCCCCGACGTGGCGATCCTGCCCCGCCCTGGTCTGGTGGTCGAGTACGCCCGGCGGGGCTGGCTCAGCGAGGTGGCCCCGGCGGTCAGTTACACCGCCCCGGCCGGCATGAGCGACCTGCTCAGCGTCGCAGGGCGTCGCTACGGTGTCTGGGTCAAGGCGGCGCACAAGTCGCTGTTCTGGCATTTTCCGTCGACACTGACCGAGCCGCCGAGGTCCTGGGACGCGCTGGTGAGCCTGACTCGCCGGCTCGGCGAACGGCACCGGGCCGGTGCGGGCCCGGCCCCGCTGGCGATCGGTGCCGCCGACGGTTGGGTGCTCACCGACTGGTTCGAGAACGTGCTCGGCGACGTCGCCGACGTGGACCTGTACGAGGCGTTGGCCCGTGGTGAGGCCGACTGGCGGAGCCGGCCGGTGCAGTACGCGCTGGAGCGGCTCGCCGAGCTGTGGAGTGTGGACGGCGCCTTCCCGGGCGGGGGGCGGCGGGCCCTGCTCACCCAGTTCGAGGAGTCGATCATCCAGGTGGTGTACCACCGCGAGGCGGCCATGGTGTTCGGGGCCGACTTCGTCGACGCGGTGGTCGCCCGGTTCCGCCGTGGTACCGAGCCGCTGGCCACCTTCCGTTTCCCCGGTGCCCGGGTGGCCGACCAGCCGCTGATCGTCGGCGGCGACGCGGCGGTGGCGTTCGCCGGCTCCAGCGACGGGGCGGAACTGGTGCGCTGGCTCAGCGACGCGGTGGCCTTCCTGCCGTGGCTGGACGCCGGCGGCTACCTCTCCCCCAACCTCGCCGTACCGGTGGACAGCTACCGCGACCCGTTGCGCCGACGCCTGGCCGGCGAGCTGCGCGCCGCCGACACCGTGCAGTTCGACCTCTCCGACCAGCTGCCCGGCACCTTCACCGGCACCGACGGGGTGGGGATCTGGCGGATAATGCAGGACTTCTTCATGAACGTGACCGACGGGGTGCCGGCCCGGGAGGCGGTCCGCCGGGCCACCGGGCAGCTCGCCGAGGCGGCAAGGGCGACGGCGGGGGGCGGCAGGTGAGCCGGGGCCCGCTGCTGGGCGAGCTGGCGGTGCTCGACGATGTCGGGCCACCCCGACGCGGCCGGGCCTACCCGGCGGCCGGCGTCAGCTGGGCGCTGCTGGCACCGGCGGTGCTGCTGCTCGGCGGCCTGCTGGCCTGGCCGGTGCTGCGTACCGTGCACGCCAGTGTCACCACCGACGGCCGCTGGGTGGGCGTCGAACACTACCGGGCCGCCCTCGCCGCCCCCGGCACCGCCGCGGTGATCGGGCGCACCCTGCTGTGGGCGCTGCTGGTACCGACGGTGGTCACGGTCCTGGGCTATCTGCTCGCCGCAGCCTCCCGGCGTTCCCAGGAGGGCTGGCTGGTCCGGCTCATCCTGGTGGTGCCGACCGCGCTGCCGCTGGTGGTCACCGGCGTGACCTTCCGGCTGCTCTACGATCCCGACCCGGAGCGCGGGCTGGCCACCCTGCTGCTGGCCCGGGTGACCGGACGCGACCCGGAGCAGCTGCCGCAGCTGCTCGGGCCGGACCTGGTCACCGTGGCGGTGATGTCGGCGTTCGTGTGGGCCTGGGTCGGACTGGCGATGCTGGTGTTCCGGGCCGCTCTCGACGCGGTGCCGACCGGCCTCGTCGACGCGGTCCGGGCCTTCGGCGGCACCCGCCGCGACGTGCTCTGGGACGCGCAGTGGCGACCACTGCTGCTGCGTACCGTCGCGGTGGTTTTCGCCCTGGTCGCCGTCGGCACCAGCCGCACCTTCGACCTGATCCTGGTGATGACGCCGGGTTCGGTGCGGGACGAGGCGGCGGTGCTCTCGCTGCGGATCTGGCAGACCTCGGGTGCGACGACCACCGGCGAGGGTGCCGCCCTGGGCGTCGTCTGGCTGGTCGCGGTGACCGCCGGCATGCTGGTGGTGGCCCTGTTCGTCCGGCAGGCGTGGCCGCCCCCGCAGCAGCCGGCGGGCAGCGCGGTGACCGCGTCGCCACCGCGGCGGCTGGTCCGGCTGCTCGCCGCGGGCGCGGCGATCGCCTGGCTGCTGCCGCTGGGGGTGCTGGCGGCCACCTCGTTGCAGAATCCGGTACGGGCGGCCACCGGCGGCTGGTGGTCCGGCCCGCCGGGTCTGGACTCCTACCGGGCCGTGCTCGGCGGCGCGGAGCTGTGGCGCAGCCTCGGCTTCACGCTGGTGCTCGCCGTCGTCGTCACCGCCGCGGTGCTGGGCGTCGCGCTGCTCGCCGCGTACCCGCTGGCCTGGCTGACCGGGCCGGCCGCCCAGGTCACCGGGCTGGTGCTGATGGCCGCGGTGGTGGTTCCGGTGCAGGTGATCGCCGGCCCGCTCAACGAGGTGCTCGGCCTGGCGCTGTCCTCCGGCACAGCCCGTGGGGTGGCCCTGGTGCACATCGCCCTGGGTGTTCCGTTCGCGGTGCTGGTGTTGCGCAACTCCTTCGCCGACCTGCCCGCCGAGCAGGTCCGTGGCGCCCGGATCGGCGGGCGGCACTGGTGGGGCACGTTGCGCCGGTTGGCCCGGCACAACCGCACCGCGCTGGTGGCGGTGGCGGTCCTGGAGTTCGTGCAGGTGTGGAACGACCTGGTGGTGGGTCTGCTGTTCAGCGGGCCGGACGCCGCCCCGCTCGGGTTGTTCCTCGCCTGGCAGACCCGTGGCTTCGTGGCCGGTAGCGGCACCCTCGCCGCCGGTTGCGTGCTCGCCTCGATCCTGCCGGTGCTGGTGTTCGTGCTGGCCCGCCGGCAGGTGGTCGCCGGGTTGGTCGCCGGGGGTGTGCGGTGAGCGGGTCCGCACCACGGCAGGCTGGCCGGCGGTCACGGCTGCTGAGCGTGCTGCTGGCTGCCGGCGGGGTGGTCGGCGCCGGGATCAGCGCCGTGCTCGGCAACGTCACCGGCAACCTGCTCTCCGAGTTGTCGCTGACCGTCCTCGGCTCGGCGAGCCTGGGCCTGGCGGCGCTCGGGGTGGCCGCGTCCTTCCTGGTGGAGTGGCGGCGACGGCAACGCGAGCAGTTGCTGGCCGGCGAGGAGGCCGAGGCCCAGGCGGGCAGCAGCGCACCGACGCTGCCCTGGCCGGCCGGGTACACCGGCCGGCAGGGCCAGGCGGAGGCGGTGGTGGCCATGCTCGCCCCGGAACACGCGGTGGCGGTGGTGGGCCGGCGTGCCGTCGGTACCTCCTGGTGCGCGATCCAGGCGGCGAACCTGAGCCGCGCGGACTTCCCCGACGGGCAGTACTATCTCGACCTGCGCCGAGGTGGCCGGGCCCGCTCGCCCCGGGAGGTGCTGGCCGCGCTGGCCCGCATCGTCGGCACCCGGGCACCCCGGTCCGGTCGATCGGACGACCTCGCCGACGCCGCCGACGAGCTGCGCGGTCAGTTGGACGGTCGCAAGGTGCTGCTGGTGCTGGACAACGTGGACTCACCGGCACAGGTCCGGCCGCTGCTGCCGCCCACCGCCCGGACCTGCCGGCTGCTGCTGGCCGGCACCGGCCGGCTCGCCGCGGTCGACGGGGTGGTGGCGTACTGGCTGGCCGAGCCGGACGTCGACGATGCGGTGGAGATGTTCGCCGACGCCGGAGCGGCCACCGCGGTGGCCCGCCCGCACCGCCCGGACCCGCGCTCCGACCCGGCGGTCCGGACCATCGTCGAGCTGTGCGGACGGCAGCCGCGCGCGGTGACGGAGCTGGGACGGCGCAGCGCACAGCACGGCTGGCGGCCTGCCGACGTGCTGCACGCGCTGCACCGCGCCGCCGACACACCTCCGCACCAGCGGGTGGGCGTGTCACCGGTGGCGGCGCTGGTCACCGCCCGCGACACCGCGTACCACGCGCTCAGTGGCGAGGCTCGCCGGCTGTGGCGACTGTTGTCGCTGAGCCGGGTGCCGCTGGACCGGGCGACCATCGCCGCGCTCGCCGGACGCCGACCGCACCGGGTCGCCGCCCTGCTGGACGAGCTGGCCGACGGCGCTTTCGTCGTCGGCGCGCCCGGTGACCGGTACGAGGTTCGTGTGCTGCTCGCCGGGTACGCCCGGATGCATCTGCGCGAGGCCGAGCCGGTGCACCGGCGGGTCACCGTGCAGGCGCGGCTGACCCGGCATCTGGCCCGCCGGGCCGAACAGCAGGTTGCTGCCCTGGCGACCGGTGCGCTCGACCGCAACCATCGCCTGCCCGACGACGATCCGTACGGCTGGTTCGACCTGCATCAGGAGTTGCTGCTGGCGGTGGTGAAGGTGCCGGTCGGCGCGGTGGAGACGCTGCCGCGCCGGGTGCGGGACTGGTGGTTCCGGCTGGCCGTGGCGCTGTGTGGCTGGCTCGCCCACACCGAGCGGCTCGACGAGTGGGAGGACGTCTGTCGGACGGTGCTGGCCAACCCCACGGCCCAGGACCGGCCGGAGATCGCCGGTTGGGCCCACAACGAGCTGGGCGTGCTGCGTCGCCGCCGGCACGACCCGTACGGCGCGGTGGCCGCGCTGAGTCTGGCGGTGGCCGGGCAGGGCCGCCGGGGCACCGCCCAGGCGCGGATGAATCTCGGGCTGGCCCTGCTCGACCTCGGCCGCACCGACGAGGCGGTGGAGCATCTGGAGCTGTCGCGGCGGCACCGGGCCAGCGCCGACCGCGCCGGTCAGGCGCTCAGCGACCTCGGGCTGGGTGCGGCGAGGCTGGCGCGGCACGAGCTGGAGACCGCGCACGACCTGCTGGTACGGGCGGCGAACTCGTTCCGTTCGCTGGGCGACGCACGCGGCTACGCGGCGGCGTTGACCAATCTGGTGCTGGTCCACTCGGCGATGGGTGAGCACCTCGACGCGGCGCAGGCGTGGCGGGCCGCGCTGCGCGAGTACGAGTCGCTCGGTGACCCGACCAACCGGGCGGTGGCGCTGCTCAACGCGGGCGTGGCGTTGCTGGGCGTGGCGCCGGGGCAGGCCCGTCAGGCGTACGGACTGCTGGCCGAGAGCTGGCGGTTGCGCGAGGGTGGCCGCCCGGATGCCGGGCTGGGCCGGACGCTGTTGCACCTGGGCGACGCGGCGGCGGCGCTCGGCGACGACGAGGAGGCCCGTGGGCACTGGGCGGACGCGGCGGCGATCTGCGAGGTGGCCGGGGACGACGACGGCCAGCAGGCGGCCGACGCCCGCCTGGCCGGTGAGCGCCCGGCCGAGCCGCGCCCGGGGTGACCGCGGCGGCTACCCGTGTTGCACCGCCGCGACGGTGGCGATTCCCGCGTCGATGGCCGAGGCGGTGTTGGCCGCGTAGCCCAGCACCAGGCCGGGCCGGTAAGGGCGCAGGCAGTGCCAGGACAACGGCTGCACCTTCACCCCACGCGCCAGCGCCGCCGCGGCGAGTTCCGTGTCGACCACGTCGCTGTCGAGGGTGACCGTCAGGTGCAGCCCGGCCGCCGCGCCGTGCACGGTGGCTCCCGGCAGGTGACGGGCCAGGGCGGCGGTCATCGCGTCCCGGCGGCGTACGTGCCGCCGGCGCAGCAGCCGCAGTTGCCGTTCCAGCGCCCCGGAGGTGAGCAGCTCGGCGAGCACGAGTTGAGGCAGGACGGCGTTACCCAGGTCGGCGTTGCGTTTGGCGGCCACCACCGCGTCCCGGTAGCGGCGGGGCACCAGCAGCCAGCCGATCCGCAGCGCCGGTGCGAGCAGCTTCGACACGCTGCCGGCGTAGCACACCTGCTCGGGCAGGGTGGCCCGCAGCGCGGGCACCGGCGGGCGGTCGTAGCGGTGCTCGGCGTCGTAGTCGTCCTCGATGACCAGGCCGCCCGTGCGGGTCCAGTCGGCGAGTTGGCGGCGTCGTTCGCCGTCGAGCACCGCGCCGGTCGGGAACTGGTGCGCCGGGGTGAGCATCACCGCCGGCACCCCACTGGCCGTCAGTTCGTCCACTCGCACACCGGCGGCGTCCACTCGGATCGGCACGGTGGTCATCCGCCAGTTGTCGAGGTGCTGACGGACGCCGAGCGAGCCGGGATCCTCCACGCCGACCGTGGTCACTCCGTCGTCGCGCAGCGCCTGGGCCAGCAGGCCGAGCGCCTGGGAGACCCCGGTGGTGATGATGACCTCGGCCGGGTCGACACCGATGCCCCGGCTGCGGGCGAGCCATCCGGCGACGGCGCGGCGCAGGGCCGGCGTGCCGCACGGGTCGCCGTAGCCGAGGTCGGCGGCGACCAGCCGGCCCAGCACCGCCTTCTCGGCCCGCAACCAGTCCTGCCGGGGAAAGGCCGCCAGATCGGGTACGCCGGGCGTGAGGTCGATGTGGGCCGGGATGGTGCGTACGGTGTCGAAGATGTCGGTGTCGGGTGCGGCGCGGAACACGGCGGCCGGATCGGCCACCCGGGCCGGCGACGTTCCGCCCGCCGGCTCGACGGCCGGGCTCGTCGCCGTGAGCGCGCTGGCCACGACCACCGTGCCGGCGCGGCCCCGGCCGGCGACGTGCCCGTCCTCCATCAGACGCTGGTACGCCTCCACCACCACGCCGCGCGACACCCCCAGGTCGGCGGCGAGGGTCCGGGTGGCCGGCAGCCGGGATCCGACGGGAACCACGCCGTCGGCGATCGCCCGGCGCAGCCGGTCGGTGAGCCAGGTGGCCCGGCCACCCGGCGGCGCCTGCCCGACGTCCAGGTGCAGGAAGTCCGCCCCGGCGTTGAGGGTCGGCTCCGCCGCCGGGTGAGCCGTCCGGCCCGGATCGGTCCCGACCGTTGTGGACCTATCGGTGGGTGCGGTTTTGGCACTGCTCATCGGACCATTGTGGCGGCAGGGTGGTGGTGAACCCATCGCCGACCAGGGAGCAGTTCTCGTGACCGTCGCATTCCTGCTGACCACGCTCGTGGTGGTCGTGACCCCGGGCGCCGGGGTGCTGTTCACCCTCTCCGCCGGGCTGACCGGTGGGCACCGGGCCGCCCTGCTCGCCGCCGCGAGCGGCACGTTGGCCACGTTGCCGCACCTGGTGGCGGCGGTGACCGGGCTCGCCGCGCTGCTGCACTCCAGCGCGCTCGCCTTCGACCTGATCAAGTACCTGGGCGTGGGCTACCTGCTCTGGCTGGCGGTGGCGACGTTGCGCGAGCGGGGCGCGTTCACCGTCGACGACAACGGCCCCGCCCGGCCGGCCCGGCAGATCATCGGCTCGGCGGTGGCGATGAACCTACTCAACCCGAAGCTGACGATCTTCTTCGTCGCGTTCCTGCCGCAGTTCGTCCAGCCCGGCAGCCCGGGTGCGCTCGGCCGGATGCTCGGCCTGGGCGCGGTCTTCACGGCGACGACCCTTGTCGTCTTCGTCGGCTACGGGCTCGGTGCCGCCGCGGTACGTCGGCGGGTGCTCGACCGCCCTCGGGTGGCCGACTGGCTGCGCCGGTGCTTCGCCGGGTCGTTCCTGGGGCTCGGGCTGCTGCTGGCCCGCGCCGAGGCGTGAGCGGACCGGAGCCGGACATGTTCTTCCAGCACTCATCACAGGTGTGGGCACAACACCCCACGCTCGTCGCCGGTGTGCTGTACGCCGAGGGCGTCGCCGGAGCGCCCCGCGCCGAGCTGCCGCTGGCCGAGTTGCTCGGGACGGCCCGCCGCAGGCTCGACGGGACCACCGAGGCGGCGTTCGCGGAGATCCAGGCGTGGCGGCGGGCGTTCGCGCGGATGGGTCTGGCGCCCACGCGGTACCGGTGCGCGGCGGAGTCGCTGCTGCGGCGGCTGCGCACGGCCGGCGATCTGCCGAGGGTGCACCCGCTCGTGGACCTCGGCAACGCCGTCTCGGCCGCGTACGCCGTGCCGGTGGGGATCCTCGACGTCGACCGGTGTGGTGGCGGCATCGAGGTACGGCCGGCCCGGGGCGACGAGCGCTACCTGACCTTCGGCGGGGTCGAGGAGCATCCCGAGCCCGGTGAGGTGATCTTCGCCGATCCGCTCGGTCGGGCACACGCCCGACGTTGGACCAACCGGCAGAGTGGCTGGTCGGCGGTGCGCGACGACACCGACACCGTCCTGGTGGTGGTCGAGGCGATGCACCACCGGGCGGACCGCGACGTGCCGGCGGTGCTCGACGCGCTCGCCGCCGGTCTGCGGCACGGCTGGGGCGTCTCGGCGCGCATCAGCATGTTGACCCCGGACGAGCCTCGGTTCGCGGCGTAGGCCGGTGTCGGGGCCTGCGGTCGTGCCGAGTTCCGGCGGCGGCCGGGGAGGCGGTCCGAGACGGCCGGCACGGGGCGGCCGTCCCGGACCCGGTTCCGCACCGGTCAGCGGGTCTCGCCCGGCGCGAGGTAGCGGTAGCCCGGCACGGTCTCGCCGAACCAGCCGTTGACGCTGGCCAGGCCACGCTCGTTGAGTTGGGCGTCGTGGATCGGCAGGACCTCGGGCGCACCGACCCCGACCGCGAAGTCGATCGCCTCGGTCAGCTTCAGCCAGGACGCCTGCGCGGGCACCAGCAGGGTCCGCACCGGCCGGTCCGGCGGGGCCAGCGAGTCGCCCGGGTGGTAGACCGCGTCGGCCACGAGGTAGCCGAGATTCGGGCAGTCGGGCTGCCCTCCGTGGATGGTGGCGTGCCGTCCGCCGATCGCGGTGACATCGAGGCCGGCGGCGGTGAAGCGCTGCCCCGGGCGCACCCGGGTCACCGGCAGCGGTGCCAGGTCCGGCAGGGCGGCACCCTCCGGTGCGAAGACCGGTACACCGAGGCCGGCGAGCCGGAGCACGTCGATGTGGTCGGTGTGCTCGTGACTGACCAGTACGGCGTCCGCGCCGACCAGTGCCCGCGGTTCGCTCCAGGTGCCCGGGTCGATGACGAGCACGACGCCGTCGTGTTCGAGCCGGACGCAGGAGTGCGTGTACTTCGTGATCCGCATCCCGGGACGGTACGCCGACGAACCCGCCGCCGGGTGCCGGTGCTCGCCGGCGCTGCCTCCGCTGCCGGCTGCCCGCTGCCGCGCTACGTCAAGCCCGACGTCAGGTCCGGGCCGATGTCAGGTCCGGGGCGGGCGCCGCCGCCCGGCGCTGGCACGTCCGGCCGGCGGTCGCTCCGCCGCCGCCTCGACCACCTGGCACAGGTCGGTGAGCGGGTCGACCGCCTGCGCCGCGCAGGCCACCCGTTGCAGCAGGTCCCGCAGGGTGCCGGCCTGCTCCGGCGACAACTCCCGCAGCAGGCGCGACTCGACCGTGCCGAGGGCCTCGCGGCGGTGCCGGGCGGCCGCCCGGCCGGTCTCGGTGAGGGTGACCAGGCGGCTGCGCCGGTCCGCCGGATCGGGTCGGCGCAGCACCAGCCCGGCTTCCTCCAGGTCGTCGATCAGGTACGTCAGCACGGTGCGGTCGATGCCCAGTTCCTCGGCGATGGCGCCCTGGTTGCGGGCCGGTTCCCGGTCGGCCGAGGTGAGCACCTGGTATCCGCGGGGCCCGCCGGGCAGGTCCCCAACGGCATGGTCGGCGGCGCGGATGTAGGCGCGGAAGACGACACCGAGCATCCAACCGAGGTCGTCGTTGATCGGGTCACTGGCCCGGGCACCGCTCATCCACCCACGATAGCGTAGGTCACATATTTTCTTGGGCAATGATGTTCTGTACGACATAACATTTCCCCTGCGGTGGTACGCGCCGCAGGACCGGAAGGACGGCCGAGATGAGCGACTACGGGCACCCACTGACCTTCGGGTCGTTTCTCACGCCCGGCAACGCCGACCCCACGCGGCCGGTCGGCCTGGCCATGCTCTCCGAACAGGTCGGGCTCGACCTGGTGACGTTCCAGGACCATCCGTACCAGCCGGCGTTCCTGGACACCTGGACACTGCTCAGCTTCGTCGCGGCCCGCACCGAACGGGTACGCCTGTCCGCCAACGTCACCAACCTGCCGCTGCGCCCGCCCGCCGTGCTCGCCCGGGGCGTGGCCAGCCTCGACCTGCTCAGCGGCGGCCGAATGGAACTCGGCCTTGGCGCCGGCGCGTTCTGGGACGCCATCGAGGCCATGGGGGGCCGACGCCTCTCCCCGGGGCAGGGGGTGCGCGCCCTGGAGGAGGCAATCGAGATCATCCGCCAGATCTGGGACGTCGACGCCCAGGGCGGCGTCCGGGTCTCCGGCGAGTTCCACCGGGCGGTCGGTGCCAAACGCGGGCCAGCTCCCGCCCACGACGTGGGCATCTGGCTCGGCGCCTACAAGCCGCGCATGCTGGCGTTGACCGGACGGCGGGCGGACGGCTGGCTACCCTCGCTGGCCTACCTGCAACCCGGCGATCTGGCCCGGGGCAACACCATCATCGACGAGGCCGCCGCCGGTGCCGGACGCTCCCCCGCCGACGTGCGTCGGCTGCTCAACGTCAACGGACGGTTCGCGGCCACCGGACGTGGCCCGCTGGACGGTCCGGCCGAGCAGTGGGCCGAGGAACTCGCCGACCTGGCCCTCACGGAGGGGATCAGCACTTTCATCCTGGCCAGCGACGATCCGGACGACCTGCGGCGGTTCGCCGCCGAGGTGGCACCGGCCACCCGGGAACTGGTCGCCGCCGAACGCGCCGACCCCCCGACCGGTGCCCCGGCCGACCGGACCCGCACCGGGGCCGACCCGGCCGGCGCCACCGGCGGCACGCGCCGCCACACCACGTCGGCCGGGCCGACCGGCCGCCCGGCCCCGGTCGGTGCGGCACCGTTCGCCGTGGTGCCGACACCCGATGACGGCGTACGCCGCAGCGACGTGCGGGTGTGGGACGAGGCCGCCCGACCGGCCGGACCCGCCGCGGAACCGCAGCGCACCTACACGGCGCACGACCAGGCGAGCGCGCAGCACCTGATCGACGTGCACGACGGTCTACGCGCCGAGCTGGCCCAGATCCACGACCTGATCGAGCAGGTCGCGGCCGGTCTGATCGACGTGGGTACGGCCCGCTCGCACATCAACACGATGACGATGCGGCAGAACAAGTGGACGTTGGGCACCTACTGCGAGTCGTACTGCCGGGTGGTCACCACCCACCACACGATCGAGGACCGGTCGCTCTTTCCGCACCTGCGGCGGGCCGACCCACGACTCGCACCGGTCATCGACCGGCTCGAGGAGGAACACCACGCCATCCACGACGTGCTGGAGGGCGTCGACCGGGCGCTTGTCGCCTTCGTGGCCACCCAGGACGGGATGGCCGACCTGCGCGCCGCGGTGGACCTGCTCAGCGACACGCTGCTGTCCCACCTGTCGTACGAGGAACGCGAACTGGTCGAACCGATCGCCCGACTCGGCGCGCACTAGGCATCATCGGGGAATGCAGCCAACCCGGGGGCACCGGTGCGTACCACACACCGCCGACGTGCGGATCGAGGCGTGGGCACCGGACCGGGCCGGCTGTGTGGCCGAGGCCGTCGCCGCGCTGGTCGGGTCGTTCACCGAGGCCGACGGGGCCCCGCCCCGCGCCGAGCGGGTGTTCCACGCGCCGCCCGCTGCCGACGAGGACCTGCTGGTGGCCGTCCTCGACGAAGTGATCTTCCGAATGGAGACGACCGACGAGTTGCCGCTGGCGACCGAGGTGATCGACGACGGCGTCGACGGGCTGCTGGTGCGCTGGCGCACCACCGCCACCACCGACCTGGACCTCACCGGCGCGGTGCCCAAGGCGGTCTCGCTGCACGAACTGCGCTTCGGTCCGGACGGAAACGGCTGGTCCTGTGCGGTGACGCTGGACGTGTGACGTCACCCGCCCGCCGACACCGGCACGACCCCCCGGTCAGCTGCTGCTCAGCCCTTGACCACACCGAGCGGCACCAACCGGGCCACCTTTCGGCACAGGCCGGCGCCCTCGGCGGCCTCGACGACAGCCGCGATGTCCTTGTACGCCGACGGCATCTCCTCGGCCAGGCCGCGCCGCGACGCCCCGCGCACCGCGATGTTCCGCGCCGCCAACTGGGCACGCGGGTCGGTGCCCTGGCCCGCGGTCACGGCCTGCTTGCGACTGCGCACCCGGCCCGCCCCGTGGCAGGTGGAGGCCCAGGCCGGCGAACCGCTCACCCCGGTCAGCACGTACGAGCCGGTGCCCATCGAGCCGGGGATGAGCACCGGCTGGCCGGCGCCGCGCAGCTCGTCGGGCAACTCGGGGTGCCCGGGCGGCAGGGCCCGGGTGGCGCCCTTGCGGTGGACGCAGAGCCGCCGCGCGACACCCGCCACGACATGCTCCTCGAGCTTGGCGAGGTTGTGCGAGACGTCGTAGACCAGGTCGAGTCGTCGCCCGGTCTGCCGCTGGAAGACCTGGCCCGCCGCGTGGGCGAGCAACTGCCGGTTGGCCCGCGCGTAGTTGGCCGCAGCCGCCATCGCGCCCAGGTAGTCGCGTCCTTCGGCGGAGGCGACCGGTGCACAGGCGAGTTGCCGGTCCGGTACCCGGATGCCGTGCCGATCCATCACCCGCTCCATGACCCGCACGTGATCGGTGCAGATCTGGTGGCCCAGGCCCCGCGAACCGCAGTGGATCATTACGCAGACCTGACCGGTACGCAGCCCGAACGCCTCGGCCACCGGCTCGTCGTACACCTGCTCGACGGCCTGTACCTCCAGGAAGTGGTTGCCGGAGCCGAGGCTGCCCACCTGGCGCGCGCCGCGCTCGATCGCCCGGTCGCTGACCTGGGTCGGGTCGGCCTCGTCCACCGCGCCGTGGTCCTCGCACCGGTCCAGGTCCCGCTGCACGCCGAAGCCACGCTGCACCGCGTACCGGGAACCGCCGCGCAGCACCGCGTCCAGCTCCTCGCGGCTGGTCAGCTGCCACACCGCCCCGCTGCCCATGCCCCTGGGGGTGGCCGCGCTGAGCCCGTCCAGCACCGCGTCCAGGCGCGGTCGTAGTTCGTCGCGGCCCAGGTCGGCGACGAGCAGCCGGACCCCGCACGAGATGTCGAATCCGACCCCGCCCGGCGAGACGACACCGCCCGCCTCGACGTCGGTGGCGGCGACCCCGCCGATCGGGAAGCCGTAACCCCAGTGCAGGTCCGGCATCGCGTACGAGGCGTCGACGATGCCGGGCAGGGTGGCCACGTCGGCGACCTGTTCCAGCGACCGGTCCGCCGCCGGGTCGGGCAGCAGGGACCGGGACGCGAAGACCACTCCCGGCACCCGCATCGGGTCATGCCGCTCGATCCGGAACCGGTACGGCGACTCCTCGACCACCTCCATCGGGGGCAGCTACCCGGGTTCGGCGCCCCTACACCTGCCGGCCACCGGCAGCACACCCTCGTCGCCTCCGGACGTGCCGCACGGCCACCGCCGTACGTCGAGGAGCGACCCCCATCCGCGTCGCCGGGCGGCAGACGACTCACCGGCACCGCCCTACCGTCGGTGTCGACTTCCGCGGTCGGATCGAGGCGGGGTCCAGGCCGTTCAGGCGACAGGCGGCCAGGCACTTCGACCCTGACGCTGACCTCGGCGGCACCGCAGACGGACCGCGCTCGGACGGGCGCCGAACCAATAGGAGGACCGGTGTCTCGCAGCAGATTGACCTGGATCGGGCTGGTCGCGCTGACCTGGGCGGCGATGATGTCGTTCGGAGGCGTGGCGGCCGAGACCGTGATGCTCTACCCCAACATCTTCCACGACGCCCCGGCATCGCTGGAACGCGCCCGCGACTTCCTGACGGTCAGCGGCCCGAGCGACTACTTCCCGCCGCTCGGCGCCTCGGTGGTGCTGCTCGGCGTCGCCACCACGGTACTCACCTGGCGAGATCACCGACTGCGGTGGTGGGTCGCCGCCGCGACGATGGTCTTCATCGCGTGTGAGTTCCTGTTCTCGGTCGTCTTCTTCTGGCCCCGCAACGAGATCATGTTCGTCGACCCGGTCGGCGTCCACTCACCGCAGTACCTGCGCCAGGTGGCGGAGGAGTTCGTCGCCGGGCACCGGGTACGGCTCGCCGGTGGCGCGGTGACCGCCGCGCTGGCCTTCACCGCTCTGCTGCGCTGGGCCCGTACCACCGCAGCAGAGCCGGGGACCCGTACCACGGTCACACCTGGTAGAAGCGACGGTAGCGGCGGATGAGCCGCCACTGCACGAGCACCGCGGCCACGGTCAGCAGCATCATCACCAGAGTCGCCGCCGCCGCGTAGCCGTACCGCAGGTACTCGAACCCGGTCTGGTAGACGAAGAGCGACAGGTAGGTGGTGGCGTACGGCGGGGGGCCGCCGTCGGTCACCACGAACGCCGGCACGAAGGTGAAGTGCAGGCTGGCCACGGCGTCGCGGACGGCCAGCAGGGCGAGCACCGGAGCCATCAGCGGCAGGGTGATCCGGCGGAAGACGTCCCAGCCGGTGGCGTCCTCGATGGCGGCCATCTCGTACACGTCACGGGGCAGCGCCCGTCGGGCGGCCAGCAGCACCACGAAGGTCTCCCCCATGGTGAACAGGCTCATTAGGATGATCCCGGCGCGGGCGCTTGTCGGGTCGGTCAACCACTGCGGCGGCGTACGCCCCAGCGCGGTCAGCCCGTGCTCCCCGCCGACCCGCAGCAGTTGGTTGATCGGCCCGTACAGCGGGTTGAACAGCCACAGCCAGAGCAGGCCGTACGCGATCTCCGGCACGGCGGTGGGCAACAGCGCGGCGGTGCGGGCGGTGCCGACGCCGACCGCCCGACGGTGCAGCAGCAGCGCCAGGCCCAACGCCAGCAGCACCCGCAGCGGTACGGCCACCAGCGCGAAGACCACCGAGTTGAGCAGCGCCACGCGGAAGATCGGGTCGTCCAGCAGGGCGGCGAAGTTGTCCAGCCCGGCCCAGGTCGGGCGGCGCAGCAGGTCGTAGTCGGTGACCGACATGCCGAGCGTGACCAGGGCGGGCACCAGCACCAACCCGACCAGCCCGATCAGGTACGGCGCCAGCATCAACGCCAGCTGCCGCCGCGCCCGGGTGTCCGGGCCGCGCACCGGCCGGCCCGCCCGCCGGCCGGGCGCCGCGCCGCTGGCGCTCACGGCTGGTACCGGCGGCCGGTCGCGGTGTGGAACAGGTGCGTGTCGGCCCACCGCAAGTCGAGGCGTACCGACGCGCCCCGCTCGGGCCGGCGGGCGGCCGGCACCCGGGCGACCACCTGTTGCCCGGCGGCGAGGCTTAGGTACGCGAAGGCGTCCTCCCCGATCACCTCGACCCGGTCGACGGTGGCGGGGGTGCCCTCGGCCGCGTCGAGGGCGACCACCTCGGGTCGGAACCCGATCTCCAGCGGCTCGTCTGTCAGGGTCGGCGCGTCGCCTCGTGGTCGCAGCGGGCCGTCCGCCGGCAGCAGGTTCATCGCCGGTGAGCCGACGAACCGGGCCACGAAGCTGCTCGCCGGGGTGCGCCAGATCTCATCCGGGGTGCCCACCTGCTCGACCCGTCCGTCGCGCAGCACCGCGATCCGGTCGGCGAGCACCAGCGCCTCGGTCTGGTCGTGGGTGACGTGCACCATGGTCGCCCCGATCCGGTCGTGCAGGGCCCGCAGCTCGGTCCGCATCTCGGCGCGCAACGCCAGGTCCAGGTTGGACAGCGGCTCGTCGAGCAGGAACACGTCCGGTTCGCGGACCAACGCCCGGGCCAGGGCGACCCGTTGACGTTCCCCACCGGAGAGCTGCCCGGGCCGGCGGTCGAGCAGCCCGGCGCAGCCCACCGTCGCGGCCGCCACCCGGGCCCGCTCGCGTGCCAGCCGACGTGGGGTGTCGCGTACCTCCAGCCCGAAGGCGATGTTCTCGACCACGGTCAGGTGCGGGAACAGGGCGTACGACTGGAAGACCATCGACACGTTGCGTCGGCCGGGTCGTTCGTCGGTGACGTCGCGGTCGGCGATGCGGACCCGACCGGCGGTGACCGGTTCCAACCCGGCGACCACCCGCAGCACCGTCGACTTGCCGGCACCGGAGGGGCCGAGGACCACCAGCAGTTCGCCCCGGGCGACGCTGAGGTCCACCTCGTGCAGCACGGTGGTGTCGCGGTAGGCGGCGCTTACCTGGTCGAGGACGAGCCCGTCGCGCACGCCGCCGCCTCGCTCGTTCACCCGTTCTCCCCTCGGGCGAACATCGGCCGACTCTTGACGTCCAGTTCCCGGATCACGTTGTCGAGCTTGTCGCCGCGGTGCACGGCGTTCTCCAGGATGCCGTAGCTGAGATCCTCGATCTCGGGCCAGGTGGAGACGGTCGGCAGGGCCCGGACGGTGGGGATGGCGTCGAGGAAGACCTGCGAGTTGCGGGGTGGCTGGTCCGGGTCCAGGAACGCCGGTGAACGGGACACCTCCATGTGCGACGGCACGGTACGCCCGGTCGCGGCGATGATCCGCTGTCCCTCCTCGTCCATCGCGTACTCCATGAACCGCCACGCGGCGTCCTTGTTCCGCGACCCCCGGGTCATGCAGTACGCGTCGGAGTGCAGCACCCCGACCGGCTGCCGGTAGACCGGCAACGGCGCGACGTCCCACTCGAAGCCGCTGATGGTGCGGAAGTTGGTGGTGGCTCGGCGGGAGGTCATCAGCATGGCGAGCCGGCCGTTGAGGAAACGTGACTCGTCGTCCTCCGCCTCCACCTCGGCGTCGCTGGGCACCACCCCGTACGCCTGCCGCAGGTCGACCAGGTTCCGCAGCGCCTCGCGGGCGGCCGGGCCGTCCAGGGTGAGCCGGGTCGGCCGTTCGGGGTCGTCGACGATCTCACCACCGTTGGACCACACCAGCGGGGCCAGCCGGATGATCGACGGCTCCACACCGAGCCCGTGCACGGCGGGCAGCCGAGCAGCCCCCTCGGCCTCGGTGCCCTTGATCACCAGCCCGCGGTCGTCGCGGGTCATCAGGGTGGCGGTGGCGACGAGGTCGTTCCAGGTCCAACCGGCCGTCGGCTCGGGCACCCCGAACTTGGTGAACAGGGTGCGGTTGTAGTAGACGGCGAGGCTGGAGACGTTCTGCGGCAGGCACAGCTGGGCACCCTCCCACTGGAACGCCTCCATCGCGACCGGGTAGTAGTCGGCCGGGTCGAGCACCGACGAGGCGGCGATCCGCTCGTCCAGTGGCTCCACCACCCCCTTGGCGGCGAACTGGCCGTAGAAGCGGTAGTTCATCAGGAACAGGTCCGGGGGTGCGCCGCCGGCGACCGAGGTGGCGAGCCGGGCCAGCAGGTCCTTGCGGTCGCTGGCCTCGATCAGCTGGATCCGCTCGCCGGCTCGGGCCTGCTGGTACGCCTCGATGAGGGTGCGGTACGCGGCCAGTTCCTCCGGAGCGCCGAACACCAGCAGCTTCACCGGATCACCGGCCGACGACCCGCCGCCGGAGCCGCAGCCGGTGAGCGCGAGCAGGGCGCTCAACGCGAGGGCGGACAGGGATCTTATTCGCACGATGGTCAGTCCTCGGATCGGTCGTCGTGGTGCAGGAAACGCCGCTGCGCCAGGGCGAAGACCACAAGTGCGGGCACCGTGGCGATCACCGCCCCGGCCAGGAAGACGGGAAAGTTGGTCGGATCCAGCAGGGACAGCGACCGCAACGCCAGCGGCAGGGTGAACAGGTCACGGTCGTAGACGTAGACCAGCGGGTCGAGGAAGTTGGACCAGGTCAGCACGAAGGTCAGGGCGGTCAGTCCGGCCGTCACCGGACGCACCAGCGGCAACGCGAACCGCCACCAGGTACGCAGCGGCGACAGGTCCTCCACCAGGCAGGCGTCGTACAGGTCGGCCGGCAGGGCTCGGAAGGCCAGGTAGTAGACCAGGACGTAGAGCGGTGAGGTGCCCAGCATCGCCGGCGCGATCAACGGTACGAGGGTGTCGGTCAGCCCGAGCAGCCGGAAGATCGCGAAGCGGGGCACCAGCAGGGCGGTCGCCGGCACCATCAGCGCGACGAGTGAGGCGGCCACCACTACGGCGGTGGTGCGTGGGGCGATTCTGGCCAACGCGAAACCGGCCAGTGCGGCGACGAGCACGCTCAACGGCACCGCCACCACGGCGACGAGCACCGAGTTGAGCGACGCCCGCAGCAGGCCACCGAGGTCGAGGGCGCGCTCGTAGCCGGTGGTGGAGAGCGGTTCGGGTACCAGCTGCGGCGTCGGGGACGGCGGTAGGCCGGGCTCGGTGAGGGAGCCGGAGACCAGCAGCAGCAGGGGCGGAACAAAAACCAACAGGACGAAGGCCGCGCCGAGCGTACGCCACAGTCGGGCGGCCCGCTCGGGCAGCGGCGAGGGGCCGCGGGTGCGGCCCCTCGCCAACGTTGTGCCGATGATCGTGTCCCTACTTCAACTTCATCTTCCAGGCGCCGAGGCCGTGCGAGGCAGCGTAGAGGATCCGCTCGCCGGGCACGATGGTCAGCCCGGCCACCTCGACGTTGGGCATGCCACGGGCCGCCTTGGTCCAGGACTTCTTGCCCTTGGGCAGCAGCAGCACCCCGAAGTCGGTGGAGGCGTACAGGTCGCCGGTGACGTCGTCGCGGACCAGATCGGTGATCGGCTGGTCCCCGAAGTCGTACGACCGGTCGCTCCAGGTCGCCCCGTCGGCCGTGGCCGTCACCTCGAACGCGTGGCCGGGCGTGGTCGGCGTGTTCGATCCGTACCCGCTGTAGGAGATCCACGCCCGGGCCGGGTCGGCCGGGTCGATGTGGATGCTTGTGACGAAGCGGTTCGGCGTGGTGGCGGAGTCGACCCGGGTCCAGGTCACCGCGGCGGCCGGCTCGGCGTCGACGTTACGGCTGACGAAGACCCGGCCGGTGCTGGTGGCCGCCCAGGCGGTGGAGCTGTCGGAGTCGACCCGCTGGATGACCGACACCGCACCGCCGGCCCGGTCGCCCCAGCCGGCACCGGTCAGGTTGGTGGTGCCCAGCGGCTCCCAGTCACCGCAGTCCTCCTCGTAGGTGCCGGTCCAGGAGTTGCAGATCCGGTCGGCCTCGGCCAGGCTGCGGTCGCCCAGACCGAAGGTCTTGGTGCGGTACGCCGACAGTCCGGTGCCGGCGAACATGGTGCCGCTGACCTTCGGGTCGCTGATCACCGGTGCGTAGAACAGGCTGCCCGGCTGGCCGAAGATCGGGTCGGCGGTCCAGATCCAGCTCGCGATGTCACCGTTGGCGAAGCTCACCTCGGGCGAGACGTCGTAGTACGTGTGGAACCGGAACTCGGGGCGGGCGACGTCCCAGCCGGAAGCCCCGCCGTCACCGATCATCGTGTTGACCCAGCGCTGACGCTGGCCCTTGTTCTCCCAGGTGCCGTTGTCCTGGGTACCGCCCTGCAACAGGTTCACGTCGTGCGGGCTGGCCGAGAGGCTGATGAACTGCAGCGTGTTCATGCCCTTGTTGACGCCGTCCAGCTTCGACGGGATCCTCGACAGCATCTGCCGGCAACGCTCCCGCTGGCCCTCCTTGGTCAGGTTCCGGTCCGGGTTGTCGCACCAGGACGAGCGGTCGACGAACTCACCGCTGGACCGCATCACGCCGCCGTCGCTGGCCTCGAAGAACTGGTACGGGTTACGCGGGTTGGTGACCAGGTCGTGCTGGTCGGGGTGCAGGCCGTTGGGGTGCAGTTCGTCGGTGCCGTCGTAGGTCATGTCGGTGCCGCTGACCCCGGCGTCGGTGGAGAGGATCACGGCCCGCTTGTTGGCCACCGTCTCGCCGTACAGGTAGGAGCCGCCGGTGTAGACGATGTCGGGGTGCCCCGCCGGGGTGTGCACGAACACGTCGTACCAGCACTGTCCGGTGCACTGGTTGTAGGTGGCGAAGCCCGGATCGACCGGGTTGGAGCTGGTCAGGTCGGTGAACGTCGGCGAGCCCGCGGCCACGTCGTCGCTGCGGAACAGCCGCGAGTACGGGGTGCCGGTGTTGCCCTCGTAGACGTACATCCGGGTCTTGCCGCCGGGCAGGGCGGTCACGTCGATCGCCGCGCGGGTCTGGAACATCGCGGCGTTGAGGGACGGCTTGATCTGCGTCCAGGTCGCCCCGGCGTCGGACGAGCGCCACACGCCCCGGCCGTACGAGCTGGCGTAGACGATGTCGGCGTCGCGGGGGTCGAGCTTCACCTGGCGTACGCCGCGCGGCGAGCAGCTGGTCGTGTTGTTGTACTCGGCGGCGTTGCCGGTGCAGGCCGTGGCGTCGGCCGAGCCGTTGTGGATGAACTTCCAGCTCTTGCCGCCGTTTGTGGACTTGTACAGGCCCCACTTCTCGGCGTCCGGCACCGGCCGGGTGACCCCGGTGCAGCAGGAGCTGGACATGCCGCGCAGCGCCGTTGTGGTGGCCACGTAGAGAGTCTTGGGGTCACCGGGCTCGATGGTGATCTCACCGATGCCCTTGCCGCCGAGGACGTCCTTGCCGAGCGGACCCGACCAGGTCAGGCCACCGTTCGTCGACCGGTACAGGCCGACGCCGGCGACGCAGCCGGAGCCGCAGGTGTTGGCCTCGCCGGTGCCGACGTAGATGGTCAGGCCGGTGCGGTCGTTACGGTCGATCGTCACCGCGCCGGCGGCGTTGATGCCCAGCGGACCGCCCAGGTAGAACCACTTCGGTTCGGCGGCGAGGATGTTCAGGGTGCCCCAGACGCCGCCACCGGCCGGGGTCACGTACGCCCGGCAGAGCAGCTTGGAGCAGTCGGGGCTGATGTCGATCGAGGTGACCCGACCGCCGGCGACGTACTCGTTGGGCACGTAGTTGAAGGCGTTGCGGTACTCGGTGAACGGGTAGAGCGCCTCGCTCGGGCCGATGTTGGTCCACTGCCGGCTGCCCTTGAACCGCTTGTCGGCCGCCTTGAAGGCCGCCTTGGACCGGTCCTGCTGGGCGATGGTGATCGCGTCCGCGGGGTAGGCGCGCTCCAGGAACGCCTGCTGGGCCGCGCCGCCCGGCCCGTCGGGGGACATACCGCTGTCGCCCGGAACGGCTCGGCGCAGCCGCTCCAGGTGGGCGCCGAGCGCGTTTGGCATCTCCCCGCCGACCGCGACGGGTGCCGGCACCTCGGCACCGGCGTAGTGAATTCCGACCAGGCCGGTCGACGCCACCAGGGCACCGACCGCCAGACCAACAAGAAGATGGCGACGTCTACGCTTCACGAGGGTTCCTCCGGCATGACGGCGTCACCGCAGCGCGGCATCCGGATTGGCGACCGTCGCTGGCAGCGTCCACGCAGGAATATGTCAGAGAGATCCACCCCAGGCAATAGAGCTGTCAGACGTAATGAACCGCCGCGAGGAGGGAAGGATCGGATGTCCGAGGAGGGTGGGCCGGCCGGCGGCGAGTTGCGGGCCGACTGTGCCCGCTGCTTCGGCCTGTGCTGCGTCGCCCCCGCGTTCGCCGCGTCGGCCGACTTCGCGCTCGACAAGCCCGCCGGCCAGCCGTGCCGCAACCTGGGGGCGGACTTCGGCTGCACCATCCACGCCGAGCTGCGCGAACGGGGTTTCCCCGGCTGCACCGTCTTCGACTGCTTCGGTGCGGGTCAGCGGGTCGCCCAGGTCACCTTCGGCGGGCGGGACTGGCGTGGCGAGCCACAGCACGCGCGGCGAATGTTCGACGTCTTCGCGGTGATGCGCCCGCTGCACGAGCTGCTGTGGTATCTGACCGAGGCGCTCGGGCTGCGGCCACCGGTCGAGCTGCGCGGGCCGTTGGCCGCCGCGCTCGCCGAGACCGAGCGGCTGGCCGGCGGTGACCCGGAAACGCTGCTCGCCCTCGATGTCGACGCGCACCGGGCAACAGTCAACGAGTTGCTGTCGCGTACCGCCGACCTGGCCCGCGCCCGCGGCGGAGCCGGCGCCGACCTGCGCGGCGCCACGTTGGTGGGCCGCGACCTGCGCCGCACCACCCTGCGCGGGGCGAACCTGCGGGGCGCGTTGCTGGTCGGCGCCGACCTGCGCGGAGTGGACCTGGCCCGGGCCGACCTGACCGGCGCGGATCTGCGCGGGGCAGACGTGCGCGGGGCCGACCTGTCCGGCGCCCTCTTCCTGCACCGGTCGCAGGTCGACGCCGCCCGGGGCGACCTGCGGACCCGGTTGCCGGGGCGGATCAGTCGCCCGGCCCACTGGTCGCAGCTGCCGCTCGCCCCAAGGGCGTCGCGGCGCGGCCGGCGCCGCTGACCGGTACGAAACGACGTCCGGCGCGGCCCGGAACGGCGCGGCCCGGGACAGCGCGATCGGTCAGCGGCGGACTGCCGCGGCGCCCTGCCGCGCCTCGTTCATGCCCTGGTTGGCCAGCGCGTCGGCCCGCTCGTTCTCCGGGTGCCCGTTGTGCCCCTTCACCCACAGCCAGGTGATCTGATGCCGGGCGCAGGCCGCCTCCAGCCGCTGCCACAGGTCGGCGTTCTTCACCGGCTGCTTCGCGGCGGTCAGCCAACCATTGCGTTTCCAGGACGCCAACCAGCTGGTGATGCCGTTGCGCACGTACGTGCTGTCGGTGTGCAGCTCGACGGTGACCGGACGGGTCAGGCTCTCCAGCGCCTCGATGGCGGCGGTCAACTCCATCCGGTTGTTGGTGGTCGGGCTCGCCTCCCCGCCGCACAGCTCACGCTCGTGGGAGCCGTAGCGCAGCAACGCGCCCCAGCCACCCGGGCCGGGGTTGCCGCTGCACGCCCCGTCGGTCCAGATCCGCACCACCCGGCCGGCCGTCTCGTCCACCATGCCGGCAGACCCTACCGGCCGCGGCCCCCCGGGTCGCTCGACGGGCCGCCAGTGCGGTGTCCAGGAACGTTTGCGGTGTCGCGGCGAGGTCCAGGCGGCGATCCGGCAAGGCGCTGCGCTTCTACCGACGGCTGCACGCCCGCACCGTCGACGAGATCGACGTGCTCCGGCTGGACGGCCCACAACTTCAGGCGCTCGCCGCCGGCCGTCACCGTCGCGAGGCTGACCACGCCGCGCCTCAGTGACCTGGGTCGTCGACGTTCGGCGGTTCGGGGTCGACGACGGCCGGCGGCACGGTCCACGCCGGGCGGCGCGACGGCGCGAGCCGGTCGCGTATCCGACCGGCGGCATCGGCGACGGTGGCGGTGATCATCGGTCGGAGTCGGGTGGAGCGCATCACCGCGAGGTCCTCGGCGACGGTGGTGTCACCGTCGAGGAAGCGCAACACCCGGCTGGCCGGGTTGCGGTCGAAGAGGCGACCGAAGAACTCCGGACCGTTGACCAGGCCATCGTCCAGTGCCCGCAACGCGACCGCGTCCATCCACCGATGTCGGTCGGGGTAGGCGGGTGCCGGCACCGGCGGCCGGCCGGCGGCGACCGCCCGGGCCACCTGGTCAGCCTGACGGTGCATCGCCGAGAAGGTGAATCCGGTCGAGGGCCGGGTGGCACCGCCGGCTGTGCCAAGCCGCACCACCCGGGGCGATGGCCGGGCCACGAACGGGCCGTCGGTCATCGGGATGACACCGTTCTCGACCTCGGTCACGGTGAGCCGCGCCGGATCGAGACCGAGCAGGTCGCGGTATCCGGCCAGCGCCGCGTCGTACGCCGCTCCGGTCAGCAGATCGGGTGAGAACTCGGTGTACTCGACAAGCGCGTACCGACTGTCGACGGGCAACACGTAGCCGAAGGAGACACCCCGGGTGGGCTGCGGGGTGCGAAAGTCCATCAGGACCGCCCGCGCCGGGTCGAAAACCGGCCGGTCGGCCGTCAACCACCAGCCCCGGAAGTGCTGCAACCAATTGGTGCGCCCGAGTCGGTGCGGTGGCCGCGGCCGGGAGTCCAGCAGCCAGCGGGCCCGTAGCAGCGGTCGACCGTCGACGGCACGCACCAGCACCCGTTCACCATCGTCGTCGACGCGGCCGGCAGCGGCGACGACCCGGGTCGCACCCAGGCGCCGCTCCGCCTCGGCGGCCCGCTCGTAGATCGGGCCGGAGCGCAGCATCGCGTACCGCAGGGGCGTCAGGTCCAGGGCGCGGTGCGCGCCGGGCGTGACCACCTCGACGCGGGACCAGCTGGCGCTGAGCAACTCGTCCAGGTCGTTGCCGGGCTGGCCCCAGAACGCCCAGGTGCGGTCCTGTCCACGTCGGTGCACCGGGTCGACGACGGCGATCCGCACATCGCGTACGCGATGCCGGGCCAACGCGGCCAACACCAGCGACGCCGCGCCACCCCCACCTACCAGGGCGAGATCGACGTCGACCGGCGGGGAGTCCATCCGATCACGCTGCCACACCCGCCGGCCGCTCGGATGAGCAGGGGCGGTGCCGGGTTCTTCGGGCATACCAAAGACCGCTGGCCGGCACCCTGGTTGGGTGCCGGCCAGCGGTCTTGTTCCCCCTGTGGAGGAATGTCTTCGGTTGTCAGCTGTTCCAGTGTTGGGTGAC
>NZ_JBFAQH010000028.1:0-52185 GCF_040677165.1 Micromonospora sp. NPDC049374 | reverse complement strand
GGCCCCCCCCCCCCCCCACCACCCCCCCCCCCCCCCCCCGGGGGGGGGGGGGGGGGCCCCCCCCCCGCCCGGGGGGGGGGCGCCCCCCCCCCCCCCCCCCCCACGACTGCTCGCAGACTGTTACCAGTTGGCCAGACGGTCCTTGATGCCAGCGGTGACTGCGTCCTCGTACACCTTGACGTCGATCTTGCGGATGGAGTCGACGTAGGCCTGCCAGTTCTTGTCGAAGTCGGCGGGCGGGCCGGCGATGATCCCCGGCAGCTTCTGCACGCTGGTGTCGGTCAGCTGCTGGTTGACCTGGTTGGCGTCGTCGGAGAGCGTGAGGTTCCACGCCGGGTAGTACTTGGGGTTGTCCGGCGCCTTGTTCACGAAGTCAAGCCAGGTCTTCTTGCCGTACTTCGCCATGAAGTCCTTGTCGTAGTCGCTCAGCGTCGCGTAGAACTCGGCGGGCTGGTCGTCGGGGCTGTAGGCGTTGCCGTCGGAGAACTTGCCGTTGCGCTTGGGCAGCATGTCGAGCAGCGCATCGAGACGGTTGGAGGCACGCCAGGTGAGGTCCTTGTAGTTCTTCCGCTGCTCGTCCGTGCGGGAGAAGACGCCGTCGGCGCCGACCTGGTAGTCCTCGCCAGCGATGCCCCAGGAGAGCGTCTTCTGCCACTCATCGCTGAGCATGGTGTCGAGGAACTTCAGTGCCTTCTTCGGCTGCTTGCTGGAGACCGAGACGCCGAACCCCTGGTTGGTGTTCATGACGGGGCGGTCGGCGTACCAGGGCTTCACCCCGTCGTAGACGGGCATGAGGGGCACGTAGGTGTACTCGTCCTTGCCGGCGCTCTGCAGCGACTGGGTGGCGGTCTGGAAGTTCCAGCCCTGGTCGTGCATGCCGAGGACGGTGCCGGTGGCCAGCTTCGCGGTGTACTGGTCGAACGTCAGGGTGAAGGACTCGGGGTCGACGACACCCGAGTTGTACTGCTGGTTGAGGACCTTGTAGAAGTTCTTCGCGATGTCCTTGTCGGCGAAGATCGACGCGTTGTTGTTGCTGTCGACGACGACGCCACCGTTGTTCGGGAAGCCTGCCAGCTGCGCCGGCGGGTTAGTCATGCCCCACTCACGGCCCGTGGACGCCAGAATTTCGAAGCCGACGGTCGGGGCGCCGGCGGTCTGGGGGTGCTTCGCCTTGTAGTTCGAGATGAGCTGGAAGTAGCGGTCGAGCGTCATGTTGCTGAGGTCCGGGTAGCCGGCGTCCGCGAGCACACGCTTCTGGATCCAGAACGCGGGACCGTAGTAGACGCCGCCCGTGATGTCGCCGTAGAAGCGGTTGTAGTTCGGGAGGATGTACAGGCCCTTGTCCACCTCGTCGCCCGAGTAGCTCATCTTCTTGATGTCGTCCCTGACGTGCTCGGCGAGGTTGGGGTAGTCCCCCTTGGCCAGCATGTCGTCCAGGCGCCGCAGAGCGCCGCCCTGCAGGAGACGCTGCTTTAGGTCGCCGGTGCCGATGAGGTCGGGGAACTCACCGCCGGCGAGCATGACACCGATCTTCTGGTCCTCGTTGTCCGGCGTGACGATCTCGTACTTGAGGGTGACACCGAGCTTGTCCTTGAGCAGCTTGGTGATCTTGTTGTCGGGTGCCGGGGCCTGCTGGGCCGACGTGATCCAGACCGTGAACGTCGTGGGGTCACTGGGGGTCAGCGTTCCCGAGTCGTCTTCGGGGTTGTCGGCAGAGGTACATCCGACAAGTCCTACTATCACGGCTGCAGCCAGGACAACAATTGACAACTTCGTTCTTGTGGTACGCACCGAGGTCTCTCCCTTGAGAACAGTTCCGGTCGTCCTTGACTGGAATTCGTGGGCACATCGACGCGAGCTGGGGCTTGGCGTCCTCATCCCGAGCGGGATTTTAGCGTTAAAGTAAAGAGTCGATCGTGTTGCGTCAAGGCCCGCCCCGGCGTGTGGATGGGTGGCGGGCTTCTCGCCAGACGACGTTGCTGAGCTGGCAGAATGCCGCGATAAGGAGGATATGTGGTGAGGATGGCGGACGTCGCCCGTGAGGCGGGCGTCTCGGTCATGACCGTGTCGAACGTCGTCAATGAGCGCCTCCCGGTCAACGAGCCGACGCGCGCCCGTGTCATGGCCGCCGTCGAGGCGCTGGGGTACGAGGTCAACCTGACCGCGCGCCACCTGCGCGCGGGACGGACCGACACCGTCGCCTTCATCGTGCCGAGCTTCCACGACTACTTCGGTGAGGTCTCCGACAAGATCGCGCCGCTGATCGAGGCCGAGGGGCGGCACCTCGTCCTTGAGCGGACGAGCGGCAGCCCCGAGCATGAGATGGCGGCGCTGAGCGTCGCGCGACTCCAGCTCTACGACGGCGTCCTGCTGTCCGTCGCCGGACTCGACCGCGACCAGCTGGACCGCGTGCGTACCGCCAAACCCATCGTGCTGCTCGGCGAGCGTGACGTGCCCGACCGGTTCAACCACGTGCGGCTGGCGAACGAAGAGGGCGCCCGCCTCGCGACGGCGCACATGATCGAGCACGGCTCGCGGCGCATCGTTGGGTTGGGCTGCACGTTCGACACCGCGCACATGATGACGTCGGACCGCCGCATTGGCTGGGAGCGCGCACATCGCGATGCCGGCCTCGATGTCGACGCACGCTATGTGGTGCCCATCTCCACGTTCACGTCGGCGGCCGGACGTGATGCCCTGCTCGATGTGATCGCGTCCGGTCTGCCCTTCGACGGCGTCTTCGCCGTCACCGACGTCGTCGCGCTCGGCGCGGTCGCGGCCCTGGCAGAGAGCGGGCTCCGGGTGCCCACCGACGTCCAGCTCGCCGGGTTCGACAACCTCGACATGTCAAGCTTCGTCCCGCCCGGCCTCACCTCCGTCGACGCGAACCATGAAGGTGTCGCTGAGACCGCGGTGGGTCTGCTGCACCGGCAGATGGCGGGCTGGACCGGCCCGGCCGAGCACGTCGTCGCGCCCGTCCGTCTCGTGGTACGTGGCTCCACCCGCGGTGGGGCTTAGGGCCGTGCAACCACCCGCGCCGTTTAGCCCGTTTCGGTCGAAGGAAACCATGTCGAGCACCTATGGGCGCACGTCCGCCTTGCGCGCCGTCCCCGCATCCCCGATCACCGGGACGCGGCACCGGCATCTACGACCCCGACACCGCCACCGAGCTCGTCGACGAGCACACGGTGACAGCGATCCCGTTCTCGACCTGGGGCAACCGCGCCCCCGGCCCGATGCGGGTCTGGCTTCCGCGAGCTCCTCGCTGAGGCATGCGATGACGGAACACGCAACTGATGGGGAGACAATGACGACGACCACGACCGCAGTGATCGACCTCGACCTGCCCGGCGCCACGATCAGCCGGCACGTGTACGGGCACTTCGCCGAGCACCTGGGGCGGTGCATCTACGGCGGGTTCTGGGTGGGTGAGGACTCGCCGGTCGCGAACGTGCGGGGCATCCGCTCGGACGTGGTCGAGGCGTTGCGGACGATCTCGATTCCGAACCTGCGCTGGCCGGGCGGCTGCTTCGCCGACGACTACCACTGGCGTGACGGCATCGGCCCGCGCGAGAGCCGCCCGCGGATGGTCAACTCGCACTGGGGCGACGTGGTGGAGGACAACGCGTTCGGCACGCACGAGTTCATGGACCTGTGCGAGCTGCTCGGCGCGGACCCGTACGTGTCGGGGAACGTGGGGTCCGGGTCGGTGGCGGAGATGTCGGACTGGGTGGAGTACCTGACCCGGGCGGACGACTCACCGATGGCGGCGCTGCGGCGGGCGAACGGGCGGGAGCAGCCGTGGCGGGTGCCGTTCTGGGGCCTGGGCAACGAGGCGTGGGGCTGCGGCGGCAACCTGCGCGCCGAGCAGTTCGCCTCGCTGGCCCGGCAGTACGCGACCTACACCCGCAACCACGGCGGCAACCTGCTGTACCGCATCGCGGCGGGCGCGAACGAGGCCGACCTGCACTGGACCGAGACGCTCCTGCGCTCGTTCGACGACCTGGCGGCGGACCCGGCCGCGCCGGCGGGCCCGTTCCAGGCCGTGTCGCTGCACTACTACACGATGGCCGGGTCGTGGTCGGACAAGGGCGACGCCACCGGGTTCAGCACCGACCAGTGGTACGTGACCATGGCCCGCGCCCGGCGCATGGAGGAGCTGCTCACCCGGCACTCCACGGTCATGGACCGCTACGACCCGCACCGCAAGGTCGGCTTGGTGGTGGACGAGTGGGGCACGTGGTGGAACGTGGAGAAGGGCACCAACCCCGGGTTCCTGTACCAGCAGAACACGCTGCGCGACGCCCTGGTCGCCTCGGTGCACTTCGACGCGTTCCACCGGCACGCCGAGCGCGTGGTCATGGCGAACATCGCCCAGACCGTCAACGTGCTACAGGCCATGATCCTCACCGACCCCGACACCGGGGCGCTCGTGCTCACCCCGACGTACCACGTCTTCGCCATGAACACCGGCCACCACGACGCCGCCTCCCTCGCGGTGCACCTGCGCGACGTCGAGACTCGCGCTGTCGACGGGACCGAGCTGCCGCTGGTCTCGGCGTCCGCATCGGTCAAGGGCGACACCGCCCTGGTCTCGCTGTCCAACCTCGACGCCGATACGGACCGCATCCTCGTCCTGGACCTGCGCGGCCGCGACGTCGTCGGGCACACCGCGCGGGTGCTGACCGCCACGGCGCTCGACGCGCACAACACCCCCGAGCAGCTCGACGCCGTCGCCCCCACCGACCATGCCGGCGTGCGCCCCCACCCCCGAGGGCTCGAGGTCGACCTGCCCGCCCACTCCTACGTCACCGTGGCGCTCGAGCTGCGTTGATGGACCGACCGAACCTGAACATCCGCGACGGCGGGGCGGGGGCAGACTTCACCAACCCGGTCATCTTCGCGGACGTGCCCGACCCGGACGTCGTCTTCGACGGCCGGTACTACTACATGGTCAGCACGACGATGTATTTCGCGCCGAGCGTCCCGATCATGCGCTCGAGCGACCTGGTGCACTGGTGGATCGCCGGGTATACAGCGGCGATCCTCGACGACACGGACGCGCTGGCGCTGCGCAACGGCCAGGACGCGTACGGCCAGGGCAGCTGGGCAGCGAGCATCAGGTTCCATGACGGGACCTACTACGTGTCGGTCGGCAGCCTCACCACGCGGCAGACGTACATCTACTCGACTCCCAACATCGAGCGCGGGCCGTGGACCAGGTCGGTGCTCGACGGGTACGCCCACGATCAGTCGCTGCTGTTCGACGGCGACGACGTCTGGCTTGTCTACGGTGGCGGGTCGATCGACCTGCGCAGGCTGCGGCGACACGAGGACGGGACCCTTGCGTGGGACGGCCCGGCGACGCGGCTCGTCGAGCACGCCAACGTCGACCAGACCAGCGGGCTGAATGCCGAGGGCGCTCACGCGTACAAGATCGGGGACTACTACTACGTCTTCATGATCCAGTGGCCGTCGGGTGGCATCCGCCAGGAGGTGCTGTGGCGGTCGACGTCACTAACGCCGCAGTCGGCGGGCGGCGTGTGGGAGGGCCGGGTCGTGCTCAGCCAGGGCGTGACGGTCGGGGGCCGACCCGGAACCGGCGTGGCCCAGGGTGGAGTCGTCCAGACGTCCGACGGGCAGTGGTACGCCATGCTGTTCCAGGACGAGGGCCCGCTGGGTCGTTCGCCTCAGCTCGTTGGCGTGGCCTGGGATGACGACGGGTGGCCGGTGTTCGCTCTCAATCCGGAAGCGCCCGCGGCGGCCGCACGGACGGCCGGTGACGGCGCCGCCGTCGTCGCCTCGGACGACTTCGACAACCTCCTTGAGCGCGCGGGCCACTGGAACACGGCCAACGCGGACCTCCTGGCAGAGTCCGCCGAGAACGCATGGAACGGGTCAAACCTGGGGCTCCAGTGGCAGTGGAACCACAACCCGGACAACCGGTTCTGGTCGCTCACCGAGCGGCCCGGACACCTGCGGCTGACCACGGGCAGCGTCGCCTCGGGCATCCTCGATGCGCGCAACACGCTCACCCAACGCACGCTCGGACCCACGAGCTCCGGCGCCATCTCGCTGGACGTTTCGCACATGAAGGACGGGGACGTCGCAGGCATCTCCGCCTACCAGCGCAAGTACGGATACATCGCGGTGACGATGGAGGCGGGGACCAGGAGCCTGGTGATGCGCCGGGCAGGCGGCGACGGCGTCATCGCCTTCACCAGCGCACCGGTGCCGCTGCGGGCGGACGTCGTCTACCTGCGCGTGGACGTCGACTTCCGGGATGCCGTCGATACGGCGTCGTTCGCGTACTCGTACGACGGCAGCAACTGGACGTGGCTGGGCGACACCGTGCAGATGCAGTACGACCTCGCGCACTTCACCGGGTACCGGTTCGCCCTCTTCAACTACGCCACTGCCGAGCCCGGGGGATACGTCGACGTGGACTGGTTCCGGGTCAGCGGCACCGCCGGGCTCGCAAACCCTACTCACCGACCGAGCGAAGGAGCTGTCCATGACTGAGCAGGCGACGTCAGCCCTGCTGATCGACGGGCAGGCACCCGCCGAGGTACCGCTGCATCACGTGTGGAACGAGTGCGTCGGTGCTGGCCGCGCGAACGAGGCGTTGCGGGCGGACTGGCAGGCGCACTTCCGCGAGGCCGTCCAGGTGCTGGGCGCCCGGCATGTGCGCTTCCACGGCCTGTTCCATGACGACATGTTCGTCTACCGGACGGACAACGGCGGCGGCTTCGGCCCGAACCAGCCGCTGCCCGAGCCGGTCTACACGTTCGCGTATGTCGACAAGGTGTTCGACGCGATCCTCGACGCGGGCGCCCGCCCGTTCGTGGAGCTCGGGTTCATGCCGCGCCAGCTCGCCACCCAGACCGAGACGCTGTTCTGGTGGAAGGCGCACTGCAGCCCGCCGAAGGAGATGGACCGCTGGGTCGCGCTGGTCGACGCCACTGTACGGCACTGGATCGAGCGGTACGGCATCGACGAGGTGCGGCAGTGGCCGTTCGAGGTGTGGAACGAGCCGAACCTCGTGCCGAACTTCTGGACCGGGACGCGCGCCCAGTACTTCGAGCTGTACGAGGCCACGGCGCGCGCGATCAAAGCCATCGACCCCCGGCTGCGGGTCGGCGGCCCGTCAACGAGCGTGTTCGTCCCCGACGCCCGCTACTCCGGAGAGACCCACGACCCGTCGCTCGAGGTCGAGACCGCGGTGGCCACCGACCCCGACGCGCTCGACTGGCAGCCGGTGTGGATCCACGAACTGATCGAGTACTGCGCGCAGCGCGGGCTGCCGATCGACTTCCTCTCCACCCACCTGTACCCGACCGACTACGCGGCGGACTCCCTGGGCAACGTCAGCGCGATCACGCGCCAGAAGGACGCCACGTACGTCGACCTGCAGGTCCTGCGCACGATCATCGAGAACAGCCCGTATCCGGACGCCGAGTTGCACATCACCGAGTGGTCGACCTCGCCGTCGAGCCGCGACGCGATCCACGACACGCTCTTCGCCGCCGCGTACATCGTCCGGGCGTTCCTCAAGGGCGCGCCGCTGGCCGACTCGATCTCCTACTGGACCTTCACCGACGTGTTCGAGGAGGGCGGCAGCGGCATCGGCCCCTTCCACGGAGGCTTCGGGTTCGTCAACGAGAACGGCCTGCACAAGCCGACGTTCCACGCGGTGGCCATGCTCCACCGCCTCGGTGACCGCCTCCTGGCCGAGCTGCCCGACGGTGCCATCACCCGCTCGTCCGCGACGGGTGACGTGTCGGCCATCTTCTACAACTACCCCGCCGAGATGGGCACGACGGGGCTCGCGTCCCGCAACGGCTACGCCGAGACGCGAGCCCTCGCCGAGATGGGCCCCGAGCGCCGCGTCCGGCACCGGGTCGAAGGGCTGCGCCCGGGCACCGAGCTCACCGTGGAGATCCTCGACTGGGAGCACGGGAACGTCGCCGAGGCCTGGTACCAGATGGGCGCCCCGCTCAACATCACGCGGGAACAGACCGCCGAGCTGCGCCACGTCGCCGACGGCCTCCACCGCAGCACGCTGACCGTCGGCGACGACGGCGTCCTCGACATCGACCTCACGCTGTCCGCCTGGGCGGTCGCCTCGGTCGCGCCGACGCTCCCCGGCGGCCAGCGCCCGGATCGGGGGTCGACGAGCCAGGCAGGATGAGGCCATGATCAGACTGCTCGTGCCCGAGATCGAAGCGCGCCGGCACCTCATCGAGGGGTACGCGCAGTTCCCGGACGTCCCCGAGGACGTCACGAACCTTTGGAAGGCGCCGTTCGGCCCGCCCGAGGAGTGGGACCTGTGCGTTGCCGAGCAGACGATCGACGGCCCGCACGGCCCGGTGCCCGTGCGCGTCTACATGCCCACGGGTCCCGCGCCCGACGGCGGCCGCGCCTGCCTGGTGTGGATGCACGGGGGCGCCTTCGCCTGGTGCGACCTGGACATGGCCGAGGCGCACGAGGTCGCCCGCGGCATCGCCGGGCGGGCCGACGTCGTCGTCGTGTCTGTCGACTACCGCCTGTGCCCGGTGCCCGCCGAGCTGGGCGGCACGGTCGACGGACGGGTCGACGAACGGGGGAGGCCCGTGCGGTTTCCCATCCCGCAGGACGACTGCGCCGCGGTGCTCGACGCCGTGCGGGACGATTCGGCGCGGCTCGGCGTCGACGCGAGTCGGATCGCGATCGGCGGCGCGAGCGCGGAGGCGGCACTCGTCGCAGCGGTGACCCTGCGGACCGTCGCCGACGGACACCCGCCGTGGCAGACGCTGCTGGTCTACCCGATGCTGCAGCTCGGGCAGCAGCCGGACCGCAACACCCCGCCCCGAGTCGACGACGGCGAGGCGGCGATGTTGACTGACGGGAGTCGAGCCCTCGGCGGGTGGGCCTGCCGCCGGTTGAGCGGCGGGGGCCGGGACAGCTACGTCCGGAGGTGGGTCGGTTCCGCCGGGGGTGTCGGTGCGGGCACTCCATGCCTCGATGACCCCACGCGCGACGTCGGTCGAGGCCAGGCCGAGCCGCTCGGCGGCGGCTTCGGCCATGTCACGGGTGGCGTGCGGGGCGTCGACGAACAACTCGGCGATAGCCCGGTAGGCGGTGATCCGATCTTCGGCGAATCGGACCGGATCGGTGATCCGCTTGGTGGCGAACAACCGGTCGAGCGTGTTGGTCATCTGGACCTGAGCGAGGGGTTGGACGGCGCCGATGATCTCGGTCATCGCCCGCATGGGCTCCAAGGTGCCGAGCATGTCGGCGGGATCCTGTCCCTTCGGGAGGCGTACTGCGGAGACCTGGCCGGGCCATCGAGAGGCGACCGGGTATACCCGGTCGGCGGCTCGGCGTCCGGCGTCGTCTCCGTCGAAGGCCAGGAGGTAGCGGGCTGCCTTGCGTGAGGCGGGCAGCCGACTGGCGTAGAACTGGGCGGCGGCGTTGACCGCGTAGAGGCGTTCCGGCGGCGGGGCGGGCCGCTCACCGGGCATCGTCGGCCTCCGTCGGTGTGGCCGACGCAACCGTGCTGTCCGTGTCCGCCCGCAGCGATGCGAGGAATGTGCACACGCACGAGGTGGGACAACGCCCGCAGTTCAGCCGGCGTTGACACGCCCGATCGTCGTGTGGGCGACGACCGGCCGTCCGGCGTGCGAGGGTCTGCCGTGGTGGATCCCATCGATGTGGATGGTGAGCCGTCGACCGTCGGATGTGGAGGGTGCCGCGGCCGGTGGTGGGCCGCGGCACCCTGTCGAGGTCAGCTGGTGGTGTCGGTGACCGTGTTGCTGGACCAGGTGATGTAGTACGTGACCTGGGCGCCGCTCCAGAAGTGGAAGGTGATCGTCACGGCTATGCCCGCGCGCACGTCAGGGCAGGCATGCTGTTGGTGCCGTTCCAGGTGCCGAGGAAGCCGAACGTGGTCGAGGCGCCCGCACCGAGGTTGCCGTTCCAGCTCTCGTTGGTGACGTTCTGGGTGCTGCCGCTCGGTGCGTTGCGGCCGCCCCAGATCTGCGTGATGGCCTGCCCGTTAGCGAAGGTCCAGCTGACCCGCCACCCGGTCAGGGCGCCGGCGCTGGCGGTCACGGTTACCTCACCCTGGAAGCCGCCCTGCCACTGGTTCACAACCTTGTACGTGGCGGTGCAACTGCCCGGCGGCTGGCTGGTCGGTGGGGTGGTCGGCGGGGTCGTGGGTGGGGTCGTGGGTGGGGTGGTCGGCGGGGTTGTGGGTGGGGTGGTCGGCGGGGTGCCCCCGAACTGTGCGAAGAACCGCCACACCTCTGCCCTGGTCCAGGTCCGGGCGCCGTCCTCACAGCCGGAGCATCCGTCCACCGGAGCTGGCCCGTGGCCGCTGTCGTACGCGGCCCACTGCACCGGGTAACCCGCCCGGCACGAGTAGAGGGTGGTGAAGTGCTGCCCGCTGCCCTGCGACGGTTCGCGCGGGTTCTGGGCGGCGCAGCCGTTGTTGCGTACGAACGTGTCCCGCAGCGAACGGCCCTGAGAGATGTTCAGGACGTTGTCCGAGATGCCATGCAGGCCGAAGTATGCGATCGGCTGGCTGCCGCCGCTGCATCCGCTCAGCTGCGCGCCGGAGTAGACCGCGACCGCCCGGAAGACGTTGGCCCGGCTGCACGCGATCGAGTAGCTCATGCCGCCGCCGTAGCTGAAACCGAGGGCGAAGCGCAGCGTCGTGTCGACACAGAGGGCATCGTCGATCCGCCTGATCATGTCGTCGACGAAGGTTATGTCCTGACCACCGGAGTTGGGCCAGCCGTTGCCGATACCCTGCGGTGCGACGAGGATCGCGCTGTTGTTCGACTGCTCCTGCATCCCGTAGTAGGACCAGATGCTGCCACTGCTCCCGCCCGACGCGACGTCGTTCATGGTGCCACCGCGCCAGTGGAACGCGAAGATCAACCGGTACGGGTTGTTGTTGTTGTAGTTGGCGGGCACCCGAAGGATGAAGCTGCGATTCTGGCCGCCGCTCTGGATCGTGTGCGTGCCACTGTTCAATCCCGGGGCCTTGCCACATCCGGCCGTCGCCGCGAGTGGGACGGCATCCGCGGCCGACGCGGTGCTGCCGAGGCCGCCACTCGGCATCGTGCCACCCATGGCCAAGACAAGAGCTGCTGCGAACGCGACGGGTCCAAAGAGGGATCTACGCCTGGACATCATGGAACTCCCTCTGCCGTTCGAATGCCGGCATACGTAGACAGGGAACTGGGCTTGCGAACCCCAACACCCATTGACGACCGCGCCCAGAGGCCGCCCGGTAACACGGCGCCGGCCCGGTCGCCATGCCCGCCATCGAAGGCTGTCACTGCGAACGGTACGACGGTCATCAGATGAAAGTCAACAGATCGCGTGGCCAGGTCGCCCTATGGACGAATCTGTCTGATACGAACGCCTCCAGAACTCGTATCGATCTGATGGCTCTACCGTCCGCGGCGCTGTGCGGCCGGCGCTCCCTCGGCAGCCGTCCGGCGCACCGTGCCGGAGCCGCTACGGTGGACGAGGGTGCCGGCATGGGCGGCGTGAACGGCGCCGCTGGCGAGGTGGTACCGCTGGCCGCCCGCCATGGCCACTCAACCGGCGGCCGTCCAGAACGATCAGCCGACCGCCAAGCGGCCGATCCCCCGTCGAGGCGGCGTACGCGACGCTGACGATCTTTGCCCCGCTGTCCCGCGGCGCGGCCGTCCGATCCGGCTACCAGCCGCCCAGTGCCGACCGGACCACACTGATCGAATCGGCACGGTGGCTCGCCAACCGACCCGGCTTCACCGGCACGGCAACCGGTCTACTGGTCGACCTCAACCGACTGGACAATCTCAACGAGATCGCCGACCTGTGCGCAGGCCGACCCATCCTCGCGGCCCGCACCGCCGAACGCATCGGTGTCCGCCTGCGAAGCCTCCGCGAGTGGCCCGACACAGACGCTCTGACCAACAGCATCACCGAACTGGCAGAGCGCGGCGACCTCGCTGGCGGCCTGTTCGCGGTATCGCTGGTCCACCACGGAGCCAGCTTCGGATGGAAAACGCCATGGCGAGACCTGCTGATCCGGCTACGCCAACACTCGGACCCCGACGTGCGGGAAGAGGCATACGCCATCGACATGACCTGACAACCCGCCAGAATCGGTCTTGACACTCGAACTGATCCCCAACGCCAGGGGTAGCTGTGTGGTCGTCGTTATCTGGGCATCAGCCGCAGGTCGCCGTCGAAGACGATCACGGCTCTCTTGGCGGCGGCATCGCCCACAGTGCCCCCCGTTTACCCCCCGAAAACTCCGGCTGATGATTGACAATCAGTGACAAGGCGAGACCGGCGATCAACAACGTCTGTGCAGCTCGGTGCCCATTCTTGGCAATCAGTGACAGGCCTGGGATAGCTACGTTCCGTTACAAGGGGTCGTCGGTTCGAATCCGGCCGTCCCGACAGCGAGAGGGTTTCCGCAGGTCAGAGACTTGCGCAAGCCCTCTTTTCATTGCTCGGCATGGATGCCTGGTCTATCACGCCGCTGTTGGACTCCTTGACTCGGGCATCGTAGAGCGACCGCGCCACGGCGATTCTCTGCCGCGCGGGGGCGGCTGCTTACGGCCCTCGCAACTGGGCCCACGCGTGTCCTCGACCGCCGCCGCCCATGCCCGTATTAGTCGCCGTGGGTAAGTCGGGCGACCGGCTCCGAGTGGTGGTCGGCGTCGCGGTGGCGGCGGGTGCGCCGACCGAACGCGTCGGCAAGCCCCCACCGCCCCGGTACGTCGAGCAGTTCGATCCGGCCCACCGACGGCGGCAGGTACGGATCGACGGCCAGATGGTCCGGGTACGGGCTGAGCCCCAGCATCGTGCGAAGCAGGAGCAGCGGTGCCCCCGCCGACCAGCCCTGAGGGCTGCACGCCGCCGGGTACTCGACCGGGTAGCCGGTCAGGCTCCGCTCGTAGCCGGCGAATGCCTCGGGCAATCGGCCGTCGAAGTACCCGGACGCAGTGATCATGCCATCGGCGATCCGGGCGGCCTCCTCCCGGAAACCGTAGCGCCACAGACCCCAGGCGATGATCGAGTTGTCGAACGGCCAGACCGCACCGACGTGGTAGCCGACGGGGTTGTATCGGAGGTTGGTGGTGGACAGGGTACGCACGCCCCAACCGGAGAACAGGCTCGGCCCAAGGAGGTGGTCCGCCACACGGCGTGCCCGCTCCGGCTCGACAATGCCGCTCCAGAGCAGGTGCCCCATGTTGGAGGCGAGCGCGTCAACGGGCTTGCCCTCCGGGTCGAGCGCAAGCGCGTAGTACCCTTCCTCCTCGATCCAGAAATCGCGGTTGAACTGTTCCCGCAGTTGCGCTGCCCCGCACTCCAAACGGTCGGCGTACTCGGGGTCGTTCCAGAACTCGCGGGCCATCCGCGCCCCGCGAATCTTCGCGTCGTAGGCGTACCCCTGTAGCTCGCAGGTCGCCCTGGGCAGGGCGGGCAGCCGGCCGTCCCGGTAGGAGATCGAGTCCCGGGAGTCCTTCCAGCACTGGTTCATCAGGCCGTTGCGGGTGTTGCGCCGCCGGTAGTAGATGTAGCCGGTGCCAAGCAGATCGCCGTACTCGTCGATCCAGTTCAGCGCGGCACGGGCTTGCGGTTCGAAACGCCGTACGGTTTCCACGTCGCCGCTCCACCGCTCGTACTCGTCGAGCAGGATGACGAACAGCGGGCTGGCGTCCGCAGATCCGTAGTAGGGGGTGTGCGGCTGTTCCTCGAACGCCGCCGACTCGCCGTACCGGAACTCGTGCAGGATCTTACCCGGCTCCTCCTCGCGGAAATCGTCGAAGGCGCTGCCTTGCAGCGTCCCCAACAGGCCCAGCACGGGCGGGGTCAGCGTGGGCGCGAACGGCAGCGTCTGCAGGCTGATGAAGATGCTGTCCCGGCCGAAGAGGGTCATGAACCACGGCAGTCCGGCGGTCGGGATCGGGCTAGTCGCGGTCAGCGACGAGTAACGCATCGCGGCCAGGTCGTACAGGCTGCGCTTGTACGCCGCGGCGAGGGGTTCGAAGTCGCAGGCGAGTCGCGGCGCGTTGTCGATCCACTGTTCCAACTCCTCGCGGACCTGTGGCCTGCTCCGCCGGCGGTACGCCTCCCAGACGGTAGCGGAACCGCCGCCCCCCCGATTGATGATCGGTTCCACCTGGAGCTCGACGTCCCAGCGGCCGTGCGGTTCGAGACGGATGTCGAAGGTCATGCCGCCGTCGTCCACCTTGGCCGGTCTATCACTGGAGATGACGGTGTCCCGGTAGAACGTCGCCCGCTCGTAGTGCAGATGGAGGCGCCCATCCTCCTGGCGCACCGATCGCTTACCGCGCTTTGGCTGATTCTCCTTGACCTCGAAGATGTCGGCGAAGTCGGCGTCCGCGTCTATCCGGATGGAGACGTCCGCCGGTTCGATGTCGTGGTTGAGGACTACGATCCGTTCGACGAGACAAATGCCAATGGTCTGCTTACGGATGACCGAGAGCTTGGCGTTGACGTAGTGCGTGGGCTCCCCGGGGACGAGGAAGAACCGGGTCTCGAAGAAGTGCAGATCGCTGCGGGACATTGGGCTGAGTCGCTCCCCGTTGACGCGCAGCACCCAGGTCGACAGGAAGCGGGTGTCGAACGAGAAGAGCCCAGCCGGTGAACCCGGGGAAGGGGTGACATCGCCACGCACATCCGTGAGGAGGAACGTGTTTCCGTCAAGGATGCTGAGCGTCTTCTCGACCATTAGGAGCCGGCTTCCTCATGGACGAAATCCCGTGGGTGATGGCCGGTGGGCGGTCCGGCGAACAGCACCGTGGCGAGCATGTGCACCAGTCCCAGGTGCCCCTCGACCACAAGCGCGTTGCGGAAGAACAGCGGCACGAACCGTTCCTCGCCCCTGACCAGCCGGTCGAACGTATCGTTGTCGGTGCGCAGAACGGCGTCCGGCTCCGGCCGGGGCATTTCCGAATTTGGCCTGCGGACCCGGGCAGTCCCGCTCTCCAGGGTGACGAACCACTGTTTCACGACGGTGCCGGCCGACTCTGTCACGTCAAGGCGGACGGTGCCCGTGGGCTCCGGCGGAATACTCTTGACGGTACGGCTCTTCCCACGCTCCAGCATCTGGAGTGCGTCAGCCAGTTGGTCGCCCACTTGGCATCATCATCCTTCCCTCGCGTGCCACCTCGGCATGACCGTGACCAGCCCTCCGTCGGGCCCGCATCACCCGCTGCGCATGCCGCCCCTCAGATTCCGGACAGGGACGGGACGTGAGGCCCGAACGGGTACTGCCGGTCCAACGGAGAGATGGTGATCCACCGCAGGTCGGTGAACTCGGCGAGTGCCGCCCGGGAACCGAACCGACCCCAGCCGCTGGCCTTGACGCCGCCGAATGGCATCTGCGGCTCGTCGTGGACGGAGGTCCCGTTGATGTGGCAGATCCCGGCTTCGATCCGGCGGGCCACCTGCAAGGCGTTGGCCACGTCGCGGCTGAACACCGCGCTGGCCAGACCGAGCTCGGTGTCGTTGGCGACGTCAACGGCCTCGTCGACGCCATCCACCTCGATCACCGCAGCGACCGGCCCGAACGACTCTTCACTGTAGACCCGCATCTTCGGGGTCACGCGGCGCAGTACGGTCGGTGGGTAGAACAAGCCGTCGGCTCGGCCCCCGATGAGCACCTCGGCGCCATTGTTCTGGGCGTCGGCGATGAGCGACGCGACGTGGTCGACGGCCCGCTGGTTCACCAGTGGGCCGAGCTCGGTCGACGGTTCATGCGGATCGCCCATGGCCAGCCTGCCGGCGTGGGTCACCAGCTGGTCGAGAAACTCGTCGGCGACCTGGCGCTCCACCACAATCCGCTCGGTCGACATGCAGATCTGACCCTGGTTCATGAAGGAGCCGGCGACGGCGGCGCGTACCGCCGCCGGGATGTCCGCGTCGGCCAGCACCAGCATCGGCGCCTTGCCGCCGAGTTCGAGGACGGTGCGTTTCAGATGCCGGCCGGCCTTCTCGCCGATCACGCGCCCGACCGACGTCGACCCGGTGAAGTTGATGCAGCGGGTCTGCGGATGGCAGATCAACTCGTCGACAACGTCCGCCGCGTCGGCCGGTGCGTTCGTGATCACGTTGATCGCGCCGGGCGGCATGCCGGCGTCATGCAGGGCAGCGGCGATGGCCACATGGGTCGCCGGGGCCTCCTCGCTCGCTTTGAGCACCACCGTGTTGCCATATGCCAGCGGAAGCGCGACGGCTCGCATGCCGAGGATCAGCGGCGCGTTCCACGGGGCAAGGCCGACGACCACTCCTACCGGCTGGCGGATGCCGAGCGCGGTCATGCCGGGCACGTCGGACGGGACGACGTCGCCGACGATGCCGTACGTCTGCGCGGCCGCCTCGATGAGCATGTCGGTGGCGAGCTTCAGGTTGAACAGGCCCCAGCTGAGCACCGCGCCGGTCTCCTGGCACATCGCCCCGACGATGTCGTCGCCGCGTTCGGTCAGCAGACCCGCGGCACGCTGCAGCACCTCGCGCCGTTGCCCCGGTGGCCACGTTCCCCAGGTAGCCCTCGCGGCGGCTGCCGCATCAACGGCAGCCGCCGCATCAGCACGGCCGGCGGCGGCAACCTCGGACAACGGCTTATTATCGACATTACGAAACTTTGTGGTCCTTCGCCCCGATTGGGCGGGTGCCCACCTACCGTCGATCAGCAAATCGACGGTGCGTATGGCGTCGGGCATGGCGACGCGGCCTCCCTCCAGTCGTGCGACACGACCTGTCGCTGCCACGGCGCGGCTCGACCCACCAGGGCAGCCAATGGCGTCGAAGTCCGACATGCTGACCGGAATAACCGAGTTACACCACTTCCAGTAGAATACTTCTCGGGGCGACAGTGGGCGTGACTTCCGAAAGGAACCCTCCTCGTCAGAAGCCGCCACCGCCCGACGGAGCGCTCTGCGGGGGTTGCATTCGGGCGCGGTGGGTAGGACCGAGAATCGAAGCGAATCGAGCAGGCCCGCGAGATCGCCGAGGACGTCGACACCCGGTTGACGCAGCTGCTGCGCGAGGTGGCCACCGACCCAGGCCAGGCCCCTTCGCGGCAACGCATGCGTGAGGACGTACTGCGGGTGCTCACCTCCGCGGGTTACCGCGAGGAGCGGTGGGGTTGCCGCGCACGGCCGCGACAAAGCACGCCGCCGGCAGCCGTTAGCGAGGCAGCCCCTCAGTTGGCGTGTAGGACCCGGTTGAGAAAGTCGCGTGCGAGTTCGGTGAAGGCGTCGAGGTTGGTTTCCAGCAGGAAGTGTCCGGCGTCCCAGAGGTGAATCTCGGCGTTGGGTAGATCGCGGCCGAAGGCCGTCGCTCCGTCCGGGTGGAAAATCTCGTCGTTGCGGCCCCACACCGCGAGCAGGGGAATCTGGTTGGTCCGGAGGTACTCCTGCAGCCGAGGGTAGAGCTCACGGTTGGTGTGGTAGTCGCCGAACAGCCGCAACTGCACCTCATCGTTGCCTGGCCGCTGCAACCGCGCGTGGTCGATGGTCCATGTGTCCGGGGAGACCACACTGGGGTCTGGTACGCCGTGGGTGTACTGCCAGATGATCGCGTCGAGGCCGAGAGCAGGCCGCAGCGCGGCCTCCGTCTGCGGATTCGGGTCATCGCCGTACGCCCAGATCGGCTTCCAAAACTCGGGCACGAATCCGGCCTCGTAGCCGTTGCCGTTTTGAGTGATGATGGCGGTCACCGGAGCGCTCGACTGGAGCGCGAGCCGCCACCCGATCGGTGCACCGTAGTCCTGGACGTAGATGGCGTAGCGGTCGACGCCGATCTGGTCGAGTAACCCGGCGGTGAGCCGCGCCAAGGCGTCGAAGCTGTAGTCGAACTCTTCGACCCTCGGGCTGTCCGACTGGCCGAAGCCGAGGTGATCCGGCGCGAACACGTGGTACCGGTCGGCCAGCCTCGGAATGAGCTCACGAAACATGAACGAGCTGGTCGGGTAGCCGTGCAGCAGCACTACCGCAGGGGCGTCAGCGTCGCCTGCCTCCCGGTAGAACAGCTGCCGCCCCTCGACTGTGGCGTACCGGTGGAACACCCGCATCTCTAACCCCCATCGCCAGTAAGACTGGTTAGATACGCTACTGCTAGACTCCTAACCCGTCAAGGGCGGTGATGGCAGTTAGGGCTCGTGATGGCAGCATCGACCGACGAAGAACTTCTCCTGCTCATCCTCAACAGCACGCCACTCGTCGACGGTAAGCCGCAGGATCTCTTCAGCGACGCTACGGCGGCGTGTGCGACGCTGCGGCAACTTGGCGGCACCGGCACGTTCGAGGAGCTGAACGCTGTACGATCCGCCCGCTCTCTGCTGCAGGGCGTGACTCGCGGTGAGCTGACAGCCGACTGCCTCGCACCGCTCCTGGTCGGCGTACGCCAAGTTCCTTACTTGACGGCGACGCGCCTCGATTGGCGGCTCAGCGCCCCGGCGCATCACCAGTGTGTTGTACGGGCAGTGCTCACCTGGGCCAGCCTGCGCGAGAGCGCCCCCGGCCGCCTGCGGCCTTGCGCGAACGCCGAGTGCCGCCTCTTCCTACTCGATCGAAGCCGCGCCAACACTGCCCGCTGGTGCTCAATGGCAACCTGCGGTAACCGACTCAAAGCGCGGCGACACTACCGGAAGACACGAACGCAACCCTCATAGAGGTCCGGGTAAGGCGCAGCGCTGCCAGGCCGAGGCGGGCGGCACTCAACTCGGTAGCCTCCTCGTCGACGAGGGCTTCGGCAGCCTCGATCAGGAGGCACTCGATCAGGCGCTCGACGCGCTCGATGCCCTGCGCTCCGGCGGCCGAACCGTCGGACTCGTCAGCCACGTCGCGGAACTACGCAGGCGCATCCCATCGCGCCTACACGTGCGCAAAACCGCCACCGGCTCATCCGTGGCCATCGATGGTCGGATTCATGCACTGACCCGGAGGGTCCGCCAGCTACCAGCGGCGGTACGCTTGGACGGTACTGTAGACCAGCTGGTCCGTATTGGCGCGATTCATGATGGGTGGTCCGGTGGCTGAGGAGCGACGGACGCGGAACACTGAGCGCACGCGGCGGGCCGTGCTCGATGCCGCGACCCAGGTGATTCTGGCCAGAGGCGCCGCGGTCACCCTGGATCAGGTCGCCTCGGTCGCCGGTGTGTCGAAGAGCGGCTTGGTTCACCACTTCGGCAGTCGGGACCAGTTGGTGATCGCCGTGGTGGAAGACGTTCAGGAACGTTTCCGGGAGACGGTCCTCAGCTACCTCGACCTGTCGGAGAACTACCCCGGCAAGATGCTCCGTGCCTACGTTCGCGCACTCTGCGCTGGACGTTCGGATGCCGAAGCTGCGCACGACGTCACGTCAGCGGCGATTTGGATCGGTCTGCACGCGATCCCCGCGGTTGCCGCGGTGGCGGAAAAGCACAGTGCGTGGTGGAGCGAGCAGTTCGCCGTCGATGGGTTGAGCAACGAGCGCATCCAGATCGTGCGCCGAGCCGCCGAGGGCGTCGTCGTCGCCACCATGCACGGGGAAGAGGACGTAGTGAGCATCGCGACCGCGCGTCGCCTGTTGCTTGAGCTCGCCACTGACGGCACCTTTCCCACGCCCATCTGACGCGCTGGCGATCCTCTGAATCCCAGAACACTGCGCTCTTTGACTTTGGCCTCGTGCAGCTCCGAGGTTTCGGGCTGCCGGCCGCGCCAGGCAGCCAGGATTCGGTCTGGCGTCGGGCAGCGGCGGGCCCCGCCGCCTGCGTGATCGCCTGCTCCTCCGCAGCCACTTCGGTGGCGCGGGGGTCTCGACGCGCTCTGCGCGCCGGCCCAGGAGGTCGGTCAGTTTCGCTCTCACCCGATGCTGAGCTGAGGTTGGACCCAATCGGAGTAGGTAGTTGTCACCGATGGGAATTGCAGCTGTTCCTGATCTAGGCCGCCACGGGAAGGCCGTGATCTCCACGCGAAGCGGTTGATGAAACGGATGCCGCAGGTCGAGACAGGCCCCGAACTCGCGGCCTTCATCGCTGGTCAACCGCGTACAGGCCGCCCGAACCGGCTGGCTCGCACCGACAGCGACCAGCTCGCTTGCGTCGCAGTGCGCTGAGGGCGAGAGCTAAGGGGCTTTTACCGACGCGAAGGTGCCGCCAATGACGGAAGCCTTGTGCCGAGAGGAAAGGATCCGCAATGCCCGTCAGCCCAGTCATCGAAGTCGCCCGACTGAACGCTCCCTACGGCGACTTCCACCCCGTCGAGGAGCTTTCGTTCCAGGTCGCGCGCCCGGAGACCTACGCACTCCGCGGCGCTAACGGGGTTGGCAAGACCTCGACGCTCGAGGTCATCGAGGGCCGCTGGATGACGTTGGCGGGCACGGTGCGTGTCTCCGGCAAGATCTCCGCGGACCGGCGCGCGGTGCGTTCCAGGGCGGGGACCAGGCTGCAGAGGAGCGGGTTCGCAGCCGACCTCACCGTCGCGGGAGCGTCAGGAAACGACCGTCAGCAGTCGAGGGCGGGGGTATGAAGTTGCGTCGAAGCGTGGCGGTCACCGTCGTCACCGGCATCGCCGCGACCCTGGTGGCGGCACCGGCGCAGGCCGATGGTCCGGCGACGTGGGTGGAATGGGGCGTGTGCCCCGAGGAGATCGCGATTGTCTCGCCGACGTTGCAGTGTGCGACGGTGTCGGTGCCGCTGGACTACCGGGATCCCGACGGTGTCGCAATCGACATTGCGGTGTCGCGGATCGCAAGTGCGAAGCCGGCTGAGCGCCGCGGCATCGTCCTGCTCAATCCGGGAGGCCCGGGCGCCTCGGGACTGGCGATGCCGGCTGACCTGGTCGGGTTGGGTCTGCCGAGCAGCGTGTCGGATCGCTACGATCTGATCGGCATGGACCCTCGGGGGGTCGGGCTTTCGGCCCCGGTGAGCTGCGGCTTCACCGGCGAGCTGGACTATTTCAGCAACGTTCCGCCGTACGCGGTCGACGACGCGGCGGTTATCGAGCGGGCGAGGACCGCGAAGGCGGCCGCTGAATTGTGTGTGGCCAACGACACCGAGGGTCGGCTGCGGCATATCACGACCGCGAACACGGCCCGTGACCTGGACTCGATCCGTGCGGCGCTCGGCGAGGAGAAGGCCAGCTTTTACGGTGCGTCGTACGGGTCGGCCCTGGGTGCCGCGCACGCGTCGATGTTTCCGGACACCACCGACCGCGTCGTGATCGACAGCAACCTCGGCGACACTCACCTCGACTATGCCGCGCAGCGCCGGTTCGGCCTGGGTGTGGAACAGACGTTTCCTGACTTCGCCGCTTGGGCGGCGGCCCGGCACGGTGCCTACGGCCTGGGCCGTACCCCGGCGCAGGTACGCAAGACCTATTTCCGCCTCGCCGAACGGCTGGACGAGACACCGGTGGGCTACGTCAACGGGGCGGCCTTCCGGTTCACCACCTTCGCGGCCCTCTACGGGAAGGTCAATTATCCGGCACTGGCACAGGACTGGCAGTCGCTGCTCCGCGGCGAGGACGCGGCGGTCACCGGGGCGGGCGACCGTGTCGCGACGCCGGCGGAGATGTTGCCCTGGGACAACTTCCTGTCGGCGTACCTCGCCGTGACCTGCAACGACGTCAACTGGCCCGAGGACGTTCGCACCTACCGGCACGCGGTCGCCAAGGACCGCAAGAGATACCCGATGTACGGCGCGGCCAGCGCGAACATCACCCCCTGCGCGTACTGGGCGCACGAGCCGTCTGAACCGCCGGTACGGATCAACGACAAGGGGCCGCGCAACGTGCTGATCGTGCAGAACCTACGCGACCCGGGCACGCCGCACCGAGGTGGTGAGCTGATCCGGGAGAAGTTCGCCAAACGCTCCCGGCTGGTAAGCGTCGACGGTAGCGGGCACGGCGTCTACGTGTACGGCGACAACGTGTGCGCGCTGAACGTGACCACGGCGTACCTGGTAGACGGCACAATGCCGAAGGACACCTTCTGCGGGCCCGCGACCCGCAGGCTCCACGCCGACGCCGCCCTTCGGCGCGCCGACACCCTCGGCCAACTGCATCGCCGAAGCGCCGCCACGTTCGGCGGGAAAGCGATCAAGGAGTACGCCTTGCCGGCAACGCGAGGTTGAGAGGCAGCGAAGAACCGGATCAGCATCGACCACGGTGCGGATCATGCGGGAGATGGCCGACACATAGAGGAGTTGCCCGCGATGGATGCATCGCAGATCGAGTTCGGTATCGACAGTTTCGGAGACCGTCCCCGTGATGACCGGGGGGAGATCGTGTCGCACGCGCAGGCGATCCGCGCGGCAGTGGCCGAGGCTGTCCTAGCCGACCAGATCGGCATCGATGTGGTCGCATTGGGCGAGCACCACCGGCCGGAGTACGCGATCTCCAGTCCGGAGACGGTGCTCGCCGGCATCGCGACCGCCACGGAGCGCATTCGGCTCGCGTCGGGGGTGACGGTGCTGTCTTCGGATGATCCGGTGCGGGTGTTCCAGCGCTTCGCCACGGTCGATGCGCTCTCCAACGGTCGCGCCGAGGTGATCCTCGGGCGAGGGTCGTTTACCGAGTCGTTCCCGCTGTTCGGGTACGACCTGACGGACTACGAAGTGCTGTTCGAGGAGAAGATCGACCTGTTTCACCGGCTCCTGGACGAGAAACCGGTGACCTGGAAGGGCACCACTCGCGCCGCCCTGCAGAACGCGGACGTCTACCCGAAGACGGACTCGGGACGGCTGAACACCTGGGTGGGAGTGGGCGGTACGCCGCAGTCGGTGCTCCGCACGGCGCACTACGGGTTCCGGCTCATGCTCGCCATCATCGGTGGCGCACCCGATCGCTTCGCTCCGTACGTGGACCTGTACCGACGCGCGCACCAGCAACTCGGCACGACCGCTGCGCCGGTCGGGATGCACTCGCCCGGCTTCGTCGCCGCGACCGACGAGGAGGCCAGGGAGCTGTTCTACCCCGGATACCGGGAGATCCGCGACCGGATCGGTGCGTTGCGCGGTTGGCCGCCGCTCCAGCAGCGGGAGTTCGATGCCGACGTGGAGCACGGCTCGCTGTACGTCGGGTCGGTCGAGACCGTCGCGGCGAAGATCGCCCGCGCGATCCGGGTGTTGGACGTGGGCCGTTTCGACATGATCTACTCCGCCGCCGGGACGGTCGCCGCCTCCGCCCGGATGCGCTCGGTCGAGCTGTACGGCACGCAGGTCATTCCGCGGGTGCGTGAGCTTCTGGCCGAGCAGTCCACGCGGGGGGCACGATGACCTCCCAGGTCACCACCATCGGCATCCTGGGCGCCGGGAAGGTCGGCACCGTCCTGGCCCGCCTGGCCGTCGCCGCAGGCTACCGCGTCCTTATCTCCGGCTCCGGAGATCCTGCGAGGATCGCGTTGACCACCGAGGTGCTGACCCCCGGCGCGACTGCCGGGTGGCCGACCGAGGTCGCGGCGGCCGCGGACGTGGTGATCCTCGCGCTGCCGCTCGGCAAGCACCGCGAGCTCCCGGCAGACGAGCTGAGGGGAAAGCTCGTGGTGGATGCGATGAACTACTGGTGGGAGGTTGACGGCCCCCGCGACACGGTCGTCCCGTCCGGTGTGTCGTCGAGCGATGCCGTGCAGCGGTTCCTGACCGGCGCGCGTGTCGTGAAGGCCCTGAACCACATGGGCTATCACGACCTCGAGGACGAGGCTCGTCCGGCAGGGCAGTCCGGGCGCAAGGCGATCGCGGTCGCCGGCGACTCTTGCGAGGAAGTTGCCTCGGTGTCACAGCTGATCGACGCGTTCGGATTCGACGCCGTTGCGATCGGCTCCCTTTCGGCCGGCGCCCGTCTCGAGCCTGGGACTGCTGCATTCGGTGCGAATGTCGAGGCCGCCGAGTTGCGAACCCTGACTGCAGCCTGCCGGGCTGGTGGTGCGCGAGGCGCTGCGGACATGCCTCCACGAGAACGTGAGGAGGACAGATGCGGTCAGTCGTTCCCGACTATCTGACCGAGGTGCTTGGCGATGTCGGATCGGACACCTCCGGGGAGCCGGCGGGGTACATTCCCGAGCTCGCGACAGCTGATCCTGAGCGTCTCGCAGCGGTCTTCGCCACCGTCGACGGCACGGTCCACGGTGCCGGCGACGTCGATGCCGCGTTCACGATCCAGTCGATCTCGAAGCCTTTCGTGTACGCGATGGCGCTCTCCGACCGCGGCTTCGATCGGGTGCTCGCCAAGGTCGGGGTCGAGCCGTCCGGGGAGGCGTTCAACGAGATCTCCCTCGAAAGCGACACGGGGCGCCCCCGGAATCCGATGATCAACGCCGGCGCGATCACCGTTCACTCACTGGCCGGACGGGAGAACCTGAAGCCCGTCGAGCGGGTCGACCGCGTCGTTCAGGGGCTTTCGGCGTTCGCGGGCCGCCAGCTGACGGTCGATGAGACGGTGTGCGCATCCGAGATGGAGAGCGCGCACCGTAACCTCGCCATCGCGCACATGCTCCGCAGCCACGGCATCCTCACCGAGGACCCGAGGGCCGTCGTCGACGGCTACATCCGTCAGTGCTCGGTGCTCGTGACCACCCGGGATCTGGCGATGATGGCGGCGACGCTGGCCAACCGGGGGGTGAATCCCCTTTCGGGCGAGCAGGTGGTGGACGGGGCAGTGGTGCGTCAGGTGCTGAGCGTGATGGCCACCTGCGGAATGTACGACGCCGCCGGCGACTGGGCCACGCAGGTCGGCATCCCGGCGAAGAGCGGGGTGGCCGGGGGACTGATCGGTGCACTCCCCGGTCAGCTCGGCATCGCCACCTTCTCGCCTCGACTGGACCGGCACGGCAACAGCGTGCGCGGAGTGTCGCTGTTCGAGCGGTTCTCGTCCGACATGGGGCTGCATGTGATGGAGGTTCCTCCCGCGGCGCGCGCGAACGTGCGCTCCAATCGGGTACGGGGTGGCGGAGCGGACGCCACCCGGGTTCTCCGACTGCAGGGCGGAATCCGCTTCGCGGGAGCCGAGCGGATCGTTCGCGAGTTCGTGGAGAGTGCCCCTTCGGAGCCCCGAGTGGTTCTCGACGTCTCGCTTGTGCACTCCATCGACGATGTGGCCCGACGAATGCTCCTGGAGGTCGCGCGTCGGCTAACGCTCGACGGTCACGATGTCTATCTCGTAGATCCGGAGATGATGATCCCGGACCCGGATCCCGGCGACGGTGGCCGACTCACGGTCATCGATTCTATTGATCACTTGCGACAAGGAAGGACCCCGTGACCGTGACGGTTATCGAGAAGCCTGATTTCGGCGGGTTGCGCGCGTTGTACATCAACTGCACCCTCAACCGTTCCCCTGGCCGTAGTCACACTCAGGGGGTGGTCGATCGCAGTGTGGCGATCATGGAGGCGAACGGGGTGAGCGTGGACCAGATTCGTGCCGTGGACCACGACATCGCCACCGGTGTGCGACCTGATATGACTGAGTACGGGTGGGATACCGACGAATGGCCCACGTTGCTGGCCCGGGTGCTGGCGGCTGACATCCTGGTCATCGCCGGGCCGATCTGGCTCGGTGACAACAGTTCGGTGACCCGTCGGGTGATCGAGCGGCTCTACGGTTACTCCGGTGTGCTCAACGAGCAGGGCCAGTATGCCTACTACGGGCGGGTTGGTGGCTGTCTGCTCACTGGCAACGAGGACGGTCTGAAGCATTGTGCGATGAGCATCCTGTACAGCTTGCAGCACATCGGTTTCACTGTTCCGCCGCAGGCCGATGCGGGTTGGCTCGGTGAGGTGGGCCCGGGGCCGTCCTACCTTGACGAGGGTTCGGGTGGGCCGGAGAACGACTTCACCAACCGCAATACCGCGTTCATGACCTACAACCTGATGCACCTCGCGTCGATGATGCGTCGTGCCGGCGGGTTCCCGGCCTACGGCAACCAGCGCACGGCCTGGGATGCAGGAGTTCATCCGGATGCCGCCAATCCCGAGTACCGCTGACCAGACAAGATCGTCGATCAGCAGACCGGTGGTCCCCCTGGTAGGTACCGGCTGCGGGACACGACCATGACGACCGTCACCTTGTCGTGACAGGGCCAAGGATGTGAGTAGTGATGACAAGTCCGGCGATGATGAGTTGGCCGAGTCTGCGGGTCTCGGACTGGACCGATACCCGCGAGACCCTGCACATGTGGACGCAGATCGTGGGCAAGATCCGCATGGCGCACGCTCCGTTTATCAATCACTGGTGGCAGGTGACCCTGTACGTGAGCCCGCGTGGGTTGACGACGTCGGCCATCCCGTACGGCACGGGGGCTTTCGAGATCGAGTTCGACTTCCTCGGTCATCGGCTCGACGTCCGTAGCAGCGACGGTGGCGCGCGGAGCCTCCCGCTGCGGCCGATGCCGGTCGCCGAGTTCTACTCGCGGGTCATGGCCATGCTCGGCGAGCTCGGGATCGAGGCACCGATTCGGGCGCGCCCCAACGAGGTCGAGCCGGCGATCCCGTTCGCCGAGGACCACGAACACGCCTCCTACGACGGTGAGGCGGCCGTCCTGTTCTGGCGACAGCTGTTGCAGGCGAACCGGGTGATCGGTGAGTTCCGGTCGCACTTCATAGGCAAGGTCAGTCCGGTGCACTTCTTCTGGGGCGGGATGGACCTCGCCTGCACCCGCTTCTCCGGCCGGTCGGCCCCACCGCACCCCGGGGGTGTGCCGAACTGCGGGGACTGGGTCATGGTCGAGGGCTACTCCCGGGAACTGTCCAGCTGCGGGTTCTGGCCCGGCGGCGGCGAGGAGGGCGCCTTCTACTCCTACGCCTATCCCGAACCCGACGGGTTCGCCGAGCAGCACGTCGGCCCCGACGGCGCGTACTTCAGCACCGAGTTCAAGCAGTTCCTGCTGCCGTACGAGGTCGCCCGCACCGCACCGGACCCCGACCGCGCGGTCGCCGAGTTCCTCCAGAGCACCTACGAAGCCGCCGCGAACCTCGGGCACTGGGACCGCTCCGCACTGGAGGACAACCCGTTGCGGTGGCACGACCGGAGCCCTGCTCGGTGAGGCCAGCAGTGTGACCGCACCATCGCCGCGTTACCCCCGCGAACACGAGTGGCGGTAACCGGTGGTACGGCCGATGGTCGAGCTGCGCGACGCGTCCGGGAGACGCAACTGCTCGCCGGACACGTCGCAAGCGATCTCTGATCGGACCGGCGTGCCCGGTCGGCCCGCATCGGGGATGAGACCGAGGGAGGAAATCTGGTCGTGAATGTGAAGGATGTCCCCGAAGCCAACCAGTACGAGGCGCGGGTCGAGGGAGAGTCGAAGGTCGCGGGTGTCGCGCCGTACATCCGCACCACCGAACTCATCGCGTTCGGGGCCGCGCACACGGCCGTTATGCCTCTGCCCGCTCGGCGAGGGCCGTATTCATTGCCGCGAAGCCTGACTCGGTTGAGCGCAACACGCCGGGCATCATCATCACGAGCAGTCCGGAGAAGCGTTCTGACTGGGTGAACCGGGTCGACTCGGTGGTGAGCGGTTCGATGTCGAAGGAGTGCGCGCCGTCGAAGATGCCTGGGATGAGCAAACGGCCGAGCCACGCGAGCCGCCGCTCGGGCTCGACGGCGGTGACGGTGGGAGTGAAGCGGCGCGGCTTAGCCCCGGGAAGAGCGATGGTCACCGCCAGCCGAGATCCACGGGTCAGGCTGCCATCAAGGCTCGTGATGAATGGGTTCCATTCCGGGTACGCGGCGGCGTCGGTGAGGATCGCCCACACGCGATCCGCAGGCGCGGCGATGTCGATCGTGTGGCTGAGGGTAGGCATGATGATCGTCCTCTCGTGGTCTGGCCTGAGGGCGACTCGGTGGCCAAATCGGTTGTGCGACATGGTGTCGCATAGTTTCAGGTTATTTCGGGGAAGAAGTCTGGTGATCCGAATCGCCGTCAGTCATCGTCGGGTCACCAGACTCGCACCCGTGGCCACAGTTCGCGTCAGTGGAAGCTACTGAGATCTCGACCGGTCGCACCGTGCCGGCAAGCGCCGATCAGGCATGGCAGCTGCTGAACAACGGCAACGAGAAGACGGGTATCGGCTGGGTGATCGCCGCCGCGCTACTGGCTGACAAGCGGCCGAAACTGATCCCCGTCTACGACTCGATCGTCAGCTGCCAGTTCAGAGCGCCGAAGCATGTGTGGCTGAAGCTGCACGACCAGTTACGTAGCCAAGCACGAAGGTGAGCTGCGGGCTGCCCTCGCCGAGGTTCGCGGGACCGTGGGCGTGGACGACAAGGTGAGCATCCTGCGGGTCCTCGATGTCGTCCTGTGGAGGCGGCACGTCAAAGAACACCAACGGGCCAAGCCAACGACATTTCCGCAGCGTCGTTGCGGGGCGCTCTGATTGACAGCTGCACGAACCGACCGATCAGACGAGGAGCGCAGGCGGCAATCGCCGAATCGGCCGCCCGGCACCGCTGGGTCCGCGCGGCACCGCGTCGCTCGTTGGCCCTCAAGAACGTGCACTGTCGGTGGCAGCGGAGCGTTCCGAGCTGGATAGCCGCAAACCGCATGCGGTCGGCTGACGACATTGCTACCTTGCCGCCGATGGCGAGGCGAAGGTACGTGGCGAGAGGCGCTGACGGCGGCTACCGGATCTGGGACAACCGGGCCTGCCGGTGGTGGGGCGACCTATATGAGCTCTGCCCAGACGAGTTGCTCAATGAGCTGAATGGCGCCCGTGACCACGCCAAGATCACGGCGCTGCCCCGGAAGTACCGAGCGCAGAAGGGGTAGCGCCGTACGTCGCCCGCCGGAGGGACAACCGGTCGTCGTCGCGGAGGCGTGGCCGGGCGCACGGCCGGTGCTATGCAGGGGTGTCGTCTTGCCGGGCCGGCCCGAAGAGAGTCATGACGAGCGCCACGGTGCTGAAGAAGCCAGAGCCCAAGGCCAGCAGAAGCGAGGGCACGAAGGCAGATGGCGGTGGCACCCAGCCACCAAGCACCCAGGGCAGCGTGACGAGGACGACGACCGCTGCCGTGGAGATGACTTCGTTTACAACGAATGCGGTCGAGATGGCTGAGCTGCCGCGAGCGACTATACGGTGGGTCGTGTCGGCAGTTGAGGCAACCAGCAGGACCGAGAGCGCGATGAAAGTAAGAGCACCCCATATCGGCTCCAGGCCGGCGAGTGTGAGGGACACGATGAGCGGCACGGCCAGAACCAGGAAGACCCACCGCACTCCAGAGCGGAGGTAACGGTCGGCCGGAGCTGCGCCCTGGCGGGTCTTGTGCAGGTCGGAGTCGAGGTAGAAAAAGATTCCAATGAGGAATGTGCCGATAAGCGTGCCAGCAACTTCTGCCATAGTCACAAAGAACTCGGTGCTCGTTTCTCGCATCGCGACCGACTCCACTTCAGCCTGGAAGATGACCCGACAGCAGTCTCTCGGTCACCATACGGCCGGCCGAGGAGGGCGTGTGCGCATTCGCAGTCTCGGCATTCGGAGGTGCCAGGTCCCTGCGTTTAGGCGCGAGTTAGACCGAGCTGCTCATCGCAGCCCGATTGCGGCCTCGGTCAGGGTCCAGCCGTTCTTGCTCGCCAGCGGCGACAGCAACCCAACCAGGTCCTCAGCGCCTGCCGGCGCGGCTCCGCACGCCCGGCCCTGCCGGGTCCTGTGTGCCACACACCCCGCTTCCCACGGTGCAGTCGGCGCTCGACAGACTGACTTGGGTGGAGATTGACCGCCAGCGGTGAGCCGGTCAGTACCCCTGTTCGCGACGCAGCGGACGTCCAGGGGCGGCGATAGACTTGTCCCGCGTAAGCGCAGCAGGCGAACGCAGCCGAGAGACGGTCTATCTGGTGGCGTCTCTGCCCACTACCCACGCCCAACCTGCTAACCTGCCGGAATGGGCCCGCCTTGAATGGCGATCGACAACCGGCAGCATTGATCCGCGATGTGACCTTTCGCAGAGGCGCCCCACCTGGCGCCGATATTGGCATTGTCACCACTGGAGTGTGTGGATCGTGCGGCTGACACTGAGAAAGAAGCGCCCGTCCCGGCGCGTCGCGCGCTCAGGACCACGACGAGGAACATCGATATGACTGATTTGATGAAGGCCGTTGTGCTCGCCCGTTTCGGAGGGGCCGATGCTTTCGAGCTGCGCGACGTCTCCGTACCGCGAGTCGAATCCCGTCAGGTACGGGTGCGCGTCCATGCGACGGCCGTCAATCCGCTCGACTTTCAGATCCGTCGTGGAGACTACGCGGATTATGTGCCGCTCCCGGCGATCATTGGGCACGACATTTCCGGCGTGGTCGAGGAGGTCGGATCCCACGTGAGCGAGTTCCGCGTCGGTGATGCGGTGTACTACACACCCCGGATCTTTGGCGGCCCCGGCTCCTACGCCGAGCAGCACGTCGCCGACGTCGACCTCGTCGGTCGGAAGCCGGAAAACCTCACGCACCTGGAGGCGGCGAGCCTGACCCTCGTCGGCGGAACGGTCTGGGAGGCCCTGGTGACGCGAGCTCAACTCATCGTGGGGGAGACGATCCTCATCCATGCAGGCGCGGGCGGTGTCGGCACGATCGCGATCCAGATCGCGAAGGCGATGGGCGCACGAGTGATCACCACCGCGAAAGCCGCCGACCATGAGTTCGTGCGCTCTCTCGGGGCGGACTCGGCGATCGACTTCACTTCGACGGACTACGTCGAGGCCGTGGCCGAGATGACGCGAGGCAAGGGGGTCGATGTCGTCTTCGACACGATCGGTGGCGAGACGCTCACGAGAAGCCCGCTGACGCTTGCCGACTTCGGACGCCTCGTCAGCATCGTCGACATCGCGCACCCGCAGAACCTCATCGAGGCGTGGGGCAGGAACGCCACCTATCACTTCATCTTCACCCGACAGAACCGAGAAAAGCTGGACGCGCTCACCACGCTGGTCGAGCGCGGTCTCGTCCAGCCGATCATTGGCGCGACTCTTCCGCTCGCTCGAATGGGCGAGGCTCACGAGCTCCTGGAGAACAGGAGATCGTATGCACTCCGCGGGAAGGTCGCGATCGATGTGGCGGGTGAAACTGTTGCGATTCCCCCTCGCATCTCGTAGCGGAATGCGCCAGGCACTCGGGCGATGATCCCGGTGGTCATCATGGACCGGTGGGCCGACCTCGCGGCCGATGCCGCGCTTCTTGCGCTTGCCGAAGGCGCTCCACCAGCCGTTACCGGAGCAGATCCGCCACGCAGTACGGTCGGCCACCGTATGCCAGCGTCGCGGGCTTCGTCGACCAGGACGCGTTCACCGCTCATGAGCCGCGATCACGAGTAATGAGGTCAAGGCTGCCGAACGCGGCTGGTAGGACGGGCGCCGACGCTCGGCCTTCCCAAGGGCTTCGGGCCGTATGTGCATGTCTGGTCAGGGAAGCGGCAGATCCTTGAGCTGTCGGCGCGAGGTGATGCCGAGTTTGCGGAAGATGCTGCGCAGGTGCGCTTCGATGGTGCGTGGGCTCAGGAACAACTGTGCGGCGATCTCCCGGGAGGTCGCCCCGGTGGCGACCAATCGGGCGATGTGCAGCTCGTGAGTGGTGAGGGCGTGGGCCGGCTGGGTGCTGCGTTTGCGTGGGTGTTCACCGGTGGCGCGCAACTCGCGGGCGGCCCGCCCGGCGAACGCTTCTACGCCCATGTCCGACAGCAGTTGGTGGGCGGTGCGGAGGGTCTTACGCGCGTCCTGGCGGCGGCCTTCGCGGCGCAGCCACTCGCCGTAGACGAGCTGTGCACGAGCCGCCTCGCTGGCCATCCGGGACTTTCCGAGCCGTTCGATCGCCTCGCGGTAGTGCTCCTCGGCCTCGGGTCCCGTGCTGGTCAGCGCTCGTGAGCGCGCCGCCAGGCCGAGCGCCCATGAGGTGCCGCACGCATCTGCGAGTGAGGTGAACTGCTCCAGTGCGAGCGCCGCTCGTGCCGGGTCGCCGGCGCGGACGGAAGCCTCGATGAGCTCGGGTAGGCCCGCGCTGCTGATCGACTGTTCGTCGGACCTGCACGCCCTCGTCGCCGCTTCCTGCGCGGCCGAGTAGTTGCCCGACCCGTTGTGGAGCACCGCCATCGCGTACTGAGCCAGGGAGACATCCGTACCGCCGTCGGGGTAGATGTCCTCTTGAGCAATGATGGCGTTGAGCGCGGTGGTCTCGGCCTGGTCGCCACGCCAGGCGTGGAGAATGACGCGAGCATGGTGCAGCGGCACGCCCCCGGTCGCCTGTGTGATCACCGTGGCCTCGGTGGCCAGCTCGTCGGCGTGGGCGAGATCGCCCATCAGGACCGATGTGATGGACAGGAAGTTGAGTGCGGCGGGGAGCGTCGCCAGCGCGCCGGCCTCACGAGCGAGCTGGACGTTGCGGCTGGCCAGTACATAGAGCAGCTCGTCGTCGAGGACCGCCACGGCGTTGCGGCCGGCCAGCCACAGCCACCGGTCGCTCTGGCTGGACTGCACAGATTCTGCCTGCGGGCCGTCGCGGAACGCTTCCAGCGCGAGCCGTATCCCCGGCGCTCCCGCCACATAGCCCCTCGTCAGGGTCGTCGCGAGCCCGTCGAGGAGCAGGTCCACCGGTCGCGGCGGCGCCTCGGGTGCGGGGGCGGCCAGGGCCGCTTCGGCGATGCGCACCGCGTCGCCCCCTCCGTTGATGATCGCCGCATCCAGCGCGTGTAGGTAGGTCTCGCGGGACAGTGCGGCGTCCAACGGGGCGAGTGCCTTGGCGGCATCCATCAGCATGCCCGGCACCTCGGTGCCTCGGGTCAGGTGGAAAGCGATCTGGGCTCGCAGCAGGTCAAGATGCGCGCGTTGCAGGGGATCCAGCGGCCCGAGCGGCGCCGCCGTGAGCAGTTCCAGCGCGCTTTCGGACGCGCCGGCCTCGTGCTTGGCGCGGGCGGCTTCCAGCGTCCGCCGGGCACGGGTGGCGGGATCGGGGGTGAGGGTTGCCGCGCGCTGCAGGAACGCGGCCGCGGCGGCCAGCCCGCCACGGGCCCGTGCCCGGTCCGCCGAGCGTTCCAGCTCCGCGGCGGCTTCCTCGTCGGTGCCCAGGACCGCTTGTGCGCGGTGCCAGGCGCGCCGGTCCGGGTCGGTCTGCGGGTCGGTGGCGGCGGCCAGGGCGCCGTGGGCGCGGCGATGGTCGGGTGGCGTGGCGGCCCGGTAGACCGCCGAACGCGCCAACGGATGACAGAACCGCACCCGGATATCGATCTCGAGCAGTCCGGCGGCTTCTGCGGGTGCGGCCGCCGCGCGGGCGATCCTCAGCTCCGCGGCGGCGCGCCACAGCAGCGCCACGTCGCCGGTCGGCTCGGCGGCGGCAACCAGCAGTAGCAGCTGGGTGTCGGGGGGCAGATTGCCGGAGCGGCGCCGGAATTCGTCCTCGACGCGGTGCGGGACGCTGAGGGTGTCGGGCAGTTCGAACCCGCCGGCCAGCTGTGTGGGCGGCGTGCTGCGGGGGAGTTCCAGCAGCGCAAGCGGGTTGCCGCGTGCCTCGGCGACGATCCGGTCACGGACCCTGTCGTCCAGCGGGGTGCGGACCGCGGCCGCCAGCAGCGCTTCGGCATCGGTGTCGCCGAGCCCGTCCAGGCGCAGTTCTGGCAGTCCGCAGAGGGGGTGACCCTCGCTCGTGCTGGCGTCACGTAGCGCGAATACCAGAGCGATCCGCTCGGCTGCCACCCGGCGTGCCACGAACGCCAGGACCTGCGCGGAGGCCTCGTCCAGCCATTGGGCGTCGTCGACGAGGCACAGCAGCGGCTGTTCCTCGGCGATCTCGGCGAGCAGGTTGAGGGTGGCCAGCCCGACCAGGAACCGGTCCGGTGCCGCTCCGGCGCGTAAGCCGAGCGCCACGCCGAGGGCGGCCTGCTGCGGTTCGGGTAGCGCATCCGTGTGGTCAAGCAGTGGCGCGCACAGCTGGTGCAGACCGGCGAACGCGAATTGCGTCTCGGACTCCGCTCCGACCGATTGCTCGACTCGGAACCCCAAGGGAGCTGCGGTGTCGCGGGCGTGCTCCAGGATCGCGGTCTTCCCGATGCCCGCTTCCCCGCGCACCACGAATGCCCCGCTGCGTCCGGTCTGTGCCTGAGCGAGTAGGTGTTCGACGGCCTCGCGCTCTGCACGCCGGCCCAGAAGGTTCGCCAGTTCGCTCTCACCTGAGTCCGTCGGCATCGTACAAGGAGCTAAGAACTAGGTAATTATCACCGACGCGAACCGGAGCCGCCAGAGCAGGGTCTCAACCCTGGCCGAGTGGCCGGGTGGCCGGCGCTGTTGCTGGTCCTGGCAGGCCACAGGCAGCGACCATCCACCTCGCGCCACGGTGACGACCGGCGACGACATCAGGGGCTCCGACGGGCTCGAAGGTGCGGCCACTGCTGCCAGCCTGACAACGAGGCAAAAACCGCACCAGGTAAGGACTTCTGGTGAGTGCGAAACGCTTCATCCACGGACGGAACTTCCACCGACGCCCAGCCGCCGCCACTGCTGCGGGCCTGACCAGACGGCAACGACCGGCAACGAGGGTTGCTGGGGTGATCGGCATGGGCAGCCCCAGCGCGTACCTGCGGCTAAGTGGTGGAGCGCGTCAGACGACCGCCCCTCAGCTAGCCAAATGATCAGACTGCACAGCAGCACGACTGCTTTGTCGAACCGACCATCTGGACTGTAGGCTGTGTGCGACAGCCCACCCGACCAGTGATCAGGAACCTTCATGAATGACGCCGCCCCCAAGGCCACCGCCAGGAGCTGGATTGGTCTTGCCGTCTTGGTCCTGCCTCTGTTGCTGATAGCCATCGATGGCACCGTCCTGATCCTGGGTTTGCCCGCCATCTCCGCTGAGTTGAGCCCCACGGGTGTCGAACAGTTGTGGATGATCGACATCTACTCGCTCGTGCTCGCCGGTCTGCTCGTGGCCATGAGCACCCTGGGTGATCGCTTCGGTCGGCGACGCAACCTGCTCATCGGCGCGGTCGTCTTCGCGACCGCATCCGTGACCGGCGCGCTGGCCACGTCGCCGTGGATGCTGATCGGCGCTCGTGCTCTCCTGGGCGTGGGCGGTGCGATCATGATGCCCTCGACGCTGTCGCTGGTGCGCAACATGTTCCTCGACCGGCAGCAGCGCCGTTATGCGATGGCCGCATGGGCAGCGATGGCTTCGGTCGGCGCGGCGGTCGGACCGATTGTCGGCGGCTGGGTCATCGAGACATTCAGTTGGCAGGCGGCGTTCTTGATGAACATCCCGGTCATGCTGCTTCTGCTCATGCTCGGCCCGTTCCTACTGCCAGAGAGTCGCAACCCCGACCTGGGCAAGATCGATATCAGCAGCGTCGTCCTCTCCTTCGTGGGCATGATCGGCGTGGTCTACGCCATCAAGACCCTCACGGGCGGCAGGGACACCGCTCTCGGGATCGCTGCTCTCGTCCTCGGCGTGACCGCAATCGCCCTCTTCGTCCGCAGGCAACTCACGCTCTCCGCTCCGCTCCTGGATGTCAGGCTGTTCAAAGTGCGATACTTCCGCGGCGCCGTCGTCGCGGATCTGCTGTCGATCTTCGCGATGGTCGGCGCGCTGGTGGCACTCATCCAGTACCTCCAGCTTGTACTCAGCCTCAACCCGCTCCAGGCGTCCATCTGGCTCATACCCCAGGCGATATTCGCCGCTACCGCCGCATTTGTTGCGGCAGTGGTGGTCAAGCGACTCCTCCCCGCCTACGTCATCACCGCCGGACTCGTGATCGCCGCTGTCGGCTTCGGGCTGACCTACTTGCTGTCGCCGACGTCGAGCCCCGCCCTGATCGCCGTGTCTCTCGCGTTGGTTTCGCTGGGCGCGGGCATGGGCCTTGCTTTGAGCAACGACATCATCATGAGCTCCGTCAAGCCCGAACGTGCGGGACAGGCCGCGGCGACCTCGGAGACCGCGTACGAGGTCGGCACGACATTGGGAACAGCCCTACTGGGCGGGATACTCGTCGCCTGGTACACCAGGGTGGTCACCGCCGGAACCGATGCGCTCAACCTTCCGGCGTCCGTCGCCGAACGGGCGTCCTCGACGATGGCAGAGGCCCTGCTGGTAGCGGGCGAGGTCGGTGACGATGACGGGGCGGCCATCCTCGAGGTCGCCGAGTCCGCCTTCACCGACGCGATCATCGTCACCGGCATAGCCGGCATCGGGATCATGGTCCTCACGGCGATCTGGGCCTTTGTCACGCTCCGAGGCGCGGCTGCGAACACGGATCTCGCCGCAGAACACGAACGCGAACTCGTGTCCTGATCCGGGGCCCCGCCACCTACGCTTGTGCCGTACTGCAGAACGCTCGGTCAGTAACGTCGTCCATGTGCGGCGGGTGGTCTGGTGTGGCTGAGGGGCGACGGACGCGGAACACGGAGCGCACGCGGCGGGCCGTGCTCGATGCGGCCACTCAGGTGATTCTGGGCGAAAGGTGCCGCTGTCACGCTGGATCAGGTTGCACGAGGACGCGGCGAGCATAGCGACCGCCTCGTTGTCTGCTGCTCGAGCTCGCCACTGACGGCACCTTCGCCACGCCGATCTGACGCGCTGGCACTCTGAGACTGCGCGAGAGCGCCGCCCCGGTCAGGCCGCGGCAGTTCTTTGAGCTGCCGGCGGGAGTGATGTCGAGTCTGCGGAAGATATGTGTAGGGCGGCCCGAAGTTGATGGCGGCCAGCCGGAGCGCCACCTGCTTCTCCGCGCACCACGAACGCCCCGCTGCGTCCAGCCTGTGCCTGGGCGTGAGGGTGTTCGACGGCGACGCGCTCTATGTACCGGCCTAGAAGGTCGGCCAAGTTCGCTCCCACCCGAGTGTGGGGTGAGTCTGTCGGTGTCGGAGTAGGCCGTTGTTGCCGACGCGGATCGTTCTTACTCCTGATGCGTACCACATTCACAATGCCGCGTTCTGCACGGACGACTGATGATTCGGATGCCGCGGTCGAGAGCGGCTTCGAGCAGGCGGCAGCGCGCTGACGGTGACAGCTAAGGGGCTTATACCGACGCGAACATGGCGGCGCTGGCGGGAGCATGGTGTCAGACGAAAGGAACCGCGATGTCAGCCAGACCCGTCGACAAGCAGCTGTCCGGCGGGGAGAAGCGGCGATTTGACTTCGCCACCGCTGTGTACGGACGGCCGGAGCTGATCGTCCCTGGCCGCGACGTTGGTGATGATGCTCGCCTTCGCGATCGCCACTGCCGGAGTTCACGAACTGCCCGGAGCATGCACAGGTCACCGCGTTTCCGCTCAGTCTGGGTGTGGTCGCCGTGGCCAGTCGGGTCGGGTCACCGGCACCGAGAGCCTTGCGCTGCTGAAACGGATTCTGCCCGGAGGTTCGGCTACCGAACTGGTCGTCAACGCCTGGAACGGCGGAGTCCCACTCGCCGACTCCATGCTCCGCAACCGATGACAGAAGGGAAACGATCATGGGATTCATCGCCGTCGGGAACGAGAACAGCACCCCGATCGAGCTGTACTACGAGGATCAGGGCGCAGGTCAGCCGGTTGTCCTCATCCACGGGTATCCGCTGAACGGCCACAGCTGGGAGCTCCAGACACGCGAGTTGCTCGCTGCCGGGTACCGAGTGATTACCTACGACCGCCGCGGCTTCGGGCGCTCGTCGAAGGTTGGTTCCGGCTACGACTACGACACGTTCGCCGCTGACCTGAACACCGTGCTGGAGACGCTCGACCTGCGCAACGTCGTCCTGGTCGGGTTCTCGATGGGCACCGGTGAGCTGGCCCGCTACGTCTCGCGGTACGGCCACCAGCGGGTGGCGAAGCTGGCGTTCCTCGCCTCACTCGAACCGTTCCTGGTCGCCCGTGACGACAACCCACAGGGCTTGCCGCAGAAGGTCTTCGACGGGATCGAGGCCGCGGCGAAAGGTGACCGCTACGCCTGGTACACGCAGTTCTTCTCGGACTTTTACAACCTCGACGAGAACCTCGGCAGCCGGATCAGCCAGGAGGCTGTCACCGGCAGCTGGAACGTCGCCGTCTCCAGCGCGCCGGTGGCGGCCTACGCCGTCGTGTCATCCTGGATCGAGGACTTCCGCGAAGACGTCGAGGCGGTCCGTGCCAGCGGCAAGCCGGCCCTGATCCTGCACGGCACCGCCGACAACATCCTCCCCATCGACACCACCGCCCGGCGTTTCCGCCGGGAACTTCCCGACGCCGAGTACGTCGAGGTCGAAGGCGCCCCACACGGGCTGCTCTGGACCCACGCCGAAGAGGTCAACGCCGCCCTGCGCACCTTCCTGGGCTGAGCCGACGGGAAGAGGCAACGCGCGAAGACTAGGGGAAGGAACCACCTGTGGGCGAGACGCCGGTGTCGGCACGGAACGACCTGCTCATCGTCGACGACCTCATGCTGCTCCTGATGGACGACGACGGCACTTCCATCCAGGCGGCGGGCACCCTGTATTACACGCTTGGCGGCGCGGTGCTCACCGAACTCGCGCTGCTCAATCGGATCCAAACCGACGGCTCCGGGGAGTTGAACGGCCCACAGGTCACCCCGGCGGGCGAGGGTCCGTTGCCCGACCCGCTGCTGCAGTCCGCCTACGACACCATCGCCGAGAAGACCCAGCGGATACAACCGCTGCTCGTCACGCTTGGCGCCGACCTGTGGCGGGAAGTGGTCGACCGGCTCGTGGCCCGCGGCCTGCTTCGTCGTGAGGAGACGCGGGTGTTGCGAGTGTTCCGCACCACCCGGTGGCCTGCGGCCGACGGGGCGCACGAGGCGCGGCTGCGAGCGCGGATTCGCCGGATCCTGGAGGCAGGTGAAGCTCCCGATCCCCGCACCTCGGCGATCATCGGGCTGCTCTTCGCCAGTGGCGCCATGCCCTCGCTGCGGCCCCCGTTGCCCTGGACGTCAACGACGGTGACCCGGGCCAGCGAGATCGCACGGGGCCATTGGGGACCCGAGGCGGTCGCCGCCGCGGTGACTCGCACCGCAGCGGCGATCGCCACCGCCAGCGTGGCAACTACCAGCAGGTGAGCGCTGACCGGCGAAAGGAGCACTCAATGACCGCACCGAACCAGGCGCTTGAGTCCGATCAGCCGCGGTCCGACCGGCCTCGTCGGCGGCGATGGCTCTGGATCGCCTCCGGCGTCGTGCTGGTGCTCGTGGCCGCGATCGGTGCCGGTGCTGCGGTTTTCCAGTTTGGCTTGCCATGGTGGATGGGGGAGGGAGATCGCAATCACAAGTACGAAAGCGATGTCGGCTCCCAGCGTTACCAGGTTCACCTGCCGCCACAGTACGACGGCACGACCCGGTTGCCGGTGATCATGGCGATCCACGGGTGCGGGATGTCCGGGTACGGGTGGAACTCGATGAAGTTCACGACGCAGTTCAACGATCTGGCCGACCGCGAGGGCTTCATCGTTGTCTATCCGACGCAGCGCATGTTCCGCAGCGCGATCAACTGCTGGAACTCGGGTGACCCGCGGGAACAGCACCGCTACGACGGAGAACCCGCGCTGCTCGCAGGCGTGGCCCGGCAGGTGGTGGAGGAGTACCACGCGGACCCGGACCAGGTGCACGTCGCCGGCGCGTCGTCCGGTGCGGGGGCCGCCGTCATCCTCGCGGCGACCTACCCCGACGTCTTCGCGACCGCGACGTCGGTCGCCGGTGGCGAGTACGGGCTGAACCAGGTGGACGCTGACGACCCCGGCGGCACCCCGCCGGACTACACCGCACGTCAGGCGTGGTCCCAGATGGGCGACCGGGCGCGGCAGGTGCCGCTGCTCGTCATCCAGGGCGAGAAGGATGACGTCGTCCCACCGATCGTCGCCACCCGCCTCGTCGAGCACTGGACCGCGGTGAGCGACCTCGTCGACGACGGTCTACTCAACGAGAGTTTGGACGTTGTCGAAGAGACGACGACGGTGCCCGCGGAACCGGGCAGGCACTCGTACACGCAAACCACCATCACCACGCCGGACGGCACGTCTGTCGTCGAGTCGTACCTCGTCCACGAGATGGGGCACGTCTGGCCAGGCCCTGCCGGCGACGGCCTGTTCACCGATCGCGCCGGCCCGGACGCCAGCGCCATCGTCTGGGACTTCGCCCGACGTCACCCGAAAGGTTCACCGGAAACTGGGCGGTGATGCCTGGCTGGCGCAGCGTGAGCATGCTCGGAGTCTGCGTGACTGAGCGTGAAGGCTGTACCCGTGGGGGGTTGATGACCGTGCGCTGTGGTGGTGACTGAGATTTCGATCCAGAGGGTGAGCGGCTCGCGGAGGTGGCTCGGGACGCCGCGCGTTCGGCGGGTCTGCGCGTCCCCACCGGCCGCGCAGACCTGGCCGCCGTGCCCGGGGCCTCCCGTCGACCTGCTTCGTCAGCTCGCCGAGGCGGCGGTGTAGAACGTGCTCGGGTCCCCGGCGAGGGATGCCTTGACGTAGGCGCTCCATTCGTCGGCAATGACCTCGAGCTTGTCGGCCTCGATGCCGTCGAGTGCGGCACGGACCACGTCGGCGGGGGCCATCTTGTCGCCGTCGTAGCCGGCCGCCATGTCGGTGTCGGCAGCGCCCAGGTGCAGCCCGGTCACGAGGGTGCCCTGCTCGGCGAGTTCGATGCGGATGCCGTTGGTCAGGCTCCACGCGGCTGCCTTCGCCGCGCTGTAGGCGTTGGCCCCGTCGTAGGAGAACCACGACAGAGCGGACAGGGCGTTGAGAATCCCGCCGCCGCCGTTGCTGGCGAGTACCGGCGCGAACGCCCGAACCATGCCGAGGGTGCCGTAGAAGTGCGTGTCCATTTCCAACCGGATCTTGCTCAGGTCGCCGCTGACCAGGTTTGCCCCGGTGGCGAGCCCGGCGTTGTTGATCAGCAGGGTGACGTCAGGGGCGGCGGCCGCCGCGTCCGCGACCGACTGTGGGTCGGTGATGTCCAGGCGCAGCTTCTCAACGCCAGCGATGTCGATAAGTTCCGGGTTGCGGGCCGTGGCATACACCCTGGTCGCGCCACGCTCCAGCAACTGTTGGGTGAAGTGCTTGCCGAGTCCACGGTTGGTGCCGGTGACGAGCGCGACCGAACCAGCAATACGCATGAGATGCCTCCACAGGCTCAAGATGTTCCGTTGCGGGGGCTACGCTAGAACCTGACGCTGACGTTAGAGGCAAGTGCTGTGTCTGGCGTCACCAGTTGAGGGGGAGAAGTCGTGCGGATCGGTGAACTCGCCACCAGGGCCGGGGTGTCGGTGCGAGCGCTGCGCTACTACGAGGAACAAGGACTACTGACCAGCACACGCAGCAACGGCGGTCAGCGTCACTATGGCGATATGGCGGCCGACCGGGTGCATCTGATCCAGATGCTGTACGGCGCAGGCCTGTCCAGCAAGACGATCCTGGACCTCCTGCCCTGCGTCGACGCGAAGGTCACCACACCGCAGTCCCGAGCCATGCTGGACGGCGAGCGCGACCGCATCGACGCGCAGATCACCCGACTCATCGAGGTCCGGGACCGGCTCGACGCGGTCATCGCGCTCAGCCTGAGCCCGGCCAGTGGCTGCACCACGGTGGACGCCGTCACCGCGGCGGCGTAAGGCATACCAGCGGCCGCGCGGTCACCTCAGGACGTGCCGCCGCCGACGATACCGGCCCTGCACCTTCATGCAGCGTCAAGGACCAGACGCGCCGTGGCTTCCTGCCGATCCTGGATCGAGAAGCGCGCTGGCTGGAGACGGAGACGCTCAACGGACGTCTGAGGTGACGTGGTGTCACTGATCATGGCCGGTGGCGATATCCGTGTCGGCAGTTCGTCCATCGAGCTACGTTGAGACTTCGACTCAAGGGTCGAGCTTGCGATTGACGATCTGATTCACCTTTGATTCGCCGACCCAGGCTGCAGTACGAACTGGTGGACGGCGGGGCGGAGACCCCGGACCGGCCCGCGCAGATCACGCGCAGCTTCACCGGACAGTTGGTCGTGCACGGCGAGTTCAGCGTGGACACGCCGGAAGGCCCGCGCGCCGAGGCCAGGGCCGTCCTGCGCGGTTGCGGGCAGAGCCGCCTTCAGCCGTACTGAGACCGCGCGGGCCCCTGCGGCCAGAGACCGCAGGGCTGACCCACCACCCCATCCGTAGGCGCCCCGGAAGAACAAGGGTCGAAGACGTTCCAACGCGCATCAGCCTGACAAGAAGAGCGAAATGAACATCACCGTGATCGGACGGGGCAACACAGGTGGTGGGCTGGCCGGCGTCTGGGAACGTGCCGGGCATCACGTGAGGCGGATCGGGCGTGAAGGAGGCAACGTCGGCGCCTCGGAAGCGGTGCTGCTCGCCGTCCTGGGAACCGCCCGTACAGGCGGCACTGTCATCCGTCGTCGGACTCGAAGGCAAAACGGTGCTCGACGCCACGAACCTTTATCGCGGCGCCGGCCCGGGTCGAAGCGCCTGAGTGACCTACATCCCAGAAGTTTGCGGAAACGAGCCCGTGAGTTGAGACTTCAACTCAGCGGTGAGGCGCACCGCTCGAGATCGGAAGGACATTGTCTTGACCAGGCAATTGATAGGCCGTAGCTACCGCTTCGACCTGGGCGATCTGAAGGTGCGGTTCACCTTTGATTCGCCGACCCAGGGCAGCTTCGTCGTCGTGCAGGGCGCGGGGCTCGCCCCCGACGGTCACGCGGAGACAGTGGGTCTGGACCTGCGGGAGATCCGTGAGGGCCTCTACTTGAACTCCTGGACCGAGGCGAGCGGGGCCACCGTCACGCACCTGGAGGACTTCGAGAACGGGACGGTCTATTCCAACGTGACCGTCGACGGCAAGCTCTACAACTTCGTCGGAACGATCAAGGAGGCCTGAACATGACCCAGCACCCCACCGCCCAGGACGACCAGGCAAAGCGGAACACCGACATCGTGCTCACCGCGATGCGGGAGTTGTTCGCGGAGAAGGATCTGACCGCGATTGACCGCTACTGGGCCGAGCCCTACGTCCAGCACAGCCCGCAGATGCCCAACGGGCTCGACACCTTGCGCAACGTCGTCCCGGGGCTGGAAGGCTTCTCGTGGGAGCCACAGCGGGTTGCCGCGCAGGGCGATCTGGTCTTTACCCACAGCATCGTGCATGGCTGGGCCCCGAACCCTGTGGCCATCGTCGACATCTTCCGGCTGGAGAACGGGCGCATCGTGGAGCACTGGGATGTCGTCCAGGACATCGTCCCAGCCGAAGACTCCGCCAACGGCAACCCCATGGTGTAGGCCCGGCAGGTCGACATGCCGGTGCGTCGACCGCAAAATGGGCACCGTGACGGTGCGACGGGACGACGACCTCGACCGGGCCGCAGTATGGCATGCCTTCGTGCTGGCGGCCCACCTCCTCGAGGCCGCGCTGGAACGGCAGTCCCAGCGCGACGGGAACATCTCCCACGGGCACTTCAAGTTGCTGGTCCTGCTCAGCGCCGCGGAGAACCAGACGCTGGGCTTGAAAGCGCTCGCCGGAATGCTGCGCTTCTCGCCCAGCCGCGTCAGCCACACGCTGAACGTCCTGGAACGCCAGGGTTTGGTTATCCGCGGTCGGGTACCAACGGGGCGACGTGCCTACGAGGCCACCTTGACCTATCAAGGTCGGCTGCTCGTGGTGCGCGTGCTACGCGCGCAACGCGCAGAAATTCGAGACGTCCTTTTCGATAGCCTGGGCGCAGCTGATACCGCCGCCCTCGGCAAGATCAGCGCGCGTGTTATTGAAGTGCTCGACCAGGCAGGCACCTAGCACGGATGCCGCAGGACGGTCTGGGGGCTCAGTGCTATCCGATTGCTCTCCGCCGGGCGTGCCGGAGCTTCCTGGATCTTGGGGTGTGGAGCGGCTATCAATGTCTGTGGTGAGTGGGCGGTTCGAGCTGAGCGAGGTCGAGTACGCGCGGATCGCGCCATTGCTGCCGGCGATGAAACCGTAGCGTGGCGGGCGGTGGCGGGATCAGCGGCAGGTGATGAACGGATCGTGTTCCGGGTGCGTACCGGGGATACCGTGGCGGGACGTGCCGGCACGGTACGGGCCGTGGAAGACGCTGTACGAGCGGTCACGGGCCGCACGTCTGGGTAGTGGTAGGGAAGACGATTGGTGGCGGGGAGTCGTGCGACGACTCCTTTACCTTCAGCGCCCGGACGGCGGCCGGGCCGGTGGTGTCGGTGACCTCGATGTCACGGGTGACGCCGTCGTAGTCGTGGGAAGCGGACCCTGGCCCGGAATCGGCCAGGGCCCAAAGGTTTGGCCAGAGGGCTCGTTCGCCGGCCACAGCAGCGGCCCGCCCACGGAGGGGCTCTGCTCAACCGACGGCGAGCACTTGCGCGGATGCAGGGGGGGCCATGGTGGCCCTACGTAATGCGCGGCGTGCGGCATGACAGTGCATATGACCGTGGGGCAGCAGTGCCGGGTAGCGCCGCGCCCGACGGACCGCACAGCGCCGTCGATTCTGGCAGGATCCGTCGGATGCGCAGACTGATGGTGTTCCTTCTCGTGATGGCTGTTGCCGGCTGCGGCGACGGTGACGCGACCGGGATGGGAGCCACCGAACAGTTCACCCAGGGCGGCGTCAGTATGGAGCCGACGGTCAAGGCCGGTCAGGTTGTCACCGCACGGAAAGTAACCGGCACGTATGAGGCACGGCGCGGCGATGTCGTCCTGATCCGTTCCCCCGGCGGTCTCTGGGGTGACCGTAAGGCGCCGCTGCTCAAACGCGTCGTCGCGGTCGGCGGCGAAACCATCGCCTGCTGCGACACCTCAGGCAAGGTGACGGTCGACGGTAAGCCACTGGCCGAGCCCTATGTGGCTGAGGACGCGTCGCTCGACGAGCCGCCGAACCCGAACTACTGCGGGCCGCGCCGGTTCGCCGCGGTCAGCGTGCCGGCCGACTCCGTCTTCGTCATGGGCGATAGCCGCGCCCGGTCGAACGACTCCCGGTGTGCCGGGCCGGTGCCGGTGTCGTCGGTCTTCGCCGTAATGGTCGACTGACCAGGGCGCACTTGACACTTGCCACGGACGTACCGAGGTGGCCGACGCTGAGCGCTCGGACGGCGGCAGCAGAGTGGGCTGGCCTTGTTCTGAGCCGGGTCATCCGCGCTTTCGTGATCTATCGTGCTCGTCGCCGAGCAAAGACGGGAGGGCGCGTGTCAATGGCTCGCACACAGCTGTACCTCGTGCGCCACGGCGAACAGGATCCGGCGTCCGCTCACGCCCCCGGACGGAGGTCTTTCACAACTCGGTCGTGAGCAGGCGGACCGGCTAGGCCGACGGCTCCGTACAGTGCCCTTCTCGGCGATCCACCACAGCCCGTTGGCCCGGGCGGTTCAGACCGCCGACGTCGTCGCCGGCCATCTCCCACAGGTGCCGAGACACGCGTGCGACCTCGTGGCGGACCACACTCCGGTGCCCTCCGCGGGACAACGCGGCCGATATCCTGGCCCGTGGCGTTGGCAAGGCCGAGGAGCACCACGGACGCGTGAGCGAGGATGCAGCCCCTGTCGTGGGGATCGTTGCCTCGATCCATGCCGGGAGCACGGCACCCGCCGGCTCGTCCTCCGCCCGGCCGCGGAACAGCACATCATGCACCACGATCAACAAGCTCTTTCGCCGCCGCGCGGTGGTGACGGGGCCGGCGGGGGTTGCCGGATCAGCCGGAGTTCCAGAATTCGGGCATCGGGCCCAGTGCGGCATGGCTACGGCACCGCATCAACGCGGTGCCGTAGCCATGCCGGGGTCACCGCTAGGAGCGGCGCCGGAGCCAGAAGAACCCGAACGCGGTAAGCAAAATAGACAGCCCGAGGAACATTGACAGTTCGATCCACTGGAACGTCCAGTATCGGTGGCCCGGCTGGTGGATGTAGTCGAAGTGCAGGTTCTGTGCGGCCGTGCAGGAGTCGCCGGCCTCCCGGTCGTCCGGGATGAGGCAGGGCCTCGCGTCCTCGCCGCGGTACGGCGTACCGTCCGCCTTGTACAGCGGTGACGAGAACTCGAGAGCCCAGCTCCCGTTGGCCGTGTATCCCTGGATGTCGAAGGTGTTGTCCTCCTTCAGATTCATCCCGACGCCGCTGTTGAGCACGCTGGCGTCGACGGCCACCCGGTCGGTGACCGGGGGCATCAGGTTCTGCCGGACAACCGTCGGGATCAGCAACTGGAGCCCGGCAAAGATGATCAGGGTGATCGCCATGGCCGGCAGCGTGCGCTTGACGATCATGCCGACCACGGTGCCGAGCACGAAGGCGAACAGCGCGTACCCGATCGGTACGATGTTGCGGGAGCCGAAGCTCAGCGCCGCGAACCGCTCACCGATCACCTCGTCGTACCGGCTTGCGCTCCACGTCAGCAGCAGGCTGAACAGGCCGGCCACCGCCATGCTGGCCAGGCCGATCACGGTGAGCTTGACCGCCAGCCACTTGGTGCGGGTGACGCTCTGGTTCCACACCAGCCGATCGGTGCGCTGCTCCAGCTCCTGGGTCACCAGCGGGGCGCCCCAGAAGACCCCGATCAGGCCGGGTACGGCGATGAGCAGCACCACCATGACCGAGATCGCGTCGTCGTAGCTGGCCCGCAGGTCCAGCCGTGCGAGATAGCACGCCTGCTCCGTGCAGTTGGCGATCCTCGTGTCGTAGAAGCTGCGGATCTCGCTGCCCAGGTAGATCAGGTAGATCGCGAGGAGGGCGAGCGCCCCCGCGGCCACCAGTGTCTGGGCGCGGAACTGCCTCCAGGTCAGCCAGATCATCGGTCGGCTCCCGTCATTGCTGCGGTCGGCCCGACCGGGCCGGTGGTGGTGGCCCGGGTCAGATAGGCGAGGGTCATGTCCTCGAGGTCCACGGCCTCCGCCCCGGGAATTGGCGAGGTGGACCGCACGATCACCGACGACTCGCCGCGGCTGTTCTCGGCGTGGATCAGCTCGGCGTCGGCTGGCAGCCGGTAGGGGTCGCCCGCACGGCCGGTGATCCGGTAGTGGACGGCGAGCAGATCCGACACGTCGCCGGAGATATGCACCCGGCCGTTGGCCAGCACGATCAGGTGATCGCAGACCTGCTCCAGGTCGCCGAGCAGGTGCGACGAGAGAATCACGCTCACCTCGAGCTCGTCGACGAAGTCGAGCAGGTCCCGCATGAACCCGCGCCGGGCCAGCGGGTCGAGCGCCGCCACCGGCTCGTCGAGGACGAGCAGTTCGCCCCGCTTGGCTGCGGCGACGGTCAGCGCGAGCTGGGCCCGCTGACCGCCGGAGAGCGAACCGGCCTTCTGCTTGAGGTCGAGCCCACGCTCGCGGATGCGCCGCTCGGCGAACGCTTGATCCCACTTCGGGTTCAGCCGGGCGCCGAGCTTGAGGTGGTCGGCAACGGTCAGCCGGCTGTAGACCGGCGCGTCCTGAGCGACGAATCCGACCCGAGCCAGCTGTTCCGCGCTGACCGCCGGCCGCTGACCGAGCACCTCGATGCTTCCGCTGGTCGGCGCGATCATGCCGGACGCCAACCCGAGAAGGGTCGACTTACCGGCACCGTTGGGACCGACCAGCCCGACGATCCGTCCGTCTGGAATCGCCAGCGTGCAGTCGTCGAGCGCGAGGTGGCGGCGGTAGCGCTTACTGAGAGATTCAGTATGGATGGCCAGGGTCATCACATCCTCCTGCCTTGTTTCCGGGACTCTTGCTGTCAGTGAGAATTTGTAGACGGCGGGCGGTCACAGCACGGTCCGTGTCGTTGTGACCGGCTTGTGACAGGAGCCTTATTAGCGTCAGTCCGGAACCGTCGTCGACAGTTGAGTCACACAGACAGGAAGGCGTGTGATGCGGGTACTCGTGGTTGAAGATCAGCCGGACCTGGCCGACTCGGTCGCTCGGGTGCTGCGGCGCGAGGGCATGGCCGTCGATGTCGCATACGACGGCGGGTCGGCGCTGGAGCGGGCGACGGTGGTCCCGTACGACGTGATCGTCCTCGACCGCGACCTGCCCGTGGTGCACGGCGACGACGTGTGCCGCACGCTGGTCAGCCAGAGATCGCTGAGCCGGGTGCTGATGCTGACCGCCTCGGGCACCATCGCGAACCGGGTGGAGGGACTGGGCATCGGTGCCGACGACTACCTTCCCAAACCTTTCGCATACGCGGAACTGGTGGCGCGGATCCGGGCGGTGGCCCGGCGCTCGCAGCCCGCAGCGCCGCCCGTGCTGGAGCACGGTGACCTGCGCCTCGACCCGGCGCAGCGCACCGCAACCCGGGCCGGGGCCCGGCTTAACTTGAGTCCTAAGGAGTTTGCTGTGCTGGAGTATCTGCTGACCTGTGGCAGCCGGGTGGTGTCTGCCGAGGAACTGCTCGACCGCGTCTGGGACGAGGCGACCGACCCCTTCACCACCACGGTGAAGGCCACCGTGAACCGGCTGCGGACCAAGCTCGGCGATCCGCCGCTGATCGAGACGGTGCCCCGCGCCGGATACCGGATCTGATCATGCGACTCGGACAACACCCTCTCCGCCTGCGGCTGACGCTGCTGTACGTCCTCGTCTCCGTAATGTCGAGCACAGTCCTGCTGGTGATCATGTGGGCGCTGGCCAAGAGCCTCAATCCCGTGACGCCGCCGCCGCTCCCGTCCGGCCCGATGTCCGGCCCGCCGTCGCCCGGCCCCGCCGACGACGGCACACTGCCCGCTATCGACGCGGCCGACACGGCCGGAAGCGGGCTGCTCCAGCCGCTGATCGCGCTGGCCATCATGGCTTTGATCTCGCTGTTCCTCGGCTGGCTGATCGCCGGCCGCGTGCTGCGCCCGGTGCTGACGATGACCGAGCGCCTGCGCCAGATCTCCGATCGCAACGTGCACGAGCGGCTGGCCCTGCCCGGCAACCGCAACGAACTGAAGGATCTGGCCGACACCGTCGACGGCCTGCTCGGCCGGTTGGAGACCGCGCTCGACGCCCACAAGGGATTCGTCGCCAACGCCGCACATGAGATGCGCACCCCGCTGACCGTGGAGCGGGCGCTGCTCGAGGAGCCGCTGATCGATCCGGGCGCCAGCTTGGAATCGTTCCGGCACAATTTCGAGCGGCTCCTGGTGATCAGCGATCAGCGGGGCCAGCTTCTCGAGTCGCTGCTCACCCTCTCCAGCAGCGAGCAGGGTCGGGCCGCGGACGAGATGGTTGACCTGACCGGGCTGGTCGAGCTGGCGCTGCGCGAGCGGGCGCCGGAGGCCGAACGGCGCGGGGTGCAGGTGGTGACCTCGCTGCGGCCGGTGTCGGTGCCGGGCGATCCGGTGCTGCTCGGCCGGTTGCTGGTCAACCTCTGCGACAACGCCATCCACCACAACGTGCCCGGCGGCACGGTCGAGGTCAGCGTGCACCGGAAGATCGGCCGGGTGGTGCTCACCGTGGCCAACACCGGCGAGGTCATCTCCGCGGATCAGGTGGACCGTCTCTTCGAGCCGTTCCAGCGGCTGCGCCGCACGGCTGACGACGGGCATCACGGCCTCGGGCTGTCCATCGTCCGCGCGATCGCCCGGGCGCACGGCGCGGAGCTCACCGCGCACCCGCAGCCGCACGGCGGCCTCGTCGTCGAGGTGGTGTTCTCGATGGTGGGCGCCGGCGAGCTGGCGACGGCCGAGCAGCACGCCCTCGCCCCGCCACCGGCCTGAATAGCGTAAACCGCGGGACCAGAAGTGTTCGACTGCGTCGCCGGTAACGGTTGGACACCCGCTGTTTGATTGCCGGATCGCGACCGGCATTGCCTCTATCGGACCCGTCTGTGACGCTGACGCGGCGTAGGAAAGCCCCGCGTAGTCCCGTCTTCGGGAGGTATGATGGCGGCACGGCAGATCGCGTTCATCGAGCTTTACGTGAGCGAACCCAAAATCGCAGTCGATTATCTCGGAGACGCTCTCGGCTTCACCCGGGTAGCGGAGTCCGCCGACGACGAGTCCCGCTCGATCCTGCTGCGCCAGGGGCGGTTGCAGATGGTGGTGACCGCCGGCGCGGAGGCGGCGCGGTTCCTGGACGCGCACGGCGACGGCGTCGCCGACATCGCGTTCGGCTGCGACGACGTCACGGCCGCCCGAGCACGGGCGGTCGGGGCGGGCGCCGTCGACCTCGGGACGGTGCGGGGCAGCCCGGTCGTCGGCGGCTTCGGTCCGGTCCGCCACACACTCGTGCCGGCGAGCGCGGAGGTGCTGCTGCCCGGTGGCCGCACCTGGACGCCGCTGATCGACGACTCGGCGCCCGAACAGCGGATCCGCCTGCTCGACCACGTCGCGATCTGCCTCGAGGCCGGGACGCTGGAGCAGTACGCCGACTTCTACACCGACGCCTTCGGTCTGGACCGGTACTCGTCGGAGTTCATCGACGTCGGCGGGAGCTCGATGGACTCGATCGTGGTCCGCAGCAGCTCGGACGACATCACGTTCACCCTGGTGGCGCCGGGCTCGGCGACCGGCTCGGGCCAGCTCAACGCGTTTCTGCACCGCAACGGCGGACCGGGCGTCCAGCACCTGGCGCTGCTGGTCGACGACATCGTCGCGGCGGTGTCCGAGGCCACCGACCGAGGCGTCGCGTTCCTGCAGACGCCGGGGACCTATTACGAGGCGCTCGCCGACCGGTTCCCGGACCGATCCGCGATGATCGAAAGCCTGCGGGCGACCAACGTGCTGGCCGACCGCGACGAGTGGGGCTATCTGCTGCAGTTGTTCACCCGGTCCCCGTACCCGCGCAACACGCTGTTCTACGAGCTCATCCAGCGCCGCGGCGCCCGTGGCTTCGGCAGCGCCAACATCCGCGCGCTCTACGAGGCCGTCGAGCGGGACCGGCTCATCGTCGGCTGAACCAGCTGCGACGCGTTCGCTGCGCCGTGGAGGGACGACCTCCGCGGCGCAATTTCTTGCCCTGTTCAACCACGCCCTTTCCGGCGGTTGAACAACACGGTTGAACAGCGCCGGCTCACCGTTCGACTGCTTCCTTGTTGAACCGCCATCAATGCGTTGGAATTCGGCCGCTGCAACAAGCTCTTAGGGGAGATCCGTTCATGGTTCGGTTGTCTTATGCTCAGCGGCGGCTGTGGTTCCTCAGTCAAATGGAAGGCCCGAATCCGACGTACAACAGCGGCGTCACGGTACGGCTGACCGGCGCCCTCGACGTCGCCGCCCTGAGCGCCGCGCTGCGCGACGTGCTGGGCCGCCATGAGTCGCTGCGTACGGTGTTCGACACCGTGGACGGCGAGCCGTTCCAGCGCATCGTCGACGCCGCCGGGTGGCGCCTCGAGGTCGTGCGGCTGGCGACCGCCGACGTCGACGACGCGATCGCGCGCGCGGAGGCGCACGCCTTCGACCTGGCCACCGAGATCCCCGTACGGGCCTGGCTGCTCGAGACCGCCGCGGACCAGCACGTGCTCGTGCTTGTCGTGCACCACATCGCCACCGACGCGTGGTCGCAGGCGCTTATGTGGCGGGACATCTCGACGGCGTACGAGGCCCGGCTGCGCGGTGAGGCCCCGGCGTGGGCGCCGTTGCCGGTGCAGTACGCCGACTACGCGCTCTGGCAGCAGGAACTGCTCGGCGTGGAGTCCGACCCGAAGAGCCTGTTGTCGAAGCAGGTCGCGTACTGGCGACAGGCGCTCGCCGGGGCGCCGGAGGAGTTGGCGCTTCCGGTCGACCGGCCCCGCCCGGCGGTGGCGTCGCACCGCGGGCATTTGGTGCCGTTGCAGGTGCCGGCCGAGGTGCATCAGCGGCTGGCTGACCTGGCGCGGGCCGAGGGCGTGACCATGTTCATGGTGCTCCAGTCGGCGTTGGCGGTGTTGTTGTCGCGGCTCGGGGCGGGTACCGACATCCCGATCGGTTTCCCGGTGGCGGGTCGGCATGACGAGGCCCTGGACGACCTGGTCGGCTTCTTCGTCAACACCCTGGTCGTCCGCACCGACCTGTCCGGCGACCCGACGTTCACCGAGGTGCTGCGGCGGGTGCGGCAGGTGAACCTCGGCGCCCTGGCGCATCAGGATGTGCCGTTCGAGCGCCTGGTCGAGGAGCTGGCGCCGACCCGGTCGCTGGCCCGCCACCCGCTGTTCCAGGTGTCGCTGACGCTGCGGAACACCGGCGACGGCGCGCTGGAGTTCGCGGACGTACAGGCCGAGATCGTTCCCAAGGTCAGCCCGATGGCCAAGTTCGACCTTGAAGTGAAGATGGTCGAGTTGTTTGACGGGCGGGGTTGTCCGGCTGGGTTGCAGGGTGTGTTGGTGGTGGCTGCGGATTTGTTTGATGTGTCTTCGGCGCAGCG
>NZ_JBFAQH010000027.1:0-53204 GCF_040677165.1 Micromonospora sp. NPDC049374 | reverse complement strand
CAAAAGGGCGCTCAAAAACAAGGGGGAAATCATCCGGCACGCGGGGCCAAAGGCCGCTGCACGTCGCCGGGACCATGTCCAACGACCGGCGGCCCGCCATCATTCCCGGGCCACACCCACCCACCTAGCCTGCGGCAGGCGGTCTACCTCGGCCGTTCAGGGATATGTAACGACCACCGACCCGCCAACATTCCGGGCCACCCCCACCCCGGGGGCGGTCGTCCACGGCCGTTCGCAAGTGTTCAACGCCCCCACCCCCGACACCGTACGACCCTGGTCCCAAACCGCCCACACATAACGAAATCCCACACCCGGGCTGCCCCCCCAACCCCAGCCCTGAGCGTTGATCATGAGGTTAGCGGCGCACTTGATCTCTAAAACTGCCGCTAACCTCATGATCAACGGGGCAAGTGGGGGCCGGAGGGCGCAAGGCGGAGCGGGCGGAGGTCAGGGGTCTTTGGCCGCTCCGATCTGACCATTGGTTACTGCTTGAGCATGTTGTCCAGGAGCAGTGCGCAGCGGATCACTCCGAGATGGCTGTACGCCTGCGGGTGGTTGCCCAGGCCGCGCTCGGCCAGCGGGTCGTACTGCTCGGGGAGCAGTCCGGTCGGGCCCGCCGTGTCGATCATCTGCATGAACAGTTCCTCGGCGTCGGTGCGCCGGCCGGTGCGCAGGTACGCCTCGATCAGCCACGCCGTGCAGATGTGGAAGCCGCCCTCGCGGCCGGGCAGGCCGTCGTCCCAGTGGTAGCGGTAGACGACCGGGCCGCTGCGCAGGTCCGCCTCGATTTTCAACACGGTGGAGAGGAAGCGGGGGTCGTCGCCGGCCAGCAGTCCGGAGATCCCGATCCACAGCGACGAGGCGTCCATGTCCTCGTCGCCGTACGCGACGCTGTACGCCTCGGCGTGCTCGTGCCAGCCGTACTCCAGCACGTTGGCACCGATCCGGTCGCGCAGTTCCACCCATTCCGGCCGGTCCTCGCCGCCGTGCTGGCGTACCACGTGCAGCGCCCGATCGACGGTCATCCAGCACATCACCTTGGAGAAGACGTGGTGCCGGGGTGGTAGGCGGGCCTCCCAGATGCCGTGATCCGGCTCGTGCCAGCGGCGGCGGACCGCCTCGACCATGTTCTCCAGCACCCGCCACTCCTCGGCGCGTACCGAGCCGCGTACGTCGGCGGTGGCGGCGATCAGGTCGGCGATCGGGCCGAAGACGTCGAGTTGGAGCTGGTGGTTGGCGAGGTTGCCGACGCGTACCGGGCGAGATCCGGCGTAGCCGGGCAGGGTGTCGATGACCGCCTCGGCACCCAGTTCGTAGCCGTCGACCGTGTAGAGGGGGTGCAGCCGCTCGGGGTGCCCGCCGGTGCGTTCCACGCAGCCGTCCACCCAGCGCAGGAATGCCTCGGCCTCGGTGATCGAGCCCAGGTCGACCAGGGCTCGGGCGGTCATCGCGGCATCACGCAGCCAGCAGTAGCGGTAGTCCCAGTTGCGGACTCCGCCCAGTTCCTCCGGCAGCGAGGTGGTCGCCGCCGCCAGGATCGAGCCGCTGGCCTCGTGGCAGAGGCCGCGCAGCGTCAGTGCGCTGCGGGCGACCAGGTCCCGGGCGGTGGTCGGCAGTCGCAGCGAGGCCACCCAGTCCTTCCAAGGGCGTTCGGCCGCTGCCTGCCGTTCGTGGATGGGCAGCCGGTGATGCTCCAGGCTGTGCGTACCGAAACGCAGCTCCAGCACCACCTGACCACCGAGCGCGGCGAGGTCCACCACCGCCTTCGCGGTCTCGTACCCGCCGTCGTTGCCGACCTCCCACTGCACGCCGGGGGAGTAGAGCGCGACCGGTTCGTTGGAGCCGAGCACCAGCAGGCCATCACCGAGCGGCTGGAGCTGTACGGCGACCTGGGCGAACTCCGGCCGGGGCGCGAACTCGAGGCGCACCCGACCGGTGCCGGTGAGTACCCGGACCAGGGTCGAGTCGCCAGAGATGATCGCCGGGCCGTCCGGCGTGGCCCTGGGGTCCGGCTTGTCCAGCCAGTCGGTGACGGTGAGACCGGACCAACGGGTCTCCACGGTCATCGTGCCCGACCGGTAGCGCTGGCCCAGGGGAATGCCGCCCCGTTCGGGTGCGATGCTGAAGTGCCCGGCCGGACTGCCGCCGACCAGATCCGCGAAGATCGCCGCCGAGTCGGGTTTGGGATTGCACAGCCAGCTCACCTTGGCGTCCGGCGTGAGTAGCGCGACCGTTCGACCGTTGGCCAGCATCGAGTGTCGCTCGATCGGTACCGCCCGTTCACCGAACAGCCAGTGCCGTCGGGTCTCCAGCAGCAGCCCGAGCGCTCGGGCGGCCTCGATCGGCTCGGCCACCCGGTAACCGGCCTTGGTCTCACCGGGGCCGATCTTGATGCCGACGTCCGGACCGTGCAGGTTGCCGAAGGCGTTCTCGTCGGTCACGTCGTCACCGATGAAGAGCACCGCACTGGCCGAGAGCTGGGTGCGTAGCTGGTCGACGGCGGTGCCCTTGTGGGTGGCCACGACGGAGAGCTCGATGACTTCCTTGCCCTGGGTGACGGTGACGTCCGGCCAGGTCGCCGGGCCGCTGCGGACCGCGTCGATGGTGGCGGCGGCGACCTGGGGATCCACCCCACGGGTGTGCACGGCGACGCTTGCCGGCTTGCGTTCCAGGCGGACGCCGGGGTGGGCCGCGGCGATGTCCCGCAGGGCGTCGCGCAGCCGGGTGCGTACGGCGATCAGCTCGGGGGAGAGTCGCTCGACGAAGCCGATGTCGAATTCGGAGCCGTGGCTACCGACCAGGTGAACCTCGCTTGGCAGCCGGGAGAGGGCGGCCAGGTCGCGCAGCGCGCGGCCGGAGACGACCGCCACGGTGGTCTGCGGCAGCGCCGCCAGGGCCCGCACCGCGGCCACCGACTCCGGCAGCGGTACGGCTTTGCTGGGGTCCTCCACGATCGGTGCGAGCGTGCCGTCGTAGTCGCAGGCCACCAGGAGCTGGGGTACCCGGGCGATCCGCCCGATGGCGGCGCGCAGTTCCGGATCCATCGGGCCCGCGACGGGCGTGACGTTCTCGGTGGACGCCGCGTTCACGCTGCCTCCATGTCGGGCACACCGAGTTCGGTGAGGAAGGACTTCGCCCAGTGCCCCACGTCGTGGGTGCGCAGATGGCGTTGCATTGTCCGCATACGGCGACGAGCCTCCGGCTTCTCCACATGCACGGCCCGTAGCAGAGCGTCCTTGACCGCGTCGGGGTCGTGCGGGTTGCACAGGAACGCCTGACGCAGCTCGGTGGCGGCGCCGGCGAACTCACTGAGTACGAGTGCGCCCCCGTGGTCCGCCCTTGATGCGACGTACTCCTTGGCCACCAGGTTCATTCCGTCTCGCAGCGGAGTAACCATCATCACGTCGGCGGCGGCGTACATCGCAGCCAGTTCGGTCCGACTGTACGACTGATGCAGATAATGCACCGCCGGCACGCCAACCCGGCCGAATTCGCCATTAATCCGACCAACTTCGCGCTCGACCTTGACGCGAAGTGCCTGGTAGTGCTCCACGCGCTCGCGGCTCGGTGTGGCGACCTGCACCATAACCGCGTCGGGCACTGTCAACTTTCCGTCAGCCAGCAACTCGCGGAACGCCTTGAGGCGCAGTTCGATGCCCTTGGTGTAGTCGAGCCGGTCGACGCCGAGGATGATCGTCCGGGGGTTGCCCAGCTCCTCGCGGATCTCCTTGGCCCGCGCCTGGATGGCCGGGTCCGCCGCCAACCGCTCCATCTCCTTGGTGTCGATCGAGATGGGGAAGGCACCGGCCTTGACCTGACGGCCGTCCACCTGAATCATCTGGCCCTCGTACCGCAGCCCCAGCAGGTGCCGGGCGAGCCGGACGAAGTTCTGCGCGGCGAGCCGCTGCTGGAAGCCGACCAGGTCGGCACCGAGCAGGCCGCGCAGGATCTCGGTGCGGAACGGCATCTGCATGAACAGCTCGATCGGCGGGAACGGGATGTGCAGGAAGAAGCCGATCCGCAGGTCGGGGCGCAGCTCCCGGAGCATCGCCGGCACCAGTTGGAGCTGGTAGTCCTGGACCCAGACCGTCGCCCCCTCGGCGGCGACCTCCGCCGCGGCCTCCGCGAACCGGGCGTTGACCAGGCGGTACGCCTCACGCCAGCGGCGCTTGTAGGCGGGCGTCTCGACGGCGTCGTGGTAGAGCGGCCAGATCGTCGCGTTGGACTGCCCCTCGTAGTAGCGCTCCAGCTCCTCCGCGCTCAGTGGCACCGGATGTAGCCGGATACCCTCCAGGTCGAACGGCTCGGGGGCCGCGCCGGTGCCGCCTGCCCAGCCGACCCAGGTGCCCTGGTGCTCGGCGAGAACGGGATGCAGTGCGGTGACCAGCCCGCCCGGGCTGCGTCGCCACTGCCGTCCCTCGGGTGTGCTCACCTCGTCGACCGGCAGTCGGTTTGCCACTACGACAAAGGAGCTACGGACGGTCACGATCGGCCACCTCCGGGTGCTGACGGGTCCACCGCGATGAGCGTACTGAGCGTAGCTGCGGCGTCTGTTCCCCTGTGCCGGACTCACCTACCCGCCCCGAACTCGGCGAACCCTGGACGTGATCATGTTGACAGGTGAGCCGCCCCGACCGGCCTTCGGGGCGGTGACCCGGCCCCGGCGGACCCGGTCTGGCGGGGCGATGTGGGCGCGGCCCGGCGTACCTGTCAGGATTGACAACGGCGTGCGCGCGGCCGGCTCCCGGCCGACGGCGACGGACGGCGGCCCTGGCCCGCGCCCGTGGCACGCGAAATCGGCGATCGAAAGCGACGGAGGAGCCCGCACCGTGGCCCAGTTCATCTACGTCCTGGACAAGGCGCGTAAGGCGCACGGCGACAAGGTCGTGCTCGACAATGTGACGCTGAACTTCCTGCCGGGCGCCAAGATCGGGGTGGTCGGTCCGAATGGCGCCGGTAAGTCCAGCCTGCTCAAGATCATGGCGGGTTGGGATCAGCCGAGCAACGGCGAGGCCCGTCTGATGCCCGGCTTCACCGTGGGGATGCTCGCGCAGGAGCCGGCGCTCAACGACGCCAAGACCGTGCTCGGCAACGTCGAGGAGGCGGTCGCGGAGACGAAGGTCAAGCTGGAGCGGTTCAACAAGATCGCCGAGCAGATGGCCACCGACTACTCCGACGAGCTGATGGAGGAGATGGGCCGGCTCCAGGAGGAGCTGGACCACGCCGACGCGTGGGACATCGACTCCAAGCTCGAACTGGCCATGGACGCGCTGCGGTGCCCGCCGCCGGACGCCGACGTCACCCAGCTCTCCGGCGGTGAGCGCCGCCGGGTCGCCCTGTGCAAGCTGCTACTGGAGGCCCCCGACCTGCTGCTGCTCGACGAGCCCACCAACCATTTGGACGCCGAGAGCGTGCAGTGGCTGGAGCAGCACCTGGCCAAGTACGCCGGCACCGTCGTCGCCATCACCCACGACCGCTACTTCCTGGACAACGTGGCCAACTGGATCCTGGAGCTGGACCGTGGCCGCGCCTACCCGTACGAGGGCAACTACTCCACCTACCTGGAAAAGAAGGCGGCCCGGCTGGCGGTCGAGGGGCGCCGCGACGCCAAGATGAAGAAGCGCCTGGCCGACGAACTGGACTGGGTGCGCTCCAACGCCAAGGCCCGGCAGACCAAGTCCAAGGCCCGCCTCGACCGGTACGACGAGATGGCCGCCGAGGCGGAGAAGACCCGCAAGCTGGACTTCGAGGAGATCCAGATCCCGCCGGGCCCGCGCCTGGGCAACACCGTCATCGAAGCGAACAGCCTGACCAAGGGCTTCGGCGAGCGGTTGCTGATCGAGAACCTCTCCTTCTCGCTGCCGCGTAACGGCATCGTCGGCATCATCGGCCCGAACGGCGTCGGCAAGACCACCCTGTTCAAGACCATCGTGGGGCTGGAGGAGCCGACCGGCGGCCGGGTCCGGGTCGGCGAGACCGTCTCGCTGTCCTACGTCGACCAGAACCGGCAGGGCCTGGACGGCGACAAGACCGTCTGGGAGGTCGTCTCCGACGGACTGGACCACCTCATGGTGGGCAAGGTCGAGATGCCCTCGCGGGCGTACATCGCGGCGTTCGGGTTCAAGGGCCCCGACCAGCAGAAGCCGACAAAGGTGCTCTCCGGCGGCGAGCGCAACCGGCTCAACCTGGCGTTGACGCTCAAGATCGGCGGCAACGTCATCCTGCTCGACGAGCCGACAAACGACCTGGACGTGGAGACCCTCTCCAGCCTGGAGAACGCGCTGCTGGAGTTCCCCGGCTGCGCCGTGGTGATCTCCCACGACCGGATGTTCCTGGACCGGGTCGCCACGCACATCCTGGCCTGGGAGGGCGACGACGAGGACCCGTCGAAGTGGTTCTGGTTCGAGGGCAACTTCGAGGCGTACGAGAAGAACAAGATCGACCGACTCGGCGCGGAGGCGGCCCGTCCGCACCGGGTGACGTACCGCAAGCTGACCCGCGACTGACCGGGCGGTCTGTCGTGGCTGACCGGTTCGTCTACCACTGCACCCTGCGCTGGTCCGACCTGGACGCGTACGGCCACGTCAACAACGCCCGCTTCCTCACCCTCTACGAGGAGGCCCGGGTGGCGTTGATGTTCGTCGGTGCCCGGGCGTACGGGGTGGACACCTTCGCCGAGGGCGTGGTGATCCGCCGGCACGAGGTCGACTACCTGCGGCCGGTGGACTACGCCCTCGACCGGGCCACCGTCGAGACCGCGCCCACCGTGCGGATCGAGCTGTGGGTGGAGCAGCTGCGGGCCGCGTCCTTCACCATCGGATACGAGATGTACGACGGCGAACTGCTCATCAGCCGGGCGCGCTCGGTGCTGGTGCCGTTCGACCTGGCCCGGCAGGTGCCCCGGCGGCTCAGCGAGCCGGAGCGGACGTTCCTGCTCGGCTACGCCCCGGCGGGTGCGTCGTGAGCGTCGGACACGGCCTCGTCGACGTCGCCGATGCGGGGGCGTTCCTGGCGCGCCTCGTCCGGTTGGAGAGCGCCGCCCTGGTCCGGCTGAGGCCGGCCGCTGTCGGCGCGCGTACCGCCCTCTGGGCGCGGCTGCCGTGGGAAGTGCTGGCCGTGCGTACGGTGGCCGGCGCGGGTCCCGGTGATGTGACCGTCGCCGCCGGGCAACTGCTCGCCGAACTCGCGGCCGGCCGCGCGGACCTGCCGGCCCGCCGCGACGCGGAGTGGCGGTGGGCCCTGCCGCCGGCGGTCAGCCGTCGGGTCGAGACGCTGCCGGGCGGGGAACTGCGCCGGCTGGCTGAGGCGGCGGCGGGCACCCTGCGCGAGGCGGCCGAGCACGGGGTCGGTGGCCGGACGGTGGGGCAACGGGTGCTGCGCGACGCCCTGCTGGACCACGTGGCGGTGGTGGTCACCCCCGACGACGAGCCTGACCGTCCGGTGGAGGTGACTCAGCGGATGGTGCAGGGTCTGGTTCGCATGGGTTTCCTCGGCGTGTCCGAGGATTCGGCGGGTGGTGACGGCGTGCAGGTACGTGCGGCTGGCCGATGGGTCGGATTGGTGGGACCGTACGGAGCCATTTGGTCGCAGAAGGCCACCGATATTTTCGTACGGCCATCCGCGGCTCATGCGAAAGGATGACCGCTACTCATCCTTCCGGCTTGGTGGTGGCGTTGGGGGGGTGCTTCGTTCCGGCTGTCCGGGTACCGTCCATCCTCGGATCCACCCACTGTAGGCGACCGGATCCGCTGGGGAGTGAGGTGCGCGAGCGATGCCGTGGTGGTCATGGCGTCCAGGTCCCGCCAGTGGCGGTGACCCGGAAACTCGAAGCAGGATCATGGTGGAAGGTACCGTCCGGGTCGGCCCGCCGGCGCCCCGCCAACCGGGCGACGACTGCCCGGCTGCGGAGCGTCCGTTGATCGCCGACATGCCAGCCACCGTCGAACAGGTCACCCTGCGTCGGATCTGCGACGCGCTCGACCTGCTCGACGTGCGTTACCTGGCCGACGGCGACGGCAACCTGCTGGCCATGTGGGAACGGCACGCGGTGCTGGTGACCCTGGAAGGGCCGGAGGACGAGATCCTCGTGCTGCGGGCCCGACCACACGCGACGGTGCCGCCGGACTGGGCGGACCGGGCCTACCGGGTGGTCAACGAGTGGAACCACACCCGACGCTTCTGCAAGGCGTACGTGGGTGACCCCACCGAGCGCGGTCAGCTGCCGATCTACGCCGAATTGCAGGTCCCGCTCGCGGCCGGTGCCCACGACGCGCTCCTGGTCGAGCTGCTCGACTGCGGCGCCGCCGTGGCCACCAGCTTCGTCGACTGGCTGCACGACGAGGGCGCCCTGCTCTGAGCAGCGGTCATCCGCCCCGCCGGGAGTGGCGGGGCGGTGGAGGTCAGCCGTGGGCGGCCGGGTCCGCCATGTCGTTCACCATGAAGTACGCCGCCCGTTCGAGGTAGTTCCACAGTTCCGTGGCGAGTGCCGGGGGCAGGTCGAGGCTGTCGACCGCCCGGCGCATGTGACGCAGCCAGGCGTCGCGTTCGGCCGCGCCGATCCGGAACGGGGCGTGGCGCATCCGTAGTCGGGGATGGCCCCGCTGCGCCGAGTAGGTGTTCGGGCCGCCCCAGTACTGCATGAGGAAGAGCCGCATCCGGTCGGCGGCCGGGCCCAGGTCCTCCTCCGGATACATCGGGCGCAGCAGTGGATCGGCGGCGATGCCGGCGTAGAACTCCTCGACCAGCCTGCGGAACGTGGGCTCACCGCCGACGGCGTCGAAGAACGTGACCGCTTCGCCGTGGCCTTCGGACTCATCTGCGGGATTCACCGTTCCATCCTGCCAGGCCCGCCGGGGCGCTCGCCCGGTCGGCACGGGGTGAACGAGGGTGGCTCAGGTCACCGCGTGCCGCGGCCGCCCCGGACCCACGTGCCCGGGACCGGGATCCTCGGGAGAGGCGTCCTCCGACGATCCGCCGGGGGCGGTGGTCCCGCCGCTCGCGGCGGAGGCGGCTCGGGCGGCGTCGACGGAGGCGGCCACGGTCTGCTGGTCGGGCCAGCGCAGGGCGACGATCGACATCAGCACCACCCCGGCGACGCTCCATACGCCCACCACGAGCGGAATCGGGAACCGCTCGGCGAGCAACCCGGTCACCAGTACGGCCGCACCCTGGATGACCTGCATGCCGGTCGCCATGACACCGAACGCCCGAGCCCGGAAGCCGTCCGGCAGGGCCTGGACGAAGAGCCCGTTGGCCGTCGGAATCATGCCGGCCACTGCGAATCCACAGACGGCGGCGAGCAGCGCCACCACCGCCGGCGGCGGGTCCAGCAACGCGGGCACCAGCGCCAGTGGTGCGGCCACGGCCAATGGCCGGAGCAGGAGCAGTCGGCGGGCCGGTGCGACGGTACGGCCGATGATCAGCCCGCCGAGGATGAAGCCCGCCGGGGTGGCTGCCATGATCATCGCCTGTGCCAGCCCCGGGTCCATGCTCTCGCCCGCGTGTTCGTTGGCCCAGGCGGCGGCCAGCCCCTCGGGCACGATGGAGAAGAGCATGGCGCTGAAGACCAGGACGGCGATTGCCCGCAGCACCGGCGTCCTGAAGACCATCTGAATGCCCGCGGCGGTCTCCCGGAGCAGGTGACTGCGGTGGGCGGTGCTCATCGCCGGTGGCCGGTCGTGCACCCCGAGTCGGACGAGCACCGCCGACAGCGCGAAGGCAGCCGCGTTCATCAGCAGCGCGGCGGTGGGGTTGACCGTTGCGATGGCGGCGCCGAGCAGGTAGCCGACCACCTGGGCGGCCTGCCCCACGCTGGCGTTGACGGACAGCCCGACGACGAGTCGGTCCCCGGGCAGGATCAGCGGCAGCAGCGCCGAGCGGGCAGCCTGACTCGGTGGATTCGCCAGCGTGGTGGCGAACAGGAGCACCAGGATCACCGGCACCGGCATCCCGGGAATGGCGACGAGCAGCATCAGCGCCACCCGGACGAGGTCGCAGACCACCATCACCTGTCGGTACCGGTGTCGCTCGGCGATCGTGGCCAGCAGTGGGCCGCCGACCAGCCAGGGCAGATAGCTGACCGCGAAGGCGGCGGCCGACAGCGCCACGGACTCGGTTTCCCGGTAGACCAGGAGGGTGACGGCCGCCCTGGCGACGTAGTCACCGATCCAGGTCAGCGTGCTGGCCGCGAAAACGGCGCGGTACTCACGCTGGGCGAAAACCTCCCGGAAGGTGGCCGGCCCTTCCGGAGAAGGTCGCTCGTCGGACACCATCGCCTCCATCGTCCCGGTGTCTGGCCACTCGTGATGGCGGCCCGGGACCATCGTCAGGTCTGCGGATCAGCGAGGACGTGACACCGCTCGGTAAGCGCGTGCACCGGATTCTGCCCGATCGTCTGACAACTGGCTAGGGCGAACGGCTGGTTGGTCGCATCTCCGACTGAACGAACGGACGATACCCGAGGGGGCCGCTCAGCCGCGACCCCCGCCGGTCGGCTCAGGTGGCGCCACCTTGACCGGTCTCGGAGGCAGATCGAGTAGGTATGCCGGGGTAGAGCCGGCCCGCCGCGATCCTCGCCGTGATACCCGAGTTCTCCAACGCCTCGGCCAGCCTGCGACGCAACTCCCGCGCCACGCTGAACTGACCGTCGGCGGTGGTCTTCACCACCGTGCGGATCACCGTGCCCTCCACTGTGACCTGCTCGACGCCGAGCACCTCCGGCGGTTCGACGATCGACTGGGTCAGCTCCGGGTCCACCGCGATCGAGGCGGCGGCGGTCCGCAGCACGGCCGTCGCCTCCTCGGTGCCGGCGAAACCGATCGGCAGGTCGACCACCACCAACGCCCACCCCTGGCTCTTGTTGCCCACCCGGATGATCTCGCCGTTGCGGATGTACCAGAGGACCCCCCGTGCGTCCCGGACGGTGGTGACCCGGAGTCCGACCGCCTCGACCACGCCGGTCGCCTCGCCGAGGTCGACGTTGTCGCCCACTCCGTACTGATCCTCGATCAGCATGAACAGCCCCGCGATCAGGTCCTTGACCAGGCTCTGCGCGCCGAAGCCGAGCGCCACGCCGGCGATGCCCGCGCTGGCCAGCAGCGGTGCCAGATCGAAGCTGAACTCCTTGAGCAGCATCAGCAGGGCGATGCCGAAGATGAACGCGGTGCTCAGGCTCCGTAGCACCGAGCCGATCGCCTCGGCCCGCTGCCGGCGACGCTCCGGGACGAACTCGCCGGACTCGGTGGCGGCGGTCGGGATGCGCTCGCGCAGCGGGCGGAGCATGGTCGGCACACCGGCGTCGCTGGTGGTGCGGACGAGCCGGCGGATCGTGCGGTGCACCAGCCATCGGGCGGCCAACGCCAGCAGCAGGATCACGATGATCCGTAGCGGCTTGACGAGGATCCAGAAGCTGCCCTCGGCGAACCACACCGAGTCGGTCCAGTTCCAGACGATCTTGCACAGGGCCTCGTCCAGGCACTCCGGGCTCGGTGTGTCGACCGGCTCCGGACTGGATGGGGCGGGGGTGGGGCTGAGGCTGCTGACGGTCACCCTGTTTTCGTACCGCAACCGACCGGCGGGTCCGCCGTCGACCCACCGGTCGGTGCCGCCCGGTCCGGCGAGCGCGGCCGGGGGGAAAGCGCCGGGGGTAGCCAGGATTAGTACGTGCATTCGCGGGTCCGATCAGGGACGATTGGCGCAGCGGACGTCGGTGATCCGGCCGGCGTCGACGTGGTGTGGGGCTGTGCCCGACGCCGGTCGGCGGTGGCGAGTGGTAAGCCGCTTGACCGGGAGGGTGACGCGATGCCTGACATACGACCCACGGTGGGCTCCGGCGCGCTGGTTCTCAACGCCACCTACGAGCCGCTGTGTGTCGTGTCGGTACGTCGTGCCGCGATTCTCGTACTTTCCGCCAAAGCGATCTGTGTCGCCGACGGTGAGGGCATTCTGCACAGTGCCCGCAGCGCGCTGCCGGTGCCGTCGGTCGTCCGGCTCACCCGTTTCGTCCGGGTGCCGTACCGCACCCACGTGGGCCTGTCCCGCCGGGCGATCTTCGCCCGGGACGGCTGGCGCTGCGCCTACTGCCGGGGCCCGGCGGAGACCATCGACCACGTCTTTCCCCGCAGCCGGGGCGGCCGGCACGCCTGGGAGAACGTGGTCGCCGCCTGCGCCAGGTGCAACCACACCAAGGGCGACAAGACCCCGGCCGAGCTGGGCTGGCGACTGCACGCGTTGCCGACCGCCCCGAAGGGGATCGCCTGGCGGGTGCTCGGCCACCGCGCCCCCGACCCGCGCTGGGCCGACTGGTTGGATCTCCGCGAACCCGAAGCCGCCTGACCTGTCAACGGCTCGCTTGTCCGCCCAGCTCAACCCCTCAAGATGCCCACCCGCGCTCGCGGAGGACCCCGCGCCTCCCGCGCGGCGAGTGCGCCGAACAGGTTTTCGGGGGGAGCCCGACGCGCGCAGGGATCAAGCCTGACCGCCCGGAGCGGGTCGGGCTCCCCCGAAAACCCCACAGCGAGCCCTAACGAGCCTCGACAAGCGAAGCGAACACCACCACGTTGTCCGCGTACCCCGTCTCCCCACCGACCCACCGCCCGCCGCAGGTGATCAGCCGCAGCTGGGGACGGCTGAAGTCGCCGAAGACGTCGTCGCTGGGCAGCTGTTCCTTGTCGAACCGGTCGACCCGGTCGACCTCGAAGACCGCCACCGAGCCGTCCGAGCGGGCGACCTCGACCCGGTCGCCGGCCCGCAACTGCGGCAGCTGATGGAAGACGGCCGGGCCGGTGGTGGTGTCTACGTGCCCCACGATGACGGCCGGGCCGTACTGGCCGGGGGTGGGCCCCTGGTCGTACCAGCCGGCCTCCTGGGCCCGCTCGGCCGGCGGTGCGGCGATGCTGCCGTCGGGTGCGATGCCCACGTTGTGCACCGGTGCCGCCAGGTCGATCTTGTTGATCTCGATGCCGACCGGCTCGCTCGCCGCCAGCAGCGGGAACTTCTTGGGTGGCTGCGCGAGTCCGGCGATGAAGCGGTCCGGCAGCAGGCTCAGCCCGGTCAGTCGCTCGACGCCGAGCATCGCGACGATCAGCAGCATCAGCGAGCCGATCACCAGTACCGGCAGCCCCGGGCCGGAGTGACCGGAGCGTCTGGTCCCCACCGCCCAGCCGCGAGGCCGCCGGGGCGGCAGCGGCGCCGCCGCGGGATCGGGCGTGGCGACGCTGGCTGAACCCATCTGCGCGGCGACCCGGACCAGCCGGCCGGTCGCCGCGACCACTCGCCGCCAGGCACGCTGGCTCCGACGGGTGGTGGTCCGGCGTGGACCGGGGCCCGGTTCCGGCGTGGGTACGCGGAAGCCGGCCATGGCGACGGTGGGTCAGGAACCGGCCCGGCGCCGGCTGCTCAGCAGTCCGAAGACCACCGCCGCGGTCACCGTGGCGACGCCGCCCAGCAGCAGCATCGAGCCGGTGCCCCGGTCGGCGGTACCGCCGCCACCGGTCGCCGGCCCCTTGGTGGGCTGTTCCATGTTCAGCACGGTCAGCGTGGTGCTGGCGGTCCGGTCGTTGTCGCAGCGCAGGTGCACCGGATAGTCGCCGGCCGCCTTGTTGCCGGGCACTGTGGCCGAGCCGGTGAGGAAGCCGTTGTCCGGCCGGAGAAAGACCCGGTTGAACGCGTCCGAGGTCACCTCGGCCTGGCGGTCGTTGGCGTTGTCGCAGCTGGCCCGGATGCTTACCCGGGAGCCGGCCTGGACGCTGTTCGGTGTCACCTCGACGAAGGTGTTCTCACCCGCTCTGGCGGGCGCGGCACCGGGCAGGACCAGCAGCCCGACCAGGGCGAACGCCGCGATCAGGACGAACGCCCCGAACAGTCGGGCGATGGTCGACGGGGCGCGGTGGACGCCTCCGTACGGTTGCAGACCTCGCATGATCCCCTCCCTCCCGGCACCGGCGTACCGGTCCTGTTGGGGCGACCCGGCTGGCTTTCCCCCTGCTCCGGCGGCTAACCCGGCTCCCGGCGACGGGGACGAACGTCAGGAAGGAGCCTTCCCTCTACCGGAGGCGTTGACCGGGGGTTCTTCCTTCGAGGTGACGGGCTGCCAGGCGAGCGGGGTGGAGAGCACCATCGTGCTCGACGGTTGGCCGTAGGGGGCGAGGCGGTCGATGACCGCCTCGAAGTCTCCGATCGAACCGGCCGCGACCTTCAGCACGCTGCACGCGTCGCCGGTGATCCGGTGGATCTCCAGGATTTCCGGCCACCGCGCGACGTCGGGGTCGTGCAGGATGCAGCGGGCGCCGTAACAGGACATCCGGATCAGCGCGACCACGGTGCGACCGGCCCGGGCCAGGTCGACGTGGGCGTGGTACCCGCTGATCACGCCGGTCTCCTCCAACCGGCGCACCCGTTCGGCGACCGCGGGTGGGGACAGGTGCACCCGCCGGGACAGCTCGCTGAAGGACAACCGTGCGTCGGCCTGCAACTCGCGGAGCAGGGCCCAGTCCATCTCGTCCATGCACGTGACCTTACGTCCGACAGGTCGAACCCGGCGAGCGGCTTTCGTTCCGCAGGTCGGACACGGAAAGCGCCGTTGAAGAGGCATTCCGTCCGGCCAACCTCGCGGGAGATCATGACTGGACGGGCGACCCGGAAGGAGCGGACGCATGGAGCAGACGGATCTGCGCCCCCGGACGGAGGTGCGTCCGGTCACTGCACGGCAGCGCGTGGCCCGTGCCGCACGCAACGGCGGCGAGCCCACCCTGGAATTCGCCGAGCGGGTGCCGTACGACGCGTACGTGCAGGCCAGCACGCTGCATCGCCTGCAACAGCCGCTCAGCGCCGACCCGGGCGAGATGTCCTTCCTGATGGTCAGCCAGATCATGGAGTTGTACTTCGGCCTGACCTGTCACGAACTGCGGGAGACGTCCCGGCTGCTGCGCGCCGATCGGGTGTGGGAGGCGTTGGCCCCGCTGCGGCGAGCCGCGCTGCACCTGGAAGGGCTGAACGCCGCCTGGCGGGGTCTGCGCTGGATGACCCCGGCCGACTTCAACCGCTTCCGCAACCTGCTCGGCGAGGGGTCGGGCTTCCAGTCGGCGATGTACCGCCACCTGGAGTTCCTGCTCGGGCTGCGGGACCCGGCACTGATCCGCCCGTTCCGTCGGCAGACCGAGGTGTACGCCGAGCTCACCGACGCCCTGGCCACGCCGAGCGTCTGGGACGAGGTGGTCGCCCTGCTTGCCCGGCACGGTCACGACCTGCCGGCGGACCTGCGGGAGCGGGACGTGGCCACGGAACACGAGTCGCACCCCGCCGTCGAGGCGGCCTGGGTGGAGATCTACGCCAACACCGGCCCGGACAACCACCTGCGGCTGCTCGGCGAGGCGCTGACCGAGGTGGCCGAGCAGTTCGGCGACTGGCGGCACCACCACATCAAGGCGGTGCAGCGGACCATGGGTGCCAAGGTGGGCAGCGGCGGCTCCGCCGGGCTGGCGTGGCTGCAACGCAGCATGGCCCGGGTGGTCTTCCCGGAGCTGTGGTCCGCCCGGACGGCGATGTGAGGCGGTCGTGACGACGATGAGCAACGACACCGAGGCCGAAGCACTCCGCCTCGACGCGGCGGAGCCGGGGCACCGGCACCTGTTCCACGTGCCGCCGGCCGACGGTGGTCGCTATCCGGAGGCCGCCTATCTGGCGGGCAACTCGCTCGGCCTGCAACCAAGGGCCACCCGCGACGAACTCCTGGCAGATCTGGACGCCTGGAGCCGGCTCGGCGTGGAGGGGCATCTGGCGGCGGAACGGCCCTGGCTGCCGTACCACGAACTGCTGACGGCGCCGGCCGCCCGGCTGGTCGGCGCCCTGCCGACGGAGACCGTGGTGATGAACTCGCTGACGGTCAACCTGCACCTGCTGATGGTCAGCTTCTACCGGCCGACGGGCGAGCGGACCCGCATCGTCATCGAGGACAGCGCCTTTCCGTCGGACAGCTACGCGGTGCGCAGCCAGGCACGATTCCACGGCCTCGACCCCGACAGCACGATCGTCCGGCTCGCGCCACGTCCCGGTGAGGACACCCTGCGCACCGAGGACGTCACCGGCTACCTGGCGGCCGAGGGCCACGCCGTGGCGCTGGTGCTGCTCGGCGGCGTCAACTACCTCACCGGCGAGCTGATGGACGTCCCGGCGATCACCGCGGCCGGCCGCGCCGCCGGTGCGGTCGTCGGGTGGGACCTGGCGCACGCGGCGGGCAACGTGCCGTTGTCGCTGCACGACTGGGACGTCGACTTTGCCGCCTGGTGCTCGTACAAGTACCTCAACTCGGGGCCCGGCGCGCTGGCCGGGGTCTTCGTGCACGAGCGGCACCACGGCGACGCCAGCCTGCCCCGCTTCGAGGGCTGGTGGAGCACGGCGGCGCAGACCCGGTTCGAGATGGCTCCGGTCAGTCGGCCACCGACCACCGTCGAGGCGTGGCAGATCTCCAACCCACCGATCTTCGCGATGGGTCCGGTCCGCACCTCGCTGGAACTGTTCGACTCGGTCGGCATGCCGACGCTGCGGGCGCGCAGCCTCCGGCTCACCGGCTACCTGGAGCGGCTGCTGGACGAGGTCACCGCCGACCGGCCACTGAGCGTGATCACGCCGCGTGAGTCGAGCCGGCGCGGTTGCCAGCTGTCGGTACGCATCGGCGAGGGCAGCGCCAACGAGCTGACAAAGCGACTGCGCCACGAGCACGGGGTGGTCGCCGACGCCCGGGAACCGGATGTGGTCAGGTTCGCCCCGGTACCGCTCTACTCGACGTACCACGACTGCTGGCGGGTCGCCGACGCGCTGGCCGCGACGGTTTCGGAGGTGGCCCGGTGACCCGGGAACGCGACGAGATCGCGGTCGTCGGTGCCGGGCTGGCCGGCTGTCTACTGGCCTGCTTCCTGGCGCGCCGGGGTCATCAGGTGGCGCTCTACGAGCGGCGTCCGGACCCGCGCAGCGGCACCCCCGAGCGGGGTCGATCGATCAACCTGGCGCTCTCCGAGCGGGGACTCGACGCGCTGCGTCGTATCGGCCTGGCCGAGCAGGTGATGGTGGACGCGTTGCCGATGCGGGGCCGGATGATCCATCCGGTGGCCGGGGCACCGGGATTCCAGTCGTACAGCGTCTCCGGCGACCGGGCGATCAACTCGATCAGCCGGGGCGCGTTGAACAACGCCCTGCTGGAAGCCGCCGCCAAGCTGCCGGGGGTGCGGATCGCCTTCGAGCACCGGCTGGTCGGCCTCGACCCGGCCACCGCGACGATGACCTTCGAGACGCCGCGGGGCGCGGTGACCGCGGGTGCGCGGGTGGTGCTCGGCACCGACGGCGCCGGTTCGGCCGTACGCGGGCAGTTGCTCGCCCACGACCTGGTCACCGAGAGCGTCGACTTCCTCGACTACGGCTACAAGGAACTGACCATCCCGCCGCTGGGCGGCGACTTCGCCCTGGACCCGGGTGCGCTGCACATCTGGCCGCGCGGCACCTCGATGATGATCGCGCTGCCCAATCCGGACCGCTCGTTCACCTGCACCCTGTTCTGGCCCACCCACGGCACCGCCAGCTTCGCCTCGCTGGGCAGCGCGGCGGCGATCGAGCGGCATTTCGCGCAGCACTATCCGGACCTACCGCCGATCGCCCCGAACCTGGTCGACGACTACCAGCACAACCCGGTCGGGGTGCTCGGTACGGTGCGGTGCGATCCGTGGCAGGTCGACGGGCGGGTCGCCCTGCTCGGCGACGCGGCGCACGCCATCGTGCCGTTCTACGGCCAGGGCGCGAACTGTGCCTTCGAGGACGTGGTGGAGCTGGACCGCTGCCTCGACGAGTGTGCCGGGGACTGGTCGGCGGCGCTGCCGCTGTTCCAGCACCGCCGGCAGGACAACGCCGAGGCGATCGCCCGGATGGCGCTTGCCAACTTCGTGGAGATGCGCGACAAGGTCGCCTCCCCGGTCTTCCGGGCCCGCAAGCGCGTCGAGCACGCGCTGGAGCGTGCCCTGCCCGGCCGGTACGTCTCCCAGTACGAGCTGGTGTCGTTCTCGACCGTCCCGTACGCCCAGGTGCGGCGTCGGGTCCGCCGGCAGTACCAGGTGGTCGGCCTGGCAGCGGCCGGCCTGGCGGCGGTGGCCGGCGCGGCGGTGGCGCTCGGGTTCAGGAGGCGCGGATGACGCTCTGGGATCCCCGACTGATGGCCGGACGGGCACCGGACGGTCCCGGTCTGCTCCGCAACTTCGTCGGCGGCGAGTTCGTCGACGCCGGAAACCGGTTCACCAAGCGCAGCCCGGTGACCGGCGAGCCGGTCTTCGAGGTGGTCGAGGCGGGTATGGCCACGGTGGACGACGCGGTGGCGGCGGCGCGGGCGGCGTTGCGGGGCCCGTGGGGCCGGGCGGGGGAGCGGGAACGCGCCGAGGTGCTGCGTCGGATCGCCGACGAGCTGGAGCGTCGGTTCGACGACCTGGTGGCCGCCGAGGTCGCCGATACCGGCAAGTCCATCTCGCAGGCCCGCACCCTGGACATTCCGCGCGGCGCGGCGAACTTCCGGGCCTTCGCGGAGATCGCGGCGACCGCGCCGACCGAGTCGTTCACCACCGTCACACCGACCGGTGGTCGGGCCCTCAACTACGCGGTGCGCAAGCCGGTCGGCGTGGTCGCGGTGATCGTGCCGTGGAACCTGCCGCTGCTGCTGCTCACCTGGAAGGTCGCCCCCGCTCTGGCCTGCGGTGACACGGTGGTGGTCAAGCCGAGCGAGGAGACGCCCGCGTCGGCCACGCTGCTCGCCGAGGTGATGGTGGCGGCCGGGGTGCCGGACGGCGTGTTCAACCTGGTGCACGGCTTCGGGCCCGGCTCGGCCGGCGAGTTCCTCACCCGCCATCCGGGCGTCGACGCGATCACCTTCACCGGTGAGTCGGCCACCGGCGGTGCCATCATGCGGGCGGCCGCCGACGGGGTGAAGGCGGTCAGCTTCGAGTTGGGCGGCAAGAACGCCGGGCTGGTCTTCGCCGACGCGGACCTGGACGCGGCGGTGGCCGGGTCGGTGCGGTCGAGCTTCACAAACGGCGGGCAGGTGTGCCTCTGCACCGAACGGATCTACGTGCAGCGGCCGGTGTTCGAGGAGTTCACTGCGCGGCTGGCCGAACGCGCCGGCGAGTTGGCGTACGGCTGGCCGGCCGACGAGGCGACGGTGAACATGCCGCTGATCTCGCACGGCCATCGGGACAAGGTGCTCGGGCACTACGACCTGGCGCGGGCCGAGGGCGCCCGGGTGCTCGCCGGCGGCGGGGTGCCTCGGTTCGACGACGCCCGCGACGGCGGCGCGTACGTGCAGCCGACGGTGCTGACCGGGCTCGGCCCGGACGCGCGGACCAACCGCGAGGAGATCTTCGGTCCGGTGGTGCACGTGGCGCCGTTCGACGACGAGGACGAGGCGTACGCCCTGGCCAACGGCACCGAATACGGCCTGGCGGCGACGGTCTGGACCCGTGACGTGGGCCGGGCGCACCGGGCCGGTGCCCGGTTGGACGCCGGCATCGTCTGGGTCAACACCTGGTTCCTGCGCGACCTGCGGACCCCGTTCGGCGGGGTGAAGGCCTCCGGCATCGGTCGCGAGGGTGGCGTGCACTCGCTGGACTTCTACTCCGAACTGACGAACGTCTGCGTAGACCTGTCATGAGCGAGCGTAGCGAGCGAATCATCAGGCTCAGTGCGGCCGTGTCTCATGGCGGCACGCAGCGAAGCGGAGTGGCGTCATGAGCGATCTTGAGTCGGCGGCCCGGGAACTGGCCGAGGCGCGAGACACCGGCAAGCCCTGCCCGCCGCTGCGCGGGCGACTTCTTCCGGAGGGCGACGTCGGTGCCGCGTACCGGGTGCAGCAGCGCCAGGTGGGCGAGTGGCTGGCGGCCGGGCAGCGCCGGGTGGGCGCGAAGATCGGGCTGACCTCTCGGGCGGTCCAGGAGAGCCTCGGGGTGTACGAGCCGGACTTCGGGGTGCTCACCGACGCGATGGCGGTGTCCGACGGCGCCGAGGTGACGATCGGCCGCCTGCTGCAACCCCGGGTGGAGGCGGAGGTCGCCTTCGTGCTCGGCGCCGACCTGCCCGACGAACGGGTCACCACCGCTGACCTGCTGCGCGCCGTGGACCATCTGCTGCCGGCCATCGAGATCGTCGACTCGCGGGTCGCCGGCTGGGACATCTCCATCGTGGACACGGTGGCGGACAACGCCTCCAGCGGCCTGTTCGTGCTGGGCACCACGCCCCGCCGGCCGGCCGAGGTCGACCTGCGGCTGTGCGGGATGGTTCTGGAACATGCCGGTGAGCCGGTGTCGGTGGGGGCCGGAGCGGCCTGCCTGGGCAATCCGTTGCACGCGCTGGCCTGGCTGGCCGGCACGATGGCCCGCGCCGGTGATCCGCTGCGCGCCGGTGACGTGGTGCTGTCCGGCGCACTCGGCCCGATGGTGCCGGTGACGCCGGGCGCGGCGTACGAGGCGCGGATCTCCGGTCTCGGCTCGGTACGGGCGTGCTTCTCCTCCAGGGAGGTTGACGGATGACGGGTGTGGCAGTGATCGGGTCGGGCAACATCGGCACCGACCTGATGATCAAAGTTCTGCGGCTGTCGGATTCGCTGCGGATGGTGGCGATGGCGGGTATCGACCCGACCTCCGACGGGCTGGCCCGGGCCCGCCGGCTCGGCGTGGCCACCACCGCGCAGGGTGTCGAGGGTCTGGTCGCGATGCCCGAGTTCGCCGACGTGGACCTGGTCTTCGACGCCACCTCGGCGGGTGCCCACCGGCACAACGACGCCGTGCTGCGCGCGCACGGGCGGACCGTGATCGACCTGACCCCGGCGGCGATCGGCCCGTACGTCGTACCGCCGGTCAACCTGGAGGAGCACCTGGGCGAGACCAACCTCAACATGGTCACCTGTGGTGGGCAGGCGACGGTGCCGATCGTCGCCGCGGTACGGCGGGTGACCCCGGTCGCGTACGGGGAGATCGTCGCGTCGATCGCCTCGCGGTCGGCCGGCCCGGGCACCCGGGCCAACATCGACGAGTTCACCGAGACCACGGCGCGGGCGATCGAGGTGGTCGGTGGCGCCGATCGAGGCAAGGCGATCATCGTGCTCAATCCGGCCGACCCGCCGCTGCTGATGCGCGACACCGTCTACTGCCTCTGCCCGGACCCCGACGCCGACCGCGAGGCCATCGCCGCCTCCGTCGGCGACATGGTGACCACCGTGCAGGAGTACGTGCCCGGCTACCGGCTGAAGCAGGATGTGCAGTTCGACCGCGTCGACACCTACGTGCCGTCGCTGGGGCGGCAGCTCACCGGGTTGCAGGTCTCGGTCTTCCTGGAGGTTTCCGGTGCCGGGCACTATCTGCCCGCGTACGCCGGGAACCTGGACATCATGACCTCGGCCGCGCTGCGCACCGCGCAGCGGCTGGTCGCCCTGCGGGCGGAGGTGCTGGCCCAGTGACGGAGCTGTACATCCAGGACGTGACGTTGCGCGACGGCATGCACGCCATCGCCCACCGCTACACCGTCGACCAGGTCCGCACCATCGCCGCCGCACTCGACGCCGCCGGGGTCGCCGCGATCGAGGTCGCCCACGGTGACGGTCTGGCCGGGTCCAGCGTCAACTACGGCCACGGCGCGGCCAGCGACGCCGACTGGATCGCGGCGGCGGCCGAGGTGATGACGAACGCGAAGCTGACCACCCTGCTGCTGCCCGGCATCGGCACCATCGCCGACCTGAAGGCCGCCCGGGCGCTCGGGGTGACAAGCGTACGGATCGCCACCCACTGCACCGAGGCGGACATCTCCGCCCAGCACATCTCCTGGGCCCGGGAGAACGGCATGGACGTGGCCGGCTTCCTGATGATGTCCCACATGAACGACCCGGCCGGGCTGGCCGCCCAGGCCAAACTGATGGAGTCGTACGGGGCGCACTGCGTCTACGTCACCGACTCCGGTGGCCGGCTGCTGATGTCCGACGTGGTGCAGCGTGTCGACGCGTACCGGCAGGTGCTCGCGCCGACCACGCAGATCGGCATCCACGCGCACCACAACCTCTCCCTCGGGGTGGCCAACAGCGTGATCGCCGTCGAACACGGCCGGGTCGCCGGCGACGGCCCGGCCGGGTCGCCGGCCGGCCGGACCGTCCGGGTGGACGCCTCCCTCGCCGGCATGGGTGCCGGCGCCGGCAACGCGCCCTTGGAGGTCTTCGTCGCGGTCGCCGAGCTGCACGGCTGGCAGCACGGCTGCGACGTCTTCGCGTTGATGGACGCCGCCGACGACATCGTCCGCCCGTTGCAGGACCGACCCGTCCAGGTCGACCGGGAAACCCTCTCCCTCGGGTACGCGGGGGTCTACTCCAGCTTCCTGCGCCACGCCGAACGGGCCTCGGCGCGCTACGGCGTGGACGTCCGTTCGATCCTGGTGGAACTCGGCCGACGCCGGATGGTCGGCGGGCAGGAAGACATGATCGTCGACGTGGCGCTGGACCTGGCCGGCAAGGAGAAATCATGATCGGGCAGGACATCGCGGGGATCGCCGAGACCCTCGGTACGGCTGCCGACACGGCCACCGCGACCGCTCAACTCGCCGCCGAGACCGGACTGGACGTCGACGCCGCGTACGCGGTGCAGACCGCCCTGGTGCAGCGTCGGCTGGCCCGGGGGGAGCGGCTGGTCGGGTTGAAGATGGGGCTGACCAGCAAGGCGAAGATGGCCCAGGTCGGTGTGGACGAGGTGATCTGGGGCCGGCTTACCGACGTGATGCGGGTTCCCGACGGCGGCACGGTCGACGTGGCCGAGTTCATCCATCCCCGGGTCGAGCCGGAGGTGGCGTTCCTGCTGGACCGGCTTCCCGAGGCCGGCGAACCGGTCGGTGACTTCACCGACGCGGTGCGGGCGGTCGCTCCGGCGATCGAACTGATCGACTCTCGGTACGCGAACTTCACCTTCTCCCTGCCCGACGTCATCGCCGACAACACCTCAGCCGGTGCGTTCGTGATCGGACCGTGGTCGCCGGTGCCGGACGGGCTGGAAAACCTGGGTGTGCTGCTGGAGATCGACGGGCGGGTGGCACAGGTCGGCTCCACGGCGGCCATCCTCGGTGACCCGCGACGGGCGCTCGACGAGGGCATCCGGCTGGCGGGGCGGCACGGGGTGCGGCTGCGCGAAGGGTGGGTGTTCCTGGCCGGCGCGGCGACGGCTGCTGTTCCGTTGCGTGCTGGTGCTCATGTCCGGGCGGTGGTCGAGAAGCTCGGTACGGCTTCGTTGCGGACTTCCTCGTGAGTGGTGACGGTGTGGGGGTTCCGGGCAGCCCGACCGGCTCCGGGCGGTCAGGCTTGATCCCTGCGCCGGTCGGGCTGCCCGGAACCCCCGACGTGGTCGGGCTTCGCGCGCCGGTGCCAGGTGGGTGGGGTCTGGTGCCGATGCCGATGTCGGTGGCGGTGTCGGCTGGGTGGGGGTCTGGGGTGGGTGCTGTCCGTCCGGTTCTCGGGGAGGTCTGTCGTGAGTGGGGGTGACGGGGCTCGGGTTGTTGCCGGGAAGGCGGTGCCTCGGGGGGCTTTTCCGCATGTGAAGGTGGCGGGCGGGTTCGTGTTCGTGTCGGGGACGTCGTCGCGGCGGGCGGACAATACGTTCGCGGGTGTGTCGGTCGACGAGTTCGGCACTACCGATCTGGACATCCGGGCGCAGACGCGGGCGGTGATCGAGAACATCGCGGACCTGCTGCGGTCGGTCGGTGCCGAACTGACCGACCTGGTCCAGGTGACCAGCTATCTGGTCAACATGAATGACTTCGGGGGATACAACGAGGTGTGGGCGGAGTTCTTCGACGCGACCGGGCCGACCCGGACGACGGTCGCCGTGCACCAGTTGCCGCATCCGCACCTGCTGATCGAGATGCAGGCCGTCGCCCTGCTCCCAGAAGGAGGCCAGTCATGAGTGAGATCGCCGAGCCGTTCAGCTTCCCCGGGTGGATCGCGGAGAACCAGCACCTGCTGAAGCCACCGGTGGGCAACAAGGAGATGCTGCCCGGCTCCGAGGACTTCATCGTGATGGTGGTTGGTGGCCCCAACCAGCGCACCGACTTCCACGTCGACCCGTACGAGGAGTTCTTCTACCAGGTCAAGGGCAACATGCATATCAACCTGATGCTGCCCGAGGGCCCGCGTACGGTGCACGTGCGCGAGGGTCAGATGTGGATGCTGCCGCGGAACACGCCGCACTCGCCGCAGCGACCGGAGGCCGGCTCGATCGGGATGGTGATCGAGCGGGTACGCGAGGAGGGGACGCTGGAGAAGTTCCAGTGGTACTGCCCCGAGTGCTCTCACCACGTGCACGAGGTCGAGTTGCAGGTGCGGGACATCGCCGCCGACCTGCCACCGGTCTTCGCGGCGTTCTACGCCGACGAGTCGGCGCGTACCTGCGACAACTGCGGCGCCCTGCACCCGGGCAAGGGCTGATGGTGCCGTCGGTGTCGCCGGTGGTGGACGTGCACACGCACGTCGTACCGAAGGGATGGCCGGACCTGGCCGCCGCGTGCGGCGGGTCCGGCTGGCCCTGGCTCCGAATCGACTCGGAGCGCGACGCCATGATCATGGTCGGTGAGACGCCGTTCCGCCCGGTCGGCGCGGAGTGTTGGGACGCCGACACCCGGCTGGCCGACATGACGGCCGACGGGGTCGACGTGCAGGTGGTGTCGCCCACCCCGGTCTTCTTCTGCTACGACCGCCCGGCCGACCAGGCGGTGAAGGTGGCCCGGATCTTCAACGACCTGGCCCTGGAAGTCACCGCCGCGGGCGGGGGCCGGCTGCTGCCGTTCTGCCAGGTGCCGTTGCAGGACCCGGACGCGGCCTGCGCCGAGGTGGACCGCTGCCTCGCGGCCGGCCACGTCGGCGTGGAGATCGGCAATCACGTCGGCGAGCGGGACCTGGACGACGCCGGCATTGTGACGTTCCTGACCCACTGCGCCGAGGTCGGTGCGCCGGTCTTCGTCCACCCCTGGGACATGGCCGGCAGTCCCCGGCTGAACCGCTGGATGGCCCGGTGGCTCACCGGCATGCCTGCCGAGACGCACCTGTCGGTGCTGGCGATGATCCTCGGCGGGGTGTTCGATCGGGTGCCGGACACCTTGCGGATCTGCTTCGCCCACGGCGGCGGCAGCTTCCCGTTCTGGCTCGGGCGCGCCGACAACGCCTGGCACCGCCGCGGCGATCTGGTACGCGGTGCCTCCGCCGCCCCACCCAGCTGCTACGTCGACCGGTTCTACGTCGACTCGGTGGTCTTCTCGGCTCCGGCGCTGCGGCTGCTCGTGGACACCATGGGCGCGGAGCGGGTGCTGGTGGGCAGCGACTATCCCTACCCCCTGGGCGAACGCCCGGCCGGTGCGGTGGTCCGCCAGGCCGACTTCCTCACCGATGCCCAGCGCACCAACCTGCTCTCCACCAACGCCCTCCGCTTCCTCGGTCGTAGCGGTATATAAAGAAGGGCGGATCGTATATACTCGGCTGGTGAAGACGGTTATTGATCTCGATGATGACCTGCTCGAACGAGCCCGTCGTGAGCTGGGCACCAAGAGCAAGAAGGACACCATTCATGCTGCGCTCCGGATGGTCGCCGAGCGCAGCGAGCGGATGGAGGCGATCCGGGAGTTGCTCTCCATCGATCGGGACTGGACCGGCTTGCTGGAGGATGACAAGACACCCGGCGGCGAGCGGGATGCCGCGTGACCCCTCCACCCGGCCTGTACCTGATTGACACCTCGGCCTGGGGTCGCCTCCGCCAGCCGGTCGTGGGAAAGCGGATCCTGGCGCTGCTCGAGGAGAGGCTGGCCGCGACCTGCCTTCCGTTGGATCTGGAGGACGGGCGTAGCGCCCGCGACTTCAGGGATGCCATGACGGTACGTGCCCGGCGCGCGGAGCTGATGATCGACCTTCCGATCACCCAGGCCGTGGCCACGAGAGCGCGAGACCTGCAACTCGCGTTGACCGCCCGGGGACACCATCGGGCAGCGAGCCCGGTGGATCTCATGGTGGCGGCCTCTGCCGCTGAGTACGGCGCCACCGTTCTCCACTACGACCGGGATTTCGACCTGTTGGCGGAGGTCGGTGGACCACGGTCCGAGTGGGTGTCGCCACCGGGAACCCTCTCCTGAGTGAGAGCGGGTTTGGGGTGGCTCGCCCGTAGCGGGTCGCGTCCCACAGGCGACGTCGAACGCCTGCTGCGGCCGCGACACTCGTGTCGAGGCGGCAACGAGTGGCCTGAGCGGGCAGGATGGCGGCATGGCCGAGCCGCACGACCTGACCGCGCTGGAACAGGCTGCCGCGCTAGCCCGTGGCGAACTGTCCAGCCTGGACCTCGTCGAACATCACCTGCGGCGGGTCGACGCGCTCGGCGACACGGTAGGTGCCTTCGTCACCGTCACCGCCGAACTGGCGCGTGAAGCCGCCCGCGCCGCTGACGCGACGCCGGCCGACCGGCGTGGGCCACTGCACGGGGTGCCGACCGCGATAAAGGATCTGACCCTGACAGCCGGTGTCCGCACCACCTTTGGTTCGGCCGCCTTCGCTGACTTCGTTCCGTCCGTCGACGCCGACGTGGTGCGCTTCATCCGAGCTGCGGGCCTGGTCAGTCTTGGTAAGACCACCACCTCCGAGTTGGGCTGTTCGCTGTACTCCGAGACCCTGGTGGCGCCGCCGGCCCGCAATCCGTGGGCGTTGGCGTACACCGCCGGCGGATCCAGTGGCGGCGCGGCGGCGGCCGTGGCGGCGGGCCTGGTGCCGGTGGCGCAGGGCTCCGACGGCGGCGGCTCTTTGCGGATCCCCGCGTCGCTGTGCGGGCTGATCGGCTACAAGCCCAGTCGCGGCCTGGTCTCCGGCGGTCCGCTCGGTTTCGGTGCCTTCGGCCTGCCGACCAGCGGTCCGCTCGGCCGGACCGTCACCGATGTGGCCGCGTTGCTGGACGTGCTGGCCGAGCCGGTGCCCGGCGAGCCGTACCTGCCACCGTCATCGCCGCCGGGCGGCTATCTTGCCGCCGCCCGGGCCGCCGAGCCCGGCCCGCTACGGGTCGGCCGGTTCACCGCCCCGATGCTCGCCGACGAGCCGGTCCATCCGGACTGCGTCGCCGCGGTCGACCGGGCCGCCGCGTTGCTCGCCGCCGCCGGGCACGAGGTCGTCGAGGTGCCGGCGCCGCTCGGTCCGCAAGTCTGGCCGCTGTTCGAGATCATCTGGTACGTCCTCGCGCTCGCCCCGGTGCCGCCGCAGCGGGAGTCCGAGCTGCTGCCGCTGACCCGTTTCCTGCGGACCCAGGCCGCCGGGATCTCCGCCGGCACGCTCACCGCGACCCTCGGTGAGATTCAGGCGCAGGTACGCCTCGGTGTCCGCCGTACCGCCGGCTGCGACCTGCTGCTCTGTCCCACCCTGGCGGCCCCACAGGCGCCGGTCGGCTGGTTCACCCAGGGACGTACCCCGGCGGAGGATTTCGACCGGCAACGGCGCTTCTCCCCGTACTGCGCGGTCTTCAACGTCACCGGTCAACCGTCGGTTTCGCTGCCGGTCGGCGTGACCGCCGAAGGGCTGCCGGTCGGCGTGCTGCTCACCGGCCGCTACGGCGACGACGCGAGACTGATCGCGACCGCTGCGCAACTGGAGGCCTCCAGTGGCGGATGGGATCGGCACCCCGCAGTCTGGCGGAGCGTCGGCTCCGCTAACGTGAATGACAGCGGAGTCGGGAGGTCACCGCGGTGATCCGCCACCCGACCCGATCGAAGATCTCTCTTTCCGCCTGGGGGCGTTGGGATTGTCTGTAACCGACACGTTGCTGGTCTTCGTCGGCATCCCGGCAGCCATCGTGCTGGTGATCGCCGGCCTCGTCTACGCGGGTAGCCAGGGCGGTGGTGGCGGTGCCAAGCGTTACCGGCCGGGCCGACCGTTCAACTTCACGCCGGTGTGGTTCCTCGGCCGCCCTGAGGAACTGGCCGACTCCGCGGGTACCGCGCTGTCGGTGGGGGCACAGGCGCCCGCGCTGACCAGCCGCACGCAGGAACAGGCCGGCGTCGAGGCGCCGACCGGTGGAACCGGAGGCGCAAGTGACCGTTGGTGAGAAGCAGCACGCGGCCGGGACGGAAACCCCGCCGGACGTGCTCGACGGGCCGTTCTCGACCCGCCAGCTGCTGCGCATCGACGAGGCGCTGCGCCTGGCCGACCGGACGACCGGCCTGGTCTTCTCCGTCTTCGTCGGCGGCCTCGACGAGCCGATCCGGGAGCACGCAGAGCGGCTGCACCGGCAGCTCGCCGAGCCCGACCGGTCGGTGCTGATCGCGATCTCACCCAACCAGCGTCAGTTGGAGATCGTCACCGGCCGGTACGCCCGCAAGCGCGTCCCGGACACGTACGCCAAGATCGCCGCCCTGTCGATGGTGGCCGCGTTCGGTGGCGGCGACCTGGCCGGCGGCATCATCCAGGGCCTCGACCAGCTCTCCCGCTACGCCGGCAAGGGCTGAACCCAACCTCCTACGACAAAAGCCCGGCCCGCGTCGTACGCGGCCGGGCTTTTGCGTGACCGGGATCATGCGCCCATTCTCACCGTGGCCAGGTGGACGGATCGAGCCGCATCGGCCACGGCTCGGTCACCTCGACCGGATCGTCCGGCCCGACCGTGCCGAGAAGGTTGTAGTGGACCTCCTTGACCAGTTCGTAGCGGTATACCACCGGCCCGAAGTCGCCCCGCTCCACTCGCCAGTAGTAGGGAATGCCTGCCTCGGCGTAGAGGGCGGGCTTGGCAAACCGGTCGTGTCGGCGACTGTTGGGCGACTCGACCTCGACGACGAGGGCGACGTCCGCCGGTGCTGCCCACATCCGGTCCTGGGGGGCTCCTACCTTGAGCACCGTGATGTCTGGAATCAGGTTGCCTGCCGGCACCTGCACCCCGATCTCCCGGATCACCCGCCACCCCTTCGGGGCCGCCTGACGCATCGCCATCCGAATGTCATCGGCCAACTCGTGATGATAGGGACCGGCGGGTGGGGTCACGTGGAGGCTCCCGTCGATGATTTCGTAGCGGCTTCCGTCCTCTGGCAGCTCAGAGAGATCCTGCTCCCGCCAGCTTCGCTCGGGGGGGCGCCGCTCGTGAATCGGCTGTGCCATCACGTCCACCTCCTTCCGTCACCATAACCGGCGAAGCCGGCGCAGGCTCATACCCACGCCGGCTTCAGGGTCCGCGTCCGATCAGGCCGTTCGGGCGTCCCGGGCCTGCGCGGCGAGGGCCCGGACCACGCCGTCGCGACCCTCGGCGACCAGCCGCCGCAACGGCCCGGGGTGGCCCTCCTGCGCCAGCCAGGCGTCGGTGGCCTCGACGGTGTCGTCCGCCACCAGGTACGCCGGGTACATGAGCATGGCGAACTCCTGCGCCGGCTCGCTGTCCCGGGTCGCCCAGACCTGCCCGACCGTGGCGAAGTAGCGGTCCCGGTAGGGCGTCACCAGTTCCACCTGCGTGGGGTGGCTGAAGCCCTGCAACAGCGCCCGGTGCCGCCAGTTCGGCAGCGCCTCGGGGCCGGTCAACTGCGCCCAGACGGCGGCCTTGTTCGCCTCGGTCGGTACCAGCGCGTGCGCGTAGGCGGCCTCCCGCTCACCGCTGGAGGTCTTGTCCCGGGCCAGCTCCGTCTCGATCTCCGACGCCTTGGCCACGCCGTTGGCCACCAGCGCCTGCAACACGCTCCACCGCAGCTCGGTGTCGATGGTCAACCCCGGGGTCACCTGGGTGCCCTCCAACCAGCCGCGCAGCACGGCCAGGTCCTCGCCGGACCGGGCCGCGGAGACGTACGCCCGGGCCCAGGCCAGTTGGAAGCCGCTGCCCGGCTCGGCCGCGGCGAGCGCGGTCTTCGCGGTACGGGCCAGGTCGGCCCAGCCGGTCGGCGCCCAGGCCGGGTCGGCGTAGAAGGTGAGCGCGCTGCTGACCTGACGCAGCGTCGCGGTGACCAGGTTGATGTCCGTCTCCGCCGGCAGACCGGCCAGCACCAGGGCGACGTAGTCGCGGGTCGCCAGCTCGGCGTCGCGGGTCATGTCCCAGGCGGCGGTCCAGCACAGCGCCCGCGCCAGCGACGACTCGAGGCCGGCGATGTGCTGCACCACCGTCGCCATGGATCGCTCGTCCAACCGCAGCTTGGTGTAGCTGAGGTCGTCGTCGTTGAGCAGCAGCACGTCGGCCGCGGGCACGCCGGTGAGTTGGGTGAGTTCGGTCAGTTCGCCGTCGACGTCGACCTCGTACCGCTCGCGGCGGATCAACCGACCGTCGGTGAGGTCGTAGAGCCCCACCCCGATCCGGTGGGTACGCAGGGCCGGGTGACCCTCCGGCGCCTCCTGACGGACCGCCACCCGCTGGTAGGTGCCGTCCGCGGCGATGGTCAGCTCCGGGCGCAGCGTGTTGACCTGGGCGGTCTCCAGCCACTGTGAGGCGAAGGTGGTCAACTTGCGGCCGGAGGCGGTCTCCAACTCGGACAGCAGGTCGTCGAAGGTGGCGTTGCCCCAGGCGTGCCGGGCGAAGTAGGTGCGCAGGCCGGCCAGGAACGGCTCCTCGCCGACGTAGGCGACCAACTGCTTGAGCACGCTGGCGCCCTTGGCGTACGTGATGCCGTCGAAGTTGACCTCGACGGCCTCCAGGTCGGGCATCTCGCAGTAGACCGGGTGGGTGGAGGAGAGCTGGTCCTGCCGGTAGCCCCAGTTCTTCCGGATGGACAGGAAGGTCGTCCACGCCTCGGTGAACCGGGTGGCGTGCGTGTTGCACCAGTGGCTGGCCCACTCGGCGAACGACTCGTTCAGCCACAGGTCGTTCCACCAGCGCATGGTGACCAGGTTGCCGAACCACATGTGCGCCAGCTCGTGCAGGACGGTGTTGGCCCGCTGCTCGTACTCGAAGTCGGTGACCTGTGAGCGGAACAGGTAGTGCGACTCGGCGTGGGTCACGCAGCCGAAGTTCTCCATCGCCCCGGCGTTGAAGTCCGGCACCCAGAGCTGGTCGTACTTGGGCAGCGGGTACCGCACGCCGAACTGCTCGTGGAAGAAGTCGAAGCCCTGCGTGGTGACCAGGTTCAGGTCGTCGGCGTCGAGGTACTGCGCCATGCTCGCCCGGCAGAAGTAGCCCAGGTCGATGCCGTCGTGGGTGTACCTGACCTCGTGGTACGGCCCGGCACACAGCGCGGTGATGTAGGTGCTCATCCGGGCGGAGGTGGCGAAGTGCACGGTCTTGTGGCCCTCACCGGACGCCTCCTCCCGCTCCACCGGCATGTTGGAGACCACCTTCCAGTGATCCGGGACGGTGGCGTGCCAGGTGTAGACGCTCTTCAGGTCCGGCTGGTCGAAGCAGGCGAAGACCCGCTGCGCGTCGGCCGTCTCGAACTGGCTGTAGAGGTAGGTCTCACCGTCGACCGGGTCGACGGTGCGGTGCAGCCCCTGCCCAGAGTTGGAGAACGCGAAGTCCGCGTCGACGACAAGCGTGTTCTCGCCGACCAGCCCGGTCAGCGTGAGCCCCTTCTCGGCGGTGAAGTCGGCCAGGTCCACCGGGGCGCCGTTGAGCGTCGCCGAGCGCACCGAGTCGGCCGCCACCTCGATGAACGTGCTGGCCCCCGGTTCGGCACAGCGGAACCGCACCTCCGTGGTCGACCGGAAGGTACGACCGTCAGCGGCGTGAACAGCACTGGACAGGTCCAGACTGATGTCGTACCCGGTCACGTCGAGCAGGCGGGCCCGCTCGGTCGCCTCGACCTGTGTCAGGTTGCGCACTCCCGGCACTGTTCGTCTCCATCCCACTCTCGCCGTCGTCACGGTCGCACGTTCCGTCGACCGCTTGTGACGGCCGGTCCGGGCCTGAGTCTTCCATGTACGGGTAGGCGGTGGTGGGCGAGGTCACGGCTCGATCCCCGGGCAGGTGGCAGGGGGCAGAGCAAAGATCGGAGGTACGCCGGTGAGCCGGCGTGACCATTGCGAAGGGATCCCGTCGTGAACGAGCGCGTCACCGTAGACATGTGGTTCGACCCGATCTGCCCGTGGGCGTGGCTGACGTCCAGATGGCTGCTGGAGGTGGAGCGGGTCCGCCCGGTCGACGTCCGCTTCCACGTGATGAGCCTGTCGGTGCTCAACGAGGGTCGGGAACTGTCCGACGACTACCGGGAGCTGATGCGCAACGGGTGGGGGCCGGTGCGGGTCTGCGTCGCCGTGCAGCAGCGGCACGGCGCCGACGCCGTGCGGGCGCTCTACACGGCCCTGGGTACGCGGATCCATCTCGGCAAGGAGCCGCTCGGACCGGAGCTGTACGTCGCCGCCCTGACCGAGGCCGGACTGGACCCGGCACTGGCCGAAGCGGCCGGCGACAGCGAGCTCGACACGCCGCTGCGAGCCAGTCACGAGGCCGGGATGCGGCCGGTCGGCACCGACGTCGGCACCCCGGTCATCCACGCACCCGGCCCCGACGGCCGGCAGGTCGCCTTCTTCGGGCCGGTGGTCACCCCGGCGCCCAAGGGCGAGGCTGCGGGTCGTCTCTGGGACGGTGTCCTGCTGGTCGCCGGCACCCCGGGCTTCTTCGAACTCAAACGCAGTCGCGACCTCGACCCCATCTTCGACTGAGGTGCGGGAAGGGCACCTTGGCGACGCTTGTGACACGGCCGCTCCGACGCCCGGCAGCGCCGCTGCTGCCGGGTCCGGCGTCACCGGTGCGGTTACGGACTCGTTTGTCCCGATGTCCGCAGCCCACCGCTCGTGGAGGTGCCTGGTGGCCAAGCATCGTGCCCCGGTCGACGATCGCTGGAGTCGGGAGGAGGGCGCCGGCGGGGAAGTGCCACGGCCGGCGCCGACCCCCGGAAACGGTCGGGCCGGCGGCTGGTCCGCTCCCCGGCAGGATCGCAGCCCGAATGCAGCCAGCCGGTTCGGGCGCAATGGCGCGGTGGGCGTCGCCTCAGTCCCCGCCACCTCGCGGTTGACCCCTCCCGGTCGCGAGGTCCGCAACCAGGGGCCTCGGCCGGCAATGGCGCGTCGCCCCACCGTGGCACCAGCGCTCACCGGCCGGCATCGACGGGCGGCCGAGGCCGAACGTTGAGCAGGCGACCCTGCTTTCATCTGGTGGGCTCGGGGCGGGTCCGGCGGCGGCACCCGATGCGCCGCCGGTAGCGTCAACGGTCATGACGGTCGTGCACCCGATCACCCGCGCCTGGATCACCACCGGTGGTACCGGCGCCCAGAACTACGACGAGTTCGCCGACGACGCGGAGATCACCGCGATCATCGAGGCGAATCCGCACAGCGCCCTCGGCATCGAGATGCCGCACAAGGCCCCGGAGAGCCTCGGCAGGTCGTTCGTCGACGCCCTGCCGGACGCGGTAAGCCGGCTCGCGGAGGCGAAGGCCGACGGCAGCTACACCCCGGCCGAACAGGTGGTGGTGCTGTACCGGATCAGCGCCCCGGGCGAGGAGCCGGCCTACGGGCTGTTCGCCATGGTCGACACCGATCAGATCTCCACCCGGGCCGACGAACCCGGCCTGGTCATCCGCAACGAGGACGTCTTCATCGCGAAGGTGCGCGAACGGGTCGCGCTGGCCGAGGCGTTGGGGCATCTGCTCTCACCCGTACTGCTGCTGCAGACCGGGCGCGGCGACGAGCTGCACGCCGCCCTCGCGGCCGTCACCGACACGGCCGGGGTGCCCGCCGCCACCGACACCGACCAGGCCGGCCGCACCCACGCCATCTGGCTGGTCGGTCCCGGCCGGCAGCAGGACGAGCTGACCGCGCTGGCCGGTGGGGGCGATCTGGTCGTCGCCGACGGCAACCACCGCAGCCTGGCCGCGCAGACCGGTGGGATGTCGCGGTTCCTGGCGGTCGTCACCACCCCGGCTTCGGTGGCCATCCAGCCGTACAACCGCCTGGTCAGCGAGCTGACCACCACCCCCGAGGAGTTGCTGGAGCGGCTGGCCGCCGCCGGGGCGGGGATCACCGCGTTGGACGGCCCGGCCGAGGTCCCGGCGACCGGCGGCAGCGTCGTGCTCCAGCTTCCGCACCAGGCGTACGCGGTGACGCTGCCGCACACCGGCGCCGGTCGCCTGGAGAATCTCGACCACGCCCTGGTCGAGCGGCTGCTGCTGCGCGACGCCCTCGGTCTGGATCCGGGTGACAAGCGGATCACCTACGTCGGTGGTGACTACCCGGCCAGCTGGCTCACCGGTGAGGTCCAGGCCGGTCGGGCCGAGTTGGCCATCCTCATCGCGCCGGTGACCGTCGACGACTTCGTCGCGGTGAACCTGGCTCGGGAGAAGATGCCCCGCAAGAGCACCTGGTTCACCCCGAAGGCGCGCGGCGGTCTGGTGGTCGCCGAACTGCCCGAACGGTCCTGACCCGTCCGGCCCGTCCTGTCTGCCACCCGCCCCGGCGGTGCCCGGTGGGACGGGCCTGACAGACTGCGCGGTATGCGCGTCTACCTGGGATCCGACCACGCCGGTTTCGAGTTGAAGGTGCACCTGGCCAACCACCTCGCCAAGCAGGGGTACGAGGTGGTCGACATCGGCCCGCACGCCTTCGATCCGGAGGACGACTACCCGGCCTTCTGTCTGCACGCCGGCACCCGGGTGGTGGCCGACCCGGGCAGCCTGGGCGTGGTCATCGGCGGCTCTGGCAACGGCGAGCAGATCGCCTCGAACAAGGTGGCGGGGGTGCGGGCGGCGTTGGCGTGGAACGTCGAGACCGCCCAACTGGGCCGGCAGCACAACGACGCCAACGTGGTCGCCGTCGGCGCCCGCCAGCACACCCTCGACGAGGCCACCGCCATCGTCGAGGCGTTCCTGACCACCTCGTTCTCGGGCAGTGACCGGCACGCTCGCCGCATCGCCCAGGTCGCCGAGTACGAGCGCACCCGGCAGTTGCCCGACCTTCCCTGACCCGAGGCGGGGACGATCACGCCCGATCCGGGGTGGGGGAGACCGCTCGACCCCGGATCGGGACGGGTCAGCGGCGGGGCAGTTCGTCGCGGGGGGTCCAGTTGCGGCGGACGATGACGACCCGGTCCGCCGCCGCGGCGAGATCCTCGTCGGTGGGCCGGGCGGCGTCCCGGGCCCGCATCGCGGCGGTCACGCTCACCTGCGAAGAACCGGACCCGACCAGCCCACGCAGCCCTCGCTCACCGTCCTCGGGAGCGCCGTTGCGTCGCCCACGCGGGACTTCACCGCCGTCGTGCACCCCGGCCGTGGTGGCCGCGGCGCCACCGTCGACCCCGCCACCCTGGGCACCGTGGTGCCGATGCCGTCGTCGCCGCCGTTCCCCGCCATCCGCCACCCCCCGACCGTACCCCCACGGCCAGCCACCTGCCCGCTTCGCCGATCGTGCAGTTGGGGCAGTGACAGACGGCGCTGGAGGCCCCGAATCAACGACCATTTCCGCACCATCGGCGGGCGGGACGGGTCAGAAGATCTCCATGGCGGAGGGGGCCCGGTGCCAGGTGAAGGCGGGGCCGGAGGCGGCGAGTGCGCCGGGGTGCAGCTCGCGCAGCCGGCCGGCGTCGGCCAGCGCGGCCGGGGTCACCCCGCCGAGGAAGAGTTCGCCGAGGCAGCGTACGTCGCAGGCCAGGTCGGCCGGTCCGCTCGCCGGTGTGCAGGTGGCCCCGGCCGGTCCGCCCCGCAGCCGCCACCGGCCGGTGTTCTCCGGCAGCAGGTGGTCGGTCACCTCGATGACCACGTCGACGTCGGTGGCGTAGCGCCGGGCGGCGAGCGCGGCCGGCACGTCCACCACCCGTATCCACAGCGCGTCGACCAGCCGGAAGTCGAGCCGGCGCGGTTCGTTCAGCAACCGCAGCAGCGGCTCGTCCACCGCGGCCCGCATCCAGTTCAGCCGCCGGGTCAGGTCGAGCGAGAGCAGCATCCGCCAGATCGCCCGGTACCCGGCCGAGGTGCTCGCCACCACCTCGTCGACGGTGGTGAGGCTGTTCGGGCCGGCGTCGTCCCACTCGGCCTTGGTGCGGAACAGTCCGTAGCCGTCCACACCGTCGGAGCCCTCGTGTAGTACCACCCGTCGCTCGGTGGCCCCGCCACGGTGGGCCTCCGGGTCGACCAGCACGTACCGCCACCACCGGTCGTCGCGTGCCGACCAGCCGGGACGTTCGAGGCGGACCCGGTCGTACACCCGAGCCAGGTCGGCCTGCCGGTCGGCCGGTCGGTCCAGGCGCAGCCGGCCCTCGTCCGGCAACGGTGGCGGCAGCCGCAGTTCGGCGGTTTCCCCGGAGACGTGGAACCGCTGGGAGGCCAGGCCGTAGCCGAAGCGCGGATAGATCCGGCCCTCGCTGGCCCAGAGCACCGCGACCGGCTCCCGGCGATTGTCGTAGATCTGACGTAGCTGGCGGTGCATCATCGCGGTGAGCAGGCCCCGCCGACGATGGGTGGGCGCGACCCCGACCATGCTCACGTGGGCGGCGGCCAGGTCCCCGCCGGGTACGCCGAGCTTGCGGGTGAACGCGGCGGCGGTGGCCACCAGGTCGGATCCGTCGCGTACCAGCAGGGCGCGTTCCGGCTCGAAGATCGGACGTTCGGCATCCTGGGCTTCGCTGTCGACCGGATGGTGGAACAGGGAACCGAGGAAGCCGTTCATTTCGTCGAAGTCGTCGGCGTTGGCGGTCTCGATCGCCAGGGTGGAGGTGGTCACCGCTCGTGTCTAGCCGATCGGTGTGGGTACGGCGACCGATTTGCGGGCTGGCTACCCTCGAAGTCTCCAGCAGCGTCCGGGGGGCGCTGCCGGTGAAAGAGGAGGGAACGACATGGCCGAGCAGACGCAGCCGTGGGCGGAGCGGACCGTCGAGGTGCCGCCGCAGCCCGATGGCGGGGTGCCGCCGCAGCGCGACCCGTACCGCCGGGGTGTTGCCCAGGTCGGTGCCCGGGCGCCACGTACCGAGCCGTTCCCGACGGTGGAGCACGCGCCGACCGGCACCGGCTGGCCGGGCGAACCGGTGCCGCGTCAGCCGTTGAGCTGGCATGTGGCACGCCTGAAGCGCGGCGGCGAGTGGAGCTTCGCGGGGGCGCTGTTCGCGTTCGTCTGCTGGGGGATCTGGGCGATCTCCGGTGGCGGCGACCTCGTCGGACCGGTCGTGATCTTCGTGCTGAGCCTGCTGGTCGCGGCCGGGTTGTTCACCCTGGCCCGGCTGCTCGGCCGAGTGGTGCTGGAACGGCAGTTGGGCCGGGTCCGGCGCACCGCCCGTGGTGCGCACCTGGTCACGGCGGTGTTCCTGACCGGCCTCGGTGTCGCGTTCCTGCAACAGACGCAGTGGATCATGGACGCCTGGAACTGGCTGACCAACTAGGCCGCTGCGGGATGCCCGCGCGAGGTTCCCGGCCGCCGGGCGGGCCAGCCCGTCGGCCGGCCCGCCCGGGAGGTGGCCGCGGCACCGCGACCGAGGTCGTCACTCCACCAGGACGGCGGCCTGCTTACCCAGACCGGCGCGATTCATCCCCGCCGGTGCGGTTCTCCGCAAGCATCGTCCGGGCCACCACATGGACCGAGCGCCCGCCGGGCGGCCTCGCCCATCGGGTCGTCCTGGGTCGGCAGCTGCCGTACGGCGGTGGCCACTTCCTCGTGGAAGACGTTGTACAGCCGGCGTAGCTCCTTTGCCGGATGATCGTGGTCGTCGACCCGGAGATCCCACAGCGGATACGGCTGTTCGCCGATCACCGTGACGGTCGCCGAGCGTGCCCCGTGCCGGTCGCCGCCGGCGTCCTCACCCAGCTCGATCGCGAGCAGCAGCCGCTCGGTCAGGTCGAGATCTTCGCTGTCTTCGTACGCCCGCACGATCTCGTCGAGAGGTTCCGCGCCCACCAGCCGGTTACCCTGCACCGCGTAGCCCGTACCGATGTGATGGCCCGACCAGTCCAGGGTGCGGGCACCGGTGAAGGCGTACGAGCGTCCTTCCCGGTCGACCATGCCGACCTGCCGTACGTCCCGACCCGGGTCGCGGTCGAGCAGCTCGGTCACCACGTCCTCGGGTGTGCGCTCGTCGTCGAGCAGCGGCAGGCCGTCGTAGGCGAGGAACGGGTTGGGCAGTGCCTGGGTCGCCACGGCGCCGTGGGGGTGGACGTGAGCCACCAGCTTGCCGACACCGGGCTTCGCGGTCAGCGCCGCCACACCCAACTGTCCGGTACGCCCGCAGCGGGCGACGATCGAGAAGGTCACCGCCGCGGCATACCCGGCCGGTGCACCGGACATGCCGCCCCACCTGCCGGCGTGTGGTGCCGCGACGCATCCAGGTCTCGGGGCATTTTCAGAGGTGATGCTGGCCAAGATATATTGCCGGCCACTATATTGACCTGATGAGTCCCGGGGCGATGACCGAACCGACCTTCTTCGTCCTCACCGCGCTGCTCGACGGCCCGCGTCACGGCTACGGCATCGTCGCCGAGGTGACGGACCTGTCGCAGGGCCGGGTGCGGCTGAAGATCGGGTCACTGTACGGAGCGCTGGACCGGCTCGTCGGTGGCGGCCTGATCGAGCTGGACCGCGAGGAGACCTGGCAGGGCCGGCTGCGCCGGTACTACCGGCTGACCGAACGGGGACGCCACGCCCTCGACGCGGAGGCTCGACGGCTGGCCGCCAACGCCCGGCTCGCCTCGACCCGGTTGCGCCGACAGAGCCCGATCGAAGGGACGTCCGCATGAGCCGGCTGGAGGAGCGCTACCGCCGGGTGCTGCGGCTGCTGCCCGCCGGATACCGGCGGCAGTGGGAGGACGACATGGTCGCCGCCTTCCTGGAAACCATGCAGACCGGCGACGCCGAGACCGACGAATACCTCGCGGACCACGGACGCCCGAGCCTGGCGGAGGTGACCAGCATCCTGTCCCTCGCCGTCGGGTTACGGATCGGCGGGCCTGACGCGCCACCGCGCCCGTACGCCTGGGGGCAGGCGGTCCGCCTGGCGGTCCTGGCCGGAGTGCTGACCCAGGCGGCCATGGCCGCCGTCGGCCTCGCCGTCACGCTGTGGCTCACCGGTGCGCTGAGCTGGCTGCCCGTGCCCACGTCCGAATGGGCTCCCGTCCCGCCCAGCAGCACCTGGCAGGCCACCTTGCACGTCGCCGGGTACGCCTGGCTGCCGGCCTTCCTCGCCCTTGTCCTCGGTCACCGGCGCGTAGCCCAGGCCGTCGCCGTGATCGCCATCGTGCCGCAGGCCATCGCCATCGCCGTCGAGCAGGGCAGCGGCCCCGCACCGGTGACCGTGGCGTCGTGGGCGATGCTGCTCATCGAGCTTCTCCTGCTGGTCGCGATGTCGGCCGTCCACCGCGACGGTGCGCCGGTGGCACGCCGACGCTGGCTCCTGGCCCTACCGGTGGGCATCCTCGCGGTTCCCGTACCGCTGTTCGTCGCCCAGGCGACCACGCCGGCCCTACGGCTGCTGGACTGGCCGGGCCTGTGCTGTGCGCTGGTCGTCGTTGCCATGGTGGTCCACCTGGGCGTATGTGCATTCCGTCCACCGGCTCGCACACTGCCCTGGTCGCTGGCGCTGGTCATGCTCGCCGCGACCGCACTTGTCCTGCGCACCGCGACCCTGCCCGACATCGTCGGCCAGACGCAGCGCACGGCACTGCTGACGATCGCCTCGGTGCAGGCCGCCGCCGTCCTGGCGGTCGGCGTGCCCCTGGCCGTACGGGCCTTCCGGGCGCTGCGCCACCTGCCGCCGGAGTCGGCTGCCGCGGAGCCACACCGCACCGCCGACTGATCGGAGCCGGTACGCGTTCCGCCTCAGGCGTTCAGGTAGGCCAGCACGGCCAGCACCCGGCGGTTGTGGTCGTCGGAGGGCGGCATGTCCAGCTTGGTGAGGATGTTGTTGATGTGCTTGCTCACCGCCTTCTCGGTGATGCGGAGCTTGGTGGCGATCGCGGCGTTGGAGCGGCCCTCGGCCATCTCGCCGAGCACCTCCCGTTCCCGGACGGTGAGGGCGGCCAGCGGCTCCCGGCGGGCGAGGAGCTGTGTGATCACCTCGGGATCCATGGCGCTGCCGCCCGCGGCGACGCGGCGGACGGCGTCGATGAACTCGCCGACGTTGGAGACCCGATCCTTGAGCAGGTAACCGACGCCACCCTGGGGAGTGCTGAGCAGCTCCCTGGCGTACAAGGGCTCGACGTGCTGGGAGAGCACGAGGACCGGCAGTCCGGGTATCCGGTTCCGGGCCGCGATCGCGGCCTGTAGGCCCTCGTCGGTGAAGGTCGGTGGGAGGCGGACGTCGACCACCGCCACCTCGGGCTTCTCGGTGACCAGAGCGGGTAGCAGGGCCGGGCCGTTGTCGATGGCCGCGACGACGTCGAAGTCGAAGGCCTGAAGGATGCGGGTCAGTCCGTCACGAAGGAGTGCATGGTCCTCGGCGATGACAACGCGCACGGCAGCTCCATGGTGACGACGGTGGGCCCGCCGGGCGGGCTCGACAGCGCCATCGTGCCATCGAAGGCGGCGAGGCGACGCTCGATACCGTGCAGACCGGTGCCGGCGGCGGAGTCGGCACCGCCGGCACCGTCGTCGGTCACCACCATCGTCAACCGTCCCTCGACGTGGCGCAGCGACACCCACCCGTGGTGCGCGCGACTGTGCCGGACCACGTTGGTCAGGGTCTCGGCCACGGCGAAGTACGCCGCCGACTCGACCGGTGTGTCGAGCCGGCCGGGAAGGTCGGCGTCGACCGTGATCGGCACGGGAAGGCTGAGCGCCAGTGCCCGCACCGCGCCCTCCAGACCACGTTCCGCCAGTACGGGCGGATGGATTCCGCGTACGAGGTGCCGCAGCTCGACCAGCGCCGTACCGCTCGACTCACGCGCCTCGGCGAGCATCTCGTGAGCCGCGGCCGGATTCCGGTCGATCAGTTCGTCGGCGAGCCCGATCATCATGCCCAGCGAGACGAGCCGCGCCTGGATGCCGTCGTGCAGGTCGCGCTCGATGCGACGCAACTCGGCGGCCTGCGCGTCCACCGTGTCGGCGCGGGTCACGGTCAGCTGGGTGACGCGCAGCCGGAGTTCGGCGGCCCGGGTCGGTCTGAGCAGAAGTCGGGTGAAGGAGGCGTCGACGCGACGTAGCCACGGCGCCACCCAGAGGCCGCCGGCCAGGATGGCGGCGCCCTGCGGCAGGCAGAGCAGGCCCTCACCGAACGTGTCGATGGACCAGACGGTGCCGTAGCCGTACCAGCCGGTACCCAGCCAGATCCACAACGGCGTCAGCGTCAGCCCGGCCAGCCCGTAAAGCGGTATGGCCAGCGCGATCATGCCGAGGACGATCCCGACGATGGCACCCGGCACCAGCCAGGCGAGATCGCGCCAGGTGGCCGGGTCGGTGACGGTCCACCGGAAGCGGCGCCAACCGCCGGGCAGGGCCCGCTCGGGAGGCGGATGGTACGGACGTGCCACCGGGACACCAGCGCGGGAGGCGCGCCTCCGCTCAAGATCGGTGCGCTTTCTGACAAACGTCGTCGTCCAGGTCACCAGCGCCATGCCCAGGAAGGGCACCGGTATCAGCGCCAGCGCGACAATCGACAGGACGAGCAGCGGAAAGTTCGTGAGTGCCAGACCGATCGCGGCCACACCGGCCAGCACGGAACGCACCCCTCGGCGGACCCACGGGCCCATCCGTTCGAAAGCTCCGGCCACGTCCACGGGTCATATTCTGCCCACCGTGGCAGCCGTCCGTCGGTGGTGCCAGCACCCCCTCCGCAGAGAGGGTAGAACTCCTGACACGCAGGTCGTGAGACGGTTTGCTAAGGCCATGACTACCACGACGACCGGCAGCGACTTCGCCGCGCTCTCCCGCCGGATCATCGGAGTTGGACTTATGCAACGCCGGCCCGCCTACTACGCCCTCCGGCTTGGCGTCGTCGCGCTCATGTATCTCGGCGGTTGGACGGCTTTCCTCGTCATCGGCTCCTCCTGGTGGCAGATGATCACGGCTGTCTTCCTCGCCGTCACGTTCGCCCAGGTGGCACTCGTGGCGCACGACCTGGCGCACCGTCAGGTGTTCCGCACCAAACGACCCAGTGAAGTCGCCGGACTGCTCGCCGGGAACCTCGGCGTCGGGATGAGCTACGGCTGGTGGATGGACAAGCACACCCGCCACCACAACAACCCCAACCACGACGACCTCGACCCGGACGTGGCCCCCGAGGTGCTCATCTGGGCCGCCGAGGCAGCCACCGGCCGGCGCGGACTGAAGGGCTTCATCACCCGGCACCAGGCCGCACTGTTCTTCCCGCTCCTCGCGCTGCTCGCCGTCAGCCTCAAGGTGTCAAGCGTCAAGGCCCTGCGCGACGGCACGGTGCGGCGCCGCGGTGTCGAGAGCGCCCTGCTGGTGCTGCATGCCGTCGGCTACCTCGCGGCGCTCCTGGTGGTCCTCACGCCGCTCCAGGCCGTCGCCTTCCTGCTGCTGCACCAGGCTCTGTTCGGCGTCTACCTGGGTCTGACGTTCGCCCCCAACCACAAGGGCATGCCGCACCCGACCGGCGACGAGGACTTCCTGCGCAAGCAGGTGCTGACCTCCCGCAACGTCCGTGGCAACTGGCTCACCGACGTGGCGCTCGGCGGCCTGAACTACCAGATCGAACACCACCTGTTCCCCGGCATGCCCACACCCAACCTGCGCAAGGCCCAACCGATCGTGCAGGCGTACTGTGCCGAGATCGGCGTGCCCTACGAACAGACCGGCCTCATCGACTCCTACCGCCAGGCCCTACGACACCTGCACGAGGTCGGCGCCCCCGCCCGCGCCGAACACGCGGCACGCTGAGCCCCGGCACCGCCTGGATATCGTGACGGTGTGCTGTTCGAGCCGGTGTCGACGGAACTGTCCTTCCGGCACGACGGCGACGAACTGGTCGGTGACCTGGTTCGACCGCCCGCGCCAGGTCCGTACCCGGCGGTGGTCTTCGTCGAGGGCTCGGGGCCCGGCGGGCGCGACCTGGGGGAGTGGCCGACCCGGCTGGCCGCCGCCGGATTCGCCAGCCTCGCCTACGACAAGCCAGGTTCGGGGGCTTCGACCGGAGACTGGACCCGCCAGCGGCTCACTGACCGCGCCGAGGAGACCCTGGCGGCGGTCCGCACCCTGCGCCAGCAGCCAGGCGTACGGGCCGACGCGGTCGCCCTGGTCGGCCACAGCCAGGGTGGTTGGGTGGCCCCCCTCGCCGCCTCCCGCAGCGACACGGTCGCGGCGGTGGTATGCGTGTCCGGCCCGGGCGTGGGCGTGCTGGCCCAGGAGGAGCACCGGCTCCGCCACCAGCTTCCCGCCGAGGGTTTCACCGAGGCGGACGTCGAGCAGGCGTTGACGCTGCTCCGTGAGCAGGTCCGCCGGGTACGGTCCGGCGAGGATCCGGTACGCGTCCACGCCGCCCAGGCACCCTGGCACACCGCACCGTGGTACGCGCTGCTGGCCGGCACGACACCCCCGTCGATCGCCTTCCTCGCCGGCATAGCCGACCACGACCCGACCGCTGCGCTCAGGGCACTCACCTGCCCGATGCTTGCCATCTACGGCGCCGAGGACCTGCTCGTACCGGTCTGGGAGAGCGCCCGGGTCGTCGCCGCCGTCCTTCGGGAGGCTGGCCACGACGACCACGAGATCGTGGTGTTCCCCGGTGCCGACCACAACCTCCGGATCGGTGCCGACCGCGCTCCCGGTTTCGACGAACTTGTCGTCACCTGGTTGCAACGCCGGCTCTGCTCCCGGTGACGGTGCCAGCTCCGCCACTGGCAGCCGGTGCGCCCGCCCTGGCCTGAACCCGGAAGAAGTCCTGCCCGTCGACCGTCAGCATCACCGGATCACCCCGCTCGTGGCCGGGCCGCAGCCACTCGGGCTGTACACCCGGCTCCGGTTCGCCGGACATGGCGGCTCCAGAAGGTCGTGGACGGTGGGGGTCAGCGACCGCGCGCCAACTCCTCGACCTGGGCGAAGCTCCCGACGCGGTCACACTCATCATCGGTCAGCTTGTTGATCAGGGCCTTGCCGGCCTGAGCCTGCCGGGTGATGGGCAGCGCACCGGCAACGAGTTCCGGCAGCACCAACTCGTAACCCACCCGAGCCCTGGCCGAATAGCGATGACGGGTACGCGCCACCGCACTCGCCACCCGCAAAGCATGTTCGTTGCCCGGCGGAACCTGCCGACGGTCCACCTCCCGGGCACCGAACCGCATCCGATGATGGAACTCGCACGTCTCGCACGCGGCCGGTCCCCGGGTCAGCCGTGACCCACACGCCGGACAGCGCAGCCGGTCAATCGCGGCGTCGACGGTCCGCCAGTCGTACGCCGCCGGGTCGTTGACCACCAGCCAGGCCAATTCGATCGCCTCGGACGAATCGGGGTCGACATCGAGGTCGACGGCAAGTCGCTCCCACGCCTGACGAATCTCCGCCTCGATCTCACCGACCACGCGAGCGAGAAGCGCGCTACGCCAGGTGCCGGAGTCGCCGGTCGGGGAGTCGCCAGTCACGGTGGCAATCGTGGCAGCACCATACGGACCGGGGCGACCAGATTCTTCCGGTCAGGTGATGAAGTGGAGCGGGCGACGGGACTCGAACCCGCACCGTCAGTTGAACGATTGTTTCCGGCTGTCCTGATCTGCCCGGATCGCCTGGTCAGCTGGGGTGCGGTCGTGCCCGATCATGACCGCTGTTGACCGCCTGGGACACCGGCGACAGACACGTGGCTGGCACGGTTGCGCGGTGGGCGGGTGGCTGTCCGGCGGTGTGCGGCCCACCGCCCCGGCCTGTCGGGCCGGGGGCGGCTTGCCGTGTCGCCGGCTCTCCGCGCGGCCGAGTGACGGTAGTGCCGGTGCTGACCATGCGACAATGAGTGGCGGTGCGTTGGAGGAGGTGGGCCGGGATGTCGAGCAACGCCGAGCGGATGCCCGAGTGGCCGACCGCTGAGCATGTGCCGGCGGAGGAGTTGTCCCGCCGGCAGGGTGTGTTGCCGGTCGTCCTCCGTTGACGACCTGGCCCGGCCGGATCTGTTCGAGTCCGATGAAGAGTTGGACGACTTCCTCGCCGACCTGTACGCCTCTCGGCGGGCCAGCGCCGCGTGAGCCTGGTCGTCCTGGACACCGACGTGGCGTCGGCGATCCTGCGGGGCCGCCTGCATGATCGGCTTCGGGCTCGGCCGGCCGGTAAGACCCTGTGTATCACGTTCGTCACGCTCGGCGAGTTGACTAAGTGGACCGTGCTGCGGAGTTGGGGGCCACGCACCTCGCGCAGTGGCGATCCGGGGTCGTGCTGCTGCCCTTTGACGAGGCAGTAACGACCACCTGGGGCCGGCTCCAGGCACGGGCGCAGCATCGGGGGCGTCCCCGCCCGACGAACGACTCCTAAATCGCGGCCTGCTGCCTGCTCGACCGGCTGCCGCTGGCGACCTTCAACGGCAAGGACTACGCCGACCTCGCCGAGTACGACGGCTTACGCCTGTTCGACGTCTCGTAGCTGCACCCCTTCGGCCCGCCATAGGCGAACGGCGGTGACTGACGCTGGCGCGGTCGGCAACTGGCCGGACCCATATAGCCAGGTGGCAGGCCGCGGAGCGGCGTGGCAGCCGATCGCTCTGAGCTCGGCGGTGGACGACCACTTCCGCGATCGCCCCCGGCCCTGACATCGACAGTCTCGAGGGCAAAGCGGATGCAAGTGGGCGCTGGTCACGCAGGGGCAGCAAGCAGGGCCGCTCCGAACTATCGTGCCGCCCATGCTGTTTGATGGTCTCCCGCTCACACAGATGTTCTTCGCCATGGTCTTATGGCTGGCCGGGCAGGCCGTCCTGTACATCGTGATCCGGACAGCTGTGCGCCACGCCCTTGAGGACGCGGATCGTCGTCGAGCGTCAGAACAACGCGGATAACCAGAAAGCCCGCCCCGCAGGCCGCGAGCAGGCCGAGTGGGGCGGGTTGCCCGTGCTTGCGCGGTGTCTTGCTGGGGAAAGGTGCGGTGCTGCGTTTTGGCAGCTGGCGAGCGGTCGGCTAGGCGGCGGCGCTGCGGGCGGCTGGCATGCCAGCCGGATTCCACCTCCACGACCTGCGGCACAAGGGCAACAACCTGGCGGCGACGACCGGGGCCAGCACCCCGGGACATGATGCACCGGATGGGGCACGCCAGCATGCGCGGCGCTGATCTATCAGCACGCCAACAGTGAGCGTGACCGGGAAATCGCCGACGTCGTGGACCGCTGAATCACCAAGCAGACCAAGCGCAACGAGCAAGGCCAACTCCAAGCAACCCAAGGACACAGCGGCCACCGGCGCGGCTGGCGACGAGTCGACCAAGCGGAAGGCGGCCAAGGGCAAGAAGGCCGCTCGGACGCCACGTGAAGCGGCCTCGGACGTTACCGGCACGCCCTTGGCACGCAAGATCAAAGAAGGCTGAGACGAGATCGACCCAGATTCGGCGATCATGCCATTGACCTGGGCCGGAGTTCGGTGGAGCGGGCGACGGGAATCGAACCCGCACCGTCAGTTTGGAAGACTGAAGCTCTGCCATTGAGCTACGCCCGCGTACACCCGAACGACCGGGTGCGCCCGACAGCCTACCCAATACCCACGGCGGCCGCGCGGCCGTATCCCCGTGCCGCGCCCGCGCCGCGTCGATCCTCGCAACATGCGGGAAGTTGTCGTCTCGCGCCGCCACTCGCTTCGAGGCAGCAACATCCCGCAAACTGCGACCCGCCGACCCGCCGACCCGCCGACCCGCCGACCCGCCGACCCGCCGACCCGCCGACCCGCCGACCCGGCGACCCGGAGCGCTGGTGTCCGGTTCGTCCTCGTTCGGCGCGTTGGGTGACGCCCCGGCATCCGGTTGTCGGAGGGACGGCATAGACTGCTCGTCGCCACGGGGTGTGGCGCAGCTTGGTAGCGCACTCGCTTTGGGAGCGAGGGGCCGTGGGTTCAAATCCCGCCACCCCGACTGCCGCAAGCACCGGACGGCGGCACCCGGGGGACCGGCACGCGGGGCAGGCCCGCCGTCGGTACCGGGTGCTGCTGGTCCGCCGTGTCGGCTCGCCTACACTCGATGGGCCGAAAGTGCGCCCAGAATCAACCGAGATCCGTCAAGGAGTACGCCTGTGAAGAGCACCGTCGAGACTCTGAGCCCGACGCGCGTGCGGCTCGCCATCGAGGTGCCGTTCGTCGAGCTCGAGCCGAGCCTCAAGAAGGCGTACCGGGAGATCGGCCAGCAGATCCAGATCCCCGGCTTCCGTAAGGGGAAGGTGCCGCCGGCGATCATCGACCAGCGGGTCGGCCGGGGCACCGTGCTCAACGAGGCGGTGCAGGAGGCGATCCCGCAGAACATCCTCTCCGCCGTACGTGAGCACGACCTGAAGACGCTGGGGCGTCCCGAGGTCGAGATCACCGAGTTCAACGACGGCGACTCGCTCAACTTCACCGCCGAGGTGGACGTCCGGCCGGAGATTACCGTGCCCGACCTGGCCTCGATCGAGGTCACCGTCGACGAGCTGCAGATCGACGACAGCGAGATCGACGAGCAGGTGAACGGCCTGCGTGAGCGCTTCGCCACCCTGAAGACCGTCGAGCGCGCCGCGGCCGAGGGCGACTACGTCCAGATCGACCTGCGGGCGACCGTCGACGGCGAGGAGGTGCCGGGCGGCTCGGCCAGCAACATCTCGCACGAGGTGGGCAGCAAGCAGCTCCTGCCGGGCCTGGACGAGGCGGTCGTGGGTCTGTCCGCCGGCGAGGACACCACCTTCACCACCCAGCTCGTGGGCGGCGACTTCGCCGGTCGTGACGCCGAGGTCCTGGTGACCGTGCGTACGGTCAAGGAGAAGGAACTGCCGGAGCTGAACGACGAGTTCGCCCAGCTCGCCAGCGAGTTCGACACCATCGAGGAGCTGCGGGCGGATCTGCGCGAGCGGGTCACCCGGGGCAAGCGGGTCGAGCAGATCTACGCCGCCCGTGACAAGGCCCTGGAGCAGCTCGTCGAGGCCGCCGACGTACCGGCGCCGGAGGGCGTGATCCGTGACGAGGTGGAGAGCCGCAAGGAGGCGATGGCCGACCAGCTGGAGCGCATCGGCGCCTCGATGGAGGACTACCTCGCCGCCGAGGAGAAGACCGAGGAGCAGATCGACGCCGAGCTGACCGACGCCGCCACCCAGGGCGTCAAGGTTCAGCTGCTGCTCGACACCCTCGCCGACGCCGAGGACGTGCAGGTCTCCGACGACGAGTTCGGTCACGAGATCGTCCACCGCGCCCAGCGCGCCGGCATGGCCCCCCAGCAGTACTACGACCAGCTTGTCCGCTCCGGCACCGCCGGTGCGGTCTACGGCGACGTCCGGCGGGGCAAGGCCCTGGCCTCGGTGATGGAGCGCATCACGATCAAGGACTCGGCCGGCAACGTGGTGACCATGGACGCGCTGCGTGAGGCGAGCGAGCAGGAGCACTCGCACGAGCACTGATCGCCGGGTGGGGCCACCGTCCGCCGGTCGCGGTGGGTGGTGGCCCGATCCCTTTTCCGGGTACGCCTTCGGCCTGCTGCGCTGAGAGCGAACAGTGCCCGGACCGGGAGTCTGGCGACCGGCCCAGCGGTTAGTGTCGGACACGACGGTACGGAGAGCGAAGGGCTGCCATGACCGACATGCACATCCCAGCGAAGCCGCTTCGGGCGATCGACGCCCGCGGCGGTGACACCATTGGCAACCTCGACGACTCGGTCTACAACCGGTTGCTCAAGGAGCGGATCGTCTTCCTGGGCAGCGAGGTGACCGACCAGGTCGCCAACCGCATCTGCGCGCAGCTGCTGCTGCTCGCCGCGGAAGACCCGGACCGCGACATCAACCTCTGGATCAACTCGCCCGGTGGCTCGGTCTACTCCGGCATGGCCATCTACGACACGATGCAGTTCATCGACAACGATGTGTCGACCGTGGCGATGGGCATGGCCGCGTCCATGGGCCAGCTGCTGCTCTGCGCGGGTACGAAGGGCAAGCGCTACGCCCTACCGCACGCCCGGATCATGATGCACCAGCCTTCCGGCGGGATGGGCGGCACCGCCGCCGACATCGCGATTCAGGCCGAGCAGATGCTGTACACCAAGCGGATGTTCCAGGAGCGCGTCGCCTTCCACACCGGTCAGCAGCCGGCGCAGATCGAGGCGGACTCGGACCGGGACCGCTGGTTCACCGCCCAGGAGGCCGTCGACTACGGCTTCATCGACAAGGTGATCACGGGGGCCGCTCAGGTTCCCGAAGGCGCCGGGACCCTGAGCTGATCGAGGAGCAGACGATGACCGACCTGAGCCTGCCGCCCCAGTTCGCGGCCGTGCACAACCGCTATGTTCTGCCGTCGTTCGTCGAGCGCACGTCGTACGGGGTCAAGGAGTCCAACCCGTACAACAAGCTCTTCGAGGACCGCATCATCTTCCTCGGCGTGCAGGTGGACGACGCGTCGGCCAACGACGTGATGGCCCAGCTGCTCACCCTGGAGGGGACGGACCCCGACCGGGACATCATCATGTACATCAACTCGCCGGGTGGCTCCTTCACCGCGATGACGGCGATCTACGACACGATGCAGTACGTCCGGCCGGACATCTCGACGGTCTGCCTCGGCCAGGCCGCCTCGGCCGCCGCGGTGCTGCTCTCGGCGGGCACCCCGGGCAAACGGATGGCTCTGCCGAACTCGCGCATCATCATCCACCAGCCGGCCACCGAGGGCGGCTACGGGCAGGGCTCGGACATCGAGATCCAGGCCAAGGAGATCCTGCGGATGCGCACCCAGCTGGAGGAGATGCTCTCCCGGCACTGCAACCGCCCGGTCGACCTGGTTCGTAAAGACATCGACCGTGACAAGATCATGACGGCGGAGGAGGCCCGCGAGTACGGGCTTGTCGACACGATCCTCACCAGTCGTAAGAAGGGTCTGTTGGCCGCGAACGCGGCCAGCTGACCGCTACCGGGTCAGAGGTCGGTCGGGCTCGTTGCCGGCCGACCTCTGACACACCCGTTTTGGGGGTCGGAGAAACCTGCGGCAGCGGGTAACGTCGGGTCCGTACCACCTCGCCGGGCGACCGGCGGGCGAGAGAAAGACGAGCGGAGCGTCAGCGTCCGCAGGTCGTGGCCGGGGCTCCGGCCGATGAGTGCAGGGAGAACGTAGGTGGCACGGATCGGTGACGGCGGCGACCTACTGAAGTGCTCCTTCTGCGGGAAGTCGCAGAAGCAGGTCAAGAAGCTCATCGCGGGCCCCGGGGTCTACATCTGCGACGAGTGCATCGATCTCTGCAACGAGATCATCGAAGAGGAGCTGGCCGAGTCCGGTGAGGTGAAGTGGGAAGAGCTTCCCAAGCCGATGGAGATCTGCCAGTTCCTCGACAACTACGTCGTGGGCCAGGAGCAGGCCAAGAAGGCGCTCGCCGTCGCGGTCTACAACCACTACAAGCGGATCCAGGCCGAGGCGGCCAATGCGCCGGGCGCCGGTAACGACGGCGTGGAACTGGCCAAGTCGAACATCCTGCTGCTCGGTCCGACCGGGTGTGGCAAGACCCACCTGGCGCAGACCCTCGCCCGGATGCTCAACGTCCCCTTCGCCGTCGCCGACGCCACCGCCCTGACCGAGGCTGGCTACGTCGGCGAGGACGTGGAGAACATCCTCCTGAAGCTGATCCAGGCTGCCGACTACGACATCAAGCGGGCCGAGACCGGCATCATCTACATCGACGAGATCGACAAGATCGCCCGCAAGTCGGAGAACCCCTCGATCACTCGTGACGTCTCCGGTGAGGGCGTCCAGCAGGCGTTGCTGAAGATGCTTGAGGGCACTGTCGCAAACGTGCCCCCGCAGGGCGGTCGCAAGCATCCCCACCAGGAATTCATCCAGATCGACACGACGAACGTGCTGTTCATCTGCGGTGGGGCCTTCGCCGGTCTGGATCAGATCATCGAGGCACGTACGGGGCACGGTGGCACCGGCTTCGGCGCTCGGCTCCGCGCGGTCTCCGACCGCTCCACCGACGACATCTTCAGCCAGGTGATGCCGGAGGACATGCTCAAGTTCGGGTTGATCCCCGAGTTCATCGGCCGGCTGCCGGTGATCACGAGTGTCCGGAGCCTGGACCGCACCGCGCTGGTACGGATCCTCACCGAGCCACGTAACGCCCTGGTCCGGCAGTATCAACGCCTGTTCGAGCTGGACGGCGTCGAGCTGGAGTTCGAGCGGCCCGCTCTCGAAGCAATCGCCGACCAGGCCATGCTGCGCGGCACCGGCGCTCGCGGGCTGCGCGCCATCATGGAGGAGGTGCTGCTCTCCGTGATGTACGAGGTACCCAGCAATCCTGATGCCGCCCGGGTGCTGATCAGCCGTGAGGCGGTACTGGAGAACGTAAACCCGACGATCGTTCCGCGTGAGTTCACGGGTCGCCGTGCCCGGCGCGAGCGCGAGGAGAAGTCCGCCTGATCCCGGCCGGCGCCGCGACCGCACGCTGCGGCCGGCCGCCGTCCACCCGTACGCTGGCAGCCATGCGCGTTGCCGTCTGCCAGCTGAACTCCCGGGACGATCGAGAGGCGAACCTCGCCGCTGCGGAGACTCTGATCGATCGCGCCGCCGAGGCCGGCGCGGACCTGGTGCTGCTGCCTGAGTACGTCGACTATCTCGGTCCAGGCGCCGGGATGCCGGCGCCGGAGTCCGTGGACGGCCGGGTGGGCCGGTTCTTCGCCGCCGCCGCGCGCCGGCGCGGGGTCTGGCTGATCGCCGGCTCCTTCCACGAGGCGGGCCCCGACCCGGACCGCACCTGGAACACCACGCTGGTCTTCGACCGTTCCGGCACGCTCGCCGCCTCTTACCGCAAGATCCACCTGTACGACGTGGAGATTCCCGGCCGCGTCTCCTATCGGGAGTCCGCGACAGTGGCCCCCGGGGACCGGCCGGTCGTGGTGGACGTCGAGGGGCTACGGGTGGGCCTGTCCATCTGCTATGACCTGCGCTTCCCCGAGCTCTACCGACAGCTTGCCACCGTTGGCGCAGCCAACCTGCTGGTGGTGCCGGCGGCCTTCATGATGCATACCGGGAGGGACCACTGGGAGGTGCTGCTGCGGGCCCGCGCGATCGAGAACCAGTGTTTCGTCGCGGCGGCCGGGCAGACAGGTGATCACGAACCCGGCCGGACCTGTTTCGGGCGGAGCATGGTGATCGATCCTTGGGGGACGGTGCTCTCTCAGGTGCCCGACGGCCCGGGGCTCGCGGTGACCGACATCGACCTGAGCTGCCTGGACCGGATCCGTGCCGAGCTGCCAAGTCTGGCGAACCGCCGTCTCTGACGCCCTTACCCCTGAAGCAGTACGCCGACCAGCGCGAAGCCGGCGATGGCAGCGGCGGTGATCAGCAGGGCGGTACTCATCCGGGACGGGCCGCGCCGGGCCAGGCGGCCGATCGAGACCAGGACCGCGAAGAGCACAAAAGCCCCGATGAGCAGTTGCCATATCGGTAACAGGAGGCCGAGTAGCGCGTCCTCGGCGAGGACCGGGCTTAGGGGCCGGGACACGTCATCCATGCCAGACACTCTGGCACGTCGGAACCTCTCGTGGTCGTTGGCGCGAAGACCACTCCTTAGCGACCATGCCGATGCGCTGGCCAGTAGGGGGCGAGGCAGCGGGCTGCACCCGACCCGGGTCCGGTCAGCCGAGCCGTTGGACCGGGGCCGTTCGCGCGCCCGGAGAGCGCCGGCCCGGCCAGCGTTCGCCGAACGTTGGACGGATATCGATGATGGATGATTTGCCTTCTCCGGGGTGTCCGCGTAACTTTCCCTCTGCACGCGGGAGGCCGGAGCAAACCGGCTGACAACGGGCGCCAGCAACGCGAAGACCATGTCGACGCGAGGCTGAGGCCGGGCGGTGCGGAGCAACTTTGAAGATGGAGTTGCGATCGCGAAGCCGACCGGGTAAGGTTCTGGAGCCGGCAGGAGCCGGGCGGGTTGTCTTGAGTGATGATCGGCCGGTCTGCGGTTCTCCACGACAGATGCTAGCGCCGAAAGGCGAGCGATGGCGTGGGCCCCGAGCTAGTTACGAGACGCCTGATCTCTCGGGTTGACCTCGAAGCGCGGTTCGGATAGTTTGGAGCGGTTGCCCCGGACGCGGTTTCACCAAGTGAAGCCGAGTTTGGTGTGTGGTTGTTCTTTGAGAACTCAACAGGGTGCTTGATAAGCCAGTGCCAAATTTGTTTGATTCCCGGGCTGGCCAGTTTTTCTGGTTGGT
>NZ_JBFAQH010000026.1:0-64817 GCF_040677165.1 Micromonospora sp. NPDC049374 | reverse complement strand
AGAACAACCACACACCATCAAACAACCCACCAAAGGGCCGCCATCCGGGGCACCACACCCGCCACAACCGCGCCGGGCACTTTTACTACGTTACCTCACCCTCTGCGGCGAGTCAAACCGGGTTGTCCCGGTCCGTCACGCTTCAGGCGGTTCGGCGTCCGCGATCGAGCGCAGCGGCTTCCCGCTTGACTCGGTCATCGGATTTGGCAGGCCGGCCGTTGCGGTTACCCGCACGCTCGCCCGGTTCCCTACCGGTCGTGAACCTTACCCGGTCGGTTCCGCCCCACCAAATCCGCCCCTCGGCGGCCCGGTCGAGCCCCACCCGGCCGTGTCCACAGAGGAGACAGTCCCCTCGCGGACCCGGTGCCCGCCAGAACTTGACCCTCAGGGCTTTCGCCCTGTTTGCCCCGTTCCGCGCTGGCAGAGAGAAAGTTACGCGTCCGGCGGTTTGATCGTCAAATCGGCGCGGAGCGGTCCCCGTCACACCCGTTGTACCTCGCTCCCGGTGCGCCCTCTTCCCCTCCGCACGCCAGCAGAACGCGACCGGCCGATGGCAGGAGTGGCTCACCCCGTACCGCGTCGGGATGCCCGCCACCCACGAAGGCCCAGCAGCCCCACGGCCGTGCCGATAGCCAACGACGCCGCGATGAGCAGTGCGTGCACCCACAGGAAGGCGGTCGCCGGCCAGGCCCCGACGACTCCGCTCGACCAGGACCTCGGGTCGTTCCAGATGGCCACCGCGAACCTTGGCCAGATCACCCAGGTCCAGATCCCCACTCCGGTGAGGAACACTGCCCAACCGCGTGACAGCACCATGGTCGGCGAGTATGCCAGCGGCCGGACCGGGACGTCGGCGGAAGCGTCCGATCGGTACGGTGGTTCGCATGAACCCGCTGCTGAGCCGTACCAACGCGGAGGCGCACCTCTACATGGATCTGCATCCGTGCAGCTGCGGGGAGACGCGTTTCCCCCGGGAAAGTGCGGTAGTGGCGCTGGACGACGGTGACCTGGCCAGCCGGTACACGGGCGCCTGCGTCGGGTGCGGCCAGGAGCGGGAGTTCCTCTTCCGGCTGCCGCCGGCGTCAACACCGGCTGGCGGTGGGTTCCGCTACGGCGGGGACGAACCCTCACAACTGCTCGACCCAGGCGAATGGCTGCTGGTCTCTGACGCGTACGCCGGTCAGGTGCCGGCCGAGCCCGGCGGCGGTGAGGCCGGTCAACGCGCCCGGGCCGCGCTGACCCGAGCCGTGGCCGCCCTCGATGAGGTCGGGAAGTTCATCCCGCCGGACGGGGCCGTCGTCCCCGCGAGCGCCTTCACCACCGACCGGGGCCGGCAGCTGCACCAGCGCGAGCCCGGCCGGTTCCGGCGAGACCGACTCACCGCCGTCCGCGACGCGTACGCAGGCATGCTCGCGCAGCTCGCCTGAACAGCACTGTTCCGGCTACTACTGCCCGTCCTCGTCCTGGCTGGACTCGGCAACGGCAGCGGGCGGCAGGATCTGTGCCGGTGGAAGATCTGCCCCTTCCGTCGGAGTCAGCCGACCGATCAACTCCCACATCGACCCGGCCACCGCAACGAGGCTCCGTTGCCGACTCACCGAGACGGCTGGGCCCGGTGGGCCGACCAGGTCCAACTCGTGCACGAAGTACACCGCCTCGTCGCCAGTCCTGCTGGCCGACACCACCAGCAGCCCGCCGGACGGATTGGCGATCACCAACCAGTCCGGCGACAGCCAGGGATCCCGGTACACACGCTGGGCATGCACCAGATCGAACGGCGGATGCTCGGGATGCACCCCGAACAGCGGCCGCTCCGGCAGCAGGGTGAACGGTATGCCTGAGATGTGATGCTCCGTCTCCGGCTGTGCACCGTTGGTCCGGCCGAGCCAGTCGCGGTAGCTGGCTGACAGCCGAGCACCGAGGGCTGCCTCCAAAGACTGGAGTTGAGCCTCCTCCAGCGGGCCGTAGGGCAGTAGCCGGGCCGGCTTGCAAAGCCGACCGGCGGGCGGATCCATCACCTCGTCCTCGTCCACCCGACGGACGGTGACCTCCCAGTCATCCGCGCTGGACATGTCCAGATCCGCGAAGCGCCAGGTCTCCTCGCCCACCGGAAAGGTCTCACCGAGCGTGACCTCGTGGGCGGAGTCCCCGCCGCGCTGAAAGGGCATGACGATGATCTCGGCCCGCACCGGCGCCCCTACGTCGACCCAGCTCACCGCGACCCGGGCCGGCCCGACGCTCGTCGTCGCGTTGTTCCGGACGGCGGCCACATGAGTAAACGAGCGCACCAGTTCTCTCCCGGTTCCCTCAGGCACGATCAGGTGTCCAGCATGTCGTACAGCGCCGGCTAAGGGCGCGGACGCCGAGCGTTCCGCGTGCGATGCGTTCGGACTTCCTGCCATCGACCGAGTGCCGGCGGTGCCGCGTCGGGCCCTGCCCATCGTTCAAGCCGCCGCGGCTCACGGCCTGCCACGCCTTGCTCAAACCTGCCCGTTCTCGTAGTTGGCGGGGTCCGTGAATGTCCCGGGCGGGTGGATCTGTACGGGCGGCAGGTGGTCCAGTTCCATCGGGGTCAACCGACCGATGAACTCGTACATCGACCAGGCCACCGCCCTCAGTTTCCGCTCCCGGGCAGCCGTGGCGACCGGGTCGGGCGGGCCGACCAGGTCAAGCTCACTCACGAAATAGACGCTCTCGTTCCCCAACTCTGCCGAGACGACCAGCAGCCCGCTGGCCGTGTTCGCGATGACGAGCCAGGCCGCTGAGAGCCAAGGATCCCGGTATCGGCGCTGGGCGTGCACCAGGTCGAACGGGGGATATTCAGGGTGGACGCCGAACAGCGGAGCCGACGGCAGCAGCGCGATCGGCATCCCGGGGATGTGGTGCGGCACCTCGGGTTGCGCACCGTTGTTCCGACCCAGCCAGTCGCGGTACCCGCGCGGTAGCTGGGCCCCGAGCGCGACCTCCAACGACCGGAGCCGGGTCTCGTCGAGTTGGCCGTACGGCCGCAGCCGAGCCCGCTTCCACAGCCGCCCGGTCGGCGGTTCCATCACCTCGTCCTCGTCCACCCGACGGACGGTGACCTCCCAGTCATCCGCGCTGGACATGTCCAGATCCGCGAAGCGCCAGGTCTCCTCGCCCACCGGAAAGGTCTCACCGAGCGTGACCTCGTGGGCGGAACTCTCGTCGCGCTGAAAGGGCATGACGATGATCTCGGCACGTACCGGAGGCCCGGCATCGACCCAGCGCACCCCGAACCGGGCCGGCCCGACAGGCGTCGTCGAGTTGTTCTGGACGACGGCCACATGAGTAAACGAGCGCACAGTTCTCTCCCGGCTCCCTCAGTCACGATCAGCTGTCCAGCATGTCGTAGAGCGCCGGCTCGGCGGGAAGTGAGAAACCGAGCACGTCGCGGGCGATCCGTTCGGCCTCCGCACGATCCACCGGTGCCGGCGTCGCCTGCCCCGGCACCATGCCGCTGGCCGTCCAGTGCAACGTGCGCCCTGGGCGGCCACCGACCTCGGACACCATCAGGCCAGCCACGCTACCGTCCGAAGCAAGCAACGCGAAGTAGCTGATCATGCACCGTTCGTCATCGAGGTGAGTACGACCAAGCGTGCGCGGTGGCGACGTGGGCTTAGCCGGCGGGCCGGGCTGATCGGTCACCGGAGAGCCCGAGTTCGGAACGGCCCGCGGACGATTGGCGATCTGCTCGTCGGACGATCGGGGCGACGGCACAGGTGGCCGGACGTTCGCTCCGGGGCCACTACCCGTCCAAGGCGACGGCAGAGTGGTAGCCGGTGACTGCTCCAGGTGCGCGCACCAGGGCTGCATCAGGTCGAGGAATGCACGCACCGGCATCGGTGGCGGATGCTCTCGGTTCCACGGGTTACGTAGCTGCACCTGGCCGTCCTGCACCGCGACAACCTCGTAGACGTGCGCCTCCTTGAGCCCGTACGGCAAGCTGGCACGCCCCGGATACTTCTCCATCGGCCACGTTGCGATGGTGATCGGGCTGCCGGCGACGAGCATGGCCGCCAGTTGCCGCTCGACCGTCGTCTCTCGCCCCGGCGTGACATCGAGAGCCGTCTGCCGGGCCGGCAGGCCGGTGAGTTGGGTGAGCAGCTCGGCCTGCGTCAGGGTAGTGCTGCCGACGTTGAGCCGCGCATAGCCCATCGGCGCGGCACGGTGCGGGTCGTCCTTGCTCTTCCACCCGCGCCACTCGCGTTGCCACTGCTCGTGCCGTTCCTTGGTCCAGGTTCGGTCGACCGCCGCAAGCGCCTTCTCCAACACCGCCACCCACCCGACGCCGACTTCCGACTGGTCGGCATACGCGGCCCACGAGCTGCCGGAGTGCACCGGGACATCAGGACGCACGTTGATCCGGATGCGCCGCCCGGTCGCCACTGACTCATCTCCGCGCAACACAGTTTCGTGCAGCAGGACATCCACCGTGCCGTCCGGCTTCGGCTGGAACAGCTGGGGAATGCTCTCTGGTCGATGCCCGGCGAGGGCCGCCATCGTGGCCAGCATCCCGCAGTCGCCCAGCAAGCCCTGCTGCACCTGCGTCCTTCGGGGCGGGCCGTCGAAGAGCGGTGCCGGTTGGCCCGTTGCCGGGAGTAGGGACCGACCGTACTCGATCGGGTACTTGGGCTTCGGGTCGGGCAGGGTCACCCGGTCGGCGACCACGGCGATCTCGCCAGCGGTCACAGTCGGGATGACCTCGGTCTCGACGGCCGGGTCGGACGGCATCATCGCCCGCAGTGCCTCAGTCAACGCCGTCGGCACCAGGCCCATCCGCCGCGCATCCGACAGGTAGTGGAAGCTGTGCGTGGTGAGCACCGTCACGGCGGCAGGATTCGACCCGTACTCGACGTTGAACGCGGCGTAGGTCCGCGTTCGGTCCTCGGTCAGCAACGCGTTCCGGCCGGCCGGGGTGTTCAGGTCGTACGCGGGCGCCGACGTGTCCAGGGTGAACTCGGGGGCGCCTTCGAGGGTGTACGGGCGCAGGTCGAAGCGGCCGGTCAGGTCGACGTAGATGCCTTCGGTGGCGAGCCGGTCGGCGAGGCGTGGGTCGACTCGGCGGACCTGGTCAAGCAGGTTCTGCGGCAGACCGATGAGCTGCCCGGCGAGGGCGGGCATCCGGGGCAGCGAGGACTGGTTCTGTTCCCCGTGTACGGCCAACTCCCGCAGCTTCGCGGCCAAGTCGGCAGCGGGCGGCGGCTGGAAGTCGGGAGCGAGTCGGCTGCGATAGTCGATCGCGCGGAACCGCTCGACCATCGTCTGGTCGGGGTTGACGGCCAGGGCACCGGCCACCGCCTCCGGTGTGATCACCGGCAGGCTCAGCTGCATCACCTGGGTCCACACATCAGCGGGTAGGACCGCGAGTCGGGCCGCTGCCTCGGGCGTACCCCAGCGGAGGCCCAGCCGGTCGACCAGGGTGTCGATCTCGGCTCGTAGGGCGAGCCGCGCGGCGGGATCGGCCTGTGCGTACCAAGCCGCCATCAGGCGCAGCTCGGCCAGCCGGCCCCGGTCCCGGACCGAGAGGCCGGCGGGGTCGATCGGCCCCTCCGCCGCGCCCTGATCGAAGAGCCCGACGTGGGCGGCACCTGCCTCGTGCCGGGCCAGCAGTTCGGCGGCCTCGTGCGCCACCGCGCGGTCGACCGCCAGGTCCGAGGCACGGTCGGAGACGGTCAGGGTGAAGGTGCCGTCCAGGTTGCGGATTGTCTGTGCCACGACGCCGTTGGGGAGCCCGGCGGCGGTGACCCGGACGCGCAGCGGCTCCAGGCCGGGCGCGCGCAACTCGAACACGTCGGGGCCGACCGGCACGATCTGGTCCGCGCCGACCGGCTCCGCCAGGGCGGGTAGGACCGACCGGGCCCGGTCCACCACGGCCGGGGCATCGGCGACAGGACGGCCCTGCCCGTGGAACTCCGACCCGGGCAACGCGGCCACCGTGCTGCGTGCTGGCTCGACGTGGGCGTACCAGGGGCTCATCAGGTCGAGGAAGGCGCGCAGCGGCATCGGCGCGGGATGACGGGAGTTCCACGGGTTGCGCAGCTGCACCTCGCCGTTCGCCACCGACACGATCTCGTACGCGTGCCCCGCGATCAGCCCGTACGGTGGCTTGCCGCCCGGCTGGGCAGCGTAGGCGTTGGCCGGCCGGGTGCCGGTGATCAACGGGCTGCCGGCGGCGAGCAGGGCCGTCAGTCGCGCCTCGGCGGCGGCCTCCCGGCCCGGTGTCGGGTCCAGTTCACTGACCCCGGTGGGCAGGCCGGTGAGCTGGCTGAGCAACTCCGCCTGCACCAGACGGCTGCTGCCGTTGTCGAGGCGGGCGTAGCCGAGCGGGGCCGCCTGCGTGGCGTCCACGCCCGGTCGGGCGGTCCACTGCTGCTGCCACTGGTCGTGGCGCTGCTGAGTCCAGGTACGGTCGATCGCCGCGATCGCCTTCTCCAGCAGCGACGCCCAGGACGCCCCGACCACGGACTGGTCGGCGTACGCGCTGTGACCGTTCGAGCTCGGGTGCAACGGCACGTCCGGGAAGACGGTCACCCGCAACTGTCGGCCGGTCGGTGTGATCGCGCGGTCGGGTCCGCTGGTCTCGTGCAGCAGCACGTCGACCGAGCCGTCCGGGTTCGGGTGGAACATCTGCGCGACGGTGTCCGGCAGTTGACCGGCAACCGAGCCGATCACGGCGATCATGCCGCAGTCGCCGAGCGCCCCCTGCTGCACGTCCTCCCGCTTCGGCGGTCCGTCGAACAACGGCGGCGGTTGTCCGGTACGGGCATCCAATGCCGGCCCGTAGACCGGACCCGGCTGGCTTGCCGACTCCGGTGGCAGGGTCACCCGGTCGGCTACGACCCGGATCTCTCCGGACGCCTCCTGCGTCGCGGAGTTTTCCACGGTGGCGGCGACGGTGGTCGCCGCCGGGGTGATGCTGCGCAGTGCCTCGGTCAGGACGTCCGGCACCAGCCCCATCCACCTGGCGGTGCCCTGGTAGTGGAAGTCGTGTCCGGTGAGCAGGGCGGCGGCCTGGTCGCCGCGGAGCCCGCGCAGCGCGGCCCGGGCCCGCTGCCGATCCTCGTGCAGTTGGGCGCGGCGCCCGGATTCGGTGGTCAGGTCGAACGCCGGGCGTGCGGCGCCGAGGTCGACGGCGGGCACGCTCGGCACCATGTACGGGCGCAGGTCGTAGCGGCCGGTCAGGTCGACGTAGATGCCCTCGGTGGCGAGTCGGTCGGCGAGTTGCGGATCCACCGCCCGGATCCGGCCGAGCTGTGCCTGCGGGATGCCGACGATCTGCCCGGCGAAGGCGGGCATCCGCGGCATGCCGGACTGTGCATGCTCGGCCTCGGTCGCCAGTTCCCGCAGCCGGGCGTCCAGGTCCGCCTGGAGCGGCACCTGGAAGTCCGGCGCCAGCCGGGCCCGGTAGTCGATCATGCGGATTCGCTCGACCTCGGTGAGGGTGGCGGCTCCGGCCAGCACCGTGGAGACCGCGTCGGGCGTGATCGACGGCACGCTGAGCTGCATCAGGTGCGCCAGCACGTCCCGGGGTAGGAGGGCCCACCGCGACCGGACGTCCGGGTCACCGACACGTAGGCCGAGGTGGCCGGCGAGGGCGTCGATCTCGGCGCGCACGGCCGGTCGGGCGGCCGGGTCGGCGGCGGCGTACGTGGCGGCGAGCAGCCGGATCTCCGCCATCCGCCCCTGGTCGTGTGCGGTCAGCCCAGCCGGATCGATCGGGCCCTGCACGTTGCCCGGATCCAGCGGGCCGACAAGCGCCCGACCGGACTCGTGCAGCGCCGTCAGCTCGGCCACCTCGTGCGCGAGCGCCCGGGCCACCACCGGGTCGGCGGCCCGGTCGGAAACGGTGACGGTGAAGGCGCCGTCCGGGTCGCGGTGCGACCGGGCCACCAGGCCGTCACTCAACGGGCCACTGGTCAGCCGTACGGTCAACGGGTGTTGTCCGGCAGATCGGATCTCGAAGAGATCCGGCCCGACCGCGACCACCGCGTCCACCTGGGCGTACTGCGCCACCTGTGGCAGCGCGGACCGGGCAAGATCCAGCACCGCCGTCGGGTCGGCCACCGGCCTGCCCAGACCGTGGAAGGTGGAGCCCGGAACGGCACCGGCAGTTATCGAGTCAGCCGTCGATACGCTGGCGTCATGGCCACGCCCGCCGACCTCTACGCCGCCATCCTCGCCGACCCCGACGACCTCGACCTGCGGCGACGCTACGCCGACGCCATCGAGGCCACCGACCCCGAGCGCGCCGAGCTGATCCGTCTCGACGTGGCGGGTGCCGACGGCAGCAGGGAGATGCTGTTCCTGCACCGGCGGATCCACCCGCGCCTCGCCGCTCCCGTCGCCCACCTGCTCGTCGACTGGAGAATCCGCAACGGTCTGGTCGAGTCGGTCACCATGACCGCCCGTACCTTCATCGACCGGGGCGAGGAGGTCTGGGCCAACCATCCCGTCCGCCACCTGGTGCTGGTCGAGGCTGCCGGGCTGACGGCGGAGGTCGCCCAGGTCGCCTGCCTCAACCGTCTGGTCGCCCTCGACCTGCGTGGCAACCCGATCGGTGACGACGGGCTCGCCGCGCTCGTCGACTCCCCTCATCTGGGTCGGCTGCGGTGGCTGGGTCTGGCGCGCTGCGGCATCGGTCCGGCCGGGGCGGAGGCCCTCGCCGCCAGCCGCAACCTGCCCGGTCTGCGTTTCGTCGATTTCCGGCGTAATCCCGTCGAGGTCACCGCCCAAGGGCACGGGCAGGGTATCGACGGGCGGCCCACCGAGGTCGAGTTGCCCCCGCTCGGTCGGGAGTTGGTGGCCCGGTACGGCCCGCTGCCCTGGCTCGATGTCCAATGGGGCTGGAGGTTGTACAGCACGGCCCTCTGGGACGAGGTCTGAAGGCGAGTCCAGCGGTGCGGAGCCGCCACCAGCGGGCGGCGGCACGGGCGGGATGCCACGGTTCGCCTCGGCGATCCGCTGGGCGTGGAAGCGGATGCTGGGCGGGATGCCCCGCGAGTCGGCTGGCAGCCCCGCTGCCTGACGCAGGACCACATCCATCATGCCCTCGTCGACCCTGGCCAGGAGCGCCCCGGCCACCCCGGCACCGCCGAGGACTCTGAGCTGGCCACTGGGGTCCTGTAGCCCGAGCACGTCAGGGACCGGGTTCGTCGTCCGGATCGCCGGTCCCTCAAGAGCCGCCAACTCCACCTCGGAGAGCAGGCTGTGGACGCCACCGGGCAGCCGGGGTTCCTGCCCGATCGAGAGCACCACCCGGTCGTAGACCTGCTCGGTGCCGTCGCTGAACCCGACGACGAACGCTCCGTCAACGGTGTGCCGGATGCCGACGACGCTGCGCAGCGACATGTCCGACACTCGGGCCCGGGCAGCGTCTGAGTACGCACCGAGGCCGGGCAGGTTGTTACGCCGATTGTCACCGCCGCTGAAGCTGAGCTCCAGTTGCGCTCGGGCGTCAACGACGGGATCACCCGTCACCCGATCGGCCGGTAGCGGCCTGGCCTGGGCCGACCAGTCGATACGCCCGGCCGTGGAGGCTGCGGCCTGCTCGATGTCCCACGCGCCGGACGGGCCTGCGCCGTAGACCAGCACCCGATCGCCCGGCTGGTAGGTGTCGGCCAGGTTCTGCCCACCGAAGTCGACAGGTGGCGCGGCCGGGCGGGGGTCGGAGAACGAGCCGTCCGGGGCATGGCCGAGCCGGGCGGCGACCTCCTCGGGCAGCGTCCGTGGATCCACCGGGTCCCCCGCCGGGCCCTGGACCTGCCCGGTCAGGATGTTGACGGCGAGGCCGGAGGACGGGTCGGTGACAAGTGGATCCGTCGGCCGACCACTGAGGTCGGTGAGCAGCGGCAGGTCCGAGGCACCCGTACCGGTGCCACCGAGGACGGCCCGGACGGTCGGAGGGAGTCCGTCCGGGTCGACGACCGCACCGGCGGGGTCGTGGAACACCGGCCCGTTCCCGGACCGGTCCACGCGGTAGCCGGTGGTCGGGTCGACGTACTGACCGTCGGTGGTGGTCGGTGCGCTCGGCACTCGGGAAGGGCCGGGGCCGGTCGCGATGTCGAGCGATGCGGTGAAGACCTCCCGCCCGCCGATGGTCACCCGGAAGTTCGCGCCGGCGGGCCACCCGGCGGCGTCGACCGGGCGAGGCGTGATCGAGGTCGCCAGCCCCTGGTAGGTGGGCATGCCGCTGAGTGCCCGGGCCGCACCCACCGCGTCGGCGAAGACGTCGGAGGGGGTGAACCCGGTGCCTTCCTCGGCGAGGTCGGACGGTTGGAACGGCAGCCCGGGAAGCTCCAGCTCCGAGGGGACCTGCCCCATCAGCAGCGTCTGCCGCTCCGCCCACGGGTCGTGTCCCTGCGAGACGCAGAGCACAGGCGGGAGGCCGGTCCCGGGGTCGGCGGGGGCCGCCAAGGTGACGAAGTCGGCGGTGGCGGCCCAACCTCCGCCGATCACCAGCCGACCGAAGACGTGGTCGGGTGCCGCGTCCAGCGCGGAGTCCACCCTGGCGGTCAGCGCGAGGTCAGCCTCGTCCCGCAGGGCGGTGGCCTGCTGGGCCCAGACCCGGGCTTCGGCACGGACGGCCGACTGCGCGGCCCGCAGCTCCGCGACGAACTGTCGCCCGTCGCTCTGCGCGAGCCCGACCAGGCTGTCGACCTCCGGGGCGAGGGCACCGAGGTGGTTCCGGATCAGATCCAGGCGTGCCCGGGCTGCCTCCGGCCCGACCATCGGCACGTTGTCGCCGTGTCCGTGCACGGTGGCTGCGGGTTCCTGCTCCAGCAGGCCGGAGGAGACGAGCAGGCTCAACGCCTCGGCTCGTAGTTGACCAGCCCGAGCCGGATCGGAGGTGGCAGAGCTGTCAGTGAGCACCACCCGCAGTTCGGCGAGGCGGCCGATGTCCCGCGCGGTGAGGGTCCGGCGACCGTTGCCCTCCGGCTGAGCACCCTCGGCGAGCGCCGTGGTGGCGTCGACGCGCAGCCCCACGGACCGTTCCTGAGCGACGGTGTCCACCTCGGCCAGGGCCGCGGCCACCGCGCGGCGGACGTGGTCCGGGTGCGCCCCGGTCGACACCCGCACCACCGCACCGTCGGCGTGGTACTGAACGGTGGCGACGGGTACGAGCGGCACGTCGAGAACAGGGGCGGCCAGTTCGATGCGTACCCGATAAAGGCCGTCGATCGTGTCCAGGGTGACGGTACCGGTGGCCGGGTCGACGTGCGCGCCGTCGGGCAGCGCCCCGCCGTCCACGGCGGCCTGGATGGCTTCTCCGGTCCGCACGGGGTCGGCGTCGAGCAGCGCGCCGCCGAAGGTCGTACCGGCGGCGGCCCGCCGGAGATCGGGCCCGTCGGCGTCCGTCGTGGGGTCGGCGCCGGGCCCTGGCGGGTCACCGGGGCCGGTGGACCCGGTGTCCCCGGTCGCTTCGTCCGACGGCGTCGAGCCGCCGTTTCGGGTCAGGCCGTCGGGTCCGCCTCGGGCCACACCTGCCGGCCCTTGATCCTGCCCTCGCGTCGTGCCTGCGCGTACTCCTCCATCACCCGACGCGGCGGCAGGCTGGTGTGTGCTGTGATCACTCCCGACCGGTCGATGATGTAGCTCCCCTGGCCCACGTGCATCCCCGAGGCCCGCTCCTGCTCCGAAAGTCTCTCCCGGGCCAGCCAGCCGAACTCGAACTCCCGAAGCACGATCGGATTCCCGGTCCGCAGCAGTCGGCTGATCAGCGTCAGCGCCTCGTCCTCGGTCAACTCGCCCCTCTCCGTCAGGCACCATCATCGCCCACAGGGCGTGGGTTTCCCGCACATCGGCGGCCGGCATCTCCACCGACGTCGTCCCGGTCTGCGGATCCCACCACACCGGCGCGTCGGCGCCCGCCGGGAAAACGATCACGAAGGCGTGTGAGCCGTCGACCTCGGGTTGGCCGGTCTCGTCGAGGACCACGTTCCCGGCCGCGTCGAGGAACAGCCAATCCGCCACCACCAGCGCGGACGCTCCCGGGCCGGCGTCCGCGACCTGCCGATAGAGGTCCGCGTACTGGCCGGCCACCGCGTCGGTGCGGGCGGACAGATCCGTCGGCAGGTTGGCGGTACCACCGAGCCACTGCCCACCGAGCCACGCTTCGGCGCGTTCCAGTCCGCCCCGCTCGCCGGAGACGCGGTCGATCGAGCCGTCGTCGAACCGGTCCGCCCAGCGCGGCACGGACACCTGCGGATCGCCGTGGAAGCTGGCCAGTGCCGCAAGCGACGAGTCGAGGCAGTTGTTGGAGCGGCCGGGCTGCTCCGGTCCGCCGTCGTTGACCAGTCTCCCGTACGGGTGGGTCGACGGATCCGCGAAGACCGCGTACCCCTGTGGGGTCTCCAGGCTCGCCGCGAGATCGTCCTGGAAGCGTGGGTCCTCCAGCGGTGCCAGCTCGCCCGGGCCGAACCGTCGGCTCTCCGGTAACGACGGGGCGGGGGTGGTGGTGACCGCGCCGTCCGTCGATACGCTGCCGTCATGGCCACGCCCGCCGACCTCTACGCCGCCATCCTCGCCGACCCCGACGACCTCGACCTGCGGCGACGCTACGCCGACGCCATCGAAACCGTCGACCCCGAGCACGCCGAGCTGATCCGCCTCGACCTCGACGGTGGGAGCACCCCACGACGTCTGCTGCTCGGGCGAAGGGTCGGACCACGGCTCGCCCGGCCGGTCGCGCATCTGGTCGACGCCTGGCGGTTGCGGCGCGGTTTTGTCGAGTCTGTCACCATGCGCGCCGACGCCCTCCTCGACCACGGGGTCGAGGTCTGGCGTGCCGCTCCCATCCGTCACCTGGTGCTGACCGATGTCGCCGGACACGCCGCCGACATCGCCGACTCGCCCCTGCTGGGGAGCCTGGTCGGACTGGACCTGGGCGGAAACCCCATCGGTGACGCCGGTGTGCGGCACCTCGCCGGTTCCGGTCGTCTGGGCCGACTGCGCTGGCTCGGTCTGTCCCGTTGCGACGTCGGTGCCGAGGGGGCCGAGGCGCTGGCCGCCAGCCGCAACCTCCCCCGCCTGCGCTACGTCCAGTTTGACCGCAACCGGGTCGAGATCCTGCCGTACGGCATCGGCCAGGACATCGACGGCAGACCGATCGGGGTCGAGGTGCCCGCTCTCGGGCAGCGTCTCATCGACAGGTACGGACCGCTGCCCTGGCTCGACGTCCGCTGGGCCTGGGAGGGTCCCCCGAGATACCACGACGTCTGAGGCGTCCGGACCGGACGGGGGACCGGGTACGGTCGGGCCGTCACCTGGTGCGGCCGGCGGTGCCGGCCGGTTGGCCTCGGCGATCCGTTGAGCATGGAACCGGATGCTGGGCGCGATGCCCCGGGAGTCGTCAGGTAGCGCGTTGGCCTGAGCGGTCAGGAGGGCACGAACCTCCGACGGGGTGGACGTCTCGGCGACCACACCAGGGGCGACACTGGCCGCGCCCAGGACACGGAGCCGCCCCGAGGCGTCCCGAAGGCCGAGCACGTCGGTTTCGGCATCCGGAACGGCCGCCGGTCCGTCCAACGGCTCCAGACCGAGCCCGGAGACCAGGTTGGCGACACCGCCCGGGAACTCGGCCGCCTGGCCGATCGAGAGCACCACCCGGTCGTACGTCTGTCGACTGCCGTCGGTGAACTCCACCAGGAAGCCACCGTCGACGGTGTGCCGGAGGCTGACGATCTCCCGCAGTGAGCGTTCGACCTGACTCTGCACCGAGTCGGCGTAGGCACCGACATCGGGCAGCGTGTTCCGCCGGTTGTAGCCACCTCCGAAGCTGTGCCGCAGGCGTGCCTCCGCGTCCTGGGCCGGATCACCGGTGAGCTGGTCGGGCGGCGGGTCCGTCGCCCGGGCCGACCAGTCGACGCTCGCGGCGGCCGACGCCACCGCCTGTTCGATGTCCCAGGCGCCAGAGGCGCCCGCGCCGAAGACCAACACCCGGTCACCGGGGCGGTAGGCGTCGGCGAGGTTCTGCCCGCCGAAGTCGACCGGCGGCGCGGACGGCCGGGGATCGCGGAAGGACCCGTCCGGAGCGAAGCCCAGCCGGGCTCCGACCTCGGCCGGCACGGCACCGGCGTCCACCGGCGTGCCGGCGGGGTCGAGAACCTGACCGGTCGTGACGTCCACGGCGTACCCGGACGTCGGGTCGACCACCAGCGGATCGGTGGGTCGCCCGGTCAGGTCCGCGAGCAGCGGCAGATCCGACCGGCCGGTGCCGGGGCCACCGAGGACGGCCCGTACGGGCGGCGGCACGCTCTCCGGTGCGATCAGGTTGCCGTCCGGGTCCTGGAACCGGGGTGTGCTGCCGGAGCGGTCGACCCGGTAGCCGGTGGTCGGGTCGACGTACGTGCCGGTGGCGTCGGTTGGCACGCTCGGCACCCGGGACGGTCCCGGCCCGCTGGCGATGTCGACGGAGGTGGTGTAGATGTCCCGGCCGTTGACTGTCACTCGGAAGTTGGCGCCGTCGGGCCAGCCCGTGGCGTCGGCCGGTCGGGGCGTGATCGAGGTGGCGGTGCCCTGGTAGGTCGGCATGCCGGAGAGCGCCCGCGCCGCGCCCACCGCGTCGGCGAAGACGTCGGACGGGGTGAACTGGGTGCCCTCCTCGGCCAGGTCGCCCGGCTGGAACGGCAGGCCGGGCAGCTCCAGTTCCGACGGGATCTGTCCCATCAACAGGGCCTGGCGTTCCGCCCACGGGTCGTGTCCCTGCGAGATGCAGAGCACCGGCGGCAGGCCGTGGCCGGCGTCCGCCGCGGCCCCCATAGTGACGAAGTCGGCGGTCGCGGCCCAGCCACCACCGATGACGAGGCGGTCGAAGACGTGGTCGGGCGCCACGCCCAGGGTGGCGTCCACCCTGGCGGTCAGCGCGAGGTCGGCCTGATCACGCAGTTCGGTGGCCTGTTGAGCCCAGGCCCGCGCCTCGGCGCGGACAGCCGATTGGGCCGCCCGAATGTCCGCCACGAGCTGCTGCCCGTCGCTTTGCGCGAGCCCGATCAGGCTTTCCACCTCGGCGGCGAGCGGGCCCAGGTGATGGTGGATCAGGTCGAGGCGGGCGCGGGCCGCCTCCGGCCCGACGACCGGCGTGTTGCTGCCGAGCCCGTGCACGAGGTGCGCCGGTTCCTGTTCGAGGAGGCCGGAGGCGACGAGCAGGCTCAGCGCCTCGGCGCGTAGTTGACCGGAGGTTCCCGGATCGGTGGCCGTCGCGCTGTCGGCGAGCACCACCCGCAGCTCGGCCAGCTGGCCGATGTCGCGCGCGGTCAGCACGCGGGTGCCGTCACCCTCCGGTCGGGCACCCTCAGCGAGTGCGGTGGTGGCGTCGAACCGCAGCCCCTCGGCCCGTTGCTGGGCGATCGTGTCCACTTCGGCCAGTGCCGCCGCCACCGCCCGCCGGACGTGGTCCGGGTGGGCGCTCGTCGACACCTGTACGACGGCCCCGTCGGTGGTGTAGCGGATGGCGGCCACCGGCGCGGCCGACGCGTCGGCCGCGACCGGGGTCAACTCGACGCGTACCGGATAGGGGCCGTCGGGGGTGGTCAGGGTGACCGTGGCGGTGGCCGGATCGGCACTCGCCCCGTCAGGCAGTGGCCCTGCGGTCAGGGCCGCCTCGACGGCGCTCGAGGTCCGCCCAGGGTCGGCGTCGAGCAGCGCGCCACCGAAGGTCGTACCGGCTGCCGCCTGCCGCAGGTCGGGGCCGTCCGGGTCGGCCGCGGGCCTGGAGTCGCCCGGCGGTGGCGGGCCGTCGACGCCTGATGGCGCGACCTCCCCGGCCGTTTCGACCGGCGACGTCAGGCCGTCGGTTCCTCCGTCGGCCAGACCTGCCGACCCGTCATCCGGCCCTCCCGGCGGGCCTGCGTGTACTCCGTGATCAGCAGCGGTACCGGCAGACTCATCTGGACTGTGATCACTCCCGTCCGGTCGATGATGTAGCTCCCGTGGCCCAGTTGCCTGCCCTCCGTCCGTTCCTGTGGTGACAGCTGCTCCTTCGCCAGCCAGCCGAACTCGAACGGATGCAGCTCGATCTGGTTCGCCGTGCCCAGCAGGCGTCTGATCAGCGTCAGCGCCTCGTCCTCCGTCATCCGAAACCCTTTCCGCCATGGTCTCCATCGACCACAGCGCATACGTCTGCGACAGGTACGCGGCCGGGGGCTGCGGCCACGTCGTCCCTCGTTGCGGATCCCACCAGACCGGCCCGTCGGCGCCCTCCGGAAACACCACGACGAAGGCGTGCGAGTCCTGGACCTGCACCTGTCCCCGATCGAGGACGAGTTCACCGGTGCGGGGATCCGTCCTGACCCATTCCGCCACGACGAGGGCCGCCGAACCCGGACCGGCCGCCGCGACACGCTGATGAAGCTGCGCGTACTGGTCGGCCACCGCCGCCGCGTGCTCGGCCGGGGTCGTGGGCAGCCCCTCCGACCCGCCGGACCAGTCCACGCCGAGCCATTCCTCGGCTCGGTCGAGCCCACTCGCCTCGCCGGTTACGGTTTCGATCGAGCCGTCCGGACGGGTGTCCGGCCACCGGGGGAAGGACACCCGGGGGTCTCCGAAGAAGCTGGACAGCGCCGAGAGCGCGGAGTCCAGGCAGTTGTTGGCGCGCCCTGGCTGGCTCGGGCCACCGTCGTTGACCAACTGTCCGTACGGGTGGGTGGACGGGTCCGCGAACAGGAGGTACCCGTCCGGCGTACGCAGGCTCTGCTCGACGTCCCACTGGTGACCCGGATCCTCCAACGGTGCCAGCTCACCCGGCCCGAGCCGCCGGGTCTGCGCCAACCCGTGGTCGGTGTCGAGCCGCACCGACGACGGGATACCAGGCCCATCCGGCGAACCCGGACCGACGTCGCTCTGCTCCCCCGGGTGGTTTTGAGTACCTGGGACGTCTGCGGTCAGACCGCCGAGCGGCAGATCTCCGTCAGCTCGTCCTCCGTCGGCAACGGCACCGTCGTGAAGTGCGCCACCTGGCGCTCCGCCGTCGCCCGGTCGACCTGCTGAATCTCGTGACGCTCCGGATTCGCCCACAGGATCGCCGCCGCCACGTCCGGACGGAACGTCCACGCCTGCTTCGGTCGGTCCCAGATCACCGCCTGGGTCGGCCCGGTGCTGTCCGCCTCCGCGATCAGGTTTACCGGCGGGCCGTCCGGATCCTCCGGTTTCCGAAGGAGGAAGTAGCCGAACGTCAGCGCTGCCATGCACGCTCCCCATCAGGTCAGGGTCCAGACCCGGCAGGTCGGACGCGGCCAATCCTCGCGCGGCGAGCACGTCGGCGAACGTCAGGCCCTGCTGCCCGAGCCAGTCGAGGTACGACTCCCGGATACTCGCCTGCCGTGGCGAAGCCATCCACTTCGCGAAGCTGGTGTCCTTCGGCGTGTCGAACCGGGCGCTGTCCATGCCCCCCGGCATGCTCGCCGCGATGCCGTTGGCCTTGTTGACCGCCAGGATGTCGAGGAACGCGTGTACGCGGGCGGCCGGCGACTGCGCCGGGTCGCGCATCACCTCGTACTGGTCATGGGTCTGCTTGCCGACGTTGTAGCTGGTGTCGGTCGGGAACTGCAGCTCGAAGGTACGCCCGGACGGTGCCGTGAGCGTGCAGTTCAGACCGAAGAAGCGGTTTCCAGGGTGCCAGAAGTTCTTCAGGTCGGTGACCTGGTAGCCCTGGGCCTCCAACGAGGCGAGCAGCGCGTCCACCGCCGGCCCGTACGCCTCGGACTCCGGTCCCCGCACCGAGAACCGCACCACGTCGTTGACGGTGTCCAGCGCCGAACCGATGTCGTACCCGAGGGGCTCCAGCTCGGTGCGGTACTTGCGGGCCAGGGACTCGGCGCCCTTGACGCGGTGCTGCTCGCCGAGCGTGCTGAGCGCGTCCGTGCCGGTCAGTCCGAGCTGCGCGTTCACCTCGGCGTTGACGCTGTGCAGGTCGGCCAGGATCTGGTCGGCCTCGGTCCGCGCCTCGGTCAGGGCGTCCAGCAGGGTGGCCCGGTCGGTGTCCGGCAGCCCGTCCAGGTATGGACTTGCGGCAGGATCGCCGTCCGGTGCGACGCCAGCGTCACTCAGTCCGCCGGATCCAGGATCGGCCAGACCTGCCGGCCGGTGATCCGGCCCGCCCGGCGGGCCGCCGCGTACCGTTTCATGATCAACGGTGGTGGCAGGCCGGGATGCACGGTCACCACTCCCGTCTGGTCGATGATGAAGACCCCCTGGCCCAGTTGCCGGCCCTGCGTCCGCTGCTGCGGGGAGAGCGTCTCCTGGGCTGCCCAGCCGAACTCGAACGGGAACACCGCCACCGGGTTGTCCGTCCCCAGCAGCGTGGTCATCAGTTGCCGGGCTTCCTCCCTGCTCATCGGCATGGGCGGGCTGCACCTCCATCGACCACAGGTTGTGCGTCAGTTCAACATAGTCGCCCGGCAGCGGATCAGTGGTGGTGCTACCGAACTGCGGGTCCCACCACACCGGCCCGTCCGCGCCCTCCGGGTAGACGAGCAGGAAGACATGCTCACCGGCCGGCTGCGTGTTGCCCTCGGCGTCGAGCAGAGGGTCGCCGGTGTTCTCGTCGAACTGGACCCAGTCGACGGCGACGACCGCGGCCGCGCCCGGGCCGGCGTCACGAACACGTTGGTAAAGCTGCTCGAACTGGTCAGCCAACGCGGCCGACCGCTCGGCGGGCGTACCCGGTAGGACGTCGTTGTCGCCGGTCCACTCGCCACCGATCCAACTCTCGATCCGGCCGAAGCCGTTCAATTCGCCGAGCGTCGTGTCGACGGTCCCGCCATCGACCCGGTCCGGCCAACGCGGATGCGAGACCTGCGGATCGCCGTAGAAGCTGGCCAGCGCCGCGAGGATGGTGTCGACACAGTTGTTGGCCCGGCCGGGCTGATCCGGCCCGCCGTCGTTGATCAGTTGACCGTACGGATGGGTCGACGGGTCGGCGAAGACCTCGTACCCCTCCGGGGTTCGGAGGCTGTCCTCGACATCCTCCTGGTACCGCGGATCCTCCAGCGGCGCCAACTGCTCCGGCCCGAACTGGCGCGTGTCCGGCATCGGCCAGCCCCGCATGTCCGGCCAGGCGGCCGGTGCGGAGTTCCCGTCTGCGTCCGGATTCGGCTCGCCCTCGCGGCTCGGGCCGGGATCGCCCTCGGGGTTCGGGCTGCCCGGCGTCACGTCCGAGTCACTCGGACCAGTCGACAGCCCGTCGGGATCGTTCGGTCCGGCCGGCGTCTCGTCGGAACTGTTCGGGTCGCCCGGCGTACGGTCCGGGTTGTTCGGGTCGGAAACGGCGCCCGGGCGGCCGGTCGGGGTGGAGTTCTGGTCCCGACCTCCCGCTGGCAGGTCCGCGGTCGAGGCCGGCGGAACCGGAGCCGGTGTGCTGGCTTCGGACACGGTGTGACTGACGGGATCGCCTTCGGCATCCAGCACGATCGACCAGACATCCCCCATCTGGTCGGCGTACAGCGGGTTGAAGTCGGAGATGTGCCGATGCTGGCCGTCCACCCAGACGACCGTGCCATCGTGGTTCACCGCGTTCCACGTGTGCGCCCGGCCACTGCCGTCCGGTGAACTCCCGATGATGATTGCCGCAGCACCTGGCCCAGCCGCTCGGAGAGCCTCAGCGACCGTGTCCAAGGCGTGCGCACCTCTGCCCTGATGGCCGAAGCTGGACCGCAACGCCTGCTCCTGCCGGGCGGTGCTGCCCCGCTCCACCTCGGCTGAGGGGACCGTCGGTGCCGCCACGTCGGGACGGCCGTACCAGGCCGACAGCACAGACAGCCCAACATCGGCGCAGTTCGTGCTGCGTCCTGGGACCGTCGGCCCACCATCGTTCAGCAGTCCCGCCCATGAGCCGACACGCGGATCCGGGTGGACCGCAGGTAGTCCTGTGGCTGGGTCCCGAGGCATGGCCGCGTCGAGCGCATCCTGGTCGGCTTGGTCCGGCGGCAGAAGACCCTCCGGCTGTCCGTACGGCCGGCCAGTGCTCAGCGGGGGCCCGTTGCCCACCACGCCTGGTACGGACGGTTGGTAGACAGTGACGTCACGATCGGGGTCGGTGATCGGGTCGATATTGAACTCGGGCAGGAAATGCGCACACGATCGACATGGCGGTCGGTAGTGCCCGAGTTCGTATGTGACACCGCCAGACCTGGCTGGCTTGATCTGGTGCGTGACGATCTTGGCGCCTTGCAGGGAGTCCAAGGCGTACTGCTCGAAGGTGCCGGGCTCCCCTGCGTTCCGCCATTGCTGTTCCAGTAAGTAAAGCTGGTCGGAAACCAGGGCAACCTCGGCACACTTCCCGTGCCCGCCGCCCACGCCGTCGACGAGGGTCGCTGCAATCCGGTCCAGTGCGGCCTGTGCGAGGGGATGCACCCGAGGTTGTGTGGGAGGTTTCGCGCCCTTGTCGGCGGTCATGCTGGTGTGAGTCGTGATGTCGCCGTTGGGCATCAACAGCGCACCGGCCATGCCGGGCTGCTTGCTCTTAGAGACCGAGGCGGACTTGACCGCGGTCCGGACGGTCTCAGCAAGCGTCCGTGACGCCTCGATCAGCGCGCGCTCCGCTTCGGGGCCGTTCGGGTCACCGTCAACCGACGTCGGATCCAGTTGCCAGCTGTGGGTACCGCGTCCGGTTGGTCCCTCAGACCGTTTGAGGGTCTGCGGGTCGACCGGGCCGGTCGCTGTCTCAGGGCCGGGGTTTGTCGGCCCGCCGTGGAGGGTGCCGCTGCTGGTTGGCACCGGGATCACGACCGGCCCGTCGGTGGTCCGCTGAGCCGGATCGGTGCTTTCGGGGTTCTGATCCGTGGTCGGGTCGGCAGTGGGAGTGGTGTCGAGGGAGGGCGTCGTCGGCTCGATGCCCGCCGTCTGTGCCGGCACCGTCGGGGTGAGTGGGTCTGCTGGCGCAGGTGTCGCGTCCGGCCGAGCCATGGACTGCGCCGGTTGGGCCGGGGTGGCCTGCTGGGCGGGCGTACCCGGCTGCTGGGTGGGCGCGACCTGCTGGGTGGAGCCAGCGGGCTGGGCAGGGTTCGTCGTGGTGGGGCCCGCGGCGGGCGCGAGGGAGATCGAGCCTGCCGTGTTCGCCGCTGTCGGATTGACCGCCGGTCCGACCGGCGTGCCCCGGCCGGGTGTCGGTTGCGTGGTGGTGTTGCCGGAGGGCTGCTGGGTGTTCGTGCCCGTGCTCGGTGTGCCGGTCGTGGTCGGCGTCGAGGCGTTCGGAGTGTTCGCCACCTGCGGGCCGGTCGTGGCGGGTGTACCGGTGGTGGGCGTCGGGTTCGTTGCGGTGGTCGGTCCCGTGGGCGCGGCCGTGCCGGGAGGCGTCCCTACCGCCGGGGCGGTTGGTGGCGCCGTCACCGGGGCTGTCGTACCCGGTAGGACGGTGGGTGGCGCATCCGTGGAGACGGACGGGCCGGCGGTGTCGACCGGCCCTCCGTCGGCAACGGCAGGTGCCGGGCTGTCGGTCACCGTTGCACCGGACCCGGTCGAGCCGTCGGCGGGTGGTGCGGCGGTGACGTCCACCGGTGGGCCCGCGACCAGCCGACCGTCGGTCTGAGCCGTCGCCTCGCTCGTCGTCCGGTCGCTGACGCTGGTGTCGGTGTTGGTACTCGTGCTGGTCCGGTCGGTGCCAGGTGATTCGGCGACCGGCGCACTCCGGCCTTCCGGCCCGCCTCTCTGGTCGTTGGTGGCGGTGCCACCATCCCCGACGCCGTCGCTGACGGCGGGGGTGCCGTCCGGGGTCGTGGCCGCCGCGTCTGCGGGGACGCCGACCGGGTTCCCGGTGGAGCCGTCGACGCGCGACGGGTCGGCGGCCGTGGCTGCGTCCCCGGTCGGTGCACCGCCATCCACTGCCGGTGTACCGGAACCATCGCTCGTCGGCGCTGCCGAACCGTCCGCCGAGGGAGGCGCGAGGCTGATCGATCCCGCTCCGCTGTCGGGGACCGTGCCGGTGCCGTTCTGCGTCGTGCCGCCGCCCGAGTCGGTCGTCCCGGCCCCGGAGGTACCGCCCGCTCCGTTGGAACTGCCGGCACCGTCCGAACCGGATCCGCCGACGCTCGCCCCGGAGTTGCCACCGGAGGCGGCCGAGCCGCCGTCCGATGCCGAGCCCGTGCCGCCACCGGTCGAGCCGGCACCCGACGTGGTGCCGCCACCGGTCGAACCGGCACCCGACGTGGAGCCACCGCCGGTCGAGCCGGCACCAGCGCCGTTGGTGCCGCCGCCGAGATCACCGAGCCCGTTCGCACCTCCGACACCCAGGCCCGGATCGATCCCGCCCGCGGCGGGGCCAGCGCCGGGAGCGACGCCGATCCCGCCGAGACCCCAGTTGGTGACCCGAGCACCCAAATTGCCGGCGGCGCCGCCGGCAATCGTCGCCCCGGTACGACCGGCACCGCTGGCAAAGCCGCCAAGGAACGCGTCCGCACCCGGCATGGCCCACTGCCCGTTGATCGTGCCGTTGGCGAGCACACTGGCTGCCGGCGAGATGACGGCGTTCTGGGCACCGGAGGCGAGACTCGTGCTGCCCCAGCGAACCATGCCGCTGCCCCGGAAGGAGAGCTGGGACGGGCTGAACGAGAACGGCATGCGGGGTGCCGCCCGCCGGCCGGCCCAACTCATGCCGGTGCCGAGCACCGCACCGTACGCACCACCCACGCCAGCGGTGAGGGTCCGGTTGCCGTCCCACTGTCGCCGCTCGCCGGTGTGCATCTGGTACGCCTGGGCACCGACGTCGATGATCAGTTCCTCGCCGATCTCCTCCACCAACTCACGGCCGAGGCGATTGAGGCCCTGCCGGAAGCCCTGGCTCGTGGCCATCTGGCCGATCCGCGTGCCAGCCAGCCGCAGCGCGGCCCGCATTCCCGCCCGGGTCAGCAGTTGCCGACCCAGCTGAGCGATCAACCGTCGGAAGGCGATCGTCACCGCCTGCCGGCCGCCAGCCAGGATGCCCGGGATGGCCCCGGCGGACACCCCACCCAACCAGGCCATCAGGAGCGCGACGAAGACCGCGATGACGGTGATGATGACCGCGATCAGCACGGTCAGCTTCGCGTACTCGATTTCGAGAGCAGCCTGGTCACAGCCGGCGGCGTAGGCGGCGGAGATCTCCTGGATCAGCGGCAGGCCGGTGTTCGGATCCACACCGATCTGATTCCATAACCCGCCGAACGCCTCGCCGGCACCGCCGCCCCAGCTCTGCAGGATCTTCATGACCGCCGGATCGGCCTGGCCAAGCGACTCGCTGACCGCATCGGCCAACGCCTGCCACGCGTCGGCCAACTCCCGCATCCGGTCCTCGTCGCCGCTGGGCCACGCCTCTCCGGCGCTCACCCAGCAGATGGCGTCCCAGACCCACGCGTACTCGCCCAGCGAGTTCCTGGGATTGGGTATCGCCACCCCGAACGCCCCTCTGTTCGATGTCGACCCGTAGCGGGCGAACTGCTACTTGTCGTCTCCGCCGAACAGCGTCTTGACCATGTCGTCGGTGTCGACGGTCCCCTCGACCGCCCCCTTGACCGTGGGGCCCAGCACCTCGACCAGCGGCACCAGATCCGCGGCGAGGTCGAGGACCCGTTGCGCCGGCTGATCGTCGCCGCCGAGGTAGTTCTTGTTGAACTCGTTGCCCGGCTCGTCGTCGCCCCAGGGCCGGTCTCCGTTCAGGGTCCCGATGGTCGCCGCGAGGTTCTGCCAGGTTGTGGCGAGCCGAGCACCGGCCGCGCCGAGTTCGTTGGCGCCCTCCAGGGCAGCGTCGGGCTTGACGAAGGTCTCGCGCAGCTCGCTCATCGTCTCTCCTCCCCGGGCAGATCGCTGTCCAACTGACGGAAGATGCCGTCGAGATCGTGGTCGATGTAGGCCTGGAACTGGCTGTCCGGTACGAACGGTCGGACCAGCTTCTCGACCTCGGCCATCGCCTGCTCGGTCGCCCGCCGGATCGTCTCGGTGACCGTGGCGGAAAGCTCCTTCGAGTTGGGCCGGCGGTAGATCCGCGGATCGAACTCGACCTTCGTCACCTGGCCACGAGGACCGACCGTCACGGTGACCAGGCCGTCTTCGGAGGTGAAGGTCGCCTTTACCGTCTTGAGCTGTTGTTGCAGGTCGCCGACGCCGGAGCGCATCCGCTCGAACTGTGCCATCAGCTCGTCGGCACGGGCGCGCAGCGCCTGTACGTCCATGGCGTGTTCCTCCCCGCGCAGGTCCCGTCCGCCGCCAACGCCCGAGCGTGACGACTCGACCATACTGAATGGGCACGACATCGGCGTGCCCGGTCTGGAGGCCGCCCGCCGCTAGGATGCAGCGGGACCGGTTGACGGGAGGCGTGCAGACATGTTCCGGAACCGTCCTTTGGCGACGTTCGCACTGGTGGGAACGCTGTTGGCCACGGCTGTGACACTTCCCGTCGCGAGCCAGGCGGCTGCCGCACCGGCGATTTGCGATAATCCGAGCGATCCGGGAGAGGTCAATACCGAGACGCCCTGGCATCAGCGGTGGCTCGCCCCGCAGCGGGTGTGGCCGTTCAGCACCGGCGCGGGAGTGCGGGTCGCGGTCGTCGACTCCGGCACCGACAGCAGTCACCCCCAGTTGGCCGGTCGGGTGGCCACCGGCTTCGACGCCCTGCGCGACGCCCCTGGCGGCGACGTGGACTGTGTGTCCCACGGCACCGCGGTGGCCAGCATTATCGCCGCTCGCCGCCAGGACGGAGTGGGCTTCCACGGTCTGGCGCCCGATGTCACGATCGTGCCGATCCGGGTCAGTGAACGCAACGCCAACGAGGGCCCGGGCGCTGGCGGTGACACCGTCACCGGGGCCGTCTTCGCGCAGGCCATCCGGCACGCGGTCGACGATGGTGCCGATGTGATCAACCTGTCGGTGACGCTGTACCAGCCGGCCCCGGACGTGGAGCAGGCCGTCCGCTACGCGCTGGAGAAGGACGTCGTGCTCGTCGCCGCCGCCGGCAACCAGCATCAGGACGGTGCCCGTCCCGATCCGGTGCCCTACCCCGCGGCCTACGACGGCGTGATCGGCGTGGGCGCCGTCGACCAGTACGGTGCCCGGATCCGGCAGTCCCAGATCGGGCCGTACGTGGACATCGTCGCGCCGGGCGGCGCGGTGGTGGCGGCTACCAGGCTGGTCGGGCACAACACCTATGACGGCACGAGTTTCGCCGCCCCGATGGTGAGTGCGACCGCCGCACTGATCCGCGCGGCGGAGCCGAACCTGTCGGCCCGGGAAGTCACCAGACGGCTACTGGCCACCGCCGATCCGGCCCGGGGCGACGCCACACGCGGCTACGGCAGCGGCGTGGTCAACCCGTACCGGGCCGTCACCGAACGACTTACCACCGGAGCACCGGTGACCCAACCGCCGCTGCCCGACGTGCCGTACGACGCAGCGGCGCAGGCTCGCGCGGAGCGCTGGGCGGTCTTCGGTCGGCTGGCCCTCTGGATCGGCCTCGCGCTCGCGACGGTCGCGGTTGGAGTCGCGGTGCTGGCCGCGCTGCTGCCGCGTGGCCGTCGCACCCGGTGGCGGCCCACCCGCCCGTCGGCACCGCCCCCGACCGAGCCGGAGATCGACGAGCCCGAGGAAATCTTCTTCCGGGTACCAAGTTCGATGCCGCGCGGTTGAGTGCGAAGTCGGCGCCGGTGATCGGACGGCGAGCACTGCATGCGGCGTAGACGGCGATGGCCCGGCGCGGGCCGGGCCATCGGTGCTGCGGTCTGGGTTTCAGCCGCCGAACTTCGCGCGGTTCGCGGCCTCACGGGCCTGCATCTTCGCGGCCGACTCGCGTAGCGCCTTCTCGATCCGACCGAGCAGGTCACGAAGGTCGTTGGCGGCCGACTCCCACTCGTTCTGCCGCTGGAAGTACGCCTCGCGGGCGTCACCGTCCCAGGTGGCCAGCAGCGGTGCGATGCCGGACTTGAGCCCGTCCAGCTCCCCGGTCATGTTCCGGACCGCACCACTGCAACTGTCCGCTGCGGCGTTCAGCCCGGCGAAGTTGTACCGAATCTCCGTCATGAGTCTTCTCCCCCCGTCAGAGCTTCAGCGCCGCGGTGATCTGGCCGGCGGTGGCACCCGCGCTGTCCATGTCGGACCGGATCTCCTCGTCACTGACGTCGTAGTCCTTACCGGCAGACCCGACCGCCTCGGCGATCGCCCGCAGCGCGACGTTGAGCCGGGCCATGTCCTGGTCGAACCGCTCACGCACCTGGTGGAAGGAACCGGCGCCAGCGCCCTTCCACTGGTCGTACAGCGGCGCGAGCTGGTCCATCAGCGAGTTGAGGTTGCCGGTGAGCCGATCGGCGACGGCATCGACGTCACCTTCGGTCTTCAGCATCAAGCCGGTGTCGGTGTTCATCGACATGGCGGAAGTCACCCCCGTCCTCAATTGATCGCCCCGATTCACCGGGGCGTCCTGTCAGTCGGTGCTCGCGCACCATCGTCGTACGAACGGTAACGGGTCGTGTCCAGCCCGCGCTAGACCGTGGCTCGTCCCGCATTTCCATTGTGGCTGGTCAGATCACTCCGGGTCGAGCGTGAGTTTGGCCGTCGTCGGGTCCAGCACCGGCCCCGTAGGCAGGCGGACCACCAGGCTGGCGGGCAGCCGTACCGGTTGCACTTCCGAGTAGCCGAGAATGGCGGGTACGCCCTCGGAAGCCAGCGGGTAGCGGTGCCCCAGGTCGGTGACCAGGTTCAGGGTGCCCGTCTCCTGGTCAGGGGAGGAGACCGCGACGACCAGGACGCCGTGACCCGGCTCGATGACGACCCGGTCGGCCAGCGGGATCCCGTCACCGGTCTGTTCGCCGGTGCGTACCGGCTCACGCACCGGTTGCACCTGCGCGTCGAGCAGCAGGGTCGGCTCATCGGCGCCCGGTTGGTAGGCCGCGCAGATCGCCGGCTGGTCGCCGGCCAACCGGGCGATCTCCGGCCGCTGCTCGGGCGCGCGATGCCGTCCTTGGGCCGGCGCGGCTGCCTTGGGCGCCGCGGCGGCGGTACCCGCGGCCAGTTCGATCGGGTAGGGCCTCGCCTCTCCCGGGTACGCCAACTGGGTCTCCCCGTCGGCCATCACCACGTCCGCCTGGACCGGAGTGATCGGCACCAGCCTCGTCCGTTCGGCGAGGTAGTACTGGCGGCTGCCGCCCTGGCTCTCCACCACGAAGACCTGACCGACCCGGGCGTCCGGCAACGCCGTCGAGGGTGTCCCCCGGTCGGCCACCCGTCGAGGCGCGATCGGCTCTCCGGCGGGCAAGGCGTTCAGCCACGCCCCACCCACCTCCACCACCGGCTCGGCGCTCATGGTGAGACCCTCCAACACGACCTTCTCGCTGCGGATCTCGTACCGATGGTCGTGCCAGACCAGATGCAGCCGGTCTGTCTTGCGGTCGCGCACCAGCAGCGCGCTGTCACCCGGTTCCCGCCCGCCGCCGGGTGCCCGCCCGACGGTGAGCACGGTGGTGGCGACGATACCGCCGGCCGCGTTACGCGCCGGCTGGGTGCAGAGAGTCCAGGGTCCGTCCAGGATGCGGCCGGCCGGGGGCAGCGCATCCGGGGCGAACGGAATGCCGATGCGCGGGCCACGCGGGGTGCCGACGAGTGAATTGCGGGAAACCGAGATGGTCGGTGCCGCAGTCTCCATGGCCAGCAGGGCGGACGCGTAGTTGAGCACCGGATGCAGCCGCCCCTCCCGGTACAGGTAACGGGTGCCGGTCTCCTTTTCCAGGATGACCGCGCCACCCTCCTTCCACTTGGTCGCGCCGCCGGGACGCAGCAGGCCGTACACCCCCACCGCGGCCAGGCAGAGTACGGCCACCATGATGCTGGCGAAGCCGGCACCACCCAGCCGGCGGAACGGTGCCGCCTCCGGATCGGGCTCGCGCGCCACCAGCGCGGAGGTCATCCGCTGGACGAAGAACTGGTACGACTGAACCTGGTCCCGCCGCGACGGCATGGCACCCCTTCCCTGGCGTACGCCGGCACGGTCACGAACTCCGGACCGCGGTGCCTACCATAGGCACGGCGTCGAGCCGGCCGGTGCCCGCATCCGGCGTCGGCCGGCGGAACCGACGACGGCAGCCCGAGGAGTCCTTCGATGATCAGCCGCGACGAGGCCTTGGCCATCGCCCGCGAATGGGCAAGTGCGGGCAAGCCGGGGCCCGCTCCCGAAGTGGATCTGTACGAGTTCGACCTCGGCTACGTCGTCTGGCGCGTCCTCCCGGAAACGGCCGTCGTCGACGGTGTGCCCATGCCGCCACCGTCGACGGGGTATCCCCGAGCGGTCATCGACCGCGAAACCGGCGAGTTGTCCCAGTGGCCGTCACTGTCCGCGCAAATGGTGGCCGAAGAGTACACCCTCTACCGGGCAGCCGAGGGACGCTTTCCTCCTGACGTGCGACGAGTGCTGGACCGGGCGGGCTGGTTTCCCGGTCGTGACTTCAGCGCCGGGGTGAACCACTGGATGGTCCGCTTCGCCGACGAACTGGCCGGTCTGGACTGCCCACCGGTCGCACGCGCCGCACTGGTGGAATTCGGCGGCCTCCAGCTGCCTCAGTTCGGCCGCAGCGGCCGCTTGGGCGGCGGCTTCATGAGCTTCATCCATCCCACGCTAGGCGGAGTGGTCACGGAGGCGGCCCGCGACTTCGCTGAGGAGTTCGACAACCCCGTCTACCCGATCGGCAACAACGAGGACGGGCCGTCCGAACTTGTCGCCGACGCGCAGGGGCGGGTCTTCATGCTGCACTGGGCCGACGACTTCTTCGTCGGCCCGGACATCGACTCCGCCATTGTCAAATTGATCCGAGGCGGCCCGATGTCCGAGGCCAGCGACCGCGACTGGTGACGGAGGCGTCAGCCGTTGATGGCGCGCATGAACGCGTACAGGCCGAGCACGCTGCACGCGACCGGTACCACGGCCAACTGCAGCAGGATGTCGAACATGTCGCCGAGCCGGGCCAGTCGGGGCGACGGGGCACGCCGGCTGTAGGCGAGCCCGGCGGCGGCCGACAGCCCGGCCGCGACCAGGGCCACCGGCAGCACGGCCAGGACCCGGGCCCCGGTCGACGCGTCGGCCGCACCGACCAGAGGCAGCAGACCCAGACCCACCATGCCGACGGCCAGCATCGGCACCCGGTGCCGGACCGTGGACACCAGTCGGGCCCGCAGCAGGTAGCCCAGCGAGATGATTCCGGCGAGCAGCAGCGCGGAGAGCGTGCCGGTCGCAGTGAGCACGATCAGGCCGGCGATGGTGACGACGAAGGCCCCGAAGACCATGCCGGTGAAGACCTCGTCGGCCCGGGCGGTGGCCTGGTAGATGACTTCGCGCTTGGGCTGCGGCTCGTCGCGCAGCAGGTCCGCGGCGGTACGCGGCAACGCCGGCATCGGCATCTTTCCGAGTCGCACGGAGAGCAGCGGCATGGCCGGTAGCAGCAACGCCACCGCACCTACGACGATCGCAGTGCCCTGTGCGGCGTCCATCGAACCGAGAGCGATCAACCCGCCGACCATGCCCCAGAAGCCGACGAAGACCGCGGCCACGAAAACCCTCGTCGCATCGCCGACCCCGAGCAGCCCGAGCAGCCCGGAGAGCAGCAGCACAGCGGAGCCGAGCAGCACGTGCGGGGCGCCCAGCGTCCAGACCGACTCGCCGGTGCCGATCACCAGCACACCGCCGACGAAGGCATAGGGCAGGCCGGCGGCGGCGACCACGGCTCCGGCGAGGGAGTCGGCCATCGCCCGGGAGAGCACGATCCCGCAGACCAGCAGCAGACCTGCCGCACCGAGGGCGACCGCACCACCGAGCCAGCCGGGCTCCTCGGATGTCACGATCACGACGAGGCCGAGCAGCAGCAGCACGCCGGCCACGATCAGACCGGTCAGCCGGGTCGCGAACGGGCTCCAGACCACCCCGCGTCGTCGGGCACCGTCGGCGACGGCCTCCATCAGGTCGTCGTACGCCAACTCCGGCCACTCGGTGCGCCGCGGCACCAGGTGCAGCGTCTCGCCGTCACGGACGTTCTGTGCGGCCAGCGTACGGGTCAGGTCGACCGGGTTGCCGTCGCTGCGCCGCAGCATCCAGCCTCCGTGGCTGGTGCCGTCCGACGGTTCCTCGTCGGCCTGTCGAAGCACGGCGGGTAGCAGCCCGACCAGCGGCAGGTGCTCGGGCAGGGCGAGATCCAACCGTCGGTTGGGGGCGACTACGGCGATGCGCGCGAGTCCGGTTCCGGCCTGGGTGACCACTAACGACCCCTCGGTACGAGGAGCGGGCCGACGGCCCGCGGCTGTCCTGACGGGCAAAGGCTACCTACCATGTGCCGGTGACGCGGGGGGCGGTTCACCGCGGCGCACCAGACCCAGGAGAGGCGACGGAGGTCTGTCACGTGAGCACGGTGGTCGTCAAGCGACCCGCCCGCCAGCCGGAGCCGGAGTATCCCTCCGGCGAGGTGCTGCTGGATGCGCCGCCCGAGGTACCCGCACCGAGCGGTAAGGCGTGGGGGCAGATGCTGATGCTGCTGCCGATGCTCGCCGGCTCGTTCGCGATGGCCCTGATGTTCGCCGGCCGAGGCGGGTCGACCCTCGGCTACGTCACCGGTGGCCTGTTCGGACTCTCCGCCATCGGGATGCTCGGGTCACAGTTGGCCAACAACTCGGGCGGACCGGGCAAGCAGGAGATGCTGCAGAAACGCCGCGAGTACATGACGCATCTGTCCCGTCAACGGCGTCGCGTGCTCAAGACGATCCGTAAGCAGCGGGAGGCGGCGTTCTACCGGCACCCGGACCCGGACGTCCTCTGGTCCCTGCCGATGGGGCCCCGACTGTGGGAGCGTCGGCGCGGCGACGTGGACTTCGCCACCGTACGCATCGGCCTCGGGCCGCAGGAGTTGGCGACGCCGCTGGTGCCGCCACCGGCCACGTCGTTGGAGAAGCTGGAGCCGATGTGCGCGCTCGCGCTGCGCCGGTTCCTCACCACCTACGGCGAGGTGCCCGATCTGCCGGTGACCATGGCGCTGAACGGATTCGCCCGGGTGCATCTGCGCGGCGACACCGCGGCAGCCCGGGGCATGGTCCGGGCGGTGCTCGCCCAGGCCACCGCCTTCCACGCGCCCGACGACATGCTCGTCGCGATCTGCGTGGCACCGGACCGACGGGCCGACTGGGAGTGGACGAAGTGGCTGCCGCATGCCCTGCACCCGTCGCGCACCGACGCACTCGGTCAGTTGCGCCTGGTGGCACCCTCGGTGACCGGTCTGGAGGCGATGCTCGACGACGTGCTGGCCAGCCGGCCCCGGTTCAACGCCAGCGGCGGTACGCCGCAGGTCGCCGGGCCGCACGTGCTGGTGGTCATCGACGGTGGCGACACCGCCGGGTCGGATCACCTGATGACCGATGGCGGCGTGGAGGGTGTCACCCTGCTCGACCTGTCCACTCCGGCACCTCGCCTGCTCGATCGGGCGCGGCTGGTGCTGGAGGTGTCGGCGGAGCGTCGGTTGCACAGCATCACGGTGGATGGTCCGGCCGAGATCGGCCGGGCCGACGACTGCCGGGTGGTCGAGCTTGAGGCGTTGGCCATGCAACTGGCCCCGCTCCGCCTCTCCGCCGCCTCTCGGGGTAGCGGCGATACGCCCCTCACCACGGAGCTGGGCCTGGCCGAACTGCTCGACATCGGCGATCCCTACGAGTTCGACGTGGACCGGGCGTGGCAGCCGCGGCCGAACCGCGACAAGCTGCGGGTGCCGATCGGGGTGGGTGCCGACGGCGGGCCGGTGGAACTGGACCTGAAGGAGTCGGCGCAGGACGGCATGGGGCCGCACGGGCTGCTCATCGGCGCGACCGGCTCCGGCAAGTCGGAGCTGCTGCGCACCCTGGTGCTGGCGCTGGCGGCGACGCACTCCTCGGAGAGCCTCAACTTCGTGCTTGTCGACTTCAAGGGTGGTGCCACCTTCACCCGGCTGGACGGTCTGCCGCACACCAGCGCGGTGATCACCAACCTGGCCGACGAGCTGCCTCTGGTGGACCGGATGACCGACTCCATCAACGGCGAGTTGGTCCGTCGGCAGGAGTTGCTCCGGGCGGCCGGCAACTACGCCTCGCAGCGGGACTACGAGAAGGCCCGGGCGGCGGGCGCACCGCTGTCTCCGCTGCCGAGCCTGCTCATCATCTGTGACGAGTTCTCCGAGCTGCTGACCGCCAAGCCGGACTTCATCGACATGTTCGTGCAGATCGGCCGGGTCGGTCGCTCGCTCGGCGTGCACCTGCTGTTGGCGAGCCAGCGCCTGGAGGAGGGTCGGCTGCGGGGACTGGACACCCACCTGTCGTACCGGATCGGTCTGCGGACCTTCTCGGCGATGGAGTCCCGGGTGGTGCTGGGGGCCACCGACGCGTACGAGCTGCCCCGGTCGCCGGGTCACGGTTACCTGCGTTTCGGCACCGAGCCGCTGGTGCGGTTCAAGGCCGCGTACGTCTCCGGCACCTACCGCAGCAAGACGGCGGCGGCGGTCGCGGCCGGCGACGGCGAGGATCGGGTACGCGAGTACACCACCGCCTACGTCGCCCCGCCGGTGACCCGTGCTCCCAAGGAGGAGACCGCACCGGAACCGACCGACGGTATGGGCGAGAGTGTGCTGGACATCCTGGTGGGTCGACTCGCCGGGCGAGGCAAGCCCGCGCACCAGGTGTGGCTTCCTCCGCTGGCCGAGCCGCCGACGCTGGACCAGCTGCTACCTCCGATGACCGCGGATCCCGCCCGTGGCATCACCGTCGCGCACGCCGGCCTGCTCGGCGAGTTGCAGGTGGCGGTCGGCATCGTCGACAAGCCCTTCGACCAGCGTCGAGACGTGCTCTGGTTCGACCTGGCCGGTTCGGCCGGCCACGCGGTCATCGTCGGCGGCCCGCAGAGCGGCAAGAGCACCCTGCTGCGGACGGTTGTCACCGCCCTGGCGCTGACGCACACTCCGCGCGAGGCCCAGGTCTACTGCCTCGATCTGGGCAGCAGTGCCCTGTCGTCGCTGCGTGACCTGCCGCATGTGGGCTCGGTGGCGACCCGCCTCGACTCCGGCCTGGTCCGGCGTACCGTGGCCGAGCTGCAACTGCTGATGGGTGAGCGGGAGCGGCGGTTCGCCGAGCGCGGGGTGGACTCGATGGCCGAGTACCGGCGGGCGCGCCGACACGGCCAGCACGACGACGACCCGTTCGGCGACGTGTTCCTGGTCATCGACGGTTGGGCGACGCTGCGGGCGGAGTTCGAGGACCTGGAACCGACGATCAACGACATCGCCAACCGGGGGCTGTCCTTCGGTATCCATCTGGTCGTGACCGCGAGTCGTTGGATGGATCTGCGACCGGCTGTCCGGGACGTCTTCGGCACCCGGCTGGAGTTGCGCCTGGCTGACGCCGGTGACTCCAACCTGGACCGGCGGGCGGCGATGAACGTGCCGGAGAAGTCACCGGGTCGAGGCATCACCCCGGACGGGCAACAGTTCCTGGCGGCGCTACCACGAGCGGACAGCGCGCAGGAGGCGGAGACTCTGCCCGAGGGCGCGCGGAAGCTGGTCACCGATCTGGCCGCCGCGTGGCAGGGGCCGGGCGCACCGCCGATCCGGTTGCTGCCGCCCGTGGTGCCGTACGGCAGCCTGCCGAACACCGGCCGCCCGGGAATCCCCATCGGTATCGCCGAGGTGGACCTTCAGCCGGTGCAGGTGGACTTCGCCGCCGACCCGCACTTCATCCTGTTCGGTGACGGCGAGTCGGGCAAGAGCACCTTCCTGCGGGCGCTGGCGCAGACCATCGTCGACCGCAACGAGCTGACCGAGGCTCGGCTCGTCATCGTCGACTACCGGCGCAGTTTGCTCGGCGACATCGACACGCCGCACCTGATCGGGTACGGCTCGACCGCGCAGGTCACCGAGAGCATCATCGCTGAGGTGGCCGCGGTGATGCGCGACCGGCTACCACCACCGGACATCAACGCCGAACGGCTGCGGGCACGCGACTGGTGGAAGGGTCCCGACCTGTACGTGCTGGTCGACGACTACGACCTGGTGGCCGGTGCGGGCAGCAATCCGCTGACGCCGCTGCTGGAGTTCCTGCCCCAGGCTCGGGACATCGGCCTGCACGTGGTCATCGCCCGGCGTACCGGCGGCGCCAGTCGGGCGCTCTACGAGCCGGTGCTGATGCGGCTGCGGGAGATCAGCACGCCGGGCATCGTGATGTCCGGCAACCGCGACGAGGGGGTCCTGCTCGGCACCGTCCGGCCCGGGCCGCTGCCACCGGGCCGGGGCTGGCTGGTGTCCCGGCGTGGTGGTACCCGGTTGGTGCAGCTGGTGCACCTTCCGCCACGCTCTTGAGCCCGGTACGGGGTTGCCCGATTGGGCTACTGTCGGCCAGAGTGGATTCACGGTGCGCGGCTGCATGACCCCCGACTTGTCGGAGAAGGAAGCAGCCGCGCCGGCATCGTGTGAGCGAACGGGGGAGGGAACATGGGCGACGAGTGGCTCGTCGACGAACAGATCGACGTCGACATCCAGCAGCTGAAGGATTTCGCGCTGGCCATCCAGAAGGAAATGGAGACCAACTTCCAGCCCAGCTTCGACAACGGCCTGCGTCCCATGCTCACGGTGCAGGCACCGTTCGGCGGCGGTGGGATGAAGGAGGCGGCGTTCTTCCGGGGCCGGCACGACGAGAGCCGGATGGCGATTTCCCATCTGATGGGCGACGTGATGAAGGGGCTCACCGCCCTGAGCATGGCCGCCATGTCCATCTCGGCCGAGTACCTGACCGGGGACGCGCTGGCCCAGGCCACCAACGAGGACGTCTACAACGCGTTCTCCGCCGTCGACGGTCAGGACACGCTCAGCGGCCGGTGGCAGGAGGGCACGGAGAACCCGGCGGACTCGGTGCCGGAGTCGGCCCTGAACCCGGCGCCGATGAATCCCTACTACGGCCTGGACTCCTGCCCGACGGGTGAGCAGCGCGAGGAGACTCCGGCGTGGGCGCAGTCGGAGGTCGTCGGTGAGGGCTCCGGCAGTTACGTGATCCACGGTGACGGCGAACGCATGCACGGCGAAGATCTCCGGCTGGATCAGTCGGATCTCCGGTGACGGTGGCACAGGCGAGGCCCGAGGAGCGGGGATGAGCGACGACTACTACGGCTGGCAGCCGGTCAGCTACCCGATGTACGCCGGCGTGTCGGACGACTACGCGGCCGAGCGGGCCGCCGGGGCCACGCCGTACGAGCCAACGGCGTGGGATTCGGTGAACATCGAGCATATGTGGGAGTACGTCCGCAAGGAGAGTGACGAGCGGACGACGGCACTCGCCGACATGTGGCGGCGGGCGGCGAGCCTGCTGCAGACCACGCGGGACAATCTCAAGCGTCACGCCGACTCCCTGGACGCCCGCTGGCAGTCGCCCGCGGCACGGGTCTTCATGTCCCGCGTGGGCGCCACGCTCCACTCACTCGACGAGTGGAAGAACGTGGCCAGCGACAACGCCACCGGCCTGGACCAGCTCGCCAGCAAGATCGAGACTGCCCAGCGGGAGATGAAGACGCTCTGGCAGGAGTACCAGGCCGAGCAGACCCGGCAGGGGGAACGCCGCTCGAACGACGAGGGCTTCCAGGCATCCGACATGATCGACTGGCTCCCCGGCGTCACCGGCAACGACGCCAAGTCGTACGAGGACGTCCAGAGCGAGTACCACCAGCGCGCCAAGAACATCGCCAAGCCGCTGGCCGACCTCTACATCGACGTCTACATCTCGAACATCTCCCGAGGCGGGAAGTTCAAGGGCCCGACGGACGCGGTCATCACCAGTCCGTCAAACGTGCCCGGCCCTGGGGCTCCGGGGGCACCACCGCCCGGTGCCCCTCCGAAGGGGGCCGCCCCGAACCGCCCGGCCATGCCCAACCGGCCGGATCTGCCGACCCGGCCCGATGGGGGCGACGCGCCGACCGGTGCGCCGCCACCGCCGCCACCGAACCTTCCGGAGGGCGTCGGTCTGGCCGGTGGCACCGCCGCACCGGTCGCCCCACCGCCGACCGCGCCGCCGGTGACCACCGCCCCCACCGCCCCCGTGACGCCCGGTCCGGTGGTGCCGCCGGTGGCACCGCCCGGGCCGCGACCGGGCAACCCCGGTCTGACCACACCGAATTCAGCGCGACCGAACGCACCACGGACCACCCTGCCGGGTGCGGGCGGTCCCGGCGCGCCCGGTGGCCGTGGGCCGGGGCCCAACCGGCCCACGTTGCCCGGTGCCGGTGGCCCGGGCAGCGGGTCCGGGGCACCGGGCGGTGGCCGGCGTGGTACGGCCCCGAACCGCCCGACCCTGCCCGGCAACACCGGCGCCGGCGCTCCCGGCGGTGGCCGGGGCCGGTCGGGTCTGGGCAGTCGGCCGGGCGCTTCGGCCACCCCACCGCCGTCGAGCCCGCGTCTGCCCGGCTCCACCGCCCGACCCGGTCAGCGCGGCACCACCCCCGGGCGTCCCGCCGCACCTCCGCCGAGCCTCGGCGGTCAGCGGGGTGCCACCCCGGGCGGGCCGCCCCGGGCCGGTTCGCCACTCAGCGGCAAACCCACGGCCGGCAAGCCGATGGCCGGCGGGAGCACCGCCGGTGCCCGGCCCGATCTGAGCGGACGCGCCGGTGCGGGCACCGGCCGACCCGCGCCGACCACCGGGCCGGCCCCCTCGCTGGGTGGCCGACGCGGCGGGCCGGCCACCCCGGCTCCGCGTAAGGGTGCGGCGCGCGACGGAGACCAGGAGACCTGGGAGTACGGCGACGGCGACGACGAGCTGTGGGTCACCGAGTCGTCAGCCGCCGGTGTCGTGGAGGCCCCGACGGAGCACCGCCCCCGGGAGCAGGGCAGGACGCTCGGCCAGAGCTGACCGCGTGCGGGCCGGTCACCCAACGCTGGGTGGCCGGCCCGTACCATGCAGTGACCGTCCGACCCCGGCCGTCCGGCTATGGCCCACAGAGGAAGGTAGACGGGCATGCGTGTCCTCGCCCGACCGGCAACGATCCTGGCGGTCGCAGCCGCGAGCGTACTGACATCCCTGTGGCTGCCTGCGGCACCCGCTATGGCCGATTCCATCAGGGACGACTCGTGGCATCTGAAGGCCCTGGAGATACCTGAGATGCACAAGATCACTCGGGGCGAGGGCGTCGTGGTGGCGGTGATCGACACCGGGGTGGACGCGAAGCACCAGGACCTCAAGGACAACGTCCTGCCCGGGGTCGACTTCTATGACGACGCCGCCAAGGGCCGGGTCGACCGAGCGGGCCACGGCACCGCCATGGCCTCGTTGATCGCCGGTCACGGGCACGGGCCGGGTAAGCGCGACGGCGTGCTCGGCATCGCACCGAAGGCCAAGATCCTCCCAATCACCATCATGAGCGAGCGAAGCCCGCTGATCCAGCCGACCGCCATCGCCGCCGCAATCAACTGGGCGGTCGACCACGGCGCCGACATCATCAACGTCTCACTGTCCAGCAGTTTCAACGACGAGCTGAACCGAGCCGTCGAGCGGGCCTACCAGCGAAACGTGATCGTGGTCGCGGCAGTCGGCAATCGTAAGGATTCGATCATCGCCAGCCCGGCCTCACACCAGAGCGCCATGGCTGTCAACGGCACCGACCGCACCGGCACGATCAGCGAGGAGGCCGCCCTACCCGCCGAGCAGGTCGACATCGCCGCACCGGGCGAGGACATCGTCTACGCCGTCCCCGGCAACAGGTACCACGTCGGGCTCGGCAGCAGCAACAGCACGGCCCTCGTCTCCGGCGCGCTGGCTTTGGTCAAGGCCGAATATCCGGACCTGAACGGCTACGAGATGTTCCAGCGCCTGCTGGAGACCACTCGTGATGAGGGCGAGCCCGGCCATGACCTGCACTACGGGTGGGGCGCACTCGACATCCGGCAGGCATTGACCGGCCAGCCGGACGGCAGGGGCACCCGTCCCACCGATCCTGCACCGGGCGATTACGGTCTGGAGCCGTGGCAGGCCGATCCCCGCGAGCGCGAGGACGGCATCGTGGTCTTCGTGTGGGCCGTGATCATCGCCGTGCTTCTGCTCATCGTCGGCGGGATCGTGGGCACCGTCATGCTGCTGCGGGGCCGCGCACGCCGACTTGAGGCGGAGTCGGCCGACGAGGATCCGCTGGAGGAGATGTCGGCAGCTTCCGGAGCTGTCGCGCCGGCGGCAGGGGGTCTCGCCACGCCTACCGGCAGCGCCGGTCAGCCCGCGGACAGAACCGACGACGCGGTCTGGCGGCGCCCGCCCGGCTGATCCGATCGCTCCCGAGGAGGAATCCATGTCGTCCGCCGCGCCAGCCGGCGAGTCCCCCAACCTCGGCCCAGCCCCGGGTACGCCTCCCGGCGGGCGCACGCCGACGCCACGCCGGCGACCGGTCGTCGTCACCCTCGCCGCCCTGCTGATGGTGCCCTCGATCGTCGTCTGGCTGATCGCCGGGTTCGCCTTCTTCCGGGCGATGCTGCGTACCGATGGCGACGGACTGGGCAAGTTCCTGGTGGTGGGCATCGGTGCGGGCGTACTGGCGATCGCGTTGCTGGTGGTGCTGCTCGCGTCACTGGGGATTCTGATGGCCTGGACGGGCGACAACGCGGCAGGGCTGGTCGTGCCGGCCGGATTCACCTTCGGGCTCTTCGTCGTCGTCATCGTCACGCTGCTGGCGCAGGGCAAGCTCAGTTATCACCCGACGATGGTCACGCCGCTGGTCGTGGGTGGGTTGGCCGGCGTGTCGCTCGTCCTGATCAAGAGCCCGCCCGCGCGGGCCTGGTTCGCCGGCCGCAGTCGCTGACGGACGGTAGGACGGTACGACGCGGTGGTTCAGCGCTCCGCGACCGTGGTCACAGCCGACCGCACCGACGTCGCCCGTGACCGCAGCACACCGTCGAGGGCGCTCCGACAAGCATCGCCACCGACCGGAGGCGGGACCGATCAGGCCGGGGACCAGCGGCGGCCGGTGGCGTCGAAGCGGGCCAGCAGTTCGTCTCGGCCGTCGGCGTGCAGGCAGTGCAGCTCGGTCCCGTCCGGTACGACAAGCGACTCCATTCGTGGCTGCCCCTGACCCCACTCCTCGGGCGTCGCCTCGCCGGGCGGCCAGCGCAGCACGGCCACCCACTCGTCCGACTCCTCGAACGGAGAGCCCTCACCGAGCAGGCCCAACCGTCGGTACAGCCGGATCGGCGTGTCCCGTCCCGGTCCGTGCCAGGCGTGCACCAGCCCGGCCGCCCGGTCGTACCCGTCGTCGAGGTAGGACGTCAGGTAGCGGTGCGGGATGACCAGTTGCAGCAGCAGCGGTGCGCTGGGATCGGGCCCGTCGTCGGCGGTGGATTCCGGTGCCGGGCGGGGCACCGGTACGCCCACCGTCGACGGGTCGGCGTACCGGGCCGTGTCGCGTCGTTGCTGCTCCTGGTCGGCCGCCTCCTGGATCACCTGTCGTAACTCGCCGAGCCAGTCGCGCAACGTCAGCAGCGCCTCGCCGGGCAGTGCCGCCGCCAGTGGGGTCTCCGGGTTGAGCAGCAGTTGCCAGGAGAGGTCCGGCCAGTGGTCGGTGAGCTGAAGGCTGCTGACCACCACCAGGTCACGCTCGCCGAGTGCCTGCCGCAGCCGGCCTTCGGAGCTGAACACGGGCAGGCTGGGCCGACCCTGCTCGTCGGGGACGGCCCACCACGGAAAGTCCGGGTCGGACAGGTCTCGCGTCGCCGAGCCCTCGGGGTCCACCGGCAGCACCAGTTCCGCCCGGAGCAGGGCGGACATCAGAGCGTTGGGGTCCTGTCGCCGGACCGCCTCGCGGAGCGGTCGCTCGGCCTCCACGATCGGTGCGGTCAGGGCCCGAAGCTCGTCAGCGGTCAGTCGTACGCCGATCGGCAATCCGGCGTCGATCGCCAGCATCCACCCGTCGTCGGGCCAGTCGACGGCGATGTCGACAAGTCCCGACACCCGGTAGTTCACCGACCGACCGGGCATCCCGGCGGCGATCGCGGCCGGCGAGGTGTACGCGAGCACGTGGGTGACACCCTCGTGGTGAGCCGTCGGCCACGCCACCGTCTCCCGTCCGGCCGCCGCAGCGGGCGACACGGGCAGCAGCAGCGGACCGGCGACGAGTTCGGTGAGGAAGCCTTCCCGGTCGTCGGCCTCGGCGGCGGCCAGCAGCGCGCGTTCGGTGGCCGTGCTGGGCTGCCAGCCGGTCACCAGGTGCCGTCCGCGCGTACCCGCTGGGGACGACGACCGAGCACCAGCGTGGTGAGCGCCTCGTCGAGATCCGCGCCGAGGAACCAGTCCCCGGTGTGGTCCAGCACGAACACCCGACCTTGCTGATCGAGCGCCAGGATCCCGGTGCCGTCGCCCTCCTCGCCCAGCGGGCTCAGTGGTGCGCCGATCGCCTCGGCCAGCTCGGCGAGGGTTTCCACCGAGTGCCGCACCAGGAACGGGTCGAGGTGGAATTCGCTCGGTACGACCTGCTCACCCTCCCCTTGCGGGCGCACCCGCAATCCGCCGAACTCGGCGTACGCCTCGATCGCCCGGGTCGTCACGGTGTGCTGACGACCGCCGGGCGTGGCGTGGGCGGCGATCCGCAGCCCCCACTCGCGGCCCCGGTTGTCGTCGGAGCGGTCGGGCGACCAGCCGGCGGCGGCGAGGGTCTGCGCCACCAGGGGCGGAAAGCGTTCGCTCATGTCAGCGCCTCCACACCGAACCAGTCCAGCAGGGCGGCGCAGGAGCGGCAGGGCGGCTGAACCTCGCCGTGGCGCGGGTCGCCCTCCTCCCGTACCCGGGTCACCCGGACTTTCGCGCCCCAGAGCAGCGCGCGGGACCGGGCGGCGTCGAGTGGTGGCCCGCCCGCCTCGGCCGCGTAGAGCCGGTCGGAGATCAGCACCGCCTCGGCGCACCATCCGGCGTAGCGCTCGCGCTGCTCGACAGGCAGCCCGTGCAGGAAACGCCGGACCACCGGATGCAGGTCAGGGACCAGATCGCCGCGTACCGAGGTGTGCGTGTGGACGGTGCCGTCGGCCAGCAGCGCACCGGCCGCCAGCGGCAGCATCCGCGGCTGCGCCATCCGTCCTCCCGGGTGTCGAAAGGGGATCACCGGCGAGGTTTCGCCCGCCCCGCACGCGAGCCTAGCCGTCGTCGCCGTGCCGGCGGGTGGGACGTGTGGGCACCGACGGCATCGAGGGGCTCACACCACCTCGACCGGCTGGGATATCGTCGGTCCCGCCCCCTCTTCGCCGTCCAGAGCCGGAGCCATGACGCGCACCCTTCTCGTCTCCCCGGATCAGCCCGGTGCCTACCCGTCCATCGGGGAGGCACTGGCGGTGGCCAGCGACGACACGGTCGTCTCGGTCAGCCCCGGCACCTACCACGAGGCCCTGTTCGTCAACGACCGTGGCGTCAGCGTGGTCGCCGCGCAGGGCCCGGGCACGGTCACCATCGACGCGTCCTCCGGGGCGTACCCGACGGTGTCCTGCAATTCCGGCCGGTTGGAGCTGCGCGACCTGGTCCTGAAGGCCGGTGACGCGCCGGTCGTGGTGGCCGACCGGGCGAGGCTCACCATGACCGGGTGCGAGCTGAGCGCCGGCTTCGGCGCGGCGATCCAGGTGGCGGGTCGTTCGGAGTTCACGCTCACCCGCTGCCGGGTGACCGGCGGACGGTACGGCCTGGTGGTGGAGGATTCCGACGGCAGCGTCGAGGGGTGCGAGTTCACCGATCTCAGCGAGGACGGCATCATCGTGCGGATCGGGGCGGCACCGACCATCCGCACCAGCACGGTGACCCGCTGCGGCAACCGGGGCATCTACATCTACCAGTACGGCCGGCCCATTATCGAGACCTGCGACATCTCCCAGACCGGGCAGGCCGGCGTGGCGGTGGTTCATCAGAGCGCCCCGGTGCTGCGTCGCTGCCGGATCCGCGACACCCGAGGGCCGGCGGTCTCCTTCGCCCGGGGCTGCCGCGGCAGCGTCGAGGAGTGCACCACGGAGAACACCGGCCAGCCGGCGATCGAGATCGCCGAGGGAGCCGACCCGACAATCGTCGAGGGCACCGTCAACCGGAAGGCCGCCTTCGGCGCCGACGCCGCCCGCGCGACCACCGGTCAGGACGCCGCCCGGGTGGAGAAACTGCTGGCCGACCTGGCGGCCATGGTCGGCCTGGAATCGGTGAAGGAGGAGGTCCGCGCCCTCATCGACGAGATCCAGGTCAACGAGTGGCGGCGCAGCGCCGGGCTGCCCGTCGGCGCGGTCAGCCATCACCTGATCTTCGCGGGTGCCCCCGGCACCGGTAAGACCACGGTGGCGCGCATCTACGGTGACCTGCTGGCAGCGTTGGGCGCACTGCCCGGTGGCGCCTTCCGCGAGGTCTCCCGACGTGACCTGGTCGGCCAGTACATCGGCCACACCGCCGAGAAGACCGCCGCCGCGTTCGAACTGGCGCGCGGCGGCGTGCTCTTCATCGATGAGGCGTACACCCTGTCCCGGTCGTCGGGCACCGGTGGCGACTTCGGGCAGGAAGCCATCGACACGCTGGTGAAGCTGATGGAGGATCACCGCGACGAGATCGCGGTGATCGCGGCCGGCTACACCGGCGAGATGTTGCAGTTCCTCGACGCCAACCCCGGTCTGGCCTCCCGCTTCGCCAAGACTGTCGAGTTCGGCAACTACTCCCCGGAGCAGTTGGTCGTAATCGTGGAGCGGATGGCCGGCGGCGACGAGTACCTGCTCGCCGACGGCGTCTCCGAGGTGCTCCGCGAGCACTTCGGCACCATCGAACGGGATCAGAATTTCGGCAACGCCCGAGAGGCACGCAAGCTCTTCGAGGGGGTCCGCAAGGCGCAGGCGCAGCGGTTGCGCCAGTCCGGGCAACGTCCGAGCCTCGACGAGTTGCGGACCGTGACGGTGGCCGACGTGCGCACCGCGATCGGGCGATGACGATGCCGCGCCGGTCAGGGAGGGACGTGCGGTGACGCATCCGGGTGCGGCTCAGCCGGGCGAGCCGGGTTGGCAGCATCACCCGGGGGCGGCGGCACCGCCGCCACAGCAGCGCGCGCCCCATCAGCAGCGCGCGCCGCAACAGCAGGGCGCAGCGCCGGCACCGACGCTCGGCGGCGCCGGCCCCGGCCACACCTGGGCGGCCGAGCGCGGGCAGGGGCGGGCCACCGTCGGCACCGCGTACACCAGTCGGGCCGCCGCCACGGGATCGGCCGCCGTCGCCGCGCCCGCCGCCCGGACGCCGGAGAGTCGGGTCGTACCGCGGGCCACGGCCGCCCCGGCGGGACCGCCCGTCGCCGAAGGCGCGGCCCGGGACGCCGCGGCGGTTCCGGTGGTACGCCCACACCGACGGCAGCCGCGCGTCGGTGGGATCCACGTGGCCCAGCTCGTGGCCTGGCAGGCCGGTGCGGCGGCGGTGCTGGCGGCCACGCCGCACGGCCTGCCGCTGACCGTCGCGGTGGCCGCCGCCACGGTGCTGGTGCTCGCTCCGACGATGGTGCGCCACCGGGGTCGATGGCTGCACCAGTGGCTGGCGGTGTGGTGGGCGTACCGGGGACGGAGCCGGCAGCTGGTCGGCGCCGGGCCCGACGGCCCATGGCAGCTGCTGAGCCACCTGGAGAGCACCGTCGAGCTGGATCAGGTCGAGATCGACGATCAGCCGGCCGTGCTGCTGACCCACCGGGGTGGGCTCAGCGCGGTGCTGGAGGTCGATCCGACCGAGGGCGCGCTGCTCATGGGGGCACCGCAGGCCCTGCCGTCTCCGGTGGCGTTGCTACCGGCGGCCGACCCGAAGACGCCCCTCGTGACGGTGCAGGTGCTGATCCAGGTGACCCCGGCGCCCCGCGCCCGCGCGGCTGCGGTCGACCGTGCGTACCGCGAACTGACGAACGGTGGCGTCCCGGCCAGCCGGCAGGCGTGGGTGGTGCTTCACGCTCCGCGTACCCCCGATTTCCACGCCGACCGGGATCTGCGGCCGGCGCTCACGGCGGCGATCCGGCGGACCCGGCGTCAGCTGCGGCAGGAACGGGCGACGGCCCGTTTGCTCAACCGGGACGAGGTGCTCGCCGCGGTCGCCCAGTTGACCCATCTCACCGCTGGCGCAGCCGGCACCGACCGACCGTTGACCCGGGAAGGCTGGCGGAGCTGGTCGGTTCAGGGTGTCCCGCAGAGCTGCTATCGACTGCTCGCCTGGCCCAGCCGGGCGTGGGAACTGGACCCACTGCTGCGCGGACTGCCCGCCGCGGCCGGCGTGGTGTCCATCTCGGTGGCTCGGGAGAATGGCCGCCCTGGTGACGACGACGCCCTGGTCGAGGTGGCGTTCCGGCTCATCGGCGCCGACCCGGCCGCGCTGGCCGCCGCCGATCGCGCACTCGACCAGGCGATCCGCGATCACGGCGGTCGCCTGCAGCGACTCGACGGCGAGCACGCCCACGGCGTGGCCGCCACCCTGCCGTTGGGAGGCTTCCTGCGATGAACGGCGTCGCCTTTCCCGGCAGTCGGATGGGACTACACGTCGCGGACGCTGCCTCCGTCGCCGGGCTACGGCTGGTCGCCGGTGGCGGCGGGCTGGTCGTCGGCCGTAACCGCCAGCAGGAGCCGGTGGGGCTGCGGGTGTTCCGGGCCGAACCGACCCGGCTGATGCTCACCGGCGGGGTACGCGCAGCCGAGCTGCTCGCCTTCCGGTCACTGGCGCTCGGCGCCCGGCTGTTCGTGCAGACCGCGCGGGAGCAGGAGTGGGACGCCTTTCTGCGGCGCTGCGTCATCGGCCGGGAGATCGCCTCGTTCCTGCCGCCGGGCGTCGCGCCTCCGGTGCCGGCCACACCGACCGAACCACAGCTCGTGGTGATCGACACCGGTCCGGTCACCGGACCGGACACCAATCTCAGCGCACCCTGGCGGGCCACCCTGGTGGTCCGCGACGACCTGGCCGGCTGGGACGTCGAGGTTCTGGTCCGCAGCGACATCGTGGTGCTCCAGCGGCTCACCGAGGCCGAGGCGGCCACCGCCGCGAACGCCCTCGGTCTGGCCAGCGTGCAGAGCTGGTTCACCCAGTTGCATCCGGAGATGGTCGGCCTGATCACCAAGGGCAAGGTGCAGTGGGTGATGCTGAGCATGACCGGCACCGAGCGTCAGCTGATCGGCCCGGTCGCCCGGGGCGGCTGAGCTACCCCGTCTTTGCCGCCCAGGGCGGCTGAGCTACCCCGTCTTTGCCGCTTTGGTACACCCGGCGGCTCCCGCATGGACACCGGCGCCGCTTATCCTCCGACGGTCTACTCCCTTCGGAGGCCGCATACATGCAGCGCACAAGAAGTACACGACTACTCACAATCCCGGGCGTACTGGTCACCGCCACCACGCTCATCCTCTCCGGTGGCACCACCGCCTTCGCGGACCCGGCGCCCACCACGCCGTTCATCAGTGAGATCCACTACGACAACGTCGGGGCGGACACCGGCGAGGCGATCGAGGTCGAGGCACCGGTCGGCTTCGACCTGACCGGCTGGCAGATCGTCCTCTACAACGGCGCCAACGGTTCGGCGTACGGCACCAGGACGTTGAGCGGCGTGGTGCCGGCCACGGGTGTGGTCGTCGAGTCGTACCCGACGGACGGCATCCAGAACGGCTCACCTGACGGCGTCGCGCTCGTCGCGCCCGGCGGTGACGTCGCCGAGTTCCTGACCTACGAGGGCACCTTCACCGCGACCGGCGGGCCGGCGGACGGCCGGACCGGCGTCGATGTCGGCGTGCAGGAGACCGCGTCGACCCCGGCGGGCCACTCGCTCCAGAAGATCGAGGGCAGCTGGCGGGCACCCGCGCCGAGCACCTTCGGGGTGCGCAACGCCGCATCGGACCCGGACCCGGACCCGGACCCGGATCCGACCGGCTGCACCGTCACCGTCGACCACACCATCGCCGAGGTGCAGGGCTCCGGTGCGGCCACGCCGCTGGCCGGCAGCCGGGTGACCGTGGAGGGCATCGTCACCGCCGACCACCGCACCGGTGGTTACAACGGCGTGTACGTGCAGACGGCGGGCAGCGGTGCCGAGCGCCCGGTCGCCGCCGGAACCGCCTCGGACGGCATCTTCGTGTACCTCACCACCAACACCGCGAACCACCCGTCGGTCGCGATCGGCGACCGGGTACGGGTCAGCGGCACGGCGAGCGAGTTCAACGGTCTCACCCAGCTGACCATCGCGGCCCGGGCCGACGTCCAGGTCTGCGAGCAGGGCGCACCGCTGCCGGCACCGGTGCCGGTCGAGCTGCCCCTGGACGAGGCCGCTCGCGAGTCGGTCGAGTCGATGCTGGTGGCGCCGGTCGGCGCGTACACCGTCTCCGAGGTGTACAACACCAACCGGTACGGCGAGGTGGTGCTCGCCGCCGGTGACCAGCCGGCCCGGACGCCTACCGATGTGGCCCGCCCCGGCTCGGACCCCGCGCAGGCCCTGGCCGCTGAGAACAAGCGGCGTCGCCTGCTTGTCGACGACGGTAGGACCACGAACCTGGCCACCGCCGGGCTGCTGCCGCCGTACGTCTCGCCGGCCAGCCCGCTGCGGGTCGGCGACTCGGTGGAGGCGTTCGGCGCGTCGGTGCTGTCGTACGGCTTCAACGAGTGGCGTCTGCAACCGACCCGCCCGGTCGACGCGGACACCGCACCGGCCGCCCGGACCACGTTCAAGACCACCAATCCGCGTACCGCCGGGCCCGTTGACGTCGGCGGCGACCTGCGGGTGGCCAGCTTCAACGTGCTGAACTACTTCGTCCACTTCGGTGGCGAGGCCCGAGGTGCCGACGACGAGGCGGCGCTGGCCAGGCAGGAAGCAAAGATCGTTTCGGCGATCACCGCGTTGAACGCCGACGTGGTGGCGCTGGAGGAGATCGAGAACTCGGTCCGGTTCAACGCCGAGGACCCGCAGCAGGCACTCAAGCGCCTGGTCGCCGCCCTGAACAGCGAGGACGGCGCGGGCACCTGGGACTACGTCCGTACGCCGGCCGAGCTGCCCGGCGCGGCCGAGCAGGACGTCATCACCACGGCGATCATCTTCAAGCCGGCCAAGGCACAGCCGAAGGGCCCATCGCGGTCGGTGAACGACGAGACGGTGTGGTCCAACGCCCGCGAGCCGATCGCGCAGACGTTCACCGCCGGCTCGGTGGACTTCATCGTGGTGGCCAACCACTTCAAGTCCAAGAGCGGTGCCGGCTCCGGTGACAACGCCGATGCCGGTGACGGTCAGGGCGGTTGGAACGGCGATCGGGTCCGGCAGGCCGGGGCGCTGGCCGCCTTCGTGGACCAGGTCAAGGCGGACAGCGAGACCGACGACGTACTGCTGCTGGGTGACTTCAACGCGTACACCCAGGAAGACCCGATGCAGGCCCTCTACGACGAGGACTACCGCAATCTCAACGACACCGGGAAGACCAGCTACGTCTTCAACGGTGAGTCCGGCTCGCTCGACCACGCCCTCGCCTCGCCGTCGCTGGCGTCGCGGGTCACCGGGGTCGACATCTGGCAGATCAACGCGGTCGAGTCGTACGCCTTCCAGTACGACGGCCTGGCCGCGTTCTTCGCACCGGACCCGTACCGGGCCAGCGACCACAACCCGCTGGTGGTGGGCATCGACACCGGCGCCGACGCCGGCCCGGTGGAGCTCCAACTGCTGAGCATCAACGACTTCCACGGCCGGCTGGAGTCACCGGCCACCGTGGATGGTCAGCCGGTCGGCGGTGCCGCTCAGGTGGCCGGTCTGGTGAACCAGTTGCGGGCGGAGAACCCGAACACCGCGTTCGTCTCCGCCGGTGACAACATCGGCGCCTCCACCTTCATCTCGGCGATCGACGACGACAACCCGACGATCGACGCGTTGAACCAGGCCGGCCTGCTCGTCTCGGCGGTGGGCAACCACGAGTTCGACAAGGGCATGGCGGACCTGACCGGCCGGGTGACCGACCGGGCCGACTTCCCGCACCTGGGCGCCAACGTGTACCGCGGTGACACCCGGGCGCTACCGGCGTACGCGGTGAACACCATCGGCGGCGTCCGCGTCGGTTTCATCGGCGTGGTCACCGAGCAGACCGCCTCGCTGGTGAGCCCGGACGGCATCACCGGCATCACGTTCCGCGACCCGGTGGTCGAGGCCAACCTGGTCGCCGGCCAGCTCAAGGACGGCAACCCGGACAACGGCGAGGCCGACGTGGTCGTGCTGCTCGCGCACGAGGGCGCCGCGACCGAGAACATCGACTCTCCTGAGGCGTTGACGAACGACCCGGTCTTCGGCGAGTTCACCCGCGCCGACGCCACCGTCGACGTGATCTTCAGCGGGCACACCCACCAGCCGTACGCCTTCGAGGTGCCGGTTCCCGGCACCGACAAGCTGCGGCCGATCGTGCAGGCCGAGGACTACGGCAAGCGTCTCGGCAAGGTCACGCTGACCTTCGACCCGGAGGCGGGCTCCATCACCTCCGCCGACGCGTCCCTGGTGGACGTCGTCGGTGCGGCGCAGGACCCGGCGGTGGCGGAGATCGTGGCCGCCGCGAAGGTGCGGGCGCAGGAGCTGGGTCAGCGGAAGCTAGGTGAGATCACCGCCGACATCCGGCGCGCCTACACCGACGGCAACGAGGATCGGGGCAAGGAGTCGGCGCTTGGCAACTTCATCGCCGACGTGCAGCTCGCCGGCACCCGTGACGCCGGTCGGGGTGGGGCGCAGATCGCGTTCATGAACCCGGGCGGTCTGCGGGCCGACCTGCTGTACGGCGACGACGGCACGGTGACCTACGCCGAGGCCTTCGCCGTCCAGCCCTTCGCCAACGACGTGGTCACCAAGACCTACACCGGTGCCGAGATCAAGCAGGTGCTGGAGCAGCAGTGGCAGCCGGCGGGCGCGTCCCGCCCGGTGCTGTGGCTCGGCGTGTCGGAGGGCTTCAGCTACACCTACGACCCGCAGGCCGCCCAGGGCTCGCGGATCACCTCGATGGAGCTGAACGGCACGCCGATCGACCCGGCGGGCAGCTACCGGGTCACGGTGAACTCGTTCCTCGCTGCCGGCGGGGACAACTTCACCACTCTCGGCGGCGGCACCGACCCGCTGACCACCGGCGACAACGACCTCACCATGCTGGTGAACTACTTCGCCGCCAACTCGCCGGTGACCGCGGACACCGACCCGCGGTCGTCGGTCGGCCAGGGCGGGCCGGAGTGCACCACCACAATCACCGGCAAGCACAACAAGCCGCTGATCGTGACCGCCGGCCTGACCTGTGTGGAGAACGCCACGATCGCGGGCCCGGTGTCGATCGCCGCAGGGGCCTCGCTGCGGGTGACCGGCGGCACCATCAACGGCCCGGTGTCCGCCACCCGGCCGGTGCTGTTCGAGCTGTCGGGTACGAAGGTCTCCGGTCCGGTCACGGTGGCCGGCACCACCGGCGACCTGAAGATCAGCAAGGCCCGGATCAACGGGCCGGTGACGCTTGTGGCCAACCTCGGTGGGGTACGGGTCGACGCGGCCACCGTCAGCGGCCCGGTGAGCGTGACGGGCAACTCCGGCAGCCAGCCGGTGGTCGTCGCCGCCAACACCATCAGCGGCCCGCTGGCCTGCTCGGGCAACACCCCGGCCCCGGTGAACGAGGGTCGGGCGAACATGGTGCGGGGCCCGGCGTCGGGTCAGTGCGCGCGCCTGTGACCGGTAGGTGACAACGCCGGTCCGCGGTCGGAGCTGCTCCGACCGCGGACCGGCCTCCGGTTCGCGGTCGGCCCATCCGAGTGGGTGATGCATACCCCCAGGGGTATAGTCGGAGACGGCTACCCGATCGAGGCGGCATCTCCGCACTCCGGCCGGGTAAGCAACCGCTGGAGACGACTATCGAGGAGCTGGGCATGACGGTGCAGGTGTCGGTCATCACAACGTCGTCCCTCGGCGACCGCAGCTACCTGGCCACCGACGGCCGGGTCGCGGTCGTGGTGGACCCGCAGCGGGACATCGACCGGGTGCTGTACCTCGCCGGTGCGGCCGGCGTGGAGATCACCCACGTGGTCGAGACACACCTGCACAACGACTACGTCTCCGGCGGGCTGGACCTGGCCCGGCTGACCGGGGCGCGTTACTTGGTGGCCGCCGACGACGAGGTGGGTTTCGACCGGGTACCGGTCCGCGACGGCGACGTCATCGAGGTGTCGGAGGCGCTGCGGCTCCGGGCCGTGGCCACCCCGGGCCACACCTTCCACCACCTGTCGTACGTGCTCGACGAGGCCACCGGGGCTGACTGGACCCCAGCGGGGGTCTTCACCGGAGGATCGCTGCTGTTCGGCACCACCGGTCGCACCGACCTCCTTGGTGCGGAGCACGCACACGAGTTGGCCCAGCGTCAGCACACCTCGGCGAAGCGGCTCGCCGACCTGCTGCCCGACGGGGCGCAGGTCTGGCCCACCCACGGCTTCGGCAGCTTCTGCTCGGCCAGCCAGGCCGACGCCCCGGACTCGACGATCGGCCGGGAAAAGCAGGTCAACCCGGTCTTCCGGCTGGCCACGACCGATTTCGTCACCGAAACCCTGGCCGGTCTGGACGCCTACCCGGCGTACTACGCGCACATGGGGGTGGCCAACACCGCCGGCCCGGCGCCGGTGGATCTCACCCCGGTGACGCGGGCCGACGCCACGCAGCTGCGGGAGCGCATCGCCGCCGGGGAGTGGGTGGTCGACCTGCGACACCGCAAGGCGTACGCGGTCTCGCACCTGGCCGGCACGGTGAGCCTCGGCCTCGACGGCCCGATGTCGACCTGGCTCGGCTGGCTGATCGACTGGGGCACCCCGGTCACGCTGCTGGCCGAGACGCCGGAGCAGGTCGCCGACGCCCAGCGCGAGCTGGTCCGGATCGGCATCGACCGGCCCGCCGCCCAGGCGACCGGCACTCCCCGGCAGTGGGTCGACAACCCCTCCGAGCTGCGGGAGCTGCTCGTCGCGGACTTCCCGGCGCTGGCCGCCGCGCAGGCCGGGAATCCACCGGCCGGGCTGCCCGCCCCGCAGGTCGTCCTCGACGTGCGGCTGGGCAACGAGTGGCGGGACGGCCACGTCGATGGTGCCGTGCACGTACCGCTGCCCGAGTTGCCCCGCCGGACTGCCGACATCCCGCCCGGCACCGTCTGGGTGCACTGCGGATCCGGCTACCGGGCCGCCGTCGCCGCCTCCCTGCTGGCCAATGCCGGCCGTGAAGTGGTGCTCATCAACGACCTCTTCGACCACGCCGAGCAGGCCGGCGTACGGCTGAACCGCAGCGCCTGACCGCCGGCGTCCATCGGCGGCGTGCCGGGAATCAGGACGGGTTCGCCGGGGCGGCGCGGAACACGATCGTCACGCTGAACGTGCTCCCGTCCACCTGGTACGCGTAGCAGCCCGGCCCGTCCACGGTGGTGATGCCCGGCAGGTCGCTCTCCGGCGTGGTAAGCACGGCGTGGTGCCCGTCGTCGCGGGATTCGCCGGTGTAGGAGAACGCCGCCGTCGCGCTGCCCGGAGCGTCGATCCGCGCTGCCCGTACCAGCACCGGGCCGGTGTAGCCGGAGCCGATCCACCGCACCTTCTTGGTGTACGTGCCGTCCGGTTCCCGGTCCTCGTCGCGCAGTTGCAGGGCACCGTCGGCGAAGTAGTCGGCGACCGGGTACAGCGGGCCGGGCCCGAGTACCCGGTGCGCCTGGTAACTGTCGGACCAGGGCTGGGGCTCGGCGACCGGGCAGGCGTCGCCGGGCCCGGCGGTGGGTAACCGCAGCGGTGGTGCCGTCCATCCGGCGGACGTCGGCGCCGGTGCCGGCGACATCGGCGCGGCGTCCGGCGGCGGATCGTCACAGGCCGTCACGCTCACCACGAGCAGAACACCGACGCACGCCCAGGCCCACCGCACCATCTCCGCAGTATCGGCCGGTGCCGTCAACCGCGCTGCCCCGTCCGGCCGGATGCCCCGGCTCGGTTGCTACGACGCGGGTCCATATGTGTGACGCGCCCGGTCGAGCAGCGCCCGACGCTCGGCATCGCCGTGCACCCGGTCCGCCGCCGCCCGGAACAGCGCCACTGCCCGCTCCGGGTCGCCCTGTCGGGCGACGAGATCCGCCTCCACCGCCAGCGTCAACGGATAACTGTCGAGCCCGCCACCGGCGCGCGCCTCGGCGAGCAGGGCCAGCCCGGCTGGCGGCCCGTACGCGTACCCGTGCGCGACGGCCCGGTTCAGGGCGACCACCGGGGTGGGTTGCACCTGGGCGAGTTGGTCATAGCAGTCGGCGATCCGACGCCAGTCGGTGGCGTCGGCGCTGGGCGCGGTGGCGTGGCACGCCGCGATTTGGGCCTGCCACGCGTACGGGCCGGACTCGCTCAGCCCGGCGAGCAGGCGGTCGGCCTCGGTGATCGCCGCATGGTCCCACCGGGACCGGTCCTGACGATCGAGTGGGATCAGGTTGCCGTCGGTGTCCCGCCGGGCGGTACGGCGGGAGTGCTGCAACAGGCACAGCGCCAGCAACGCCGTCGCCTCCTGCTGCTCGGGCATGAGCCGGACCAGCAGCCGGGCCAACCGGATCGCCTCCTCGGCGAAGGCCGGCTCGCCGTCCGCGTCGTAGCCCTGGGTGAACAGCAGGTAGAGCACGCCCAGCACCCCGGGCAGCCGCTCGGTAAGGGCGTCGCCGCGCGGCACCCGGTACGGGATTCCCGCGTCGGCGATCCTCGCCTTGGCCCGGGTGAGCCGCCGGGTCATGGTGGACTCGCTGACCAGGAAGGCCCGGGCGATGTCGGCGGTGGGCACCGCGCAGATCGTCCGGAGGGTCAACGCGACCCGTGCCTGCGGTGCGAGGGCCGGATGGCAGCAGGTGAAGATGAGCCGCAGCCGGTCGTCCACCACCTCCTCGTCCGGTACCGGTTCCGCGGTGGCGGCCGTGAGCGCCAGCACCGCCACGTCACGCAGCTTGCGCCGCTCGACCGAGGCCCGCCGCACCACGTCGAGGAGCCGGTTGCGGGCGACCGCCATCAGCCAGCCCGCCGGGTTGACCGGCACCCCGTCCACCGGCCAGCGGTCCAGCGCCCGAGCCAGGGCCTCCTGGGTGCAGTCCTCGGCCAGCGTCCAGTCACCGGTGATCCGGATCAGGGCCGCCACGATCCGGGGGTACGCCTCGACGGCAGTGGCCGCGACGGCTTGCGCCGCCGCGGCCCGACCGGCCGCCGTACCCCCGTTCCCGGCGCGCCGCTGCGCCGCCGCGCCGTCGTCGTCGGTCGACGTCCGCGGCACCGCGATCTCGGCGGCCGGATCCGTCACTGCTCGGAATCGTCGAACGGCCGGAGTTCGATCCGCCCGGCCCAGGCCATCGGATGTGCCCGGGCCACCTCGATCGCCTCGTCCAGATCGGCGCACTCCAGCAGGTCGAAGCCGACGATCATTTCCTTGACCTCGGCGAACGGCCCGTCGGAGAGCAGCAGCTGGCCATCGCGCACCCGCACCGTGGTGGCGGCCGACGCCGGTGCCAGCCGGGCGCCCTGGAGGCGTCGGCCGGCCGCGTCGTTCTCCGCCACCCACACCTCGACGTCGGGGTGGTTGGTCGGCTCCGGGTCCGGCTCCGGATCGGTGCAGACCAGCATCATGTACTTCACGTCAGTGCCTTTCTGTCGAATCGTCAGGAGTGGTTCCACCGACATGACGAACGGCGAACCCAGCTTCCGGACAACCGAAGGGTTTCATCTTCCGCGCGGATTCGCCGTCAGGCACGTTCGGTCGCTCTCGGACGCCATCTCGGCCGCGCCGTCGGTCACGATCGCTGGCGTCGACCGCGCGGGTGGCCAGTGGCGCTTAACAGCGAGGTCAGTGCGCGGTCGCCGAGCCCACGGGCGGAATGTCCGCGCCGTCCGGCGGCCACTAACCTCGGAGCGATGCAGCACACCCCCGACGGACGGGCCACGCTCACCACGGCCGAACGCGCGATCGACGCCCGCTTCCGGGCGGGGCTGGCCCGGCTGCCGCGTCACGGGCCGGCCGGCTGGTTGACCGAGTTCGTGGTCTTCGGGCTCAAGCAGGCCTGGGCGTGTGTGTTCGGTGCCGCCATGCTGGCGATCATCTGCGCGGCGCACCTCTGGTACCCGGACGACGCCGGGTACGCCCGCAACGATGTCCTCACCGTCGCCGCCGTCGCCATCCAGGTCGCCATGGTCGCCGGGCGGCTGGAGACTCTGCGCGAACTACGGGTGATCGTCCTGTTCCACCTCGTCGGCACGGTGATGGAGCTGTTCAAGACGCACGTCGGCTCCTGGACGTACGAGCCCGACGGCGTGCTCCGGCTCGGCGGGGTGCCCCTGTTCAGCGGCTTCATGTACGCCGCGGTCGGCTCCTACCTGGTCCGGGTGAACCGGCTGTTCGACCTGCGCTTCACGCGCTATCCGCCACGCTGGTTGACGGCCGTGGTGGCGATCGCCATCTACCTCAACTTCTTCGGCAACCACTACCTGCCGGACGTGCGATGGCTGCTCGTCGCGGTTGTCGCAATCGTGTTCGGTCGCTGTGTCATGCACTTCCGGATATTCCGGGCGCGGTGGCGCATGCCGCTGCTGCTGGCCTTCGTCCTCGTCGCCTTCTTCATCTGGCTCGCGGAGAACATCGCCACCTGGTCGAACGCGTGGTTGTACCCGAGTCAGGTGGACGGCTGGCATCCGGTGTCACTGACGAAGCTGACGTCGTGGTTCCTGTTGATGATCATTTCGGTGGTGCTGGTCACCTGGATCTCACCGCCGCAGCTGCCTCACGACGGCCGGCAGCCACCCCATGACGTCGATGAGACTCCGCGTGGCGGGCTGCCGGTCGGCCAGCAGGGGCGGCGCGGATCGCCTCTCGACCAGCTCAGCCCTGACGGCTCTTCCACTGCGGGTTGAGCCGGTTGACCACGACCACTCGGCCGCGGCGGCGTACCACCGTCGAACCCGGCTTCCGCTTCAGCGACCGGAGGGAACTGCGTACCTTCATGTCCGTTTCTCCTCGGCTCGGGCCTCACGTCGTACGCAGGAGCAAACGCCGACCTTGAGGATGGGATTCCCGTCACCGGGCGCGGCCGTAGGCTGCTCACCGCACCGCTGAACCTGGTCGGCCGACGAGCCGGCTACCGACCGGGCCGGCGGCTGTTGCGGCAGCTGACGGCGGCCGACGAGTCGAGCGCCCGGCGGACGATGTGCAGGGCCTGATCCGCCGGGGGTAGGCCGGACTCGCTGACCACCCGGCCGTCCACGATGATCGCCGCATATCCGGTACCCCGGACCAGGTCTCGCAGCAGGTCCCGCCAGGGTCGCCGGTGCCGGCGACCGTCGCGCACGATCGCCGGCAAGAGGAACAGCGTGTTACGCGGGTCGACGATCTCCACCGCGATCTCGGCTGGCAGACCGGCGCGTACCACCTGGTAGACCTCGCCCAACGGCCGCCGGTCGGCCCGTTGCCGAGCCAGTGCGGGATCATCGTGCCGACCCTCGATGCAGATGCCGGCCGCGCCGGTGCAGCAGCCGGAGCCGGCCCCGGCGGCGTCCCACGGTCGGATCAGCAGAACCCGGTGCCGGGCCATCAGCGACGATCGTCGGTGGCACCGGCACCGGCCGCAGACTCGGCGCCGACCGCCCGCTGCGACTGGTCGGCCGGCTCGGACTCGATGGCGCCCGCACCGTCGCTGTCCGGGCCGGGCCCGGGATCCGTGTCCGCCTCGGCGGGCTGGCCACTGGCACGACGCAGTGCCAGCACCGCCTCCACGATCAGCCAGAGCGCCAGGACGAAGATGATGGCGTCCAGCGGCGCCAGCACCCACTCGTCGGCCTCGACGAACTCGCGCAACTGCACGATCAGGGCCCAGGTCGTCATGATCAGCAGGAAGACCAGCGGCACGATCACCGCCACCGGGTTGCGCCGACGGCGCAGCACCCAGACCGCGATGACGGCCAGCGCCAGCCCGGCGGTGAGCTGGTTGGTGGTACCGAAGAGCCGCCACAGCACCCCGAAGGTGTAGCCGGCGTCCCCTCCGCCCGGCAGCAGGGCGAGCGTGAGCGGTGCGGCGATCGCCAGCAACCCGGCCAGGGTCAGGTGACGCGACAGCCGCCGCCACCCGGCCAGTTCGGCGATCTCCTGCACGATGTAGCGCTGCAACCGGACGCCGGTGTCCATGGTGGTGGCCGCGAACGAGATCACCACCACCGCCGCGAAGACGGTCGCGAGTTGGAACTCGATGCCGAGGTTGGTGGCGAAGCTGGCGATGCCGTTGACGAAGTTGCGGGTGGCACCGCCCGAGGCCTCGGCGTAGCTGGCGTACAACCCCTCCCACTCGGCGCGCGTGGCGGCGACCCCGGCCGTGACCGCGATGATCGACCCGAGGGCGAGGCTGCCCTCGCCGATCGCCCCGGCGTAGCCGACGTACCGGGCGTCGGTCTCCTTGTCGAGCTGTTTGGAGGTGGTGCCGGAGGCCACCAGCGAGTGGAACCCGGATATCGCACCGCAGGCGACGGTGATGAACAGGAACGGGAAGATGCTCGGTGAGCCGGCCGGCACGTCGTTGAACATCGGTGCCACGATCCGGTCCATCCCGACCAGCACGCCGGCGAAGATGATGGCGATCGCGATGAACAGCTGGTGGGAGTTGATGTAGTCGCGAGGCTGCAACAGCAGCCACACCGGCAGGCGTGAGGCGATGAAGGTGTACGCGAAGAGGATGATCACCCACAGATTGCGCGGCTGGTCGAACCCGAGCGCGTCGGCCAGCCCGGTGATCTCGATCGGGTAGAGGTTGCCCACCCAGATCAGGAAGTAGAGGGCGATCACGCCGATGATCGACGGTACGAGCGCGGCGCTGCGGGTGCGGTAGATGTACTGGCCGATCGCGATGGCCAGGGGAATCTCCACGAAGATCGGGATGACCGCGCCCGGGTACGCCACGAGCAGGTTGCCGATCACCACCGCGAAGACCGCGTTCACAAGCGTGAGCAGGAAGAAGATGATCAGCAGGAAGAGCGTCCGGGCCCGCTTGCTGATCACGTCCGCGGCGAGGGTGCCGATGTTGCGCGCCCGGTGTCGTACCGAGACCGCGAGCGACCCGAAGTCGTGTACGCCGGCCGCGAAGATGGTGCCGAGCACCACCCAGGCCAACGCCGGTCCCCACCCCCAGAACACCGCGATCGCCGGACCGACGATCGGGGCGGCTCCGGCGATCGAGGTGAAGTGGTGGCCGAAGAGCACATGCTTGTTGGTGGGTACGAAGTCCACCCCGTCCGCGAACCGGTGCGCCGGGGTGACGTAGGCCGGGTCCAGCCCGTACACCCGGTCGGCGAGGTAACGCGAGTAGTACCGGTAGCCGAGGGCGAACATCGCCATGACCGCGATGACGACGACGATGGCGGGCATACGGCTGCCTCCTTGCGGCCCGCGGGGGCGGGCGCTCGTGTGCAGATCCCGAAACCTGCCGGTAATGTAACGGGGATCACATTCCAAGGTCAACCGAACGGCTCGGATCACATGGACGTGGGTGCTGATGTTCGTCGCGCGATCCAGGCCGCCACCGTCGGCGAGCTGGCCTGGCTCGACCGGGACGGCCGACCACAGGCCCGGCCGGTCACGCCGCTGCTGCTCGACGACCGACCCGCCGTCGCCTTCCCGTACGCCGAGGTCGCCCTCGCCCGACGGCTGGCCGCCGCGCCGGTCGCGGCGCTTGTCGTCTCCGACGACCGGCTCACCGGACGTGGCTGGCGGCCGGTCGCGGTGACCGGCCGGCCCCGGCTGACCGAGGATCGCGACGGCACGCTGTTCGCGGAACAGTTGCTCGACCAGGAACTACGCAAGTACCCGCCGGCACGCGCGCTTATCGACTCGCCGCTGCTGCGCCGGGAGCACTGGTGGTACCTGCCCCGACTGATCGTGGTGCTGGACGTCGTCACGGCGACCACGGTCGGTGCCCGCGTCGGCGGGGCCGGCGAGGTGCTCGCGGTGGCCCGCGACGATCAGCAGCTGTACCTGGACTCGGTGACGCGGCCCGACGACGAGGGACGCGGGGCGGTCCGGGTGCGGAGCCTCGCGGGACGGCCACCCGCCAACGGCCCGGCGGTGCTGCTGGGACACGACTTCTCCGCACCCGACCTCGAACGGTGGACGCCGTGGACGACCCGGGGGGAGCTGACCGACGGCGTCCTGGCCGTGACGGCGGCACCGGCGCGTACCGCCCTCGCGCCGCCGCTCGGGTTGTGGCGACGGCTGACCAGCCAGCGCCGGCTCGCCCGGGCCTGCCAGGACGCGCTCAACGGCTGACCCACCGACCCCTTCCGGAAAAGATTCACACGAGTGGATACGATGAGTACTATCGCGGTTGGGAGCCGCCGAGCCGTCGCAGGCAGCGTGGTCACACGCCTGCCCTCTTGAGATCGTCATGTCGATCGACGCATTCCTCCCGGGGTTGGGCGCCCCGGCGAGTGACACCGGCGTCGGCGGATCAACTGGAGCATCAATGAAACTCGCACGAACAGCACGTCGACTAGGACTCGGCGCGGCCTCCGTCCTCGTCGCCGCGTTCACCATGGTCGTGATCAATCAGCCCGGCCCGGCCTCGGCGCACGGGTCGGTCACGAACCCACCGTCGCGCAACTACGGCTGCTATGAGCGCTGGGGTGGTGACCACCTCAACCCCGCCATGGCCCAGAGCGACCCGATGTGCTGGCAGGCATTCCAGGCCAACCCGAACACCATGTGGAACTGGAACGGCCTGTACCGCGAGAACGTCGGCGGCAACCACCAGGCCGTCATCCCCGACGGGCAGCTGTGCAGCGGCGGCCGTACCCAGGGTGGGCTGTACGCCTCGCTCGACACGGTCGGTGCCTGGACCGCCAAGCCGATGCCCAACAACTTCACCCTGACGCTTACCGACGGCGCCCGGCACGGTGCCGACTACATGCTCATCTACATCACCAAGCAGGGCTTCGATCCGACCACGCAGCCCCTCACCTGGAACAGCCTGGAACTGGTGCTCCGCACCGGCTCGTACCCCACCACCGGGCTCTACGAGGCGCAGGTCAACGCGGGCAACCGCACCGGCCGGCACGTCGTCTACACGATCTGGCAGGCGTCCCACCTCGACCAGCCGTACTACATCTGCAGCGACGTGACCTTCGGTGGAGGCAGCAACCCGCCGCCCACCACCCCGCCGCCGACCACCACGCCGCCCACCACGCCGCCGCCCACGACCCCGCCGCCCACCACGCCGCCGCCGACCGGTAACGGCGCCTGCACCGCCACCTACCGCACGACCAGCGAGTGGCCCGGTGGCTTCGGCGGCGAGGTCACCGTCCGCGCCGGCAACGCCGCCATCTCCGGATGGACGGTGAGCTGGACCTGGCCCAACGGCCAGAGCATCACCAACTCCTGGAACGCGTCGATCACATCGAGCGGCTCCTCGGTGACCGCCTCGAACGTCGGCCACAACGGTTCGTTGAGCGCCAACAGCAGCGCCACCTTCGGATTCAACGGTTCCTGGAACGGCACCAACGGCACACCCACCCTCTCCTGCACCGCCCGGTAACAACCTCCGTGTGGGGGGTGGCGCCGACCAGCGCCACCCCCCACACGCTGCGCGTCCGCGACCATTGGTCCGGCGACGCTTCCCCACCACACGCCCGCCTGCGGAGCCCTGACACCTCCCGCCTCGCCGCCTGCCGCCAGGCCAGATCCGCCTGACGGGGGAACCCTCCAGCTCCCTTCCGCAATCCGTCCTCGCCGGGAACATCGGCCACGTACCGTCGAGGCAGGCCGGCGTCCCACAACGCCCGATGGTGGGGCGGGGGACGGAGGACCGGTCGACCTGCCGTCACGGGGAGGGTGATGTCCTGTGTCAGGTCAGGTGACCGTCACCGCCTCGGGTGTGCGGCCGTACGCCGTGGCCGGATCACCACTGCTCTGCGATGCCCGGGAACACGGGCTGACCGGTGACGGCACGACCAACGACCAGCCGGCGCTAGACGCACTGGTGGACCAGCTCGGCGACGCGTTCGCCGCCGACGGACGGGCGCGAGTGATCTACTGCCCGCCCGGGGTGTACGCGATCCGCGACGCCGGCACCGTCTGGCGCAGCGGGGTTTCTCTGATGGGCGCAGGACCGGGCGCCACCCGGTTCGTCCTGAGCAACGAGGGCAACCGGTCCCAGGCGGTGCCGCTGGCCTTCTACACCGCCAAGTTGCACGGTGCCGGTCCGGATCGGCCCCTGGCCTACTGCACATTCGCCGACTTCGAGATCGACGGCAAGGGCGTGGCGTCGGCACGGTACAACCCGCTGGCCAAGGGACTCGGGCTGCAGTTCGTCAGTGGCGGCCTGTTCCGGAACCTGTTCATCCACCACACCGCTGCCACCGGCTTCGGCTGCGACTTCCTCCAGGACACACTGGTCGAGGCGGTCCGGGTACTGGAGTGCGGCCGGATGGACAACGGCCTGGAGATGGGCGGTGCCGGCATCGGTGTCGGCATCGGTGGGTGGGGGCCGATGGAACGCCTGACCATCACCAACTGTGTCGCGGTCGGCAACGCGACAAACGGCATCTTCCTGGAGATGCAGTACCCCGATCGTCCCCAGCCGAGGGGCATGAGGATCGCCAACTGCCACGCGGAGAGCAACCGGTTCGGCATCTCCGACTGGGGTGCCGACGGACTCATCGTCACCGGGTGCACGATGACAGGAAACCTGGAGGCCGGCTTCCAGGTGTCGGCGAAGGGCACCACCGGCGTACCCGGCAAGGGCGGCCTGCTCACCAACTGCGTCATCGACGGCAACCTCCGCGACGGGGTGAACATCGGCAACACCGTCGGCCCCTACACGGTGCGCGGTAACCGGATCACCGGAAACGGCCGACACGGCTACCACCACCAGGACCTCGGGGACGGAGACCGGGCCGCCGCCGAGGAGATCGTGATCGAGAGCAACGACATCTGGGGCAACAGCCGCGACGGTATCCGCTTCGACCGACCACTTCGCGACGCCGTCATCATCAACAACCGGATCCGCAACAACGGCCGCCAGTGCGCGCCCGCTGCCTCCGGCGGCGGCGAGTCCGTCCGCTACACCCGGAACACCGTGATCGACCAGAGCGCGGACTGGCCGGCCGACGGTCACCGCGGCAAGGTGCTCCGCGTCGGCCACCGGTACGCCGTCGTGACCGCCAACGACGCCACCACCCTCACCCTCGCCCCGATCCGACCCGACGACGCCAGCAGTTGGAGCGCCGACACCCCGCCGCCGGGGACGCCGTACGAGTTGCCCGCAGCCCCCGCCGCCCGGGCCGGCATCACCGTCAACGCCACCGCCGACTCGGTCACGATCCGCGGCAACCTGATCCGCGACAGCGGCTCGGCCACCCAGACCCACGGGATCTGGGTCACCGACCGCGGCAACTGTGTCGACTGCCGGGTACTCGACAACGACCTGGATGGCAACGGCACCTCCATCCGCGCCGACGTCCCCGCCGACGGTGGTCGTTGGAGCGGCAACCATGGCCACCAGTCGTAGGAGGTTCCCGGTCGGGTGCCACGCGTGCGCGCCTGGACAGACGTGAGGACGAGACATGACATCGGAGCGTGATGTGCGGCATCAGCGGTGAAGCGCGGTTCGACGGCACCACGCCCGACGCCGACGCGGTGACCCGGATGACCGAGGCGATGCGGTCCCGGGGCCCAGACGGTGAGGGCCTGTGGAGTGATGGCTGGGTTACTCTCGGGCACCGCCGGCTGACCGTCATCGACCTGTCCGACGCGGGCGGCCAGCCCATGGTGCGCGAGGACCTCGGCCTCGCCCTGGTCTTCAACGGCTGCGTCTACAACTACCCCGAGCTGCGCGAGGAGCTACGCGCCGCCGGGCACACCTTCCACTCGACCAGTGACACCGAGGTGATCCTGGTGGCGTACGCACAGTGGGGCGAGGACTTCGTCGACCATCTGGTCGGCATGTTCGCCGTGGGCCTGGTCGACCGCACCCGGCGTCGGCTCGTGCTGGCCCGGGACCGACTCGGCATCAAGCCTCTCTACCTCGCCGGGACGCCGGGCCGGCTGCGGTTCGCCTCGACGCTGCCGGCGCTGCTCAGGGCGGGCGACATGGACACCAGCGTGGACCCGGTGGCGCTGCACCACTACCTGTCATGGCACTCGATCGTGCCGGCGCCCCGCACCATCCTGCGCGGTGTCCGGAAGCTGCCACCGGCGACCGTGCGGGTCGTCGAGTCCGACGGGCGTAGCCGCGATCGCGTCTACTGGCGACCCGGTTACGTCCGGGATCCGGCCCACGCGGGCTGGGACGCCCGGGACTGGCGGGCCGCGATCGGTGACGCGCTGCGCACCGCCGTACGACGACGGCTCGTCGCCGACGTGCCGGTCGGCGTGCTGCTCTCCGGCGGGCTCGACTCAAGTCTCATCGTGGCTCTGCTCGCCGAGGCCGGTCAGCCGCACCTCCGCACCTTCAGCATCGGCTTCGACAGCCGGCACGGCGAGGCCGGCGACGAGTTCCACTACTCCGATCTGGTCGCCCGGGCGTACGACACCGACCATGTCCGCATCCAGCTCTCCAACGACGACCTGGTGCCGGCCGTCCGCCGGACGGTCGAGGCGATGACCGAGCCGATGGGCAGCCACGACGTGGTCGCCTTCCACCTGCTCTCCGAGCAGGTCGCGGCCCACGTCAAGGTGGCGCAGTCCGGGCAGGGCGCCGACGAGGTGTTCGCCGGATACGGCTACCACCAGCCCCTGACCCAGGTGCCTCGTGCCGAGGCGGCGCAGACCTTCACCGCCGCCTTCTTCGACCGCGACCACGCCGAGCTGATGCGGGTGGTCGGCCCGGCCCACGCCCTCGATGTCGATGCCAGCCGGGATCTGGTGGTCGCGGAGCTGAACGCCCCGGGCGCGGACACCGCCCTGGACGCGGTGCTGCGCCTGGACACCCACCTGATGCTTCCCGACGACCCGGTCAAACGGGTGGACAGCATGAGCATGGCGTGGGGGTTGGAGGTGCGTACCCCTTTTCTCGACCAGGATCTGGTCGCCCTCGCCGCAGCCTGCCCGCCGCAACACAAGATCGCCCATGGTGGCAAGGGCGTGCTCAAGGAGGTCGCCCGCGAGGTGCTGCCCGCCGAGGTGATCGACCGGCCGAAGGGCTACTTTCCGGTGCCCGCGCTGCGCAACGTCGACGGCCCGGTCCGCGACCTCGTGGTGGCGGCGCTGCGGGCGCCGGCAGCGCGCGAGCGCGGACTGTTCCGGCAGGCGTACGTGGACACGCTGCTCGCCGATCCCGAACAGGCGCAGGCCGCTGCGGGCAGCAACAAGCTGTGGCAGCTGGGCCTGCTCGAACTCTGGCTACAGACCCACGACATCCGCTGAGCGTGCCGGCCGGTTCAGCCGGCGGTGGTCTCGGCGGCGAGGTGGTCGAGGACCGCTCGCACATCCCCACCGGTGCGCGCGATGACCCGCCGCTGCCGGGTCGCGCCGGTACCGTCGCGGCGCAGCCGGGTCAGCTGCTTCAGGACGTACGACAGGTCCCCGTGCCGGATCAGCGCGGGCGTCACCGTGGTGAACAACTCCTCCACGAGATCCCACGCCGGACGCGCACCGCCGCCACGCAGATCGATCAGCCGGCCGTCCAGCCCCTCATGAGCAGCCCGCCAGTGGGCCGCCGCGAGCAGACAACTACGCAGTCGGGGCACCGGAGTGCCAGCACGCACCTGGTCGACCATGGTGGCGACCAAGGCTCGCACCAGAGCCGCGACCAGCACCGTGTCGTCCACCCCCGGGCAGACGTCCCCCACCCGGATCTCCACGGTGGGATAGCTGGCCGACGGGCGGGCGTACCAGTAGACCATCGCCGCATCGAGCATGATTCCCGCGTCGACCAGTTCCGCCACGGTCGCCTCGTAGTCGGCGACCGAGGCGAAGTACGGGGTGGGTCCGATGCTCGGCCAACGCTCCAGTTGCATCGAACGCCAGCTCGCGTGGCCGGTGTCCGCGCCGTCGTGCAGCGGTGAGTTGGCGGTGAGCGCCTGCACCACCGGCAGCCACGGGCGCAGGTGGTTGCAGACCTGCACCGCCAGTTCCCGGTCCGGCAGCCCGACGTGCACGTGGCAGCCACATACGGCCGGATCGTGTGCGACCGGACCGAAGCGGCGGGACATGGCATGGTAGCGAGGTTCATCCGGCACCGTCCGGTGCGACTCGTGCACCGGAGTGGCTCCCACCGCGACCAACTGCGCGCCCGCCGACCGTGCCGCCTCCGCAGCGGCACGTCGCAAGGTGATCAGGTGCGCCCGGAGATCGGCGAGGTCGGCGCAGACCGGGGTGACCATCTCCACCATGCTGTGCCGAAACTCCTGCCGGCTCTGCTTTCGGGCGGTACCGAGCAGGGCCGTCAGCACCCGGTCGGCGACCGGCAGGCTTTCCCCCGTTTCCGGGTCCAGCAGCAGGAACTCCTCCTCCACACCGAGGGTCAGGCGCGCTGGCGCGTCCACGGCACTCAGGGGCGGTGCGGTGGACGGGTGGTTCGTCATCGTCGGCATCCCCTCCTGCCGGCGACGGTCACCGCCGCCGCACTCGCGGGAGTTCCCCGCCATGGCTGCGGCAAACGGCACCGACCGACTGAACGGGCGGGCTCGGTCTGCACCGAGCCCGCCCGTTCCGGCTCCACCCGATCGCTCGCGGGGCGTGCCGGCGCTCATCCGATTCGGCGAGCGCCCTCATCCGCGATCATCAGGCACCTTCGAGCCGGATCTGTGTCGTGTCGTCAGCGTTGCAGGGTCAGTACTCCTGGGCGGTAGGGCAGGAGGCCGTAGTCGCCGCCGGAGTTGGGGGAGCGGCCTTGGTAGAGCAGTTGCAG
>NZ_JBFAQH010000025.1:0-67170 GCF_040677165.1 Micromonospora sp. NPDC049374 | reverse complement strand
GCAACTCGCCTCCATGATCGCCACACTGCGGTCGACCACCCCTGAGTGTGACCACGGCCAGGCGAACGGCTGAGGGGTGCAGTTGATGTACAACGCCCGCAGCCCAGTGAAGGTTCGGCGCCTCCGGTGGGTCCACGTAACGAGTGTCCAACGCTGCGGCCTGCGCCAAACCGGCCGGTCAATGGGTCGGTTCCTGGCGGGGTAGCGCGCCCGATGCACGCGGCGCTCACCTCACTGGCGATCACACCTGGTGATTGCATCGACAACTGTCCGGCGGCACGGCGATCGTGACAGTCCCGTACCGAAGGGCCGGGACGCCGAGGGCTACCCCGCCCAGCCGCGCTGCCGCGCGAGTTGGGCAGCCACGTCGACGACGACCGCAGCGGCCGGCGGCAGCGCATCGTGTCGCCACATCAGCTCCAGGTCCGACGCCGGGAGGTCGTCGGTGAGGGTGAGGACGACGCCGTCGACCGTGGGCAGCGCGGCAAGCGACCGGGGGACCAGCGAAAACCCGGTGTCCTCGGCGATGCCCACACGACGCCAGCCGAGTTGCTGGCAGTCCCGGATGTCGAACGGCACGCCAGCGCGGGCGCAGGCGGCGACTACGGCAGCGCGGTAGCCGGGCGTCAGGTGTTCGGGCGGCAGGTTGAGCGGGCCGATCCGCAGGTCGCTCAGTGCCGCGGTCGGACGCCCGGCAAGCGGATGCCGGGGACCGACGACGGCGACCAGCGGTTCCCGTCGTACCGTCTGCCGGGCGAGGTCCGACTGAGCAGAGGCGCCCCGCGACAGCACCAGGTCGAAGCGGCCCGCGCGCAACCCGGCCTCGAGTTCGGTCGGCCACGCCTCGCCCGTGCCAACGGTGATGTCCGGATGCGTCGCGCGCAGCGCGTCCAGCAGTTGCGGCACCACCTCGTCCGCAGCGCTGACGACGATACCGATGCGCACCGTACCGGCGTGGCCCCGCCCGGCCGCCCGCGTCGCCCGGACCATCGCGTCCGTGTCGCTCAGCACCTTGCGCGCGGACGCCACGAAAGCCGTCCCGGCCTCGGTGAGGCGGGTCGGCCGGCGGGTGAACAGCGGTACGCCGAGTTGCCGCTCCAGGTCGCGGATCTGCCGGCTCAGCGGCGGCTGCGCCATGTGCAGACGCTGCGCGGCCCGCTCGAAACTGCCCTCCTCGGCGACCGTGACGACGTACCGCATGAGGCGTAGGTCCACCGACATACCGCGAAGGTACCCGCTCATACCTCATGGATCTTGTCGTGATTTCGCACCGGGGCCACGCTCGATGCGACAAGCCGAATTGGAAGGGAACTGTACGAAACATGCGACGACTACTCGCGATTCTGATCGTCCCGGTGCTCGGCGCGCTCGGCGCCGTACCTGCGCCGGCATCGGCGTCTGTGCCGACCTCGACGTCCGCTGCCGCCAGCCCGCGGCCGGTCAGTTACGTCCTGCCCGGCGACGACGCCTACCCCGAGGGCATCGCCCACGACCCCCGGAGCCCGTACTTCTACGTCAGCAGCCTGACCGACGGGCGCATCTACCGCGGTGACGTCCGCTCACCGCGAACCACGGTGTGGCTGCCCGGCAACGCCGCGGACGGCCGGACCACCGCCGGCGGGATGAAGGTCGACCATCGCGGCCGGCTCATCGTCGCTGGCGGAGGAACCGGGTACGTGTGGGTGTACGACACCCGGACCGGTGCACTCCTGCACCGCTTCGCCACCGCTGCGCCGAATCCCATGCTGAACGACGTCGCCCTGACCGCCAACGGCGACGTCTACGTCACCGACTCGTTCCAGCCGACCCTCTACCGGATCCCCGCAGCGGACCTGCGCGGTGGCACCGGCACCACCAGGACGCTCCCCTCCTTCCTCGACCTGCGCGGCACCAGCATCGACTGGAACGCCGGGTTCAACCTCAACGGCCTGGTGGTCACCCACGACCAGCGCCACCTCATCGTCGCCGACTACAACGACGGCGCGCTGCACCGCATCGACCTGCGGCGGCGCACGGTCCGAGCGATCGACCTGGGCGGCGCCGCGGTGCACGGCGACGGCCTGCTCGTCCGTGGCCGCACGCTCTACGCGGTCAGCAACATCGACGGGAACGGCAACACCGTCAACGTGCTGCGGCTCAACCACCGCGCTGACCGGGCAACGCTGCTCGGGCGACTGACCGACCCCGCGCTGCACGGCCCGTCGACGGCGGCGTTCGACGGCCGTGATCTCCTCGTGGTCAACTTCCAGTACGGGGCAGAGAATCCGGTGCTGCCGTACACGGTGGTGCGGCTCGGTGCGGGACTTCCTTGGCCTGCCGTGTCCGAGGGACGGGCGAAGCCCGACTACCGGCTGTCCTGACCGGTCTCCCGGCTGGACCTGTGCTTCTCCCCTCATAGGTGGGGCGACCGGGGCCGACACCCGCGCTTCGGGCGTCGGCCCCGGTCACGGCACCAGGTCGATCCGATGGCCCGACTTGGGCCGCCGGTGCCGCTCACCCTGCTGGTGGGCTCAGCTCAGTCCGCCTGATCCGCCACCTCCAGTGCCGCCCGGTAGCCCACGTGCTGCACGACGATGTCCACGTCGAGTGCGGACTGCACCGCCCGGGCGACGTCCTCCCGGACCGTCGCGAGCGCCGTGGTGCCGAGGTCGGTCAGCCAGGCGCGCAGCAGCAGCAGGCGAAGTTCCGAGGCGGCCAGCTCGGCGACCTCCAGGCGACCTGCCTGCTCGGCCCGGGCCAGCAGGCGCTCGGCGAGCAGGGCCGGTGCCTCGAGTTCACGGCCGATGAGGCACAGCACCAACCGATGCTGCTCCATCCGCGCGGCCAGCGCGTCGGCGACCAGCACCACCCCCGTTGACGCCCAGTGCCGTACCACCGGATTGTGCCGGCTCACCACCCCCATGAGTGGGCTCAGCTCGCGCCCGTCGGCCTGACGGCGCAGTTCGAGCAGGTAGCTGGCGGTGAGCGCCTGAAGCCGGCGTTGCGCACGCTGCACCGGGTTGAGTGCGGCCACCCGCCGTACACCGCCGGACAGTGGACGCAGGGACTGCAGCGCCCGCTTGGGCGAGTCCTCGAACGCCTCCACCACGTCCTGCTCCAGTTCGGCGCGCTCCTCGGCGGTGAACGCCTCGCCGGCGAGGAACTCGGCGAACGCGACCGTCTCCGCCAGGTGGCCACGGGTCAGCCGGTATCCGCGACAAGCCACGACGACCGTGGCCGCCTCCGAGGGGTCGACCGACACGACGCCCCGCGGGAAGCCGCTCGCCTGCTCCAGCCAGTGCTCGGTGGCCAGCGGGGTACCGGCCCATCGGCGGGCGGCGTCACCACGGGCCTGCTCGGCATCGAACAGCGGTGTCGCTGCAACCGCGGGCGCTGCACTGACCTGTGTGGACATGGTGACCTCCGGAAGCCGGTGACGCGGAATGTGCCGGACCGGGCGGCCCGGACATCCCGCATTCGCCGGCCACCCGCTGCGCGGTTCCCCGGCGCGGGTAGGGAACCGGTCCACGCCGCCACGGCGAACCCCGGCTGTCGCGACCCTCGCCAAGGGACGCGTTGGGGGAAGGAGCCGGACGATGGCGTACGTCGGTATCGACAGTCAGGGCGCGCGGACGCTGGGCGGGGTACTGCGCGACACCGGGACCCGCGCGGAGGCGGTGCGGCGCCAGGTTGTCGGCGCGCTCAACCTCGCCGAGTTGACCAGCCAGGCGCCCCTGCAACTCGCCCTCGTCCAGGACGGGTTCGCCACCCTGGGCGCCGGTGTCATCGACAAGGCCGAACTCGCCGAGCAGTTCGCGATCGACCCCCGGGGGGTGGCCATCGGCCTCGGCGAGACCACAGCCGAACTCGGCAGTGTGCTCAGCGCGCTGCTCGGCTTCGCCGGCCCACGGGATCTGCGGGCCGTCCTCGTCGGCCTCGCCCCGGCCGGTACGAACGCGGCGCTGGACGCGGCACTTGCTCGCCTGTCCCCGGTGCTGGTGCCGGCGCTGCTGGCCGGACAACGGCCCGACCTCCCCGCAGAACTGCTCCCCGACCTGCGAGTGCTGGCCATCGCGTTGGGCATTGAACACGTCGGACCGCCGGTGCCGCCGGTGGACGGGGAGCAGACCGGCCGTGGCTTCCTCGGCCTGTTCCGGCGCCGGGCCGAGCAACGCACCACCGAGGTGTTCTGGCAAGACTTCTGGTCCGACGGCCGGACCGTCGACGACGTGCTGGTCGACCCGGAGCGACTGCTGGACTGGGTCGCCAGCACCGTCGAACTGGACCACCGCCTCGCCCGCGCGGCAGACCTCCCGCGACTGGGCGACATACTGGCCACGCACGACTTCGCCACCGCCGAGAGCGCACCGGCCGAGCTGGCCGCGAAGATCGCCGCTGCCGAGATCGAGTTCGCGGCGATCGCCGACTGGCTGCCCGCACACCTCGTGGGCCGGGACGCCACCGCGCCCGATGACACTCAGCTCCGGCAGACCCTGGCCTTCGCCGCCCGGGTCGGCTGGACCGACCCCGGTGCCGCAGCCGCGACCGAGTCGGCGCGGTTCGCGGCGGCGGCAGCGTTCCTGCGCGCCAACCGGATGCTGCAGAGCGCGCTGCTGCCCACCGGATTCGAGGGTGACACCGACCCGACGGCGTTCTTCAACGAGGCGGGCATCGATCTCGTCCTGCGACTCGGCCGCAAGGCAGGGGTCATCGACGAGTCGTACACCGTCGGCTTGGCCGGGCTCGTGGACCGGGCGATGACCGGTGCCGGGGTCGATCTGAGCAGCACGACACCCATCGAGCTGACTGAGCCGATCCAGCAGCAGCTCTTCGCGCTGGTCGCGAGTCAGATCCCCCGCTCGATGGTCGAGTCGCCGACCGTCCAGGCCCAGTTCGTGGGGGCGCTGAGCTACCTTCGGGGCGCGACCGACGGGCCGCAGTTGCACGAGCGCATCAACCGGGTCGTCGCGGCCTTCCGGTCGCTGGCCGTCGTCGGGGCTCCGGCGCTCACCGAACGCGAACTGAGCGCCGTGGTGGGTGGCAACGTGGTGGACGCACTCGGTCGCAGCCGGCTGCGGATGCGCAGCCGGGACGCGGTCGAGGGCAGCCCTGAGTTCCTGATCCTCGCCCGACAGTGGGGCATTCCCGGTGGCCGGAGTCAGGACCTCGGCAAATACAAGCTGACCTTCACCTTCGACGATCTCGGGGTGCTGACCGACGTCAGCCGGCGGAAAAAGAAGAAGAAGGGTTTCCTGTCCCGGATCTTCGACACCGTCAAGTCGATCGGCAAGGCCATCGTGACCGCCTGGAAGGACAACCCGTTCAAGGCGATCTTCCAGATCGGCAAGATCGCGCTCGGGGTCGCCAGTCTCGTCGTACCCGGCCTACAGGCCGTCGGGATAGCCACCCTGGCGGTCAACGCGGTCGAAGCGGTGAGCCATGCCATCGACGGCAACTGGCTGGGCGCGATCGGCGCGGGCCTGTCCGCCTTCACCGCCGGCGCCGACCTGCTGGGGGCGGCGGCCGGGGCGGCGAAGCTGGTGGGCCAGAGCAGCATCGTGGGCGATCTGTTCGACGCCGGCAGCACGCTGGACGTGCTGCGCAACGCCAAACGCGCCTTCGACATCGGTGCCTCGGTGTTCCAGGCGTCCCGGGCGGACACGGTGGTCGGTGCGCTAACCGCGGGGCTCGGCGCGGCCGGCAGCGTCCTGGGCAACGGCGGGCCGCTGCTGGCGAGCCTCGACCTGATCGACAAGAATCTCGCGCTCGACCTGGTGCGACTCGGGACGTCCGTCCGGGACGTCGCCCGACTGGTGACCCCGGCCGTCGGGGTGGTCCAGGCTCTCGACCGGGGCGACGCGTTGGCCGCGTTCGGCAGCGGCCTCTCGGTCGTCTCCGCCGGGGCGGCGGCGCTGCTCAATCCCAGGGGCGTCCTCGGTGACCCGAAGACGGTCGCCGGAACGGCGTTCGACTTCGACCCGAAGACCCGGACCGACCTGGCCGACCTGGCCAAGGGCACCGGGATCGCGGCGAATCTGGCGCAGGCCATCTCCGCGGTCGACGCGGGGCGTCCGTTCGCCGCCGGACAGGCACTGGCCCAGGCGCTGCGGATCGCCCGTACCTCGCCGCCGGGCGGGCCGGATGCGGCCCTGGTCGCGCAGCGCGTCGCCGAGGTGGGCGTCGTGCTGGAAGGGGTGTTCCGGGGGGTCGACCCGAGACTGGCCGCCCCCCTGGTCATGCAACGGCTCACAAGCGTGCTCGATTCACTGCGGCCGGCCGGCGTACCCGGCAGCGCCGCCACCGGACGCGAACCGCTCGCCCTCTTCGCCGGCGCAGCCACGACATCCGCGGCGACCACGACGTTCGGCCCGCCGCCGGGATCGACCGAGACGGCTCCGCCGAGCGGCACGGCGGCGACCGGCACCTTGGCTGGTGGGCGCGGAGAGAGCAGCCTGGCGGGCGGCGCCGGGGCAGACGTTCTGGCGGGCGAGGCCGCAGCGGAAACGCTCGGCGGCGGGTTCGTCCTGGCACAGGCCACCGGCGGGCCGGCCGCCCGCCCGCCCACCATGACGCTGCCGGGCGCGACGACGTCGATACCGCTGCAACCGGGAACGCAGTTCATCCCGCCCGGTGCGACGGTCGTGGGTCCCGATGGCACCGTGTACGGCGGCGACAGCGGATTGGGCCCGGATGCGAGACCCGGCGCGATCAGCGTACCGGGTGGATTGGCCCCCGCCCCTGGACGGCTCAAGCAGCTTCCCGGCGGCTACCGGCTCTTCTTCCTCGACCGTCCCGAGGACCTGCCGCAGAGCCGGCTGGACGACCTGGACGACCCGGGCATCGGTGGCGGTGGGACCCGCCTCGCCAGCCTCGTCGGCGCGTCGCTGCTCAGCGGGTCCACCAGCGACCTGCTGCTCGGCGGCCCTACCAGCGACCTGCTCGTCACCGGCGCCGCCGGCGTCCGGGACGAACTGGGACGGATCAACATTCCCGAGAACTTCGGTCGCGACCCGGATTCGCCGTTCTACGTCCCGGTGCCGGCCGAGCCACCGTTGCATCCCATCGGGAAGCTGTTCGTGCCGCCGGCTGACGGCCCGTCCCACGTCTGGGCGGCGCCGCAGAACCCGGCGTTCATCGCGAACCATGTCCTCGACGGCGGCTCGCGGACCAAGGAGTCCATCTTCAACATCGTGGGCTGGGGCGCCTCCGCCCAGGGGCCCCACAACGCGTCCGAGTCGGTCTATGTGGGTGTCCGCAACGGCTTGCTGCTGATCGACAACGACACGGCTCCGGTGGATGGTCTCACCATCGGCGGCGTTGCCGGCTTCTCATATCAGGGCGGCAACTACGGCCTGGTCACCTCGATTGCCGGCGAATTGAATCTCGGTCCGATTCTGGACCTGCGGCTACCCACCCTTGCCCTCGACGGGATGGCCGCAGTGAACATCCCCTTCATCGGTGCCGTCGGGTTCCGGGCCAACAGCGACGGGTTCCGGCTCGCCGAGCAGAGCGACTTCGCCGACGGCGTGGCCATCGGCCCGGGCGCACTGGTAACCGTCAAGTACCCGGTCAGCGGCGATCTCGCGGTGGAGCGCATCGCCGAACTCGCCGGAGTGTCGACGGCGGACGTGCGCATCGCGCAGCAGGCACCACCGGGCAGCCTGCTCGCGTTCGACGTGCGGGACGAGTTCCGCTCACCGTTCGAGCCCACGTTCGCGGACCGGCCCGGTTTCCCGGCCCCGGACATCGGGTCCGGGACCGACCTCGACCTCGACAGTGGCCTGCCGGACGGCTTCTCCGTCGATCCGGGCGGAGCGTACGCGCCGCCGCCGGACGACCTGTACCGCTACGGCACCGCAGGATCAACGGACCTGGCCAGCTGGGACGACGTGTCCGAGTACGAGCTACCCGATCTGTACCACACCGCATACGACACGATGATCGGCCTCGGGGCCCCCGAGGGCACCACCGTCGACTTCGGGCACGGCGCTGACTTCTGGGACCAGACGCAGCCCTCAGCGGCCTACGACGACGGTGCGCCGGCGCTGCTGGGACCGGCGCTCGATGCGATGGCCTGGGATACCCACCTGGAGTCGGTGCCCGGGATCACTATCGGCTACGACGAGTTCACGCCGCTCGACCTGGATGCCGACGACGGCTGGTCGGACTGGTGAGCGAGGGAACCGAAACGGTACCTGGCAACGAATGCAGACGACCGAGGCGACACCGGTCGCCCGGGAAGACCACATCGGGAGGTAGCAGTCATGAACGTCGGAATGCTCGGCGGCGATGTCGCCCAGATCCAGCAGCACGCCATCGCGTACCGCAGCCTCGGTGACAGTCTCGCCGCCTGTGGTGGCAACGTCGTCTCGACGACGGACAGTGCGGTCGCCGGTCTCCAGGAGCAGATCACCAACGCCCAGACCGCCGTGGTCTCGGCGCTGCTGGCGGTCAGCCAGGAGTCCCGCTCGGTGACCACGAGCTTCGGCGGCGTCCAATGGACCGGTGCCAACCGGGCCCAGGCCGAGGAGGTCGGCGTGGAACTCGACGCACGGGTCAACGAGACGACGGTGCGCGTACAGGAGATCTTCGAGACCTTCCGGGCCGACCTCGCCCGCCTCGGTGGGGAACTGAACGACGTGGCCACCCAGTTCAACGCCGTCGCGGTGGCGGCCGGCGAGTCGGCCGGATCGCTGGGACAGGCGATGGACGCGCAGGCCGTCCAACTCGACGAGATCATGAACACCGGGATCACCCGCGTCTGAGTGGTGGGGCGCCGTGCCCGGGGCCGGGGTTGGTGCTGACACCCCGGCCCCGCACGGGTGGCGCGGCACCGCGCCGGAAGGGAGCGTCGAAAGTGCCATTCGCGGAGGACTACGAGGCCGCGGCTACCGTCCTGGACGCGGCGGCCCAGATGGCCGGCACGCTCATGGAGCCCGCGCGGGCAGCGATCGGCGCCGGCTCCATGGTCGGTGGCCAGCTGACCAACATCGTGACGGACGAACTGGACGCCGCGGCCACCATCCTCGATCAGGTCGCCACGGAGCTGACCCAGCTCGCCGTCACCTGCTGGGAGCGCGCGGAAACCTGCCGGGAGGCGGCGGCGGCCGAACGCGACTACACCGCCGCGTACGAGGAGTACCGCACCGAGTTGCGGGACCGGCAGGGGCAGCCGGAGCCGGGCGACCCGCCCACGGCACCCCAGCCCCCGCCGGCCCCGCCGTCGTGGGCCAACCACTGAACGAGCGCTGTCCCGCTGGCGCGGTCACCGGTAGTGGTGGACCGCGCCAGCCTGCTGTGGTCAGGAGCCCAGTGCCGCCGTCATGACCACCAGGCCGGACGGGGTCGGCGGCGCTCCCTCCGTCTGGAGGGTGACGCTGAAGGTGGTGTAGTCGGCGATGTCCACGCCACTCCACAGCTCGATGGGTACGCCGCTGCGACGTTCGTGGAACGACCCGATCGGTACGGTGCCGCGCGGTCCCTTGAGCCACGCCGCGTAGTAGGAGCCCGGTGCCGCGGCGGGAAGCCCTTCCGGCTCCAGCACGACCGACGCCCCCGACGGGGTGTCCACGACGGACACCTTGCCGCGCGCTTGCGGAGCCAGGTCCGTGCCGGCCGCGACGTAGACGTCGGCGCGCGGTTGCGGGTCGAGCATCCGGTCGACGGCCAGAACACCAGCGGTGAACACCGCGGCGCCGAGGGCGACCGCGGGCAGCGCCCAGGTGAGCCGGCCCATCCGGGAACGCCACTGCGCCGGATGCCACCACCGAGGGCCGGGGTTCGTCGGCGGGGCCGGGGTGGCCGGGCCGACGGTCGGCGGCTCGGGCACGGACACCGCCCCGGGCACGGCCAGCGGCTCGGGCACGGACACCGCGCCGGGTACGGACAGCGGCTCGGGCGTCGGTTCGGCTACGCGCTGCTCGTCGGCGTGCGCCCGCACCCGGCTGAGGATGCTGTCCCGAAGTGCCGGCGGTGGACCGGACGCCCAGGTGGTCTCGGCACGCAACTCGGTGACCACGGCGGCCAGCAGGGCCGGGTCGGCGCTCTGCGCCGCCGCCTTCTTCCGCCCGGGGGTGCGCCTCGCGTGCCGATCGAGGTGCCCGGCCAGCATGTCCACGAACTGTTCGTCTGCGCCCCCGTCGGTCTGTGGTGCGGTGCTCACCCGTCGCTCCTCCCCTCGCTGCCCGCTCTACCGATTGTTGTTCGTCCCCCGCTGCCGGTCTGGTTCGCACCGTCGTCCAGCTGCGGAGGATCCCGCACATGGGCCAACAGGTCGGCCAGCCGCCGGTGCGCCCGGTGCGAGCGCGACTTGACCGTACCCAGTGGTAGGTCCAGCCGTTGGGCGATCTGCGCGTGGGTCAGGTCGTCGAAGAACGACAGCCGGATGATCTCCCGCTCGTGGTCGGCGAGCTGACGCAACGCCTCCTGCACCTTCCAGGACAACCATGCCACGTCCAGGTCGGGAGCCTCCACCACCGCGTCCTGCTCGGCCTCGTGGCCACCCCGGGTGGGACGCAACTCGCGCCGGATCAGGTCCAGCGCCGTGTACCGCGCGATGGTCAACAGCCACGGGCCGAGATCCCGCTCCGGGTCGTACGTCGACGCGGATTTCCACGCGCGGATGAACGTCTCCTGGAGCGCTTCCTGGGCGAGGTGGTCGGCGCGGGTGACCGTCATGGCGACGGCCCACACCGAACGCGAATAGCGGTCGTAGACCTCGCCGAGCGCATCGGCGTCCCCCGCCTGGAAACGCACGAGTACGGCGGACGGCAGCTCGCGCCGCCCGTCCCCCGTGTCCAGTGGTTCCGCCGACGAGCCGGACACGGCTGTCGCACCCGGCGCAGATCTTTCGGCCACCGATCCACGATACGCAATTGATCGCGCCTCGTGAATCTGCCGAATCTCGCGCCGGCGGGAACCACCGGCATGCCCGGCGGCGAACCGTGGTCATGAGGCTCCGCGTCCGCATCGAAGAGCAGCAGCCGGTCCACGACCGGGCCGGCCCACGGGTCAGCACCCGTGACGTCTGTCTGGTCACGGCCGCCCCGGACGTCACCGTCGGTGAACTGCTCGACCAACTGGTCGGACCGCTCACCGCCCGGGTCGCAGCCGGTGAGCTGGCCATCGAGGCGGACGGCGTGGCAGTTCCCGGCGACACCCCGCTCGCGGACCTGCCGCTGTGGGCCGGTTCGGAGCTGAGCGTACGGCCGGCGGCACCGGCTCCGTCGGCCGACCGGCCGGTCGGCGGGCCCGCTGGGCGGCCCGTCGTCGAGCTGAGCCGGGTGGCCGGGCCCGACAGTGGCCAGACCATCGCACTCGACCACGGCACGTTCGCGATCGGACGCAGCCGACGGGCCGGATTGGGGTTCGGTACCGTCACCCGACCGCTGGTGCACATCGAGACCACCGACCAGCTGCGGGTCACCGCCACGGTCCCCGACGACAGCAGCACCGTACGGGTGGACGGACGGGACCTCACCGACGACGAATCCGACGCCGACCTGCACGACGGCACCTACCTACGGCTCGGCGACACGGCCTTCCGGGTGGCACCCCCGGCCGACCGGCCCACACCCCTACCGTGGCCCGCGCCGCCGACCGGCGAGGCTACGGGGGGCCGCGAGCCGCTGATCCGTACGCCGCGGGTGGCCACCACCGCGCCGGCCGAGCAGGTGCCTGTGCCGGCCGCGCCGGCACCCGTGTCCGTACCGGCGCCGTTGTCCTGGCTGCTGCTCATCGCGCCGCTGCCCATCGGCGTGGTGATGGCCTTCGTGTTCAGCCCGTTCTTCCTGGTCATGGTCGCGATGACGCCGTTGATGGCGCTGGCCCGCTGGGTCGAGTCCCGGCACCGCGCCAAGAAGGACACCATCCGGATGGCTCGGGAGTCGGCGGCGGCCGTACAGCGGTTCGGCGCCGACCTGGACGCCACCCGCACCGCGGTCGCCGCAGCGGCCCGCGCCGCCTATCCGGGGCTGGCCGGTCTGGTCCGCCGGGCGGTGTCGGGTCGAGGTCTGTGGGAGGTGCGCCCGGGCGACGCGGACGAGCTGCGGGTGGTCGTCGGCGTGGGCAGCCGACCCTGGCTTCCGGAGCTGGGCCGACGCGGCATTGAGGAGCTGGCGGGACGGCCGGAGCTGAGCGAAGCGCTCGCCGAACGGTCCCGGTTGCCGGACGTACCGGTGCACGTCCACCTGCGAGACCGCTCAGGACTGGGCGTCGTCGGCACCGGCACCGCCGCGCGCGACGTAGTCGCCGCGGTCGTGCTGGATCTGGTCACCCGACACGGACCGGCCGACCTGGCGCTTGCCCTGGTGGTGCAGCCCGACCGGCTGGCCGGGTGGGACTGGCTGAAGTGGCTGCCGCACCTCAGCGGTGACGACGGGGCCCTGCGGGTCGCCTCCGACCCGGCCACCACCGAACAGCTGCTCACGCGGCTGGCCGCCGACACCGCACCGCCGTCTCGCACCACACTCATGGTGGAGGGCGGGGCCAGCACGAGCGGAGCGGGCGCCACGCACACCGTCGTCGTGGTGGACGGCGATGACCTGTTGACCGGGCGCGTCGCATCGATGCTGGGCCGGCTCGCCCGCGGCAGCGGCCGAACGCTTGTGGTGAGCGGGCGTACGGAACGACTGCCTTCGGTGTGCCAGTGCTTCCTCGAACTGGCGCCGGACGGCACCGCCGACCTGACCGACGCCGTCACCGGCGAGCGGACGTCGGGCCTGCTCGCCGTGCGGGCCGCCGAGCAGGTGTGCGGGCCGGCTTCGCGCGCACTGGCCCGCTGGACCGACCCGGAGCAGGCCGTCGCGGCGGCCCTGCTACCGGTCCACGCCCGCCTGGTGGACCTGCTGCGGACCGTGTTGTCCAGCCCCACCGGGCTGGGACGGCCGGTCGAGGAACTCGACCCGCTGTCGATCGGTGAATGGTGGCGACGCGGAATCTCCGGCATGCAGGCCACCATCGGGATGACCGAACACGGCCCGTTGACCGTGGACCTGCACAGCGACGGACCGCATGGTCTGGTGGTGGGCACCACCGGCGCGGGCAAGAGCGAGTTCCTGCGCACGGTGGTGGCGTCGCTGGCGTGCGCGCACTCGCCGGACGCGCTCACCTTCCTGCTCGTGGACTTCAAGGGCGGCGGCGCCTTCGATGCCTGCGCCGCCCTGCCGCACACCGTCGGGCTGGTCACCGATCTCGACGAACACCTGGCAGCGCGGGCACTGCGCTGCCTGCGGGCCGAGTTGCGGCACCGGGAACGACGCCTGCGGGAAGCCGGTGTCAGCGACATCGACGACCTGGTGGCCCCCGACCCGCCGCTGCCCCGGCTGCTCATCGTGATCGACGAGTTCGCCACCCTCGCGGTGGAACTGCCCGGCTTTCTCGGCGCGCTTGTCGACGTGGCGCAGCGGGGCCGCAGTCTCGGCATCCACCTGCTGCTCGCGACGCAGCGACCACAAGGGGTGGTGGACGGCAAGATCCGGGCGAACACGAACCTGCGGGTGGCGTTGCGGGTCCAGGACGAGGCGGACTCCCGTGACGTGCTGGGCACCCGGCAGGCGGCCGACATCGACCGGCGCAGGCCCGGCCGCGCCTACGTCCGGCTCGGCGCCGCCGAGGTGGTCGGGGTGCAGACCGCGTTGGTGTCCGCGGCCACCCGACGAGGACAGCGCGAACGAATCGAGGTGACACCGTTCGCGCTGCTGGCCGATCAGGAGACGGACGTGCGGGAGGACCAGCCGGAAGGCGTACCGACAGATCTTGAGAGGCTGGTGACCGTGATGGCGGAGGCCGCCGAGCGGGATGGTTACCCCCGGCCGCGGGTGCCCTGCCCGCCGCCGCTGCCGCAGGAGGTCGACGCCTGGAGCCTGGCGGCCGACATCGACGCCGCAACCGATGGTCCTCCCCCGGTACCGCTCGGCCTCGTGGACCTGCCCGACGAGCAGCGCTCCGACGTGTGGTGCTGGGCACCGGAGGCGGGCGGGACGTTGGTGCTCGGCGCCGACGCGGCCGCCACCGGCGCGGCGCTCGCCACCGCCTGCCTCGCACTTGCCCGCCACCGCGCCCCCGACCGGCAGAGGATCTTCGTGCTGGAGGGCCTCGGCACCGGCCTGGGGGCGCTGGCCGGTCTGCCGCACGTGAGCGCGGCGGTCGGCGTCGACGACAGTGAGCGGCTCGCCCGGGTACTCGACCAGGTGGATGCCGAGATCGCCCACCGGCGCGTGAGCCGGACCGCAGGGCCCGACGTCCTGCTCGTCGTGGCCGGCTGGGATGCGCTGATCGAAGGGGCCGAACGGGCCGGCGTCGGTGAGGTCGGCGCACGACTGGAACGTCTGCTGCGCGACGGCGCACCCGTCGGGGTCCGGCTGCTCATCTCGGCGTCGCACGACCGCGGCGTACCCGGCCGGGTACTCGCCCAACTGCCCACGAAGCTGTGTCTGCGCCTGGCGGACGCCAACTCGTACACGGGGCTGGGTCTGCGGGCCCGGGACGTGCCCGAGCTGACCGGCCTGCGGGCCATCGACCTCCAGACCCGGCGCGAGATCCAGATCGGGCGGCACTGCGACGCGCGGCCGGGAGCGCTCGCCGACGCGGTGGCCCGGGTCGCCGCCGACTACCCGGATGCGGTTCCCGCGCCCACCGTCACGGTGCTGCCCGAACTGGTGCCCGCTGGTGAGGTGCTGTCCTCGTCCGCAGCGACCGGACCGGTCTGGAAGCTCGGAATCGGTCGGCACTACCGCGACCTCAGCGTCGCCACGCTCGCGCTCGGTCCGGGCATGCACGCGGTGGTGGCAGGCCCCGCCGGCAGCGGCCGCACGGGTGCGCTGCGCCTGCTCGCCGCCGCCGCCCGCGCCAGCGCACCCGACGCCCGCGTGCTCGTGGTGGCCGCCGACCCGGACGCCTGGACCGGTACCCAGGGCACCGAGGTGGCCGGCTCCTTCAGTGGGTTGACCAGTCAGTCGACCACGGGACGGGCACTTCTGCTGGTCGACGGAATCGAGTCGCTGCCCGACGCCGGGCCGGCCCTGGACCGGCTCCTGCCGGGCCTGCCGGCCGGCGTCCACGTTGTCGTCGCCGGCCGGACCGACGCCTTCCGCGGCATGCAACCGTGGCAGCGGGCGGTGACCATGTCGCGCACCGGGCTGCTGCTGCGCCCGGCACCGGACGACGGCGAGGTGCTCCGGGTCCGGCTGCCCCGCGAGGCCCCGCCCCGGCCGCTGCCGGGACGCGGCTATCTGGTGGAGGCCGGCGGGTTGGCCCAGGTCCAGGTCGCGTTCCTGGCCCAGCCACCACCGGGCGCACGGCTGGCCATGCCGGTCGGGGTGTTCGCAGGGGAGGCACGATGAACAGTCAGTCGGCGTACGGCGTAGGGGTCTGCCTGAGCACACACGGTGTCGTGGTCGCGGTGGTCCGCGACAACCCGATACGGCTGGCCGCGGTCGCCGAAGTCACCGGCAATCTGGCAGGGGCGAAGCCCCTGTCGCGGCGGCTGGCACGCGCACGGCGGCAACTCGGCCTACCCCGCTGGTGCTCGGTATCCATTGTGGATCGCCTCGGCGGGCCGGGCGAGCCCGGTGACCACGGCGGTCGGCGCGGGCAGCACGGTTCGGACGGGCCGACGACGTCGCGGCCGGAGTTCGCCGCCCTGCTCGCCCGCGCGGGATTCCTGCCGACTGCGCTACTGGTGCCGGCGCAGCTCACCCACCTGCGAAACAACGTCGATCTGGGTGTCGGTGTGGCCGTCGATCCACGGCTCACCGAGGCGATGGCGGACGAGGCACCCGGATGGGCGGCGGCTGCGGCACTCAGCGCGTTCCCGCGTCACAGCATCGCCGGCGGTGGGGATCGATCTGCGGGTGCTGACGATTCTGGCAGTGATGTCCGACAATGGGAAAGCCGCACAGCGGAGACCGGATGGGCCGTACAGCGCGTGCGCGCGTCCGGTGAGCGCGAGCAGCAAACGGAGGAGACGCCATGCGTATCCCGACGAAAGGCGTGAAGGTCACCGTCGCCACCGGCGAGCCGCGACCCATGTCACCGGTGACCCGCTGGCTCATCATCGGGCTGGCCTGGGTCCTCGCCTCCGCGACCGTGCTGGTCGGCTCGCGGTACGCGGTGAACGCCTGGGTCGGCGACCCTGGCGCCGTCCCAGCGACCGCACTGGACGCCCGCTCGTTCGGCGACGCCTCGGCACCTCCCGCCGGCCGGGCCGTTGCCGGCTCCACCCGCCTGACCCCGGTTAAGCCACAGGTGCTGCTCGACTCGCGTAAGGTCGGCGCGCTGCCCGCCGGCGTGGACGTGACGGTGCCGGTGCCCGAGACGGCCGCCGGCACCAGTGCTGTGCTGGTCGAGGTCTCGATCCTGGCCGCGAAGGGCCCCGGCGAGGTCACCGTCGGTCAGGGCACCGACCGGACGACCGTGTTGCGAGTGCCGAAGGCCGGCGTGCAGACGTCCGCCACCGTGGTGGCTCACCTGGCCCCCGACGGCGACCTGCGGGCCAGCGCCACCGGCGGCGGCGATCTGCTGATCCGACTGGTCGGCGTCTTCGAGCCGGCGGACCGGTCCGACGCCGGCCGCATCGTGGCGGTGCCGCCCGCCCGGGTGGTGACTCTCGTGCCCAGGACCGACGGGAAGAAGGCCAGCGTCGCGCTCGCCGAGGTCCGGCAACTCGCCGACGCAGGCCCGATCTCGGCGGTGATCCTGCGGGTCACCGCCGACGTCGGGTCCAATGGCGGGCTTGTCTCCGCCGGGACGCGCGCCGGTGATCTGAACCAGACCGTCTACTGGTCGGCCACCAGCGGCAGCGACCGCACCCGCAGCGGGCTCATGGTCATTCCGATAAGTAACGGGTCGGTTCACCTACGGTACGAAGCGGGCACGGAGATGCGAGCGGACCTGGTCGGCTACGTCACCGGCACCGGCGCGCCCGAATCCGGCGAAGGACTGGTGGTCCCCGTTCCGCCACACACCCCCGAGCCGGTACGCGCCACCGAACGGTCCGATGCCGAGATCACCCTGGGCACCACGGAAACGCTCGCGAACGTGCCGGTGGACCGCATCGCGGCGGCGCTGCTGACCGTCACCGCCACCGGTGACGCCGAGGGCAGTGTCAAGGTTGGCGGCAAACCGACCCTGACCGCCTCGAAGGGTGCCGCACGCTCGGCGCTGACTCTCGTCGAGACGCCACAAGCGCGGGTACGAGTCCAAAGCGCCGTGGCCGCCACCGTGACCGTCACACCACACGCCCTGCTGCTGACCGGCTGACCAGGCTCGGGGCCTGCCACAGCGCACCTGGCATGAAGAGCCGCAAACTGATCAGCGGCCAGAATCGCGAGGGCGACACGCGCGACTCAATCCTTCTTCGCAGCGGACACGTCGACGCAGACGATTCCCTTGTTGCCGTCCTGGTCGGCGATCACGGTGAGCGAGGGCGCGTTGCTGTCATCGACGACGGTCCCGCCCGCGGCGAGGGCGGCGGCGATCCGCTGCTCGGCCACCTCGGGCGCCACATAGACCTCGATGTGGAACCGCTGACGTGGGGTCTCGTGCTCGTCGGCGTCCCCGAACCAGAGGTTCGGTACCCGACCCGTTGCGTCCCTGATCTCGTCGCTGGGAGACCCGCGACCCTGGGACTCGGCGCTCCCGGTCAGGAGGGCGGCCCACACTGGTGCGATGGTCGCGGAGCGCGCCGTGTCGAGGCCGAGCTCGATGTCGCTGACCGAGGCCGGGTCGGCGTTGACCTTGTGGTCGGCGGCGATCTCGGTGATCCGGCGCGCGAGGTCGACGTCCTGCTGAGTCACCCATTCGACGACATGCTCGGTGCCCTCGTCGTCGCGGAAGATGGCGTCGTCGCTTACCAACTTGAGGTCGACGTACCCATTGCCGATCGACACGCGCGGGTGGTGGCCGAGCGCGTCGCCCGCCTCGCCCACCGCGGCGACGAACCGTGCGCCGGTGCCGAAGTCGTCAACCAGGTAGCGGGCATGCAGTCCCTGGGCCAGCTTGCGCCAATCAGTCAGGTTGGCCTCGGCGATCTGTTCACCCCTCAGCATGTCCATGAACCGGGACCCTATGGCTGATTCAGTCCGCAGCGCTAGCGCAACGAATTGAGGCACGCACCAGAGACGTCCGCTCGACGGTGCTGCCGGTCTCGGCCGTACCGCTCGACGAGCGCGTCGCCGATCGAGGCTAGGTGGTCTCGCACACCCGCAGGGCCGGTCACCTCGATCCAGTCGATCAGCCCGGCAAGCTCGCCAGCGAGTTTGTATTCGTCGTTGCCGCGGATCACGACCTCGATACGGCCGTCGGTCGTGGCGCCTCCCACTTCGAGCCGATCGCCGAACCCCATCCGGAGCACGCCTATCCCCTGGGTCGCGCACACCGCCCGGACTTCGAGCGGCATTCGTTTGCGCTCGACCTCGTCGGCGATCGCGCGCCAGCTCTCGGCAAGGTCGAAGTCCTCGGGCCGGTGCACGGGGTCGCAGGTCGGTTCGGCGGACGACACGCGGTCGATCCGGAAGGTCCGCCGACCGGCCTCGGTGTTGGCGACGACGTACCACGACGGGCCTTTGGCGACGATGCCCAGCGGGTGCACGATTCGTTCGGTTTCGGTGCCCTCGCGGTCGACGTAGCCGAGCCGGACCTGGACACCGCGGATCACCGCGTCCTGGAGCGCGTCGAGGAAGCGCGGCGGTCGGGGCTCGACCCGGCTCGCCCCCCATCGCTGCGGGTCCATCACGAGCGACGACGCTGCCGCCTCGGCTTGCGCCTGGAAGGGTTCCGGTAGGGCGTGGACGAGCTTGCGCAGCGCCGCTTTGACGGCCGGCGTCGCAGCCGAGACCGGGCCGGCGACCAGGAAAAGGGCGCGGGCCTCACCCGCGGTCAACCCGGACAGGTCGGTACGGGCACCGCCCACGAGACGCCAGCCGCCGCCTCGGCCCTGCACGGAGTACACCGGGACCCCGGCCATACCCAGTGCGTCGAGGTCACGGCGGGCGGTGCGCTCGGAGATCTCCAACTCCCGGGCGACCTCCGCTGCTGTCACCTGCTCGCGATGTTGCAGCAGCAGGAGGATGGCCATCAACCGGTCGGCTCGCACTCCGACAACACTTCCACAAAAACCGGTCAGGAGGTGACCGGTATGGGTCGGCAGGATGCCGGCATGACAACAGATTTTCCCGAGCCCACCCGCATTCCGGTGAACGGTGTGGAACTCGAAGTCTTCGAAGCCGGCCGGCAGAACGCGAGGAACCCCATCGTGCTCTGTCACGGCTGGCCGGAGCACGCCTTCTCCTGGCGCCATCAGATGCCCGCCCTCGCGGCAGCGGGCTACCACGTCATCGTCCCGAACCAGCGGGGTTACGGCAACTCGTCCCGCCCGACCGAAGTGACCGACTACGACATCGCCCACCTGTCTGGTGACCTCGTCGCACTGCTCGATCACTACGGATACGACGATGCCACCTTCGTTGGTCATGACTGGGGCGCAGCCGTCGTCTGGGGCCTGACCCTGTTGCACCCGAACCGTGTCCGCAAGGTGATCAACCTGAGCCTGCCGTACCTCGAGCGCGGGGACAAGCCATGGATCGAGTTCATGGAGGAGGTGCTCGGTAGCGACTTCTACTTCGTCCACTTCAACCGGCAGCCGGGCGTCGCGGACGCCGTGTTCGAGGAGAACACGTTCCAGTTCCTTCGGAACATGTACCGCAAGGACGTGCCCCTCGCGGAGCCGCAGCCGGGCTGCGCCTTGATCAACCTCGCCAGAATGGAAACCCCACCCGGTGAGCCCATCATGAGCGACAACGAACTGGCCGTCTTCGTCTCCGCCTTCGAATCAACAGGCTTCACGGGCAGTTTGAATTGGTACAGAAACCTGGACCGCAACTGGCGCCTGCTGGCGGACGTGAACCCGATCATCCGACAGCCCACCCTCATGATCTACGGCGACCGCGATACGGTCGCGAGGTCCGAAAGACTGACAGAATTCGTGCCGAATGTGGAAGTGGTCAGTCTGGACTGCGGTCATTGGATCCAACAGGAGAAGCCCCACGAAACGAACCAGGCGATCCTCAAGTGGCTGGACCAGCGGGATGCCGCCTAGCGCTGCAGCAGGAGATCCGCTTCACGGTCCGCTGAGGGTTTGCGGACTGTAGTCGCTGGTCATGCCCCCTGCCCTGCGGGTTGGTGGCAGCCGCCACCAACCCGCAGGAAGCGCAGCTCCGCAAGCTCGGCGTCGGCCGCTGCCTCCGAGCCGTCTCAATCGGAGCGCAGCGTCGACCATAGACCGAATGCGCTGAGCATGAAGAGGACCAGACCTCCGCCGGCTGGCAGCAGCAACCAGGGGTCCGGCTCCCAGGCGGAGGTGGCGCTTGGCCCCGCCACCTTGACCCCGATCGTGCCGACGGGCCGGTCGTAGAGCAAGGGGCGGATGTCCACCCGGTCGATGTGGACGCTGCCGTCGTCTGCGGTGAAGGGACCCGAACAGGCCCAGCCGTTCCGCTTGCCGCCAGACTCGAAGTGGCAGTCACTGACCGTGACGTGCCCTGGCACCCCAGCGACGAACGCGTAGCCTCGCTCAGCCCCCATCACCATGAGGACCACCCCGAAGACCAGTACAAAGCCGCCGTAGGCGGCGGGCGGTAGACCCCGCACCGCATGCCTCCTGACGCGACTACCGACGAACCGATCGATGCCCGCAGGGTACTGACATCGATCGAACCTGCACTTTTCCTTGCCGCATCAACTGTTCGAGATGGACACCAGTCAGCGTCGTCGCGACGGTCTACGGTTTGCGGGCAAGTAGTCCGACGAAGGTGTGGTAGGTGTCGGTCTGTTTCGGCGCGGACGTACCCGGATCCGGGCGCCACTCGGCCAGCGGCACCAGCCCCGGCTCCAGCACCGTAAGCCCATCGGCGAAGGAGAGGATCTCCTCGTCGGTACGCCAGCGGCCGGTGCCCAGCGACTCGTTGAAGACTCGCTCGACCTCACGGGCCTTACGGGAGCCTTCCGGATCCCGCTCCCCCGGATCACGGAAGTGCGAGATCGCCACGTAACTGCCCGCCGGCAGCGCGTCGATCAACTCTGCCGACACCGCTCGCGGCTCCTCGTCGTCACCGAGGTGGTGCAGGATCGCGAAAAGCAACAACCCGACCGGCCGGCCGAAGTCGAGAAACCGGCGGACGTCCGGATCATCGAGAATCTCCTGCGGACGCCGGACGTCAGCCTGAATCACCGTCGCCGTGCCCTCCGCGGAGAGCAGAGCCCGGCCGTGCGTCAGGACGATCGGGTCGTTGTCCACATACACCACCCGGGCGCTCGGGTTGTGCTCGGAGGCAACCTCGTGCACATTGCCCTGGGTAGGCAGTCCCGACCCGATGTCGAGGAACTGATCGATGCCGGCCTCGGTCACGAGGTATCGGATCACCCGGCGCAGGAAGGCGCGGTTCGCCTGGCCGGCGGCCGGCCCGTCCGGAGTGATCCGCAGGGCGTGCTCGGCGACCTTCCGGTCGACCTCGAAGTTGTCCTTACCGCCCAGGAAGTAGTCGTAGACCCGGGCCACGCTGGGAACGGTGAGGTCGATTCCGGGGGGTGCGGCCTTGTCGCGGCTCAATGGCATCTCCATCCGACTCTGATCACCTCACCGGGTTCTGCGGGCAGTCCCGGACTTTTTCAGGGAGTGTAGCGATCGGACAGGGTGCATTGTCGCCCCGCTGGTATCGCTCCCAGCGGATCGGCCCCGCGACCAGGAAGCACGCCGAACGGCGGTGACAGGCGTGTCGGGCCGAGCAGAATGGGCCGGGACGCCACCGAGTGCGCGGACCCGGTCAGCCCAGCAGTGTGCGGACCCGCGGTGAGAATCAGGAACGTGGGTTCGCGCAACAGAGTCTCCACACACGGCAATACAACGGCTGCGAAGGCATGCCAGTGGTCCACCGTCAGCCGTAGTACTGGACCAGGCAGAACTCGTGATCCTCCGGGTCGGCCATCACGACAACCACGCCCTCGTCGTAGTCGTGCCGTTCGCCGGTGAACCGGCCACCGAGATCGACGACCAGGGCCATAGCCTCGTCGATCTGGTCGACGGAGATGTCGAGGTGAATCCGCACCTTGCCGGTGCTGGCCTCCGACACCGGCTGGAACACCAGCCGTGGCTGAGGGTCACCTCGTTCACCGAGGTAAACCCAACCCTCCTGCGACGGACCGGGCTCGCGACCGAGCAGGCCGCTCCAGAATCGGGCTACCCGCTCGGGGTCAAGGCAGTCAATCGTCACACCGGACCAGACGTTCGCCATCTACCGATCCTGACTGAGCTTCCGCCACTTGACACCATCCGCCTCACGTCAGACCTGCCGTCGCAATTCAGTGACAGCGGTCCCCGCCGAGGAAGCTCGACAGCAGTTGCTTGAACTCGTGCGGGTGCTCGATCGCCGGCACGTGCCCGCATCGGCCGAGCACGTGCAGACGGACATCGGCCAGGTGTTCGAGTAAGGGCCGGGTTGCCGTCTCGATCGGGGTGACCCGGTCCTCGGCGCCGTGCACGAGCAGCACGGGCGCGCGGACCGCGGCCAGTGTTTGCGCCGATAGGGTGAGATCGTCTACCCATCGTGCCCTCGGTGGAGGGAACAACGACGCGTAGGCGGCCGCCCCCGCTCGCATCGCAGTCGCACGGGCGTCGACGGCCGAGTCGGTCACGAGCGCTTGGTCGAGGAAGAGGCGGCTCAGCATGTCTCGTGCTCCGAGAGGGCCGGCGGGGGCGGCCCAGACCGCGTCGAGATCGGCGGACAGCGGCGCTCCGGGGGCACCCATCGTCGAGACCGCCACGACCCGGGTGACCTGCCGGGGACGCGCGGCCGCCAACGCCAGCGCCACGGCACCGCCCATGGAGTGACCCACCACGGCGTAGTCGTCGATACCGAGAGCATCCATCAGGCCCGCGGCCTGCTCCGACCAAAGCCGGAGCCCACCGGCGGAGCCCTCCGGGACCGGTGTACGGCCGAACCCCGCCTGGTCAGGAGCCACCAGGTGCCAGGACGTGCCCAGCACCTGCGCGGTCGTTGCCCAGGCGCCGGACCCGGTCGTGCCGGGCCCGGAGCCGTGCAGCATCAGCACCGCCGGCCCGGTGCCGCCCTCCAGGACGTGGACGGGGGAGCCGTCGACTGTGACAGTCCGAAGTGTCGTCACCGGGGCGGGCCAGGTGTGCTCATGCCGATGAGGGGTCGACGGACTTCGAGAAGAGCTCCATCATCGCCCTGCCGAACTGCGGCATGTCGGGCCACCCCCGGCAGGAGACGAGGTTGCCGTCCACGACGTCGGGAGCGTCGATTACCGTCGCGCCCGCGTTCTCCATGTCACCGGTGATGGGTGGGAAGCAGGCCGTCTTTCGACCCTTCAGTAGTCCGTACACCGCTGGTACCTGCGCACCGTGGCACACCAGTGCGACGGGGAGGTTGCGCGCGAAGAAGTGCTCGGTGATGCGCCTGACGTCGGCGTTGACCCGGATCCACTCGGGGGCACGTCCCCCGGGGATGATGAGGGCGTCATAGCGCTCGACGTCGACCTCCGCCCACGGCACGTCGACCGGCAGCTTCCGGCCGTTCTTCTCCACGTAGGCGTCGGAGTTGGGGTCGAACTCGTGGATGACCAGTTGCACGTCACGCTTCGTCAGTGACGAGACGTCGACGTCCCAGCCGCCCTCCTGCACGCGGTAGTAGGGATACATGGTGTCGAGTTCCTCGGCGGCGTCGCCGGTCAGGAGCAGCGCTCTGGGCACCTGCTTCTCCTCGCATCTGGGGGCGGGTAGGGAGATCCAATCCGATCCGATTTGGTTAGCATTCCCGGGCCCAGCCCGCCCGTCAAGCCTCCGCCGCCACTGCGTCCGCGCCCTTGGCCTCGTCGAACAATCGCCGGAAACGCTCGCCGGACCGCAGGATGTGCCGACGCATCGCGTACGCGGCGGCGTCGGGGTCACGCGCGGCGATCGCGGCCACGATCTCCTCGTGCTCGGCCATGGCCAGGTGGGTGACCTGCGTGTCGTGGTGCAGCCGGAAGAGGTGCACGTGGCTGTGCAGGCGCGCGAGCGCTTCACGGATGACCTGGTTCTCCGCGCTCAGGGCGACGAGATCGTGAAAAGCGGCGTCGCGCAGACCGAAGGCGCCGTAGGCCGTCGGCCCCGCGCCCCCCTCCAGCTCCGCCATCTCCTCCAGCATTCCGCGCAGACCGGCCACCTGCTCCAGGGATGCGCGTTCGGCGGATCTGCGCGCCGCCGCCGGCTCGAGGAGCAGGCGGACCTCGAGCATGTCCTCGAATCGCTGACGGGTGATTTGAGGGGGGATGCGGTAGCCGGCATGGGGCACCCGCACGACCAGGCCCTCGGCCTCCATGCGGTTCAGGGCGTCTCGGATCGGCGTCTGCGAGACCCCTAGCTCTCGCGCCAGGACGTCGATCGTGACGCGGGAGCCAGGCTCGATCCGTAGCGACATCAACTGTCCGAGCAGCGTGTCGTACACCTCGTCGGCAAGCCGACCGCCAGATCTTCCCGGCGACGTTCCGCCCGTCACGGCCCTACGGCCCCGCGCGATCATCGCATCGTCGTCCATCGTGACGTGAGGTCCCTTCTTACGTGTTCGCGAACCTGTTGACATCAGTCACAACTCTGCGACATGCTGACGCCCCCGCAGGATCGTATAGGAAAAGCGGCGGATGCCCGCCATCCTGCACCGTCGAGGAACCGCCCGCGATCGCTCTACCTCGATCACCTGGAGCTCCCATGAGCATGCTCGACGTCCTGCTCGCTTCGTCACCGGGCCGCAGATAGGCCGAAGGACTCCTCGCCGGGATGGAGATCCAGTACATCGCGGCGTGACGCCGGCCCGCGGGTCGGCCCCCGCGACAGCCCGGCAACACGCCTGAACAACCCAGCAACTGCTCGTGCAAAGCACATAGCGAGGTTCTAGAAGCCCCCACCCAGAAAGCAGGCGATAAGATGCGGTACCCACAGCGAAGAGGACGATCGTCCGTTCCCGGCCGGAAGGTGCAGCTGGCGACGGCGGCCATGCTGCTGGTGGCCACGACCATGGCGGCTTGCGGCGATGGCCAGGACGACGGCGGGACGGCGAGCGCCCCCAAGGCGCCGGCGACCATCCCGGAGCTCACCACGGACCCGCTGACCCTCAGCTTCATCTGGTTCGACTGGCCGCCCGCCCAGGCGCTGGAAGCCTTCGCGAACGCGGAGTACAAGAAGGAACGGCCGAACGCGACGATCAAGGTCAACACCGTGCCGAACGCGAACTGGCACGACGCGATGTTCACCCAGTTCGCCGCGCGCAAGACCGACTTCGACATCGCGATCCTGGACTCGCAACACATCGGCGAGGCCGTGACGAACGGCAACATCCTCGACATCACCGACTTCGTCAAGAGCAACATCGACGTCAATGCCTACAACCCGTACCTCCTCGCGGCCTACGGCCAGTTCCCCCAGGCGGAGACCGGCAAGCGCGACGAGAACGCCAGCCTGTACGGACTGCCGCTACTCGGCGACACCTGGACGATGATCTACCGCAAGGACCTGATCGGCGACACGCCACCGCAGACCTGGGACGAGATGATCTCAGTCGCCGAGAAGTGCCAGGCGGATAACCCTGGCGTCAGCGGCCTGGCTTTCCACCAGGCCAACGGCTCCGACGCCGCGGCCGTAACCTACAACACGGTCAACGGCGTCTACGGCGGCAACCTCTGGGACGCCAAGACGCGCAAGATCGAGGGCGTCCTCAACGACGCCGCCGGCCAGGAGGCGATGGACGTCCTGGTCAACAAGATGAAGCCGCTGACCGCCAAGGGCTCCGGCAACTGGTTCATCGACGAGGTGAACGCGGCGGTCGCCCAGGGCAAGGCATGCATCGCGTTCAACTGGATCGCCGCCAGCGGCGGCCTGCTCGATCCGAAGCAGTCGACGCTCGGCACCACTCGGGAGCAGATTCTCGACAAGCTGGGTTTTGCCACCCTGCCGAGCCAGAAGACCAACCTGGTCCCGCTCGGCGGTATGGGGATGCACGTGTCGGCCTACTCCCCCGAGGCGAACCAGGCTGAGGCCCTGAACTTCATGAAGTGGTTCGAGCAGGCCGACATCCAGAAGAAGTGGGCCGCAGCTGGTGGCGTGCCAGCGCGGACGGACGCCCTGGAGTCGCCCGAGTTCCTCAACGCCGGGCCCTTCAACCAGGTGTACGCCGACTCGGTGCCGCGGATGCGGGACATGTGGAACGTGCCCGAGTACGCACGCCTCGTCGACATCGAGAACACCAACGTGAACGCGGCTCTCAACGGCGCGAAGAGCCCGAAGGATGCGCTCGACGACATCGCCAAGGAGCAGCAGGCCGTGCTCGACTCCAGCAACCGCAGGGGCGGCGGCGGACTGTGAGTGACCCCGTACCTCTGACGACCGAACACCCCGGGCAGGTGGCGTCTGCGGCGCCACCTGCACCGGGTCGGTCCCGTCGGCTGAGCGACCGCGGGCTCGCCGTGGCCTTCATCTCCCCCGCGCTGCTGTTGTTGCTCGCCATGTCGGTGTTCCCGTTGTTGTGGGCGTTGTACCTGTCTTTCACCGACTACTCGGCCACCCGCGGCGGGCCCGCCCGATTCGTCGGGTTCGGGAACTACACCGCCATCCTGACGTCGGCGCAGGTCCACCAGCGGGCCCTGACGACGTTGATCTACGTGGTCGGCGCGGTCACCCTGCAGACCGTGCTCGGTTTCGCCATCGCCTACCTGATCTCCCGGCGCACGCACGGGCGGGGACTGCTGACCACTCTGTTCCTGGTGCCGATGATGCTGTCGCCGGTCGTGGTCGGGCTGTTCTGGCGATTCATGCTCGACGCGCAATTCGGCGTGATCAACAGCATGCTCGGCTCGATCGGCCTGGGGCAGGTGGAGTGGCTCACCCGGCAGCGAACGGCACTGCTTTCCCTGATCGTGGTCGACACCTGGCAATGGACGCCGTTCATCATGCTCATCGCACTTGCCGGCCTTACCGCAGTTCCCAAGTACCTGTACGAGGCCGCCTCGATCGACCGGGCGTCCGAGTGGTTCCGGTTCCGCACCATCACTCTTCCGCTGGTGTGGCCGCTACTGCTCATTGCCGTGCTGTTCAGGGCCATCGAGGCCTTCCGGCTGTTCGACCTCGTCTACATCCTCACCAACGGAGGCCCGGGCGTCTCCACCGAGACGCTGTCGTTCCACGTCTACAAGGTCGCGTTCCTGGGCTTCAACACCGGAACCGCCTCGGCGTACGGAATCCTCATGGTCCTCGTCGTCATCGTCCTCACGCAGCTCTACCTGCGCTACCTGAACAAGCTCAAGGAGGGCTGATGGCCGTCTCCGTCGACGAGACCGTGTCCACAGGTCCCGCCCCGGATCGCACGCCCCCCAGGCGCCGCCTCGGCGGCCGGGGCCGCTCCGTGCTGGAAGTCGCGCTGCTGACCGTGCTGGCCGTCGTGATGCTCTTCCCGGTGCTGTGGATGATCGAGACGTCCATCAAGGAGAACCGGGACGTCTACGCCGTCCCGGCCGAGTTCTTCGGCTTCACGGTCACCATGGATCACTTCAAGGACGTGTTCGTCGCCCCCGACGGCGGTCGCTCGGCCTTGTCCGTGGCGTTCCTCAACTCCGCCGTGGTCGCCGGGGTCTCCACGCTGCTGGCCACCGTCCTGGGTGTCCCGGCGGCCTGGGCCTACTCACGCTTCGCCGTCAAGGCCAAGAAGGACCAACTGTTCTTCATCCTGTCCACCCGCTTCATGCCGCCCGTGGTGGTGGTGATCCCGATCTTCCTCATGTACCGCCAGGTCGGACTCATCGACAGCAAGCTCGGTCTGATCCTCATCTACACCGCGTTCAACGTCCCGTTCACGATCTGGATGATGAAAGGGTTCGTCGACGAGGTGCCCGCGGAGTACGAGGACGCCGCCATGCTCGACGGCTACACCCGGTTGCAGGCGTTCCGGCGATTCACCCTTCCCCTGCTCGTGCCCGGCATCGCCGCGACGGCGGTCTTCGCTCTCATCTTCTCCTGGAACGAGTTCGTGTTCGCCATCTTCCTCACCTCAAGCGACAGCGTGCGGACCGCCCCACCCGCCATCGCCGGCCTCATCGGTGGCACCACGACGGACTGGGGTCTGGTGGCCGCCGCCTCCGTGGTGTTCGCCCTACCGGTGCTCGTCTTCGCCTACCTGGTGCGCAAGCACCTCGTCGCCGGTGTGACGCTCGGGGCGGTGCGACGCTGATGGCGGGCATCGAGGTGACCGCCCTGCACAAGCGCTACCCGGACGGGACGGTCGCAGTCGACCACGTGGACCTGTCCATCGGCGACGGTGAGCTGTTCGTGATGCTCGGTCCGTCGGGTTGCGGCAAGACGACCACGCTGCGGGCCATAGCCGGCCTGGAGAGGCAGACGACCGGCGACATCCGCATCGGCGACACGCTTGTCAACGACCTGCCGCCCGCCGAACGCGACATCGCCATGGTGTTCCAGTTCTACGCTCTCTACCCGCATCTGAGAACCCGCGACAACCTGGCGTTCCCCCTGCGGGCCGAGGGACTGCCCAAGCCGGAGGTGCGCCAGCGGGTCGACGAGGCCGCCCGGCTGATGCGGCTCGGTCCGCTGCTCGACCGGCGACCGCGCCAGCTGTCCGGCGGGGAGCAGCAACGCGTCGCGCTTGCTCGCGCCCTGGTGCGACGACCGCGCGCATTCCTCATGGACGAACCTCTCACCAATCTGGACGCGGAGCTGAGGGCGGACATGCGCACGGAGATCAAGCACCTGCAGGGTGAGCTGGGAACGACAATGGTCTACGTCACCCACGACCAGGTCGAGGCGATGTCGCTCGGTCACCGAATCGCCATCCTCAACAAGGGCCGGGTCGAGCAGATCGGCACGCCGCTGGAAGTCTACGACCGTCCGGCGAGTCTCTTCTGTGCCGCGTTCATCGGCTCCCCGCCGATGAACCTGATCGAGGTGGAGGTGGCCGACGGGAAGCTGCGCGGTCAGGGCGGACTGGCCCTCACGCCACCGCCGGGCCTGCCGCGCGACCGTCGCCTGGTCGCCGGCGTCCGGCCGGAGGCACTGGAAGTCACCGAACCAGGGGCGGACCGTTCGGTCCCGGCCCGCGTGGTCTCGGCCGAGTGGCTCGGCGACGAGATCATCTACGTGGTCGACCACGGCGACCAGCACGACGTCCGGGTGCGGATGCCACCGACCGTCCGTTTCGCCGCCGACGCACCGGTCGGGCTACGGCACACCGGCGCAGCCCCGGCGGTATACGACGTGAGCACGGAAGAACTGGTGGCCTGATGGGGACCGTGGCAGTGCAGGGGCTGTGCAAGTCCTTCGGCAAGGTTCAGGCCCTGGACGGGGTGACGCTGGACGTGCCGGACGGCTCGTTCTTCGTCGTGCTCGGGCCCTCCGGGGCAGGCAAGACGACGACCCTACGAGCGATCGCCGGCCTGGAGAAGCTTGACGCCGGGTCGGTGCACCTCGACGGCAGGGACGCGACCGGTGACGCCCCGGCCGCGCGCGACCTGGCCATGGTCTTCCAGAACTACGCCCTCTACCCGCGACACACGGCGTACGAGAACATCGCCTCGCCGCTGCGGGCACGCCGTTGTTCGTCAAGCGAGATCACCGCTGCCGTCGAGCGGATGTCGAACCTGCTGCACATCGAGCGTCTGCTGCAGCGTCGTCCCGCGCAGTTGTCGGGCGGTGAGATGCAGCGCGTCGCCCTGGCCCGGGCGCTGGTCCGTCGGCCGCGCGCGTTTCTCATGGACGAGCCGCTGACAAACCTCGACCTCAAGCTCCGCGTCGAGATGCGCACCGAGCTCACCCGCATCCACCGCAGCCTCGGAGCAACCTTCCTCTACGTGACCAACGACCAGGTCGAGGCCTTGTCCATGGCCGACCAGGTCGCGGTCCTCAAGGAGGGGAAGGTGCAACAGGTCGGCACGCCGACCGAGGTGTACGAGCGTCCCGCCAACCAGTGGGTCGCAGGATTCGTCGGGAGCCCACCGATCAGCCTGCTCCCCTGCCACGCCGAGGGAGATCGTCTGATCGGTGCACAGGGCTGGACGCTGCCGCGGCCCCGCTGGACGACGGCTGAGGACGGTCGTGCGCTGCTGCTGGGCCTGCGCGCGGAGGACCTGTCCGTCGAGCAGCGTGGGCACGCGTCGTTGTCGGGGGAACTCTACGGGCTTGAGCCGCTCGGTGACCGAACGGTGGTCGACGTCCGAGTGGGGACCGAGATCCTCAAGGTCAAGGCACGACCCACCGTCACCGGCACGCCGGGCGAGCGGCTGGTTGTCACGGTCGACCTGGACCGTGCGCACTTGTTCGATGCGGACACCGGACTGTCGCTGTCCGAGGCTGGACGGTAACCGCGCCGGGCGGCGACGGCACCATGCGTCCGCACGCGGCAATCGCACCTCGACCGACCGCTGAGCCGGCCGTGGCCCGAGACGGCGATCGGTGGCGCGGGTTGTCGGCCGGCAGACCGGGCCACTGCCACATTCGACCCGCTCGCCACCCTCGCCTCCGACGAGGGCGGGTGACCCGTCCGTCCACGCACACAACGCGATCGCTGAGGCACGCCACACCAGGGAAATCACAGGAGGCGACGCAATGAGTGACCCGATGAAGGTCCTGGCCCCCGAGCACCGGCGGCTCCGGATCGGCGACGCCTGGCGCGACGCCGCAAGCGGAGCCACCTTCGCCGTCGAGGACCCGGCCACCGGCAAGACCATCGCCGAGGTGGCGGACGCCGACGTCGTCGACGGGCTTGCCGCGCTGGACGTGGCGAGCAAGGCAATGGCGCAGTGGGCGGCGACCCCGCCACGGAAACGGTCAGAGTTGTTGACCGCGACGTACCGGGCATTGACCGAGCGATCCGAGGAGATCGCCCGACTGATAACGCTCGAGATGGGCAAGCCGCTCGCCGAGGCTCGGGCAGAGGTGGGCTACGGCGCCGAGTTCTTCCGCTGGTTCGCCGAGGAGGCGGTGCGCGTCGAGGGGCGCTACAGCACCGCTCCCGCAGGTGGATACCGCATCCTCACCGTGCCGAAGCCGGTCGGACCGTGCGTCTTCGTGACGCCCTGGAACTTTCCGTTGGCCATGGGTGCCCGCAAGATCGCTCCTGCGCTGGCTGCGGGCTGCACGACGATCACCAAGCCGGCAGCCCAGACGCCACTGACCATGCTGTTCCTGGCCCGCATCATGGAGGAGGTCGGCGTCCCCCCGGGCGTCGTCAACGTGGTGACCACCAAGCGTGCCGGCGAGGTGGTCTCAGCACTGCTCGCCGACAGTCGGACCCGCAAGCTTTCGTTCACCGGGTCGACCGAGGTCGGGCGCGTGCTGCTCCGACAGGCCGCGGACAACGTGCTGCGCACCTCCATGGAACTGGGCGGCAACGCCGCCTTGATCGTGTGTGCCGACGCGGACCTGGACGTCGCGCTCGACGGCGCCATGGTGGCCAAGATGCGCAACATCGGGCAGTCCTGCATCGCGGCCAACCGGATCTACGTCGAGGAGCCGGTGCGCGAGGAGTTCACGGCGCGCTTCGTCGAACGGATGGGCGCGCTCTCGGTGGGCCATGGTCTCGACGACGGCGTGGACGTCGGAGCGTTGATCGACAACACGGCGGTCACCACGATCGACGAGCTGGTCACCGACGCTGTCGATCGCGGCGCCCGGGTCCTGGTGGGCGGCGAGCGTCCGGACGGATCGGGCCACTTCTACCCGCCCACGGTCCTCGTCGACGTGCCCGACGACGCGCGGATGCTCAGGGCGGAGATCTTCGGCCCGGTCGCGCCGATCATCTCGTTCACGTCCGACGACGAGGTGATGGCGAAGGCCAACGACACCGAGCACGGCCTGGTCGGATACTTCTTCACCCGTGACCTCCAGCGGGCGCTGCGGTTCGCCGAGGGGCTCGACACGGGGATGATCGGCATCAACCGTGGTCTGATATCGGACCCGTCAGCTCCGTTCGGAGGCGTGAAGCAGTCCGGGTTCGGCAAGGAGGGGTCACACGAGGGCATCCTCGAGTACCTCGACCTCACCTACGCGGCGATCGACCTACCGTGACCGGCCTGCTGCTCCGGGCGTACGCCGGAAAGCACCGCGCCCTGTGCGGACGCGACCTGGCCGGTCTCCACCCGGCGGACGGAGCCGGGCCATGACCGGCCCGCGGGCACCCGGGACGCCGGCCACTACGCCGGCCTGCACACCGCCGCCGGGCGGGCGCGCCGACGCCATCCGGGCGGCCACCCTCGCCGACGCCGTCCCGGTCTCGCAGGTGGCCGGGACGTACGCCACGCACATCGCCGCCGACGTTCCGGAGAGGCACCGACATGCTTGAGACCGTCCGCGGACCACGCCAGCTGATAGTGGGCGAAGGGGTCGCCCAGAACATCCCACGAGTGGTGGCCGAGAGTGGCTCGCGAGTCCTCATCCTGACCGACCAGGTTCTCCTGGGGCAGCCGGGCGTGGCCGAGATCGTGGCCGCCGTGCGGGAGAAGGTCGCCGTCGTCGAGGTGTTCGCCGACGCGACTCCAGACGTGCCACTCGCCGATGTCGCCCTGGCCGTCTCGGTGGCTGCGGAGGTGGACGCCGACGTGATCCTCGCCATCGGGGGTGGCACGGTGATCGACCTCGCCAAGATCGTCGGCGTCATCCGGCGTCACGGTGGTACGCCGCGCGACTTCTACGGCGAGTCGAAGGTGCCGGGGCCGACAATTCCTCTCGTCGCGGTCCCGACGACGTCGGGCACCGGCTCCGAACTCACCCCCGTCTCGGTGTTGACCGACCCGGACCGTGAGCTGAAGGTGGGGGTCTCCAGCGTCCACATCGTGCCCGACTTCGCCATCGTCGACCCCGAACTCACCTACACCTGCCCTCCGACCGTCACCGCCCACTCCGGCATCGACGCGTTCTGCCACGCGGTGGAGAGCTACACGGCGCGACCTCGGGCCCACGGACCGCGCGACCCGGTGGAGCAGGTGTTCCTCGGCCGCAACCCGATCACCGACCACTACGCGCTGCTGGCGGCGGAGCGGATCGCCCGTAGCCTGCGTCGTGCGGTCAGGGACGGCGGCGACACGGACGCGCGGGCGGACATGTCCTACGGGTCCATGCTCGCCGGGCTCGCCTTTTCCCACGCGGGCAACGCGGCCCCGCACGCCCTCCAGTACCCCATCGGCGCAGCCACGCACACGCCGCACGGCCTGGGCGTCGGGCTGCTGCTGCCCTACGCGCTGGACGCGGCCAGGGATGCCATCGGCGACCGGTTGGCGATCCTCGCCGGGGTGTGCGGGCTCGACGTGACCGATGCCTCGGATGCCGAGGCCGCAGACACGTTCCTCACCTGGCTCGACGGGCTCCTTGCCGACATCGGCATCCCGCCCACCTTGGCCGACATCGGCGTGGCCCGCGCCGACCTCCCGCGCTTCGCGGAGATGGCCAGTGGCGTCACCCGCCTGATCCAGAACCATCCGGGCCCGACCGACACCGCAAGCCTGACCGCGATCCTCGAAGCGGCCTGGACCGGGGATCGGACCCGACACGTCCTGACTCCGAGCGGAGATACCCCGCCAACCGGGTAATTGGACGTCGTCGCCGGCTGGATCGCCGAAACTCGAACCGAACGCCTCCGTCAGCGCCGGTGGACATCCGGGAAAGCGGCGATGGCCGTCTGCAGGTCGGTCAAGGGTCCGCCGTCGATCGGCGGGCGGGCCGCCAGCAACTGTTCGGTGCCGCGCCAGACCGCCATCGCGTAGTCGGCCTCGGAGGCATGGCAGAGCAGCCTGCCGGCGGGCGTGCTCAGCTGGAGTCCATGACGGCGGGTACGGCGCACGGCGAAACTCCACGCGCTGGCGGCGCCGGTGAACACATAGCTGGCGTCCCGGCCCGCCACCAGGGTCGCGACGCCGTTGAGCATGTCCGCGGCAGCGAGATACACCATCAACAACCCGCGAGACCCGAGCTGGCGGGAACTGTGGGCTCCACCCTCCCAGCGCAGGCTGACGTGTCCCAACTCGAACCCGGTGACCTGTGTTGGCGCGTCACCGGGTGCGTCGAACTCCACGACGATCACACCAACATGATCACACGCCCGGCCCACGGGCCCAGCTTTCGAACAGTGGCGGACGCCCGGTTACAGACCCGCGACCTCGTGGGGTGCGTTCACCATCGCGACAATCGGTTGGGCGTACGCGCAACTCGGCCAGTACGGGCCGGCGCTCGAACACTGCCGACGGGCATTGGTACTGCTGCGCCGAACCGACGACCGGCACGGCGAGGCGAACACCTGGGACAGTCTCGGCTACATCTACGACCGTCTCGGTCGCCACCGTCGAGCCGTCCGGTGTTACCACCGGGCGCTGCGCCTGTTCGTGCAGATCGGTGACCGGTACGACGAGGCGGAGAGCCTGATCCGGCTCGGTGCCAGCCGACGCTCGTCGGGCGACCGGGCGGGTGCCGTGCACACCTGGCAGCGGGCCCTGCGCATCCTTGACGGCCTCGGTCATCCCGACGCGGATTGCGTCCGCGAACAGCTCGTCCGCATCACCCGGGGCGGGCGACACGAGCGGGTGACGAGCAGAAGAGGGCGTCCGATCGGTCGTAGCTCAACGCGACGCAGGCGGTGGGACCAGCGACCGCCAGACGCGCCACGGCGTCCGGGATCGACGTGAGCAGTGCGTCTTCGATGGTCCGGCACGGCGTACGACATTTTCTGAGACTTACCGCGACCAAGGGGTAGCGCATCGCTGTCCGTCGTTGGAATGATGACCGCCAGCGCATTGCTGATTCCGGTGTCAGCGCCAAACGGAGGGCCTATTTCCGTGAAGCACGACCATTCACCTGTTCTGCCAGGTCACGGCGCTACGGACTATGCGCGCTACATGCGGACGGATACTTTGCTCGGTCTACAACGAGCGCCAGACGAGGTCATACATCGCGACGAGCTGCTATTTCAGGTGGTGCATCAGTCGACGGAGTTGTGGCTGAAACTGGCTGCGGCTGAGTTGGTGGAGGCGACCGCCCAGGTGACTGCCGGCCGGCTACCGGCCGCGGAGGCGCTGCTGATCCGCGCGACGCTCGCGGTCCGCCTGATCACCGAACAGCTGGAGATGCTGCGCTATCTGTCCCCTGTGGACTTCCATGCGATGCAGCCCGCGCTGGGCAATGGTTCTGGTGCGGAGTCGCCAGGCTGGCGGCAGGTCCAGGCAGCCAGCCGACAGCTCGGCCATGCCTTCGACGAACAGCTTGCCGCCCACGGTGTCCCGGCGGCCGACCTGTGCCCGGCGGACCCGTCGGATCCGCTGCACCGGCTCGCCGAGGCGATGGTGGAGTGGGATGAACGGGTGTCAGTGTGGCGGGTGCGCCACTACCAGGTGGCACTGCGAATTGGCGGTCATCCCCCGGCTGGTAACCCCGGCAGCCCGGCGAACATGCTGGCAAAACTCGCCGGACACCGATTCTTTCCCCAGTTGTGGCAGGCGCGGCTGCGCCCCACCACTGACGAATAACCCTGCCGAGCCTTCAGCGTCTGCGGTACGCGGCATATCCGGCGACCGTCAGTGAGGTTCGTCTCGTCGACTTCGAGGGGTGGCACGTGCGTCCATTGATTCACTGGTTGTCGCGCCCGACCGAACCGCGCAGCTTTCCCTACTCACCGGTGCTGAAAGAGTTCCACCGTGTCGGCAAACATTTCGCGGAAAAGAGCTTCCTCGCCCTGCTCGACAGCGCCCGGCAGGCGATGACCCGCCAGGGCCCCGGCAGCGGCGACGCCGCGACCCGTCAGCTGGCCGCCTTCCTGGACGTCGCACTCGACAAGTGGGACGGCCGTTACGACTACCGCAGCTACCTCGCCCTGCGGCTGCTCCGACTGCCCTGTGGACCAGACGATCCGACCCCGGGCGCGCAGACCGCTGCCCGCCGGCAGACCCGGGATCGCCTCCTCGTCCGCCTGGTCGCCGACACGCTGGCGTTCGAGTTGGCTGCCGCCGCGCGCACCACCGAACTACTTCCGCAGCAGAGACCGGGGCCAGCGGTGGTCGTCAAACGCTGCCGACTCGGTGTCCGAGCCGTCGCGTCCGCGCTGGCCCGTCTCGGCATGGCCGAGGTGGTCGGAGCGCACGCCCCGACCACAACCGCGGCCAACCTGCACACCATCGCCCGTGACCTGGCCCTGCCCGGGGATCCGTCGCTGCGGCTGACCATGTTGCCGGTCCACGTGACGCACGACGAGTACCTGTTCATCCGGGTGCTCCAGGGCTACGAGTGCCTTTTCGCCGGGGTCGCCGACGAACTTCGCGCGACGGTCGCCGCATTGGCCGGGCACACACCGGGCGCCGCCGTCGACCGGCTCGGGTATGCGGGCGACCTGCTGCGCACCGCCGGTCCGCTCTTCTCCCTCCTGGCCACCATGCAGCCCGAGTCGTTCCGTACATTCCGGCAGTACACCGAGGGTGCCAGCGCGATCCAGTCCCGCTCGTACAAGCTGATCGAGTCGCTGTGTCGCACCCCGCAGGCGGATCGGCTCGACTCGGTGGCCTACCAGTCGGTGCCGGAGATACAGGCCCGGGTACGCGGCGGCCAGCCGACGGTTGACCAGACCTACCGGTCGGCGGTCGCCGAGGGCCGGCTCACCGGCGCCGACGGCATCCTGGTGGCGCGACGGATGGCCGCATTCGCCGGTGCCCTGTCGCAGTGGCGCCGTACCCATCTCCGGGTGGCGGTGTCGATGCTCGGTGCCCAGACCGGCACCGGCTACACCGAGGGCACGCCGTACCTCGCGGCGATAAGCACCGCACCGGTCTTCACCGCCACGACCACCGATCCGCCAGCGACCGACCCGACTGGAAAGCGCTGCGCATGAGCCAGCCCGAACACAGCCCCCGATGCCTCGACGCCGGCCCGCACGCCGCCCTGCGCGCCGAGTTCCCGCTGGTGCACACCTGCGTCTACCTGAACAGCAACTCCACCGGCGCGGTGCCCAGGGGCGGCGAGCAGGTGTTGCACGACTACTGGGAGACGCTGCGCACCTGGCGCGACGACGTCTGGCAGGACTGGCACATCGGCCTGGACCGGTACGCCGACTCGGTGGCCGCGCTGATCGGCGCACCACCGGGCAGCGTGCTCACCGATGCGAATCTGAGCACCTTCCTGGCCCGGGTGGCGTCCTGCTTCGACTACCGCAAGCCGCGCAACCGCGTCGTCATCACGGATCTCGACTATCCGACGGTGCCGTTCATCTTCCGCGCGTACGGCCGATATGGGGCCGAGGTCGACGTGGTCGGCACCGGCGGCCCCCACCTCGACCAGGAGGCTGTCGAGGCCCGGCTCGACGAGCGGACGCTGCTGGTGTGCGTACCCCACGCCAGCTTCACCTCCGGCGCCACCGTCGACTTGTCCCACCTGGTGGCCCGAGCCCACCAGGTCGGAGCGCTGGTGGTGGTGGACGCCTTCCAGACCGTCGGGGTGATGCCATTGGATGTCACCGCGCTCGGCGTCGACGTGGTCATCGGCGGTTCCCACAAGTGGCTGTGCGGTGTCGGCACCGGATTCCTCTACGTCCGGCCGGACCTGGTGCCACTGCTGACTCCGGCCGCTACCGGCTGGCAGGCCGGCGACCGCGCGCTGACCTTCCGACCGTCATTCGGCTGGGCTGCCGGTATCCGTCGCTTCGCCGGCGGCACCCCGTACCCGCTCACCTCCCTGATCTCACAGATCGGTCTGGACCTGCTGCTCGGTGTCGGTATCGACGCGATCCGGCGGCATTCCCTGGCGCTCACCCAACGGCTGCTGGACCGGACCGAGGCCGCCGGGATCGTCGTGGTCAGCCCCACCAGCATCGCCCAGCGAGGCGGGGTGGTGTGCCTGGACATCCCTGACGGTGAGGCCGTCAAGCGGCGACTGGCCGCCCGTGACGTGATCTGTAGCTGGCGCAGCTATCTGCGGGTCGGCCCGCACGTCTACAACACCCTCGACGAAATCGACCTGTTCATGGATGCGCTGGAGGAGGAGTTGCACCGGTGACCGTCACCCTCTCACCACGAGCATTGATGAGTTTGCTCGTGAACGGGCCCAAGGCCATGGACGTTCTACACACGGCGCTCGACCTGGGACTGCTCGACACGCTGGAGCCCGGACCGGTCCGCCTCGACGCGCTGGCCACCCAGTTCGGGGTGCTCCCGCTGCGGCTGTACAAGTTCCTCGACTGCATCGAGAGCCTCGGCTTCGTCATCCGCGACGAGCACGGCGACGACATCGGCGCGACCAGCTACCGAGCGGTGCCAGGGCTACGCGACGCGGTCAACGCGGTCGTCGGGCCGGGCGCCACCGAGCGGGACAGGGACCGCTACCCGTGGCGGCAGTTGCACGGCCGGCTGGCCGAGAGCCTGCGCGGCGAGGTCAGCATCGACGACGGGTTCGCCTGGCCGCCGAAGACCGCCGCACAGACCGCCGAGTTCGAACGCAGCATGGCCCTCGGGCTGGGACCGGCCATCGAGACGGTACGCCGGCATTCACATCGACTCTGGTCTGACCGGCGCCGCCTGCTGGACGTCGGCGGCGGCGATGGGACGCTCGCCGCACACATCCTCGACTCCGCGCCGAACCTGCGGGCCGACGTGTACAACCTGCCGGCAGTGGCACCACTGGTGACGGCCACCCGGGACAGCCGCGGTCACTCGGATCGGCTCGGCTTCGTCGGCGGCGACTTCTTCGCCGAAGCCCTACCGCGCGGCTACGACGCGCTGTCATTCGTCCGAGTCCTGCACGACTGGCCCAACGCCGTGGCCCGCGACCTGGTGCAACAGGCGTACGCGGCGCTGGAGCCCGGCGGGTTGATCCTGGTCTGCGAGGAGTTCCGCACCCCGGACCGGCTCGCCATGCAGTTCTTCTGGAGCTACTTTCTGATCGGCGTCGACAGCAGCGTCAGCCGCCTACGCGAGGTGGACTTCTACACCACCCTGCTCACGGAGACCGGCTTCCACGACGTGGCAGTGCTTCCGGGCACCTGGGAGCTTGTCACCGCGTACAAACCGATCCGATGACCCCGCCCCCGCCGGTAGCAAGGTTCGTTCCTCTGGACCCGTTCGGTGGTGACGGGGACCGTAAGGCGAACGGTGCAACTCGACGCCCCTCTGGTCTCGATACCCTGATGACACAGAGGGGCGTCGCTGGTTGGCAGGGCCGGGTGCGGCATCGGCCGCGTACGGCGCCGCTGTCTCAGTGACCTGTGCTAATAGCCGTAGATCATCTTGTAGGCCACCTCGGGCAGGAACTGCCCGGCGCTGGATCCGCCACCGACTCCGCAGTTGCCGTCGGACTCACCAGGTGTCTTGAGCCACAGCAGCATTTCCCCGCCGCCGCCCATCCGGCTGGGTGTGCCGATCCTGCGGCCACCGGGGTTGCACCACTGACCGTTGGAGCCGTTGCCGTTGCGACTGGTGTCGATCACGTACGGCTTGCTGTATCCGAACCTCTGTAGCGCGGAAGCGACCTGATTGCCGTAGTTGGTGTTCTCACCGGTGGTGAAGTAATTCGAGACGTTCAGCGCGAAGCCACGTGCGTTGGCCACGCCGGCCATGTTGAGCCGTTGCGCCATCGTCTGGGCGTCGACCCAGCGGGGATTTCCGGCGTCGATGTAGGCCCAGGTGTTGGGCGCCTTGGACCGGAACTGGCCGACGGCGCGGGAGAGCATGCCCACTCGGTCGTTGATCTGCGCCTGGCTCATGCAGTTGAAGTCGCCAAGGGAGTCCGGTTCGAGGACCACTACGGCAGGACGGCTGCCGATGGCGGAGGCGAAAGCGGCGATCCATGAGTCGTAGGCGGCGACGCTGCCGGCGCCACCACCGGAGTGGCCGCCGCACGCGTCCCGGCCGGGAAGGTTGTAGGCCACCAGCAGCGGAAGCTTGTCGACAGCGTCTGCGGCTCCCACATAGCCCCTGACCGCGCTCCCGATGTCGCCGCTCCAGTTGCCGAACCATCTGGCCATCGGCTTCTGCGCGATCTCGGTGCGGATGGCGGCGGCGCGTCCGTCGCCCGGGTTCGCGGCCGCCCACGTCGCCGGACTTGAGTTGGGGTCGACGTAGAAACCGCTGGTCTGGCTGATCGGATCCGCGTACGCAGCGGGCGCCCCGAGCAGAACCGTGGGAACCGCCAACGCCAGGGCGGCGGCAAGTCTCCAGGGGCGGGTCCATCGTTTCATGAACAGTCTCCTCCGGGGGAAAGCTGGAAGCGCTTCCAGCGATGTACATCCATATGTTTCGAGCTGATGGTCGGGAAATATCAGGCAGATGTCAAGGGGAGTCACCCTCCCCACAAGATCGATGTCCAGGCATATCTGGGACCGCTTCCAGCCTGACGAGCGGCGGCGGTAAGCCACCTCGACGGCGTCGATACCGGCCGATACGATCGTTCAGCGACAACGGCACCGGCCGGTGGTAGCGGCTGCCCGACGTCAGACGGGAAGGACTCGGCATGGCGATGGCAGCCCAGCGGCCTCGGCGGCAACCGACCCTCGACGAGGTGGCCGAGCGCGCCGGCGTGTCCCGTTCCGCCGCGTCCCGGGTCATCAACAAGGCGCCGCATGTCAGCCGCGCCACGCGCGATGCCGTGGAGCGCGCCATCAAGGAGATGGGCTATCTACCCAACCGCACCGCACGTGCCCTGGCCACCCAGCGGACGGGGATCGTCGCGCTCGCCGTCTCCCATGACGATCCCGAGCTTTTCGCCGACCCGTTCTTTGCCCAGGTCATCGTCGGAGTGTCCGCGGCGCTCGAGGAGACCGACCTTCACCTGCTGCTGTGCCTTGCCAGCTCCGGCCGGGGCCGGTCCCGGCTGACCAACCTTCTGCACACGCGCGGCGTCGACGGCATCATGCTGATGGCGCTGCACGGCGACGATCCGCTGACTCACATCGTGCGTCGGGCCGGCCTACCCACCGTATACGGCGGCCGGCCATTGGATTTCGAGCCACAGTGGTACGTCGAATCCGACAACGTCGGCGGCGCGCGACTCGCCACCGACCATCTCATCAGCCTCGGCCGAACCCGGATCGTCACCATCACCGGCCCCATGTCCACCGACGTCGGCCGCGCTCGGCACCGCGGCTACCGCGAAGCGATGATCATGACTGGACTGACCCCGTACGCGACGGCAGAGGGCGACTTCACCGAGACCGGCGGTGCCGCAGCGATGAAGTCACTGCTTGACAGTCACCCCGACCTCGACGCCATATTCGCCGCCAGCGACAACATGGCAGCGGGCGCCCTACGCGTCCTCCTCGATGCCGGCCGGTCCGTCCCAGCCGACGTGGCCGTGGTCGGCTTCGACGACCTCGGCATAGCCGAACGAACCGATCCGCCGTTGACCACCGTCCACCAGTCGGTCCAAGCCCTGGGCCAAGAAATGACCCGCATGCTCGTCGAACTCATCGCGGGACACGAACCTCCGTCCCTCATCCTGCCCACGAAGTTGGTGCTACGCGACTCGGCATGATCCGCGACCAGGGCCAACTGGCCGGGACGCCATGAATGTGGGGGCCGACCGCCAAGCTCTACCGCCGGACGAGCACCTCGAATATCGAGAGGTACGACATCGGCTGGCGAATGGGCTACCGCGAGGCCATCTGAGAACGGCTAAGGCCGTGCACGCGGCGCGTCAGACGCTGCGAGACCACATGCCCGTTGTGGAGTGCCTGTGTGATGTCCTGCCGCAGTTGCACTGCCTCTTCGTCGCGGTCGCACAGCAGCAGAACCTTGAACGGGGTGACCTGCCCCTGCGGTCGGCCGAGCGGGCTGGCCCAGTGGCTAACTGCCCGGGCGAGGATACGCAAGAGCATGTGCCGGTCCTGGGCCCTGTCCGGCACCAGCTGGAGTGCGTTGTCCACGATCACCAGGTAGCCGTCCGCCGGCAGCCAGTGGTTTCGTCCCTGGTCCCCTGCTCGGCTACGGGTAGGGTGGGACGGCTGGGTTCGCGGCGGGCGCTTGGTCGAACTCGTCGCGGTTGCGGGCGATGTCGCGCTGGTGGTCGCGAACCCAGAGAACAAGTCCGTCCACGGCCTCGCTCAGTGAACGACCGAGTGGCGTCAGGGCATATTCGACCCTCGGGGGTACTTCCGGGTACGCGGTCCTGGTCACCAACCCATCGCGGGTGAGGGCGCGCAGCGTCTGGCTGAGCATCCGTTGGGAGATGCCGGCGACCTGCTCGTGCAGCGCGGTGAAGCGCAGCCCGCCGGACGCCAGGGCCGTGATGGTCAGCAGCGTCCACTTGTCGCCTACCCGCGCCAGTACGTCACGGACGAGCTCGATCGTCTGTACGCAGTCCGGCGTGATCCCGCGCTGTGCGAGTTCGGCACCACGGAAACGTGTCAAGGCTCTTTGTTCCTCCACCGTCAGTAGCTGACTTCGAAGTGCGTATCGGAAAGCCGGACTAAATCCGGTGGACGTACGTTTCTTACTGATCGTAACTGGCGTGCGGCCACCCCCTGTGTGGCCGTGACAGCGGAAGGAACGGCATGGTCCGACACGACACGTTCACGATCTCGCGGCACCTCGACGTGTTGCCGGGCGAGGTCTTCACGGCCTTCGCCGACTCCACGATCAGGCAGCGGTGGTTCCGACTTCCCGGCAGCGGAGCGTCGTACGAGCACGACTTCCGGGTGGGCGGTGGCGAGACGGCGCGCAGCACCTTCACCGGGCTGGACACGGCGCCCGAGCGGTTGGAGTACCGGTCACGGTACATCGACATCGCGGGTACCCACCGGATCGTCTACGGCTACGAGGCCGTCGTCGACGACGACCTGCGATGGACCTCGCTGGTCACCGTCCAACTCGACCCCGAGGCGGACGGAACCCGTCTGCACTGGACCGAGCAGGTGGCGTTTGTCAGGTACACGGAGGACGGCAGTGCGGACCTGGCGCACCTGCGCGGCGGGTGCGTGCTGCGACTTAACGGCCTTGACGCGGCCCTGCGATCCGGGCACCCGCGTCAGCACCGGCGGTGAAAGTGCGTACTGGATTCGGGATTGGTCCGTACGGCACCGGTTGTTGATGCAACGGGCAGCTCACATCGTTGTGCGTGGTGACGGTCGGTCTTCGTGGCTTGGTCGAGGCGCTGCGGGAACGGCGTGGCCGATGATCGGTCCCCGCTGGCCGAGCCTGCCGGGGTCACGGCACCGGTAATCGGTCACAGGTGGCGGTTAGCCTGCCGTCATGGGCAGCGCTGAACTAGATGAGTTGATCGTCGCGGACGCCGAGGCGCTGCGCGCGTGGTTGTCGGACCACCACGCCACATCGCCGGGCGTCTGGCTCGCCCTGACCAGGAAGGGCGGCACCGTCACCACGCTGACCTGGCAACAGGCGGTCGACGAGGCGCTGTGCTTCGGCTGGATCGACGGGCAGGCCCGAAAACGGGATCAGGAGTCCTCCTGGATCCGGTTCACTCCGCGCCGGCCGCGCAGTGCCTGGTCGCAACGGAATGTCGCGCACGTGGCCCGGCTGGAGTCGCAGGGGCGGATGCTGCCTGCGGGCCGCGTCGCGGTGGAGGCGGCGAAGGCGGACGGGCGATGGGCGGCCGCCTACGCCCCGCCCTCGGAAGCCGAGGTGCCGGCCGATCTGCTCGCCGCCGTCTCCGCCGATCCCGCCGCCCAAGCCATGTTCGACGTGCTCACCAAGACCAACCGATTCGCCCTCATCCACCGGCTCAACGCGGTGAAACGGGCGGAGACCCGGGAGCGGAAGATCCGCGAGTTCGTCGCCATGCTGGTCCGGCACGAGACGATTCACCCGCAGAAGGCAAAGCCGCCGCAGTCGCCGTGAGGCGTGGGGCACGATCCCGGTCCTTCGCACTGCCGTGCTGCCCGCGTCTGCTCGGCTCGACGAGCAGCTGCCCGAAATCCTGCAACAAACCTGCACATCGCTACGCTTGCCTCATGGGCAAGCGCTTTCCTAGCCTGGCATTACATCGATGTTTCGCTCTATAGCCAGGCTGATGACACGAACATGTAGCCACTCTGCGGTGTCGAGCTGTGCAGGAGACGCCTCGCACCGTGCTCACTCCCCCGAGGAGACGAACAGTGAGAACTACAGTGCGACAAAGGCTGCTCGCCGTCGGCACCGCCGTGGCCGCCGCAGCCGCCGTTGCCCCGGCGCTGCCGGCGTCCCAAGCGTCCGGCTCGGCTGACGGTTTCGCCGCCGCGTCGGTAAGCGCCAACGCGACGAACCTCAGTCTCGGGGCCGGCGCCGACGGCTCCAGCAAGGCCAGCGGCACCAGCTACGGCAATGTGATCGACGGCGACATGGGCAGCTACTGGTCGCCGACCGGCACGACCGGTCGCATCTCCGTCAAGTGGGGCGCCGCCACCACTGTGGCGTCGGTGAACATCCGGGAGGCAGCCGGCGCGGTAGGTGTCGTCGGCTCCTGGCGACTCGTCAACAACGACACCGGCGCCACCCTGGCCAGTGGTGCCGGGGCCGGGGTCATCAACTTCCCCGCCACCTCGCTGAGAAAGATCAACTTCGAGATCACCGGTGCGAGCGGCACGCCGAGGATCGCCGAGTTCGAGACGTACGCCTCAGGTGCGACGCCCGGGCCGACGACCCCGCCGCCGACGACCGGGCCGACCACCCCGCCACCGAGCACACCCCCACCGGCCAGCCCGCCCCCGCCGTCGAGCGGCACGCTTTACGTGGCACCTACCGGCACCGACAGCGCGGCCGGCACGCTTGCGAACCCGACGACGCTCAGTTCCGCGATCACCCGGATTCCCGCAGGCGGGACGATCTTCCTGCGCGGCGGCACCTACCGCTACTCGCAGACAATCACCATCGCTCAGGGCAACAACGGCGCGTCGAGCGCACGCAAGAACATCTTCGCGTACGCGGGTGAGACCCCGATCCTGAACTTCTCGGCGCAGAGCGAGGACCCGGCCAACCGGGGCCTGGCGGTGGGCGGATCGTACTGGCACATCCGCGGCATCATCGTCGAGCGGGCCGGCGACAACGGCATCCTGCTGGCCGGCAACAACAACATCATCGAGCGTACGATCACCCGCCACAACCGGGACTCGGGGCTGCAACTCTCGCGGCTGATCGCGAACGCACCCCGCGACCAGTGGCCCGCCAACAACCTCGTGGTGAGCACGGTGTCACACGACAACGTCGACTCCGACGGCGAGGACGCCGACGGTTTCGCCCCGAAGCTGACCGTCGGCCCCGGCAACGTCTTCCGTTACACGGTGGCCCACAACAACATCGACGACGGCTACGACCTCTACACCAAGAGCGACACCGGGGCCATCGGCGCGGTGACCATCGAGTCCTCCCTCGCCTACACCAACGGCACCTTGAGCAACGGTGGTCAGGCCGGCAACGGCGACCGCAACGGATTCAAGCTCGGCGGCGAGGACATCGCGGTGAACCACACCATCCGCGGCAATATCGCCTACGCCAACGGCAAGCACGGGTTCACCTACAACCGCAACCCCGGCACGATGACGGTGTCGAACAACGCCAACATCGGCAACGCCGAGCGCAACTTCAACTTCGACGGCGGCTCCTCGGTGTTCCGAAACAACACCTCGTGCAACGGCGGCTCGAACGACCGGATCATCGGCAACTCCGACAGCTCGAACCAGTTCTGGTCCGGCGCCAACGGATCCCGGTGTTCCTCGTACACCGGTGCTCTGGGCTGGTCCTTCGCCTCCGACGGTCGGCTGGTCGTGACCTTCGGCGGACGAGTGGTCACCCCGTAACGAGCGCGGCCGATGCCGGCGCCACCGCCAAGGTGACGCCGGCACCGGCCCTGGTCCACCAGGTCAACGCCGGCTGCGGTACGAAACCACGGTGCCCGGGCGACGTCAGCTCGCCACCTGCCGGGACGCTCTCGCGAAGCGCCGTTCGGCATCGGGGAGGCGAAACCTGCCGTTCGAGCGGGAGCCTACCGGGGGTCGTCGGTGTCCCACGGGTAGCCGAACTGGGCCGGCGTCAGCCCCCACTCGGCGACGAGCCTGAGCAGGCTGGACTCGTCGGTGGCGGTGTCGATGCGGATCCGACGGGCGTCGACGTCGTAGTCCCAGCCGTCGAGTTGCCGCTCGTTGTAGTCCCAATGTGCGAGCTGGAAGGATCGATGCGCGTCCGGGCGTTGCCATCCTTCGCGTTCGGCGAGGTCGTCGCGCTGGTCCACGATCGGAGTGATGTCGACGAACGCACGGCGCCCCGGCGCTGCCGGCACCTCTGCCACGAGCCGACGCCCGAGCCGAAGTGCGGCGAGCTTGTCCTGTGGCCACGTCGGCGTCGCAGCTTCCACGGTTGCCGATTCTTCGGGTAGCGCCATCACCGGACCACCCAATTCCTTGGGGGCGCCGTCGCACAAGGTCACCACACGCCCAGAGCTTGATCCGAGTGCGTCAAGATCGGCGCCCACATCTGCCGCCGGCCGGGCATCACAGTACGTGACCGAGGACGGGAGAACCCGGCGCGCGGTCGTGCCGGGAAGACCATGCTTGTCGTTGCCCGGCCGGCTGTTCGGTTTGCTGGTTGCGGGACTTGCCGGATGATTGCCTCTGTGCAGCGGCGTGACGTCATTGGGGAGGTCGCACAGCGCATTCCCGCACCCGACGGCCCTGGATGTCTCCGCGTTGCTGTCGACGGCCCGGACGGATCCGGCAAGAGCACGTTCGCCGACGAACTAGCCGCGGCCGTGCGCGCTCTCGGCCGCCGTGTCGTGCGGATATCACTCGACGACTTCCACAACGTCCGAGCGGTCCGGTACCGACAGGGACGCGAGTCGCCGGAAGGCTTCTGGCAGGACTCATACAACTACCTGCGATTCCAGAGCGACGTCCTGGATCCGTTCGGCCCGGCCGGCTCCCGGCGATACCGGCCAGCCGCGCATGACCTCACGACCGACATCATCCTCGACCCGGAACCCCTTACTGCCCTTCCTGGGACGGTGCTCGTCGTCGACGGGCTCTTTCTGCATCGGGACGAGATCGTCACGGCCTGGGACCTGTCGGTGTTCCTGGATGTCCCCTTCGAAGAAACGGCCAGGCGTATGGCCGCTCGCGACGGCACGAATCCCGATCCAGAGCACCCGAGCATGCGGCGCTACGTGGAGGCCCAGCGCATCTACTTCAGAACATGCTCCCCGCAACGGCGAGCCGATATCCTCATCGACAACCGCGATGTCAGCGCTCCGCGGATCATCGGCAAATGACGTACTGATCTGGCATCCGTCGACCGGGCGTTACGTTGCGTGACAGGTCGGGGTGGGTCGAACACTTGGTCGTGCCGGAGTGCGGTCAGCGTGTCCGGGTCGCCCAGGCCGGCTGCTGGGGCTCGTCGTTGTGCACGATGATGTCGGCGTGATCGGTCGGGCGGACCGTAGCGAAGTAGAACTGTTGGGAGGGGATGTACCGTTCGCGCCAGCGGCGTTCGACGTCGGCCCGGGATGATACCCGGCTCTCTCGGATCACGGCACGATCCACCGTTGCATCGAGGTCGGTCGACACGAAGATGCGCAGATCCCACCGATCAATCAGTTCCGGGCGCATGAGGAAGACGCCGTCGAAGATCAGCACGGCGTCGGCGGGGGCAGTCGTGACCGGTGGGGACAGGACGGCATCCGAGGTGTGGTCGTAGACGGCGTGTTGGAAGCGTCGATCCCCGCCCGGGCCGAACGGATCGAGCAGAACCCGGTTCAGCGCCTCGTAGTCGTGGGTGTCGAAGTAGCAGCCTTCGGCCGAGTACTCGCCGCGCGGATAGCGGCGTGCGCGAGGGAAGAGGAAGTCGTCGATTGTCGCGCGGACGACGTCCCGGCCCTGTGTGCGCAGGATGGCGGCCAACTCGTCGGCGAGTGTGGTCTTGCCGGCGGCGGGTGCTCCGTCGATGGCAACCCGCGTCGGGTGTGTGGCCGTAACGGATCCGAGTTCCTCAGCCAGGCAGGCGAGCATCTCGTCGCGGGTGCCTTGATCCATGTCCTACCCCTCCTACCCGCGCGGTCGACACCCGCATCATCCTCTGCCTCGTAGGACCCCGGTCTGTTCAGGGCCTCGCTGATCGCCTTGCCCAGATGCCTACTGCTGATCGGGCGATGCTGAGAGCCCTACTCCTGCCATGCCGGTCACTTCGCGCAGAGCGCGGCGTCGACGAAGGCGGCCCGGTCGGCGGCGACAGAGCCGTCCGTGACCGACCCGTTGAGCGAGGTGACCACCAGGGTCGCCGCGCGACCGTCGTCGGTGGCACCGTTGACGGTCGAGTAACCGGGGATGTCACCGCCGTGGCCCCACGCCACCCCGCCGCAACTCAACGGGGTGCGGAAGAGACCGAGACCATACCCCACGCCCGATCGCGGATGCAGCGCGACGGTGGTCCGCATCTCGGCCAGCTGCGCAGGTTTGAGCAGCTGGCCAGCCAGAAGGGCCCGCAGGAACGTGTTGAGATCGGCCGGGGTGGAGACCAGTTGGCCGGCGGCCCAGCCCCAGCTCGGGTCCATCCGGGTAAAGTCGAGCAGTTCGCCGGTGGCTTCATCGAGCTGGTAACCCTTGGGATGCCTGCCGCGGATACCTTCCTCACCGACCCCGGGCGCGTAGGTGTCGCGCAGACCTGTCCGCTCGATGACCCGGGTGGTGACCAGCTCGTTGAAGGGCCGGCCGGTGACCCGTTGGGCGATCAGGCCGGCCAGCAGGTAGTTGGTGTTGCTGTAGGCCCAGTCGCCGGCCGGCCTGCCTTCCCTGGCGTTGGCCATGTCGAGCAGGTCCCGGGGCTCGAGGTAGATGTGCTGGTACGGCGGGATGTCGATCATTTCCGGGAACATCGTGTCGGTGTAGTCGGGCAGGCCGCTGGTGTGCTGCAGCAGTTGGCGGACCGTGATCGCATCTGCGTCCACACCGGGGCTGCGCACCAGACCCGGCAGGTATGTCTCGACCGACTCGTCGAGATCCACTGTGCCTTCGCCGACGAGTTGCAGCACGACGACGGAGGCGAACATCTTGCTGGCGCTGCCGATGCGTACCCGGCCGTTCTTCGGCACCTTCGCGCCGGTGCGCAGGTCGCCGACCCCGGCCGTGTAGTGCCGGGTCCGGCCGCGACGGTCCCGGACGGCGGCCAGCGCCCCCGGGTGCCGATCGGTACCGACGAACTTCTCGATGCGTTGCCCGATGGCGTCGGGACGGGTCTCGGCCCGGGCGGTGCCGGCCGGGCCGGCGGCCGTGAGACCGCCCGCCGCGATCACCGCGGTCGTCGCCACGGCGAGGACCCGGCGACGCGACCGGGTGGGCCGGCGGAGTCGAGTGAGGTGAGTGGGCATGGCAGGCTGCTCCTTGACTGGGTACGGATGGCGGCCGGGCCGCCGCCCGCGCCAGGCGTACCCGGCACGGGCGGCGGGTCGTCCCGTCAGTGGCGGTTCGGGCGAAGGGATCGGGTCAGTTGACCGGCGACGGCTACCTGCCGGCGCACAGAGCGGCGTCGAAGGCGTCCAGGACCTGGAAGATGCCGTCGGGGACCGGGCTCGATTCGGCGGTGACCACGATGGTCACGGCACGTCCGTCGGCGGTGATGGCAGTACGGCTGGAGTATCCGTCGATGTCGCCGCCGTGCCCCCAGGCGCGACCGCCACAGGAGAGGTCATACCCGGTGGTGCCGAGACCGTAGTTCCACACCAGGTCCGGGAAGGCCTCGCCGCCGGGGAGCCAGACCTTGCTGTCGCGCATCTCGGCCAGGCGCTCCGGCGAGATCAGCTTCCCGTTCTGCAGCGCCACCAGGAACTTGTTGAGGTCACTCGGCGTGGAGATCATCTGGCCGGCCGCCCAGGCGATGGAGGGGTCCACCTGGGTGGTGTCGACCCACTTCATCGTCTCCGGGTCCGGCAGGTAGCCCTTCGCGTGCGGCTGGCGGATGGTCTTGTCACCGACACTCGGCCAATACGTCTCGTGCAGCTTGGCCGGCTTCACGATCTTGTTGGTGATCACTTCGCTGATCGGGCGACCGGTGACCTTCTGCACCAGCAGGCCGGCAACGATGTAGTTGGCGTTGCGGTACTGCACCTGCCCGCCGGGGGCCGGGGCGTGCGCCTCCTGGGAGAACGCCGAGTCGAGCATGTCATGCGGCTCGTAGTACCTATTGCTCCACACGGACACGTCCGGCAGGTCGTACTCGGGCAGGCCGCTGGTCATGCTCAGCAGGTGGCGGACCGTGATGGTGTGTCCGTCGAAGCCCTTGCCCCGGACCAGCCCCGGCAGGTACGTCTCGATCGGCTCGTCCAGCTGCACCTTGCCCTCGTCGACGAGCTGCAGGACGGCGACCGCGGTGAACATCTTCGTGCTGCTCGCCATCCGCACGTACCCGTCGGTGGGCACCTTCACCCGGGTACGCGGGTCGTTGACACCGGCGGTGTAGTTGGTGACGCGTCCCCTGCTGTCCCTTACCGAGACCAGCGCCCCGGGCGCGACGCCGGCCTTGACCAGCGCGTCCAGGCTGCTCTGGATGGAGTCCTTCTTCGGGCGGTGCGCCTGCGCGGCGTCGGCGTACTGGATGCCGATGCCGGCGAACCCGACAAGTGCGACAAGCGCCAGTGCGGCGGCGGTGCGGCGGCCGAAACCGAACCGCTTGCGCGGCGTCGCGGTGCCGCTGCTCGGGGCGGTGGCGGTGTCGGTGCCCTTGTCGGAACCGGACCCGTCGGTGCGTTGCGGTGACATGGAATCTCCTGGTGAGTGTCCGGATCGGGCGCCCTGTGCGCCGATCCACGGAGCCGACGACGATTCGTCGGCGCCTGCGGTGGACTGGCTGACGGTCACTCCTTGACGCCGATGCTGTTGACCGGTGGCGTCCGCAGGAGTGCACTGATGGGAGCGATGGTGGTGACCAGCGCGAGCAGCGTGGTACCGCCGATGATCGAAACCCAGCCGAGCGGCGGGACGTACGGGATCAGCTGTCCGGTCATCATCCGGACCACCGAGACCAACGTGACGGCGGCGATGGCACCACCGATGAGCAGCGACGTGCCGAGCAGGCCGACCTGTTCCGCGTGCACCATCCGCTTGACCTGACGGGCCGTGACACCGACCAGGCGCAGCAGGGCCAGTTCACGACCCCGGGTCAGCGCCGCCATGATCATGGTGTTGGCGGCAGCGAGGGCGGCGTAGCCGACCATGACGCCGATGACCAGCTTGTTCATCCAGGCGCTGAGGGCCAGGTCGGTGGCGAGCTGGGCGCCCACGGCCCCAGTGTCGATCAGGCCGCTGCCCGGGTACCGCTCGACCAGGCCGGCGAGCCCGGCGACGGCCTCGACGTTGCCCGGTTCGGTGCGGATCAGGACCTCGTCGTCGAGGTTGGTCGGGGTGTGGCCGTCGACCGTCTCCCGGTTGAGGGTCACATCCCCGAAGGCCAGCCCGCGTTCGTAGATGGCGACCAGCCGCAACGTCACCGGGGTGCCGTCGCCGAGCCAGATCTCGACCTGGTCGCCGAGATCCGCCCTCTGGGTGGAGGCCTGCAGGTTGGACAGCGCCACGGTGCCGCCACGCAGATCGGCGAGGCTGCCCTCGGTGACCGACAGGTCCATCGTTCGGTCGGCCCCGTCGGGGTCGATCGCCTGGGCGCCGACGGGTTCGGCACCCCCCAGCACCGGCACGATCACCGAGGTACGCCGGATCGGTGTGGCGGCGACGACGCCGGGCACCTCGCGGGCATCCGCTGCGGCACCCGCCGGCAACCCGACCGCCGACACCAGCGAGTGCTGGGCCAGCGTGCCGTTGCGGGTCTGGGCGAGCGTCTCCCGATGCAGGTTGTCCTGCAGGAACCAGATCGAGCCGCCGAAGCCTACCGACAGCACCAACGCGGTAAGCACGGTCGCCATACCCCGCGCGTTCGCCCGCAGGTTGGCCGCCGCCAGGTATCCACTGTCGCCCCACACGGCGCGCAGCACCGGGCCGAGTGCCTGTGCGGCGTACCTGTTGATCCACGGCGCGAGCAGTGCGGCGGCGAGCACGAAGACGAACAGCATGCCCAGCGCCGCGCCGAGTCCGGCCTGGCCACGCAGGGCGGTGGTGAACATGGTCAACGTGACCCCGCCGCCGAGCGCGATCAGACCGGCGACGAGCCGAACGAGGCTGCTGCGGGCCGGCTCCACGGCGATCTCACCGAGCGCCTCGGTCGGCCGGATCCGCACCGTACGACGGGCCGCGATCAGCGCCGCCGACACCGCCACCAGCACGGTCGCCACGCTTACCGCCACGGCGGTGAGCACCCCGCCGTCGAACGGGAAGCCGTGCGGGATGAAGCCTCGGTCCATGAGCTGCCGGTGCACCCAGTCGGTCGCCCACAGCCCGGCCGGGATGCCGAGCAGCACCGCGACGATGGCCAGCTGCGCGACCTCGGCGACGACCAGCAGCCGTACCTGTCCCGGGGTCGCCGCGACGGCGCGCAACAGGGCCAGGTCGCGGCGGCGGTGGCGGACCGCCAGGCCGATCGTTCCGGCGACGACGAACATGACGAGCCCGGCGATGTAGCCACCGAGTACGGAACCGAGTTGGATCAGCATGTCGGCCGCCGCGAGCGCCTCGGACTGTTCGACTCCTGCCCGTTCGGTGCCGGTGTGGACCGTCGCGCCGGATTCGGCGGCCAGCCGGCCGACCTCTGCCCTCACCGCCGCCGAGTCCGCACCTTGGGCCAGGACGATCCCGATCAGTCTGGCCCGGTCCGGGCTGCCACTGAGCGCCGCGGCGTGGTCGTCGGTGAAGAAGAGCGCGGGCGGCTGATCACCGGCGGCGGTACGGTCCACGATGCCGCTGATCCGGTACTGCTGCACCGAGCCGGCGGCGAGGACCGGAATCTGGTCGCCGGGCCGCAGTTGGGTGCCGGCCGCCGAGGCGAGTCGGCCGTCGATGGCGACCTCGTCGGTGGTGACCGGCTGGTTGCCGTCGACGATCCGGTACGGGGTGAGCGCGGCGCTGCTCCAGCCGTGCGCGACCGCCCCTCGCGCGGCGTCCTGGATCGGCACGACCGCCTGGATCGAGCGGTCGGCGGCGGCGACCGCCACGCCGGGCAGCTGCCCGATGCGTTCGGCCAGGGTGACCGGCAGGCTTCCGCCGGTGGGCAGGTCCACGGTGACCGTGGACGTCTCACCGAACTCGGTGGTCTCGATGGCCATGTCGCGATCCGCGACCAGGATGTCGGCGGCGCCGTACCGCTGCGGTGCGGGGGTGAACCGCATCCCGGACTCGACCATCACGCCCATCGCCATGAGGATCATGACGCCGCAGGTGAGCGCGACGAGGGTGGCGACCGCGCTGCCGATGCGGTGGCGCAGCATCCGGAGGGCGAGCATCAGCATGGCTCAGCTCTCCTGGGTGGCGAGCTGACGGCGGCCGAGCCACGCCAACTGCTCGGCGATCTGCTCCGCGCCCGGCTGGGGCATGTCCCGCACGATCCGACCGTCGGCCAGGACCATCACCCGGTCGGCGTACGAGGCCGCCACCGGATCGTGGGTCACCATGATCACCGTCTGCTGCGCGTCGTCGACCACCGACCGCAGCAGGGCCAGCACGTCGGCGGCGGTCTGGGTGTCAAGCGCGCCGGTCGGCTCGTCACAGAAGATCACCTCGGGACGCATCGCCAGCGCCCGGGCGATCGCCACCCGCTGCTGCTGCCCGCCGGACAACTCGGCCGGGCGGTGGTGCAACCGGTCGCCGAGCCCGACCCGCTCGACCACCTGACGCAGCCAGTGGGCGTCGGGGCGTACCCCGGACAGCCGCAGCGGCAGGTGGATGTTCTCCTCGACGGTAAGCGCGCCGATCAGATTGAAGGCCTGGAAGACGAAGCCGATCCGGCTGCGCCGGAGCTTGGTCAGCTTCGTCTCCGACAGTCGCGACAGATCCTGGCCGCCGATCCACACCTGCCCGGAGGAGGGCCGGTCCAGACCAGCCGCGGTCTGCAGCAGGGTGCTCTTGCCGGAACCGGACGGCCCCATCACCGCCGTGAACGTGCCGCGGTGGAACTCCGCGTCGACGCCGGCGAGCGCGGTGACGGCCTGCGGTCCGGAACCATACGTACGGGCGAGCTGTATCACGCGGACCGCCGGGTCGGCGGTGTGTCCAACGCGGACGGACATCTGGACCAACCTCTCCATGTCGTCAGAGGACGATGACATGGAGAACGCTATGGTCAGACGGGTTGCCGGACGATCCAGCGTACTGGCCAACCGGGGTACAGCAGGCTGTACCGATCGCGCGGCGCTGGCATCACCGACTGCGACGCTGGGCGTCCTCGAGGTAGCGCAGCACCGCGGTCACCCGCCGGTCGGCGCGGTCGTCCGGGGCGAGGCCGAGCTTGGCGAAGATGCTGCGGATGTGCTTGTGCACGGCCCCGTCGGTGACGAACAGCCGCTGCGCGATCGCCCCGTTGCCAAGCCCTTCAGCCATCAGGGCGAGCACGTCACGTTCCCGGGCGCTGAGCCGGCCCAGAGTGCTGTCGGGACGGCTGCGGGCGAACAACTGGCCGACCACCTCGGGGTCGATCGCCGTACCGCCGTCGGCGACCCGGTGCAGCGCGGTGAGGAACTCCTCGACCCGGCCGACCCGCTCCTTCAGCAGGTAGCCGAGCCGGCCCGCGCCGCCAGCCAGCAGGTCGGTGGCGAACGCCTGCTCGACGTACGCCGACAGGACCAGCACCGCGAGGTCGGGTCTACGACGCCGCGCCTCGACGGCGGCCACGATGCCCTCGTCGGTGTGGGTGGGCGGCATCCGGACGTCGACGATCGCGACGTCCGGCCGGAACTCGTCCACGGCGGCCAGGAAGGTCGTCGGTGAGTCGGTGGTGGCGACCACGTCGAGCCCCTCGGCCCGCAGCAGCAGCGACAGACCTTCCCGCAGCAGGGCGTCGTCCTCGGCGATCACGATCCGCACGGCAGCTCCACGAGTAGGGTCGTCGGCCCACCTGGTGGGCTGGTCAGAGTGAACCGGCCGTCGTGGCCCTGCACCCGCCGCCGGATGCCGCCGATGCCCGAGCCCTGGCCCTCGTCGGCACCGCCCCAGCCGTCGTCGACGATCGACACGTACAGCCGGTCGACACTGCGCCGCACGGTGACTGCCGCCGAGGCGGCACCACTGTGCCGGGCGACGTTGGTCAGCGCCTCCGCGACCACGAAATACGCCGTCGCCTCGACCGACGCGGCGCATCGGCCCGGAACGTCGACCTCCACCGTGCACGGTACCCCGCAGCCGGCGGCCAGACCGTCGAGCGCGGCGGCGAGCCCACGGTCGTCGAGCACCGGCGGCAGAATCCCGCGTACGACGCTGCGCAGCTCCGCGAGGGCCAGTTCGGCCGAGTCGTGCGCGCGGTCCAGGATCTCCACCGCCCGCGCCGGGTCCCGGAGCATCGCCCGCCGCGCGGCACCCAGCAGCACGGTGACCGCGACCAGCCGGTTCTGCGCCCCGTCGTGCAGGGACCGCTCGATGCGCCGCAGCTCGACGGCGTGCGCGTCCAGCGCGGCCGCCCGGGTGGCGGTCAGCTCGGCGATCCGCAGCGACATGTCGACGTCGCGCGGGGGCGCCAGCAACCGTCGCCCCGGCAGCGCCTGCAGCCCGGCCAACGGCGGGTTGAGCGCCACGGTCGCGGCGAGCCAGCCGACCCCGATCAGCCCCACCAGCAGCGCGTCGGGGAGCCCGTCGATCCGCCAGTCGATGAACCCCGGGCCGCCCGCCTCCGGCGGCAGCACCCAGTAGTAGAGCGGGAACAGCAGGTTCTGCACGGCGGAGATCGGCAGCGACAGCCCGAGCACACCCAGGCCGAACCCGACGGTGCCGTGGATGCCCACGAACGCGCACTCGCGCCGAGCCCAAGGGTCGCGCAGGACGTCGCGCAGGCTGGTGGGGACCGCCGGCGGCAGGGGCAGGTCGCGGTCCCAGCGCGACAGTCGGGCCCGCTCCCGGTTGGCGGCGAGCCGGACCGCCTTCGCCGCCGACGGGACCATCGCCAGGCCGATGCCGACCACGCTGGCGAGCGCCACCAGGACCAGGAGCAGTACGGCCGCCAGCGCCAGGATCGACGTGCCGAGGCCGCCGAGAAGGTGTTCGATGGCATCGACAGACATTCGTAGGCGGCGACGCAGGTATCGCCGCGCCACCCGCCAAAGCTGCGGGCCCAGTTGTCCCGCAGCGGCCGAAGCGCCAGCGGCGTCCCTGCGCGGCATCCCGTACCTCCCGGCAGAGACGATAGCGACGCAAGGTCGGCTCCGACGTGCCGCGGCCCGGAAAGTACAGCCTGCTGTACCAGTCCGGTGGTGCCGGAATTCGCGTGACGTTGAGTCTTGCAGTTGACGCATGGGTCAGGGTTTACGGTCGCGCTCCACCGACCGAGCAAGGAGCGTTACGTGCTTGCACTTCCTTCCGTCCATCGTCAGGTTCAGTTGCTCACGACTCCGGACGGCCTGCCGCGCCCGGAAGACTTCACCATCGTTGAGGTCCCGGTGCCACCCCGCGCGTCCGACGAGGTCCTGGTCCGCAACCGTGCCTTCCTGGTCTCCGCGGCCCTGCTCCGGACCCTCATCGGCGCGGCCGCGGCGGGACTGCCCGGTCCGCGACCCGGCGATCCGCTGCCCGGCGCCGCCATCGGCGAGGTCGTCGCCGCCCCCGACTCCAGCGGCCTGCGTCCGGGCGAGTTGGTCGGGCACGACCTCGGCTGGCGCGAGTACGCGGTCGTCCCGGTCGACCGGTGCCGTCGGCTCGGAGACTCGCTACCGGATCCGCTGGCTCACCTGTCGCAGGGCTGGACCGCGTACGCGGCGCTGACCCGCACCGCCGCCGTTCGTACCGGCGACACGGTGCTCATCACCGGCGCCGCCGGCGCCGTCGGTTCCCTCGCCGGCCAGATCGCCCGTCGTCTCGGCGCAGCCAGAGTCATCGGTACCACCGGCTCACCGGCGAAGGCCCGCGTCCTGACCACCGAACTCGGCTACGACGCGGTCGTCGTACGCGGAGCGGAACCGATCGCCACGCAGCTCGCCAACGCCGCTCCGGACGGCATCGACGTGGCGCTCGACACCGTCGGCGGCGAACAACTTCAGGCGGCGGTGCACGCCGCCCGGCCCCACGCCCGCATCGTGCTGATCGGCGCGCTGTCGGCGCAACTCGCCGCCGAGGGCGCCGGCACGACCGCGACGCTGGAACTGGACCTCGTGCCCATCGTGCTCAAGCGAATCAGCATGCGCGGGTTCAACGCCGCCGACCACCCCGACGCGCTCGCCGAATGGACGCAGCGGTTCGGCGCCTGGCTACACACCGGCGGCATCCGATTTCCGCATACCCGCATCCATGGAATCGACCGGGCCGCCCAAGCGTTCCAGGATGTCGTCGAGGGACGGCATGTCGGCGCCGTCCTCGTAGAGCTCTGACAGTCGGGAGGCACGATGCGTATCGGTGACGCGGCGGCGGCAGCGGGAACCACACCGCGGGCGCTACGCTTCTACGAACAGCGAGGACTGCTGCCGCCACCGGTACGCACCCGCACCGGGCAACGGACCTACCGCGACGCCGACGTGGCCCGAGTGAAGATCATCCGTGAGTTGCTGTCGCTCGGCCTGACCGTTGACGACATCGCCACGCTCAGCGCCCACCTTCATCTGCTCGACGGCGACACTCTGCCCGAACACACCGTGCCCGACCGCATCCGGCTGCCACAGGCGAGTGACATGTTCCGCCGCCGGTTGGAGGTCATCGACGAGCACATCACACGGCTGACCCGACTGCGGCAACTGCTGTCCGTCTGCCACGCTCAGTTGGCCGAGAAAGCGCCGCCCGCGACGGCAGACACCCATTGACCCGCCCTCCCCGCGCTGACGTGCGACAACCCGCCTACCAGGGGATTCGCTTCCTGGACGGTCGCGAGGGGAAACCATCAGCATGACGCCGAAGTTCTGGGAGAGCCCGGATACGGCCCGCCTTCATCACGAGAATCCGGTCTCGCCTCGCCGCCGTCATTCGGGCCAGAGGTGCACCCGGAACCGCTCGATCCCGTCCAGCCCTCGCCAACGGACGGGTGAGTCCGGACGGTACTCGCCGGGCGGGCTCCTGCCGAGGAAGGACGGCCAGGTTCACACCAGGTGGTTCAGCGCGTCGACGATGAGAGGCACCGCACGGTCCGTACTCGCACCGAGAGGCAGTTGTCGTGAAGCACGCACCGGTTACCCTCAGCCCGTACGACCCGCAGTGGGCTGCGCTGTTCGAGCAGGAGCGGGTCAGCCTCGAAATCGCTCTGGGACAGTGGCTGGTCGGGCCGGTCGAGCACATCGGCTCCACATCGGTTCCCGGCCTGGCAGCGAAGCCGATCATCGACATGATGGCACCAGTGCGCAGTCTGTCAGCGGCGGCAGCCGCCATCGAGGTCGTGACCGCTCTTGGCTACCGCAACGGCGTGCACCGTCCCGAGGAAGCGCACTACTTCTTCAAGCCGGAGACGGACAACTGGTGGGAACGTACCCACCAGCTTCATCTCACCGAGCCGGCCTCCCTGCTCTGGCGGCGACGAGTCGCCTTCCGCGATGCGCTCCGATGCCGGGCGGACTACCGGTCCCGGTACGAGCAACTCAAGCGCGACCTCGCGGAAGCTCACGGCGGCGACCTCATGGCCTACGCGCGAAACAAGGACGACTTCGTCAACGAGGTCCTCGGCGTGCGCGACAAGACGCAAGCTCCGACCGTCAGTTACCCGCGGCAGCCTGACCACACCATGCCGGACCTCGATCCGGACCAGGCCCGCTGAGCGCGGCCGGCTGGTCCTGTGATGGGATGCGCCCCATGGTCGACTCGAGGGTGCCGGTGTTGGAGATGCTGTGGGAGGCGCACGATCCGCACCACACGCTGAAGGCGAGGTTCGGCTTCAGCGATGCGCGGGCGGCCGGTCACTGGGTTGCTGATGTGCTGGACGAGTATTGGGGCGTACGCGTCAAATCCTGCGAGCGGATCGTGATGAGCGCCGGCAACGCGCTGGCGTGGATCGGCACGCCGTCCGGTCGGCTGCTCGCGAAGTGGTCAGTGCTGCCCGAGCGTTTCTCGCACCTGGCGGAGATGGCACGACTCACGAGATGGCTGGACGGCAGGGACATGCCGGTTTCGGCGCCGATTCCCGCGCGCGACGGCCGCCTTCAGATGGAGGTCGACGGCGTCTCGATGAGCCTGCAACAGGTGATCGAAGGCGATCTTCTCGACACCGCCGACCCCGCTCAGGTGCGGGCAGCCGGAGCGGTCCTGGCCCGCTTGCAGGATGCGCTCGCGGCATACCCGCGCGCCGAACGAATCCACGAGCCCACCGCCGCATCGCAACCCTTGACCCAGCGCGTCACCGACTGGCTCGACACTCACGCCGAACACCTACCCGCGGCCGCGCGCGACACGCTACGCAGACAGATCGCCAGCGCGCCACCCGACCGGCTGCCGCGACAACTCGTCCACTTCGACTTCCGCTCCGCCAACATCCTGTACGCCCACGGCGAAATCACCGCAGTCCTCGACTTCGAAGAGGCTCGACACGACCACCGGCTCGTCGAACTGGCCCGCGCGACGGTTTTGCTCGGCACCCGCTACCACAACTGGGGGCCGGTACCGGCTGAGGTCCGCACCCAGTTCCTCGCCGGCTACCAGGCCGTGCGACCACTGACACCGGCCGAGGCAGGATGGTTGGACATCCTGCTGCTCTGGCAGGCCCTCACGATGGTGCCACCCGACAAGGACCCGACCGGATGGGGACCCTCCGCCCTAAGTCATCTGCCACGACCTTGATCACGGCCCCAGACACCTTCACTACAAGGCACGTACGAGCCGCCTTCTGCCAGCTCACCGCACCCCCGGTGGGTGAGCAGCGGCGCCCTGGTCCTGCCGGCATCGTTGGAGGTTGGCTCGTCGGTACAGTCACGGTCGGTTCCGGGGAGGTCGCCGACGTGGCTGAGGTCGATCAGGTGGTGCAGCGAATCCGGGCGATGAGGGCCTACCGGTTGCTGGTCGTCGGGTACCGCTGCCTGCTCGTGGGGCCGGTCATGGTGGTGGTGGCCATCGGCGTGACAGCCGTCTGGTCGCTGAAGCCGCCGCTTGTGTACGTCCCGTTCGTGATGACGTTCGCGACGGTGTTCACGGGGGTGGTCGTCCTGTGGGTGGGGTTGATCGTCCTGCACTCCCGGCGGCTCATGCCACCGGCGGGCACCGTCCAGCATGCGGCGGTGATGCGAGCCCTGCGACGGGACGTGGTCGCACCGGTCACACGGCCCGCGCGCGGCGGCTAGGCCTGGGGCCAGACACGGACCCGGAACCGTTCGACGCTGGTGGGTAGCTCGTCGGCGTACCAGGCGTCCTGTCCGCACAGGGCGCGTAGCCGACGCCGGCCGGTGGCATGCACGTCGACGTTGTAGGTTCCCGGCGCTCCGATGGGCATGAACGGGGTCAGCATCTTCTCGTCGAAGATGCTGATACCCAGCGTGCCGCTGGTCGAGTGCAATTCAGCGTGTCCGTGGGCTTCCCATTCGCCGGTGTCCGTCGGTGCGGGACCGTCCCACGCCTCGACGGTGACGTGTGGGCGGTGGCCGTCGCTGATTTCGCTGAACAGCTGGATCTGTTCGGTGCCGGCCCAGCAGAGCACCGCGGCGTTGGTGTCGGGGTGGCCGAACGAGTCGAAGTCGCCGCCGATGATGGTGATCATGCAGTGGTCGGGGGTGGGCGTGGCGTCGATGCTGCCCAGCAAGGTCGCCATCCGGACCTCCGAAGGGTGTCTCTAAGGATTCGGTGTGGGCGCGCCAGAACAGACCACTACCAGCGAAGATTCCAACTCCACCAGGTGGGCTGGAGTATTAGGTCCGGTCCTTCCCACAGCGGAACGAGGACGAAACCGGCTGCACGGGTGGCCAGCCATTCGCCGGTGTGCGGGTCGGATTCGAGCAAGGCGGGGCTGCCTGCGGACGGTATCGGTCCGGTCAGGAGCGCTGCGATGGCCCCGAGGACTCGGGACGTATCGCAGGTAAGGCCACGGACGACGGTCACCGCACCCATCCTTGCCGCAATCCGTCGAATTGCCCAGACGGACTGTCCGGTCACGGTGATCCTCGTCCTGCATCACGTCGAAACCAACCGCCGCTCAGGATGAAAAGCATCTGATGGATAGTGGAGCGCGGTTCCGCGCGTCTGTGGTGGTGAATGAGGCGTACCGGACGGAGCTGAGCGGTTGGACGACAAGGCGAGAGCCAGGTTCGGTGAGTTCGCGCAGAGCCGGACCGCCGCCCTGATCAGGGCGGCCTACCTGCTCACCGGCGGCCAGCATGCCGCCGAGGATCTGGCGCAGTCGGCGTTGGCCAAGACGTACGTCAAGTGGCCGACGATCCGGCACGAGGACCTCGAGGGGTACGTGCGTGCGGTGATGTACCGCGAGCGGGTCAGCTGGTGGCGGCGCCGGGGACGGCTACGGGAGACGCTGGTCGGCTCGCCGGTCGAGCGGGAACACCCGGACGGCAGCGTCCATGCCGACCTGCGGCTGGCCATGCGGGCAGCCCTGTTGCCCCTTCCGTGGCGCAGCGCGCGGTGCTGGTCCTGCGGTACTACGAAGACCTGCCCGAGCGACAGGTGGCCGAGGTCCTCGGCTGCTCGGTCGGGACGGTCCGCAGCCGGACCCACCGGGCGGTCAGTCGGCTGCGTGAGGTGCTGCCCGGTGCCGAACTCGTGCTGGAGCTGAAGCGAGGAACACCCCGATCGACGACCTCATCCGGGCCACCCTTACCGATCTTGCCGAGGAGGCAGTTCCGATGAATCTGGCAGGCTCCGCCATCGACCGGGCACGCAAGCGTCGTACCCTCACCGTCTCCGTCGGGGTGGCAGGCGTCGTCGCCGCCCTCATGGTCGGCACGCCGCTGGCGTTGGCGGCGGTGAACCGGGACGCCCCGCCACCGTCAGCTCCCGCCGACCGGCCACCGGTGGACCTCCCCAGTCCTGTCCCGATCAGTCCTGTCCCGTCCCCGCCGGTGGACCTCCCCAGTCCTGTCCCGGTCAGTGCTGTCCCGTCCCCGCCGGTGGATCCGAAGGGACCGGGCACGGGTTCCTAACTCCAGGACCGTCAGCACGCGGTCCCGCCGTGGCCGGGAGTCGGCTGCGGATCAGGTCGCGGAAGCTGGTCAGGGATCGTGTGCCGCGGTACCGGTCCTGAGCTGGGAATCGTCGCGGGTTCAGTCGGTCGTAGCGGGTGGACCCGGACTGCGCTGCTGGCGCAGCGGGCGAAGGCGACGCTGGACCTGGACCGAGACGGTAGCCGGTGGTGTGCGTGATGTCGCAGAGCCATCCCGATGACTCTGCGACATCACGCTCAATCGGCGACCGTACCGGGCGGGATCAGAGGCGGACGCAGCCCATGGTGAAGTCGTCCCAGGCGATCTGGGCCCAGTAGGGGTTGTTGAGGAGCCCGGTGGAGGTGAACGGGTAGGCGTACAGGCTGATCTCGATTGCGGTGGTGTTCGCGGTGAAGGCAGCCAGGGAGACCTTGGTCCATCCGCTGTTCGCGGGGAGGGTCTGGGTCACCGAGCCGAGGCCGGTGCCGTTGCTGGCGCGTTCGGCCCTGACCCGCACCCGCTGGCTGGTCGGCGACAGGTTGCGGACATAGGCCGTTGCGGCGCACGTCGTCGCCATCGTGCTGTACGTGAAGGTACGCCGCGCCTCACCGGGGGAGTTGGCGCTCATGCTGCTCTCCTGCATCAGCACACCCCAGCTTCCGCTGCGGACCGCCGATGCCTGGTTCGTGCGGCCCACCCAGTGTCCCCAGTTGAGGTACTGCCACGCCGGCTCGCCGGCCTCCCAGCTGACGTAGTGAATGGTGCTCGCGGCCTGGGCGGGCGTGGCCACCCCGACCACGCCCACCAGCGCCAAGGCGACGGCGGCGCCGATCCGGCTTGCCCAGGTGCTCCTGCGGCGGACGGGGCCCTGGCTGGCTGTGCGTGACATGCGACTCTCCTTGAATGTGCCGCTATGGATGAAGGTCCGCGGTGACCTTCAGGTCGGTGATCAACACCGTACGGCTGCGCACCGTCGACATTCGTGAGTAGCGGGCACTCAACTTCGGCCGGACCTGGTACTCATGTCCGCGCCGTACCGGCAACCCAGGACCACCAGCCGAGTGGGTAAAGTCCACTGTGGGATGAGTCGGTGGAGGGACCGTGAGTGACGGACGCAGCGGCGGTGATCGACAGGGTGGCACCGTTCGTCGGTCGCGAGGCGCAGCTGGCCCGACTGATCGACACGGTCACCTTGCGTCCGGGCGCGGCGATCGTGACCGGGCCACCGGGGGTCGGCAAGACGCGCCTGGCCGAGGAGGCACTGCGGGTGTTGGCCGGCCGTGGCTGGCGTTGCCTGCGCGGGTACGGGGTGGCAGCCGGGCGGGACATCCCGCTGGCCGCCCTCTCCGGCATCGTCCCGGCCCTGCCCCCGATGGATTCGGGCGGACCGGCCGGCCTACTAGCCGGCGTCGTCACCGCGCTGAACTCGCTCGCCGAGTCGGGTCGGACCGTCGTGTTCGTCGACGACGTGCACCAGCTCGACAACGTGTCGGCGGTGGCGCTGCACCAGGCGGTCCGGGCCGGATCGCTGGCGCTGCTGGCCACGCTGCCCACCGGGGCCGAGGTGCCGGAGACCATCGGTGCCCTGTGGCGCTCCGGCCGGGCAGCCCGGATGGACGTCGACCCGCTGGACGCGGCGGATCTCGAACAGGTCCTGGTCGGCTGGCTAGGCGGTCCGGTGGCCCGCGGAACCCTGGACCAGGTGCGGCGGGCCACCGCCGGTAACCCCCTCTACCTGCGTGAGCTGGTGCTGGCCGCCCACGACAGCGGTGCGTTGACCCGCGACAACGAGCTGTGGCAGTTGCGCGAGTTGCCTGCGGCGGCCGGTCGACTCGACGATCTTGTCCGGTGCCGGCTGGCTGGGCTCGACTCCGCCGGGCGTACCGCCCTCGAGGTGCTGGCCCTGGCTGAGCCGGTCGGCGTCCGACTGCTGCACGACGTGCTCGGCGGTGACGTGGTGGAAACCCTTGAGCAGCGCGGCCTGATCACCGTCCGAGCCGACGGCCGCCGATGGGAAGCACAGCTGGCCCACCCACTGTATGGGGAGGTCCTGCGCGGCCGGATCCCCACCACCACCCGTTTGCGATGGTACCGCCGACTCGCCGACGCCCTCGAAGCGTACGGGGTGCGCCGGTGGAGCGACCTGCTGCCGTGGGCCGTGTGGCGGGTCGACGGGGGCGGCCCGGCGGACCCGGCGCTGATCGCCGCTGCCGTCCGGGAGGTCGCCGACCAGCCCGCCGACCCGCGTCTGCGGGAGCGGCTGGCCCAGGCGGCCTGGGAGTCGACCGCCGACCTCGACGCCGGACTGCTGCGCTGTCGAGTGCTGATCGAGCAGGGGCGCACCGGTGCAGCCCTGACCGTACTGGAGGACCTGGCGGCGCACGCCGGTGACGACCACACCCGCCGGGACGTGGCGACCGCCCGGTCGTGGTTCCTCGGCTGGTGCCACGGGTCGGTCGCGGACGCGATGTGGCGCCTGCGTCGGGACGCGGCGGCGCTGACCGACCCGGTGTCACAGGTGACCCTGCGGGTGGATCGGGCCAACCTGTTGGCCTGCGCCGGCCGGCCCCGCCACGCCGCCAGGCTGGTGGCCGACGTGGATGTTGCCGACTCTCCCGAGTTGACGGTGCGGGTCGCCGCCGTCCAAGGGGTGGCGCTCCTGCTCTCCGGCCAGCTTGACCAGCTACGAACCGCACTGGCCGGCGCGGTCGCCCCGCCGGTGAGCCGGTGCGCCATGTATCCGGCCGAGTACGCCTCCGGCGCGCTGCCGGTCGACGTGTGGGCGTACGACGGGATGATCGCGCAGGCTCGGGAAACCGGCCACGAGGTGCTGGCCCACACCTACGGCCTGGGCGACCGGATCGCCCACGCCTCCGCGTTGACCAGCCTTGCCCTTGCCGAGATCACTGCCGGCGCGCTCGGTACCGCCCGGCGCTATGTGGCCGAGGCGCTTCCGGTGCTGCGTGACTTCGGGGTACGCCACCATGAGGGACGGTGCCTGGCGGCTGGGCTGCTCGCCGCCACCTACCAGGGGGATGAGGCGGCGGCCGACCGGTTCGAGGGCCGGCTCGCCGAGATCTGGCCGGCCCTCGCGCAGATCGAGCTGTTCCGGTTCGAGGTGGACCGGGCGCGTGCCTGGCGGTGGTGGCAGCGGGGCGATCCCGGGGCCGCTCACGCGCTGCTGGCCGCCAGCGCCCGGCGCTGGGACCACCGGGGCGGCCTGCTTCCAGCGGTGCTGCTCGCCAGCGATCTGGCCCGGATGGGAGAGCCCACGACTGCGGCCCGGCTGCTGCCGGCGGATCCGATACCGGCGCGTTGGGGGCTGGGCGTGGCGTTGGTGGACCTGGTCCGGGCATTGGCCGCGCCCGACGTGGCGGAGCTGGAGCGAGTCGCGGCGATGCTGGCCGAGCTGGGATGCCACCTTTATGCCGCTGAGGCGACCGCCGCAGCCGCAGTGGCGGGGGCTCGCCGCCGGGCGACCGGCCGGACGGGCACCGGCGTCCGCCATGGCGAGGTGGATGACGCCGCCCGCGCGAAGGCCCGGGCGGCGGTGGCAGCCGGCCGGTGCGATAACGCGCGCACCCCGCTCCTGGCCTCGGTCGGCGACCGTTCGCACCTGACCAGACGGGAGCGGGAGATCGCCGCGCTGGTGGCGCGAGAGCTGTCGAACCAGGCGGTCGCCGAGCAGCTTGCCCTGTCGATACGCACGGTGGAGAACCACCTTAACCGGATCTTCGCCAAGCTCGGCGTTCACGGCCGGGCCGAACTTGCCGACGTGCTGGGGCAGGGCAGGCGCGACCAGCTCTGACCCGAATCCGCGCCGACAATGCGGCGGTGGCCAGGCCGGGAGTGGCAGGCGGCGTGGACCATGTTCCGGGCACGGAGTGAGGTTCCCCCGATAGCGCGGAGGGCGTCAGCGTGTGGACCGCGCGTACGGCAACACCTCTCCCGCAAGCAGCGGGCAGGACCCAGTACGAAAGTTGCGCTGACGCTTCCGACAGCATGATTGTCTTAAGACCGACCTGGCTGACATGCGAGCGTCGGTCTGTGCTCCCCATTGGCCTTAGCAACTCCGCAGACGCATCACCGCAGGCTCCGCTCGGGGTCCTCGGGGTTCTGTTCCTGACGTTCGCCCTCGGAAACGTCGTCCTGCGGCTGTGGGCCAAGCGCCGACTACGAGCCGGCAGAACGCTGCCGGGACCATCCCGAGTGCTTCGCCTGTACGTCAACCGCCCAAAGCTCTTCTTCGGTGCCTTGCTCGCACAGATCACGATCGACGTCCTACTGTCGCTCACCGCCATCGTCACGATCGGTCCTTGAGACTCGGCTCTGCCGTCGACCAGCTACGGGAAGACTCCCGCAAGGGATCGGTCACCTCGGCGCCCATCTTGGCGGCAGATCAGTGCCCAGTTCAGATAGCGGTGAAGACCACGGAACGCCCCGCGGCTGCAGCCCGCTGGTAGAACGCCCGAACCTCGACGAAGTTGTCCCAGGTGTAGTCGAAGTCGGCGTCGTCGAGGGCGCCGCGATAGTCGGGGTCGTCGATTGCGTCGAACCGCTGGCGCAGCTCGCGTCGGTCGACGGACTGCAGAGCGGCGGCCACGTCCCGGGCCTCGTCCACCGTGAGGTAGACCACAACGTACTCCTCGTGCAGCCGGCGTCCGCCGAGTACCGCATGGCTGAACGGATACTCGCCACCGTCGGGTTCGAGGGTGCCGTCGGTCAGGCACCGGTGGATGGCGTCCCATGCCTTGTCGGTGTCGACGGTCAGGCCGTCCTCGGCCCACGACTCCTCGATCTCCTCGATGAGTCCGTCAACCGCGTCGCTGGCGCCGCCATCGCCGGCCGCGAGCAACGACCGCTCCTGCCCCGGCGTGATCGCGAAGAGCACTCCCAGCACACAGAGATCCTACGCTGATCTTCACCAGTGGTCGCGGAGGCTCAGCTCGAACCACGGCACGAAGGAGCAGCAAGGGCACGCCGGTTGCGGCTATAGAGCCTGTTTCTGATCTATGTGGCTGGGCTCGTGGTACGGGTACGAGCGTGGCGGCGGGTCATCTGGAGGATCGCGGCCCAGTAGATGA
>NZ_JBFAQH010000024.1:0-67450 GCF_040677165.1 Micromonospora sp. NPDC049374 | reverse complement strand
AACGCCCAGTCGGCGTACAACAGCAACTACCGCACCACGTTGTCCAGCTTCGCCGCCCTCGGGGTGGACGTGCAGATCACCGAGCTGGACATCGAGGGCTCCGGCACCCAGCAGGCGGACACGTACCGTCGGGTGGTCCAGGACTGCCTTGCGGTCCCGCGGTGCAACGGCATCACCGTGTGGGGCATCCGGGACAGCGACTCGTGGCGCTCCTACGGCACTCCGCTGCTGTTCGACAACAACGGCAACAAGAAGCAGGCGTACAACGCGACGCTCGAAGCCCTGAACGCGGGCGGGACCACGCCGCCGCCCACCACCCCGCCGCCGACGACTCCGCCGCCGAGCACTCCGCCGCCGAGCACTCCGCCGCCGAGCACCCCGCCACCGAGCACCCCGCCGCCCGGTGGATCCGGATGCACCGCATCGGTGGCGTCACTGGACCAGTGGAACGGTGGCTTCGTCGCTCAGATCCGGGTCACCGCAGGCTCCAGCAGTTTGAACGGCTGGGCGGTAACCATCGGGCTTCCGGGCGGTAGCTCGTTGACCAACACGTGGAACGCCAACCCCAGCGGTACCAGTGGCAATGTGACGTTCCGCAACGTCAGCTACAACGGTAGCGTCGGCGCCGGCGGCACCGCCGAATTCGGCTTCCAAGGCACCGGTACCGGGCCATCCGGTAGCTTCGCCTGCTCCGGGAGCTGATCCGTCAGCACCACACCGGGCCCGGCGCGGACATGTCCGCGCCGGGCCTTGGCGCGCCAGGTGCCGCCTGGCTTAGCGGTTCAGGCCGAGCGCCACGTCACCAGTTGTGCAGGGTGCCGTCCTCCAACCGGTTCACCGGCAGCGCCGCCGGGCGGTACGGATGCTGTGCCGCGAGTTCCTCGTCGATGTCGACACCGAGCCCCGGCTCCTCCGACGGGTGGAGACAGCCGTCGGCGAAGCGGTACGAGTGCGGGAAGACCGCGTCGGTCGCCTCGGTGTGCGGCAGGTACTCCTGGAGACCGAAGTTGGGGATGCTGACGTCGAGGTGCAGGGCTGCGGCCAGGCACACCGGGGACAGCGTGGTGGTGCCGTGTGACCCGCTGCGTACGTGGAACAGGTGGGCAAGGTCGAAGATGCGGCGTAGGTGGGTGATGCCTCCGGCGTGCACGACGGTGGCCCGTACGTAGTCGATGAGCTGCTCGGTGATGAGCTGCTGGCAGTCCCAGATGGTGTTGAAGACCTCGCCGACGGCGATCGGCGTGGTGGTGTGCTGGCGGATCAGCCGGAAGCCCTCCTGCAACTCCGCCGGTACCGGGTCCTCCAGCCAGGTCAGCGCGTACGGCTCCAGGGCTTTGCCCAGCCGGGCGGCCTCGATCGGGGTGAGCCGGTGGTGCACGTCGTGCAGCAGCTTCACCTCCGGCCCGAACTCGCTGCGTACCTGGGCGAAGACCGACGGCAGGTGGGTGAGATACCGTTCGCTGCTCCACACGGTCTCGGCCGGGACAGCCGTCTCCGCCGGCTGGTGGGACGATCCGTCCGGTGCCACGCCGTAGGTGTCGGACAGCCCGGGCACGCCGCACTGCACCCGGATCGCGCGGTACCCGAGGTCGAGGTGGCGGGCCATCTCGGCGAGCAGGCCGTCCACGGTGGGCGCGTACGCGTGGCCGTAGACGGTGACCCCGTCGCGGCTGCGACCGCCCAGCAGCTGGTACACCGGTAGCCCGGCCACCTTGCCCTTGATGTCCCACAGCGCGGTGTCCACCGCCGCGATGGCGCTCATCGTCACCGGACCGCGCCGCCAGTACGCGCCCCGGTACAGGTACTGCCAGGTGTCCTCGATCCGGTCGGCCTCCCGACCGATCAACAACGGGACGACGTGCTCGGTCAGGTAGCTCGCGACCGCGAGTTCCCGGCCGGTGAGGGTGGCGTCGCCGACCCCGGTCACCCCGTCGTCCGTCACGAGCTTCAACGTGACGAAGTTCCGGCCGGGACAGCTGACGATGACCCGGGCATCGGCGATCTTCATCCAGGCTCCTCACCGGTGGCCGACGGGATCGACGCGAGCCAGTCTGGGATCGCCCTCATGATCTGTCAACCGGCTCCACCGGGGTGACCGGTCGTGCCGATCGGTCGCCTGACCTGCCGGCACCCCGTGCACCCGGTGGTCGGTTGACCGACCGCCGTGGGGCGGGGCCGCCCGGGCTGGCGCGGGCGGCCCCGGCACGGTCAGCAGCGGCTGATGCTCGAATTGCTGAGGGTGACGTTGCTGATGGTCAGGTTGGTGGTGCAGGGGCTTTCCAGGATCCGGCTGTTGACCAGGGTAAAGTTGCGCAGGGTGATGTCCCGGTTGCCGGGGAACTCCGTCCGCGCCGCCAGCCGGACCTCTCCGCCGCCGCTGATGGTGCCGCCGCCGGCCGCGATGTCCACGCCGTAGCAGTTCTCGAGCAGGATCGCGTTGTTGCCGGTGTTGGCGATGTCGACCCGGTTGACCGCCACGCCGCCGGATTCGGAGACGCAGAAGATGCCCCGGCCGCCGCCGCGTGCCCGCACGGTGCCGACCCGGATGTTGGTCGGGTAACTGGAGCCGATCCGCCCGGCACGGTTGGCGGTGCGGAACGCGGCGTAGCCGGTGCCGGTGCCGGCGTTCTCCGCGTCGACAGTGGTCACGGTCGCGTTGATGGTCTCGTTGAGCAGCAGGCCGGAACCGCCGACGTTGCGCGCGGTCACGGTGCCGACGGTCAGGCCGTCCACGCCGTACGTCTCGACGCCGTGCGTGCTGGTGCCGGAGACGTAGACGTTGTCGATGCGCACGTTGCGCGTCCACTGGCTGGTGTCGCCCCGGTTGTCGATGCGTACCCCCAGCCCGCTGGAGAGCCGCAGGTCGATCTGGCCGAGGATCACGTTTGTGACGTTGCGCATGAAGATCCCGTAGAGGGGCGTGCCGGTGACGGTGAGGTTCTGCACCTCGACCTGGGTGGTGCCGCGCGAGTAGATCGGCGCCTGGTCACCGGAGCCGGAACCGGTCACGTTGATCGTGCCGCAGACGTCGATCGTCGTGTAGCTCGGCAGGGAGATGCGCGAGCCGGCGCTGATCGAGCCGGAGCCGCGTACCACGACTCGTTGCTTGCTGGTCCGGCCGGCGCTGAGGCTGTTCACCGCCGCCTGCACGGCGGCCTGCATGCTGCTGCCGGAGTAGACCGTGCTGCCGCCGTTGCGGGCGGTCCAGGTGCCGCCGTTGAGGACCGCCTCGGCCTGGAACGAGCCGCTGCCGCAGCCGTTACCGTTGCCGCCGCCCAGGGCGACCAGTTGCCACTGTTGGTTGGCGCCGTCGTGGTCCTGGTACTGCGAGATCATGCCGCCGTCGGCGGTGGACCAGCCCCACACGTCGAGGGCCTTGTTGGAGTGTCGGTTGAGGAACCGGACGTACCCACCGGCGGAGTCGGCGAGGCGGAAGTGCTGGCGGGTGTTGCCGCTGGCCGCGGCGTTCTGCACGAGTTGGACGCCGTCGTTGGCGTTGGGCAGCTCGAGGACCTTGCCGCTGTGCACGGAGCGGACCTGGTAATAGCCGCTGCCGACGTCGACGAACCGCCACTGCTGGACGGCCGCGTCGTTGCGGGCGTACTGGTTGATCGGGGCATTGTCGGCGGTGGACCAGTTCCACACGTCCATCGCCTTGCCGCTGTGCCGGTTGACGAACACGTAGGTGGCGTTGGGATCGACCGTCGCGGCCTGGGCGCTCGGCGAGGCCACCACCACGCCGGCGCCGAGCAGCGCCAACGTGGTGGTGGTGACCAGCCAGCGCCGAGGGGTTCGTCTTCCTGTCCTGAACAGCATGCGGGTTCCTCCGGGGGCGGGTGCGGTGGCGGAGCGCGTGCCGGAGTGGTGAACGACGCAGAGCAAGCGCTTTCCTGACATCGACAGGAATATATCTTCCTGTCGGCCTCAAGCCAATGGCGGTAGGCGGGTCGATCCTGCCGGCCCGGTGTCCGTACGGACGACAGCCGTACGGACACCGGGCCGGGTGGAGCGGGTGACGGTCAGCCGACCGTGCAGGGAGCGCCGTTGAGGGTGAACGAGGGCGGGCTGGCGGTGTTGCCGCTGTGGTTGGCCTGGAAGCCGATGGTGACCGAGCCGTTGGGGGCGATGGTGCCGTTGTAGGAGACGTTGCGGGCGGTCACCGCCCCTGAGGTCGGCGAGTAGGTCGCGTTCCAGCCGTTGGTGATGTTCTGCCCGGGGGGCAGGGTGAACGCCAGGTTCCACCCGTTGACCGCCGTGACGCCGGTGTTGGTGATGGTCACCGAAGCGGTCAGTCCGGTGTTCCAGGCGTTGACCGCGTACCCGATCCGGCAGCCCGTGCCCGGCGGCACCGTCGGCGGCGTGGTGGGGGTGGGGGTGATCGTCGGCGTCGGCGTCGGCGTCGGCGTCGGCGTGGGCGTCGGAGTGGGCGTCGGCGTGGGGCTGGTCGGCGTCGGGGTGGGGGGCCCGGCGTCGAGCCCGAAGAAGCGGATCGCCTGCGCGGCGTCGACCGGCAGGTTGTGCGACACGCCCTGCATGCTTATCGCCTCGACCGGTGCGTTGCCGCCGGAACCGCCGTACCGGGTCCGGGTGTAGCCGGACTGCGGGCTGTCGGTGAAGGTCGGGGTCTGGCTCAGCCCGTGCAGGTTGGTCCACTGCTTGATCTGCTCGCCGAAGTTCGGGTAGCGCAGGATCTCGTCGTTGGTACCGTGCCAGATCTGCATCCGCGGCCTGGGCCCGGTGTAGCCGGGGTAGGCGTTGCGGACCAGGTCCCCCCACTGCTGCGGGGTGCGGCTGATCTGCCCGTTGGCGCACTCGCTGTTCCACTCCGAGCCGCCGGTGGTGGCGAAGCAGCCGAAGGGCACCCCGGCGAAGGCCGCGCCGGCGCGGAACACGTCCGGGTAGAGCCCGAGCAGGACGTTCGTCATCATCGCTCCGGACGAGGTGCCCGTCGCGGCGATCCGGGTCGGGTCCACGGAGTAGCGGTTCCGGACGTGGTCCACCATCGACATGATGCCGACCGGGTCGCTGCCGCCACCGCGACGCAACGCCTGCTGCGAGTAGACGTCGAAGCACTGGCTGCTGCGGGTCACCGACGGGTAGATCACGATGAAGCCGTACTGGTCGGCCAGGCGTGCGAACTGGGTGCCCGAGTACATCGCGGGCCCGCTGCCGGTGCAGTAGTGGACCACGACCAGCAGGCCCGGCCGTGGCGCGACCCGGTCCGGTACGTACAGGTACATGCGCAGGTTGCTCGGGTTGGTACCGAAGTTGGTCACCTCGGTCAGCGTCGCCGCCGACGCCGGTGTCGGGATCGACAGCGCGGCCAGCGCCGTCAGGACGATGGTCGCCAGCGCGGCGCACCACAGTCGGATCGCCTTCTTCATGAACAGGTCCTCCGGACGGAAGGGGACATGGTGGTGTTCCGATCGAGGGCTGCCCGGTGCCCTACCTCGTCCGGCTCTCAGAACATCGACAATTGTCTTCGTGGATGCGAAGGGGTGACAAGGCGTGGTGGCGCAGCCGCGCTGAGCGGTGGTGGGACCGCGCCGAGCGGCGAACAGTCTCGCGCCCAGCGGTCACCGGTACCTCTATTCTCTGTCCATGCGGGATCGTCGGGCGGCGCTGCTGTGGGTGGGATTCGCGGTCGCGGCAGCGGTCTCCGTCGCGCTGGTGCTGCGGCGCCCCGACCGCCTGTCGGACCTGCACATCTATCACGGAGCGCTTACCGACCTGCGCGCCGGGCGTCCGCTGTACGGGTACGTCGCGCCGAACGGGGGACCGTTCACGTACCCGCCGTTCGCGGCGCTCGTCCTCTGGCCGATCACGACCGTGCCGCTCGGCGTGGTCGAAGCGCTCTGGCTGGCGGCGACCTGTGCCGCCGTGATCGCCATCGCCGTACCCGTCGGTCGCGCGCTGGTCGCGGGTCGCACCGGCCCGCCGCTGCGGGGCACGGCCGGCAGCCACCTGACGACCTCGGCGTCCGTCAGCATCGCGGCGGTCGCGGCGGTGCTCATGGTCGCCGCACCGGTGCAGAGCAACCTGCGGTTCGGCCAGGTGAGCATCTTCATCGTGCTGATGGCGCTGCTCGACGGGATGGCACCGCCGTCACGGACGCGCGGTGTGCTGATCGGCGTGGCCGCGGCGATCAAACTGACGCCGCTGCTGTTCGTGCTCTACTTCCTGGCCTGCGGCCGGTACCGCGACGCCGCCCGCGCGCTGGCCGCCTTCCTCACCTGCGGGGCGCTCGCCCTGGCCGTCCTGCCCGCCGAGAGCCTGACCTACTGGGCGGGCACGGTCACGCAGACCTCCCGGATCGGCAACCTGGCGTCGCTGGGCAACCAGTCGGTACACGGGATGCTGCTTCGTCTCGGCATGGACCAAGGCGCCCTTCCGCTGGTCTGGGCCGGCCTGGTGGTCGCCATCTGCGCTCTGGCGTTGCTTCGGGCGCGGGCGCTGTCCCGGCTGGGGCGTCCGGGGCACGCCGCCGTGCTGGTCGGCTGCGCCACCGTGGCCGCATCACCGGTCTCCTGGACCCACCACCAGGTGTGGACCGTCCTGGCCGCGATGCTGCTGGTGGGTGCCGTCGGCGTGACCCGCCGGGTCGCCGGGGCACTGCTGCTGGCCAGCATGGTGCTCTCGCTGGGCGCGGTGCTGGCCCCGGTGTCGATGCGACCCGGTGTGCAGTTCCTCTTCGAGAACGCCCGTGCCATCGGCACCGTCGCGCTCTGCGTGGCGGGGTTCGGCGCGGTCGCGCTCACCACCGCCCGCACCCGTCCCACCCGGGCCGTCCAGCGCGGGTGGCTGCGGGTCGGCGTCGCGTCCCTCGGCGCGCTGGCGTTCTTCGCCGTGCAGCCGTTGCCGGCCGGCGCCGATCCCACCTTCAAGGCGTACCGCCTCCCGGACGTGGTCAACTCGCGGTACTTCTTCGTCTGCCGCGGGCAGGTGGAGTGCGCCCGCTACGGCACCGATGCCCCGGTCACCTTCGGCACCCGCAGCGAGAAGACCAAGGTGCGCGTCAACGGTGTGGTCTCCGACCAGGTGGCGCGGCTGGACTACCACTCCGCTCCCGGCGGCCCACCCCGCAGCATCCCGCTGCTGGCCGCCTATCCCGGGGTACGGACGTTCTCGTTCCGGTCGGCCACCATGGTCCACGGGCGGCTGATCGCCTACTCCGCCGACGGACGTGCCCTGGCCCGCTACGACGACGAACTGACCGCCGCGCTACGAGCCGGCGGGTAGCCGCTACTGCTCGCCGTCGATGACGTCGGTTTCGCCGTCGTGAGAGTACGTCACCGGCGGGTGCTCGTCGGGTAGCGGCGTCTGCGCCGGATTGTGATGGGGGTCGCCGTCCGGGGAGAACAGCACCGGGTCGGTCTTCGCGCTCTTCTCGCGCTCTTCCTCCGGCTCGGTCACGACCCGCTCCTCACCTCGTGGGCATTCCCCTCCGACGCTACGGGCGGCGCGCGGCACGCCGCCTCGATCGGGTGCCACTTCCACCCGATCGAGGCGCGCTGGTCGTCACGGTCGCAGCAGCACGGGGCCCGCGTCGATGCGGGTCCGGAACAAGGCGTACGGCCTGCGTCGCAGGTCCCGGCCGCGGTTGAACGGTGGCTGCCGGTGCACCTGGTTGGCGATGATGTAGAGGTGCCGGTTGGTGGCCACGCTGAGCGTGTCCGGCCAGAGCAGGCGGGCGTCGTGCACCACGGTCTCGTACTCGCCGTCGGGCCGACGTCGTAGCACGGCGTTGTGCTCGTAGTTGGTGAGATAGATCCGGCCGGCGTCGTCGGATTCCAGGCCGTCGGCGCCGCCGCCCTTGTCGCCCTCGTCGATCACCGTCGCGGCGACCTCCGCGTCGCCGAGGGCACGGTCGGCCAGGGCGTCGGTGGCGACGCTGTACCAGCGGCGGGTGGCGAGGGCGCAGTAGTACAGCCGCGCGCCGTCGGCGGAGATCGCGATGCCGTCGGCACCGACGCCCACCGGCTGCGGGGGAGCGTCCGGCGGCCGGACCAGGAACGGGCGTCCCTCGACCACGGGACGGAAGTCCACAAGCGGCGCGGCCTTGGTGGACGGGTGGTCGTTGAGTCGCCGCCACGAAGACCCGCTGGCCAGGTCGACCACGATGAGGGCGTTGGGGGCACCATCGGCGGAGTCGGTGAGGTACGCCAGGCCGGCCTCCCCGCGGCGCAGGTCGAAGCGCACGTCGTTGAGGTACGACGTGGGCAGCACCACCTCGGGCGGGAAGGTGATCACCTGGGCGACCGTGTCGGTCCTCAGGTCCACGCGGACCAGCTTCGGCCCGCCGGGCGAGGTCGGTTGGAACATCGGGCTGCCCGTGTCGAGCACCCAGAGCCGGTCGGCCGGGTCGACCACCACACTCTGCACCGACACGAAGGCCGACGGGTCGTCTTCGCCGGACGGTGTGTTCCACCGCAGGTCGGGATAGGGAACCTCGCGTCCGCGTCGCAGCTCCACCACGGTCGCGGGCACCTCGTCACCCCAGCGAGGAAAATTGACGAAGATCCGACCACGGTGCGAGACGGTCACCCCGGTGGGCATCGGGCCGCGGAACCGGTGCACCACCTCCAGGGTGCCGACCGGCTCGTCTGCGGGTAGTGCTCTTCGCATCCTACGACCTCCCGTCGCACACAGGGATCAACTGATCGCTCTACGTCTATCGTCTCAAAGCGGACGACGTACGCGACACCGTCGTCGCCCATCCGACCCGCAAGCAGCGGGAAGGCGATTCGTCACCCAACCGTCACGTGTCCGCGCGTTGCCCGCCACCTGACCCCGGCAGGGTGGGACCTTCACCCCTCCGACCTGGGAAGGAGCGCGCCATGGCCGTCGTCCTTGATGACCACCTGGTCACCCTGACCTGTGACAACTGCGGTGACACGGTTGCCGGGCCGCGGACGCCCTCCGACGCGGAGGTGGTGTGGCCGCTGGTGTCCGAGCACGGCTGGAGCGGTTCCCCGCTGGCCGACGGCCCGCACCGCTGCGGGCACTGCACCCAACTCGGCCCCGCCGCTGCCGGCGCACCCGGTGGGATCCTCGGCATCGAGCACCTCGGTGCCGTGACCGTGGTGACCGTCGCCGGCGATGTCGACCTCGACACCGGTGAGACGCTGGGCATGGCGTTGGGGCACGCGGCGGACATGGGCGGGCACGTCCTGGTGGACCTCGGCCGGACGGATCTTCTCGACTCCACCGCGCTCGGGCTGCTCGTCCGCGCTCATCGTGGCGCCGCGGAACGCGGCGCACTGCTCTGCGTGGTGTCGACCTCGCCGCTGATCCGTCAGGTGCTCCAGGTGACCCGGCTGGACGAGGTGTTTCCGGTCGCGGACAACCGCGCCGACGCGCTCGCCCGCCTCCAGAGCCGCCCCGCGGCTGCGGACACGTCCGAATAGGCGACTTTTACCGGGTTCGGCTCGTCCACGGCGCCGGTGCCGGGCACCGTGGACGAGCCGAAGTTCATCAGCGGCGACCTCGCCGGTGGCCGGCCAGCCGTAGCGCGTTGCAGACGTCCGTCACGCCCTCGATGTCCCAGGCCAACTCGCCGGCCGCGCGGCGGGTCTCGGCGCTGGCGACCAGGCCGGTGAGGATCACGACCCGGTTCTGCACCATCACCGTGATCTGCTGCCTGCGGGTCGACCAGTCGGCGCTCAGCCGCTGGGCGACCAGGGCGGCGAGGCGGACATCCTCGTCGTGGTGCTGCGGCTCGTCCCACAGCGCCCGGAAGGAGTGATCGTCGGGCATCGGCCAAGGCCACGGCATCACCACAGCGGTCTCCTTCGTCGTTGATGCCGGCGACCCGACGCGCCGTCTCGATCGACCACCACCTTGCGCAACGACCTTGGAGTCGACCGCACGGTTGGATGACAGTTGGATGACAGTCACAGTGGCGTGCTGGCCGGTGGCCGGGAGTCTCCGGTCCGGTCGGCTGCCGGCTGCCACAGCACGAAGGTGCCGGCAGGGGGTCGCACAGCGCGATCCGCCGTGGTCAGGTCAGCCTCGTCTGCCGGCCTCGCGGAGCATCGCGTCGGTTTCGGGGTCCGGCATGAGGTGCCGCACCTCCTGCGCGCAGCGGCAGGCGACAGCGATCTTGGCAGCCCAGGTCAGCGCCTCCTCGCGGGTGGCCACGTCGACGACCACGAATCCGCCGATGACCTCCTTGGTCTCCGGGTAGGGGCCGTCGGTCACCAGCCCGTCCGTGGCGACGACGCTCGCCCGCTGCCGCTGCAGTCCGGCGCCGAACACGAACACTCCGGCGTTCACGGCCTCCTGGGTCACCGCGTGCGCGGCCTTGCCCACGTCGGGCCAGTCCTCGTCGGGGATGTGGTCCATCGCGCCGTCGTTGAACGAGATCAAGTACCTCGTCATCACATCGCTCCCTTGTCCCGGCGGCCTCCTCCGGCCACCTGTCACCTGATCCACGAACGACCCGCCGCCCATCCGACAATGTGCCAGGAGATTTTTCACCGGTCAGCCCGCGAGCTGGTCGCGGCGGCGGGCGAGATAGGCCCGCTCCGCGGGGTTGCCGGCAAGACCGATGGCCCGGTCGTACGCCGCCCGCGACTCGCCGCCGCGTCCGAGCCGTCGCAGCAGGTCGGCGCGGGCGGCGTGGAAGGCGTGGTAGCCGTCGAGGGTGTCGGCGAGTCGGTCGATCTCGGCAAGCCCGACCGCGGGACCGTCGACCTCGGCGACCCCGACCGCCCGGTTCAGCCGCACGATCGGCGAGGGGTCGAGCAGCAGCAGGCGGCCGTAGAGAGCGACGATGGTGGACCAGTCGGTGTCCCGGCTGGACGGGGCGTCCATGTGGACCATGTTGATCGCGGCCTGCAGTTGGTAGCGACCCGGTGGGTCACCGCCGCCCGCCACCGCGCTGATCCGCTCGCGGATCAGCGCGCGGCCCCTCGGCGACGAGGGTGTGATCCCATGCACCGCGGTCCTGCTCGTCGAGGGTCACCAGTTCACCGGTGCGGGACACGCGCGCCGGACGCCGGGCGTCGGTGAGCAGCATCAGGGCGAGCAGGCCGGCCACCTCGCCGTCGTCCGGTAGGAGGGTTCGGAGCAGGCGACCGAGGCGGATCGCCTCGTCGCTGAGGTCGGCGCGTACCGGGTCGTCTCCCTGGCTGGGCAGGTAACCCTCGTTGAAGACGAGGTAGACGACGGCGAGCACCCCGACGAGCCGTTCGTGGATGTCATCGGCCTCGGGTACCCGGTAGGGGATGCCTGCCGCCTTGATCTTTGCCTTGGCGCGGGTGATCCGTCGCGCCATCGTCGTCTCCGGCACCAGAAAGGCGCGGGCGATCTCGCCGACGGTGAGGCCGCCGAGCAGGCGCAGCGTCAGCGCCACCCGGGCCTGCATCGCGAGCGCCGGGTGGCAGCAGGTGAAGACCAGTCTGAGCCGGTCGTCCTCGATCGGACCGGTCGGCTCAGCCGGGGTGTCGTCGTAGACCATCCGGGCCGCCCGGTGCTTGGCGTCGCGCTGCGAGTCGCGACGAAGCCGATCGATCGCCTTGCGGGTCGCGGTGGTGGCGAGCCAACCGCCGGGATTGGGCGGTACGCCCTCGCGCGGCCACCGCTCCGCGGCCGTCACGAACGCCTCGGCCGCCGCTTCCTCGGCGACATCGAGGTCGCCGAAACGGCGCGCGAGGCTGGCGACCACCCGCGCCCACTCCTGGCCGTGGACGCGGGCGATTGCCTGCTCAACGCTCCGACCAGTCACGGCTCACGCAGCGCTCGGCCGGGATTTCCGGGTTCGGTCGGTACGGGCCTCGACCCTGCCGCGGCGCGCTATTGATCAATTTCAGTCCCGTTGGCGCTGGACGCGGTAGCGGCGGATCAGGGCGGCGGTGGAGGAGTCCAGGTCGGTCAGGTCGGCCCGGTCGCCGGTGAGCAGCGGCGCGAGCTGGTTGGCCATCACCTTGCCCAGCTCGACACCCCACTGGTCGAACGGGTTGATGTCCCAGATCGCGCCCTCGGTGAGCACGATGTGCTCGTAGAGGGCGACCAGCTGACCGAGAGTGGCCGGGGTGAGCCGGTCGGCCACGATCGACGTGGTCGGGTGGTTGCCGCCCATCACCCGGTGCGGCACGAGATCGGCCGCGGTGCCCTCGGCCGCGACCTGCTCGGCGGTCCGGCCGAAGGCCAGCGCCGCGGTCTGGGCGAAGAAGTTCGACATGAACAGGTCGTGCATGTCGCCGATGTCGTGGTTGGGCTCGCTGAAGGCGATGAAGTCCGCCGGCACCAGCCGGGTGCCCTGGTGCAGCAGCTGGTAGAAGGCGTGCTGGCCGTTGGTGCCGGGCTCACCCCAGAAGATCTCCCCGGTGTCGTACGACACCTGGCGGCCGTCGGTGCGTACCGACTTGCCGTTGCTCTCCATGGTCAGCTGTTGCAGGTAGGCGGGGAACCGGTGCAGGTACTGCGAGTACGGCAGCACGGCGTGGGTCTGCGCGCCAAGGAAGTTGGTGTACCAGACGTTGAGCAGGCCGAGCAGCACCGGCGCGTTGGCCGCCAGCGGCGCGGTACGGAAGTGCTCGTCGACGGCGTGGTAGCCGGCCAGCATCTCGTCGAAGCGCGCCGGCCCGATGGACAGCATCACCGACAGGCCCACCGCCGAGGGCAGCGAGTACCGGCCGCCGACCCAGTCCCAGAAGCCGAACATGTTGGCCGGGTCGATGCCGAAGTCCGCCACCCGCTGGGCGTTGGTGCTGACCGCGACGAAGTGGCGGGCCACCGCGTCGGCATCGGCGTCGAGGCCGGCGAGCAGCCAGCGCCGGGCCTGCTCGGCGTTGGCCAGCGTCTCCTGCGTGGAGAAGGTCTTCGACACCACTACGAACAACGTGGTGGCCGGGTCCAGGTCGGCGGTGGTGTCGTGGATGTCGGTGGGATCGATGTTCGACACGAAGCGGCAGCTCAGACCACCGTCGCGGTACGCCTTCAACGCCTCGTACGCCATCACCGGCCCCAGGTCGGAGCCGCCGATACCGATGTTGACCACGGTGCGGATCCGCTCGCCGGTGTGCCCGCGCCACTGGCCGGAGCGCACCTTCTCGGCGAACTCGGCCATCCGCTGCCGCACCGCGTGTACGTCGGCCGCCACATCCTGCCCGTCGACGGTGAGCGTGGCGTCGGACGGCAGCCGCAGCGCGGTGTGCAGCACCGCGCGATCCTCGGTGCCGTTGATGTGGGCACCGGCGAACATCGCGGCGATCCGCTCGGTCAGCCCGACCCGCTCGGCCAGGGCGGTCAGCAGGCGCAACGTCTCGTCGGTGACCAGGTTCTTGCTGTAGTCGACGTAGAGGTCGGCCACCTCGACGGTCAACCGTCGGCCCCGTTCGTGATCGGTGGCGAACAGCTCCCGCAGGTGCGTCCCGCGGATCTCCTCGGCGTGCTTGCGCAGGGCCTGCCACTCGTCGGTGCTGGTGACGTCCGCAGCCATCGGATCGATCGTCTCCTCGCAGGTTCGGGCACGCCGCCGGCCTCGTCCCCGGCCGACGGTGAGACCAGACTGCCACATGAAGATCGGCTCGCCAGCCCGACACCACGACCGGTGGGAACTCCGGACACCACGGGGGTGACGATCCGCACGGATCCGGGTGCGGTGCGCGAACGGCCGGCGAGTCCACGGGGTCCGGTGCTTGCCGGTCGCCGGGACAGGGCATGGTGGTGGCATGACGACGCCGGCATCGAGCGCCCCCGCAGCTGTCCCCGCAGAACCCGCCGCCACCGGCGTACGGCAGACACTGCTGGTGCTCGGCGCCAGCGGTGACCTGACCGGGCGGTTGTTGCTGCCCGGCCTGGGCCGGCTGCTGGCCACCGGGGCGGTGCCCGGGTTGCGGCTGATCGGCAGCGGCATGGACGGCTGGGACGACGAGCGCTGGCGGCGCCGGGTGGCCGACTCCTTCGGAGCCGTCGGCGCGGTGGGTCCGGTCGAGTCCGAGGTGATCCGTGAGACGCGCTACGTGCCCGCCGACGTGACGCGCGAAGAGGACCTGCGGTCGCTGCTGAGCTGCTGCACCGGGCCGCTGGTGATCTTCTTCGCGCTGCCGCCACTGGTGACCGCCCGATCGGCCGCCGCGCTGGCCCGGATCGGGGTGCCCCCTGGCACCCGGCTGATGCTGGAGAAGCCCTTCGGCGTCGATCGGATCTCGGCCCGCTCGCTCAACGAGCTGCTGACCACCCTCGTACCGGAGAACCAGGTCCACCGGATCGACCATTTTCTCGGCAAGTCGACGGTGCTCAACCTGCTCGGCCTGCGCTTCGCCAACCGGATCTTCGAACCGGTACTCAACTCCGCGCACGTGGCCTGCGTGGACATCGTCTTCGACGAGACGCTCGGCCTGGAAGGGCGGGCGGGCTACTACGACGGTGCCGGGGCGCTGGTGGACATGGTGCAGTCCCACCTGCTCCAGGTGCTGGCCCTGCTCGCCATGGATCCGCCGCCGACGCTGCGCGCCGAGGAGCTGCGGGGACGCAAGGCGCAGGTGCTGCGGGCCACCCGGCTGTGGCGTGACGACCCGGCGGTGGCCAGCCGGCGTGGCCGGTACACCGCAGGAGAGGTCGGCGGGCGGCGGCTGCCGAACTACGCCGACGAGCCCGGCGTCGACCCCGCGCGCGGCACGGAGACGCTCGCGGAACTGGCGGTCACGGTGGACACCTGGCGCTGGGCGGGAGTGCCGTTCCGGCTGCGCTCCGGAAAGGCGGTGGACGCCGTACGCAAGGAGGCGATCATCACCTTCAAGCAGCCGACCCGGGTGCCCGACGGCCTGACCGGCTACGAGCGACCCGACCGGCTCCGGATCGGCTTCGGCCCGGACCGGCTCTGCCTGGATCTCAACGTCAACGGTCCCGGGAACCCCTTCGAGCTGGAACAGGTGAACCTGACGGCGAACTTCGGCCCCGGCGGCCTGCCCGCGTACGGCGAGGTGCTGCGTGGCGCCTTCGACGGCGATCCGACCCTGTCGGTGCGCGCCGACGTCGCCGAGGAGTGTTGGCGCGTCGTGGAGCCGGTGCTGGCTGCCTGGAAGGCCGGTACGGTGCCGCTACAGGAGTACCGGGCGGGCTCTGCCGGGCCGGCCGACTCGCTTATCGGCCCGCTGCCCGACGCGACCTGAGCCGGGCCTCCGCACCAGTGCGGCCCCGGCGGTGAACCGCCGGGGCCGCGTGGTGGTGGTGCGCTCGGATCAGCTGGTGGGGAAGTTGTCCGGGGTGCGGATGCGGTCGCGCATGAACGCCCCGGAGGTGGTGAGCACCGAGGTGCCGGTGTAGGTGCTGCCGTTGCAGGTGCCCGGCCGCAACGCGGCGCTGCCCTCGGCCTTGTCGGAGAAGGTCCAGTTGGCGTAGCCGATCTTCAGCCGGTCGAGCAGGTCGAGCCACTGGGCGCTGCTGGTCAGGTCGGCGGCGCCGTCACCGGTGTAGTCCACCGTGCCGAACTCGGTGACGAACAGCGGCAGCCTGGCGGCGGCCCGCTCCACCTCGGCGCGGTAGTTGTCCTTGTGTGACGCGGCGTAGAAGTGGAACGCGTACATGATGTTGCTGGCGTTCACCGGGTTGTTGACGATCTCGGTGTGGTTGGCTCCCTCGGAGACGCCCAGCGAGGACCAGGCGCGCGTACCCACGATGATCACCGCGTCCGGGTCGTTGGCCCGGATCACCGGAATGACCTGCTCGGCGTAGTTCTTGATGGTGGACCAGGCGACCCCGTTGGGCTCGTTGGTGATCTCGTAGATCACGTTGTTCTTCGCGGCGTGCCGGGCCGAGACGGTGGCGAAGAAGGTCTTGGCCCGCTCCAGGTTGTACATCGGGTCGCCCGGGGTGAGCGTGTGGAAGTCGATCATCGCGTACATCCCGCGCCGGGTGGCCTCCTCGACCAGGTTGTTGACCCGGTTGGTGAAGCCGGCCGGGTCGGTCTCGTAGCCCTGCTCCTGCACGTACATCGCGATGCGGAACAGGTCGGAGCGCCAGTCGTCGGCGAGGGCGTCGAGGGAGGCGTTGTTGTAGCAGTTGCCGAACCACTGGATGCCGTGGCTGCTCATGCCGCGCAGTTGGATCGGTCGGCCGTACTGGTTGCAGAGGTTGACCCCGCAGACCCGCAGTTGCCCGTTGATGGCCACCGGAGTCTGCCCACCGGGCGGGGGCGTGGTGGGCGGCGGGGTCGTCGGCGGGGGAGTGGTGGTCGGCGGGGGAGTGGTCGGCGTGGTCGAGCCGGTGCACGCCGTGCCGTTGAGGCTGAACGAACTCGGCGACGGGTTGGCGCCGGTGAAGCTGCCGTTGAAGCCGATGTTGGTGCTGGCTCCGGTGGCGAGCGAACCGTTCCAGGACATGCTCTGCGCGGTCACGGAGCTGCCGCTCTGGCTCCAGGTGGCCGACCACCCCTGGGTGAGCCGCTGGCCGCTGTCGGGGAAGCTGAAGCCGAGCGTCCAGCCGTTGACCGGGTCACCGAGGTTGGTGACGGTGACGCTCGCGGTGAACCCGCCGGACCAGCTGTTCGTCGTGTAGGTCACGGAACAGCCGGTCGCGGCCATCGCGTTGGTGGTGGGCAGGGCCGTCAACGCGCCGAGGGTCAATGCGCCGACGGCACCGGTCGCGACCAGCAGGCGCCTCAGGCGGCGCGGGGGTTGCTTCATGATGGACCATCGCAATCCGGTCGTGGTGGTGGGGGTACGGCACTCCGCGACAAGGGACGAGAATTCCGGGAGCGCTCCCACGGCAGCCTACGATGCTTCGAAACGATGACGCAATATTTCGATACGTCGAAGCCCTGGATCAACTGTGGCCCCGGGACGACGTCCCGGGGCCACAGTTCGGGGCAGGTCTGGCTCAATCCACGCCGGCGGCCCGTCGCCGGTCGGCTTCGGCGTCGGCAGCCCCGACGGGAGTCGGATCGGTGTCCCGTCCTGCTGCGGTCAGATCGATGTCGGCTCCGGCTCGTACGGCATCGGCCGCCGCGTCGTCCGCGCCGACCAACTCGGCGCCGGTGTCGCCATCGTCGTCGATCAGCTTGCCGGTCCCGGTCAGCGCGATCGGCGTGTACCTCGGGTCGGTCGTCATCTCGTCCTCCTCTCCGGTGCCCGACAGGTACCCGCCGCGCGACCCCGGCACACCGGATAACCCGCGCGCGACGTCCGTCCTCCGGATGGTCGGGGAGTCGATGGCGTCCGGACTTGCGCTGCTCACTACCCTGACTGTGATCATCGGCAAGGTAACCTCTCGACTTTGACAAGGGCATCAGATGAGTGACAGCCACCCTCCGTACGGTGGGCAACAGCCGGATCCGAACGCCGCCCCCTGGGGCACACCACCCGGATCCCCGGTCGGTCCGCCGGGCTCACCGGTCACCCCGGCCGGCTACCCCTCGCCGTACGGTGCGCCGGTGCCGCCTCCACCCCCGCCCTACGGGACGCAGCCGACGAAGTCCTCGAACAAGGGCCTCTGGCTCGGTCTGGGAATCGGTGCCGTCGTGATGGCGGTGCTCGTCGCCTGCGGTGGCGTCATCGGCTTCTTCGTGCTGGCCGACGACGACGAGGGGGAGCCGGTCGCGGGCACGCAGAGCGTCGCGCCCGGTGCCCCGACCGACGCGCCGTCGATCGTTCCGCCGGCAGAGGAGCAGCCGGACAACAACAACGCGGTCACCGCCCGTAACTCCAGCGACATGTCCGCCGTGTGCGAAGGCAGCCCGATCCTCAACGCCGCGCCCTACAGCGGGGCGAAGGGCACCAAGGTCTACACGTTCGCCAACTCCCCGGAGCGCCCGCAGTCCTGGCTGAGCAAGTCGGTCGGCTTCGACAAGCCGTACTACGCCAAGACCGCCGAGTGGGCATCGGTCTCCGTCGTCGGCTGCCTCACCTTCGAGCAGGGCAGCGAGGGCACGCCCCGCAAGTGCCAGTACAAGGACCGCGACGACAAGCAGGTAAGCGTCGACTACGTCTCCTCGCGCTACACGCTGACCTTCTACGCCGCCAAGACCGGCGAGAAGATCGGTGAGGGCGGCCGGGTCAACGCCCCGGCGGTGCGGTGCCCGAGCTTCATCTCCTACAACAAGGAGACCATGCGGGCGTACGCCCAGCCGGACAGCGGTGCCATCGAGGTGGCGCTGGACAAGTTCACCTCCTGAGTCACCGGCATCCCGGGTGGCGGGACGGACACCGTTCGCCCCGCCACCCCGGTCACGGGGCGGGTTCGCGCGCTGGGTGTTTCGGTCGCCGGCGGTGGGGCACCTGACCACTGAACACTGTCGGTGGAGGGAGGCACTCCATGCCTGCGGGATCCAGCCCGAAGAGAGAACGGCAGTACGAGCACATCAAGGCCAGCGCCAAGAAGCGTGGCGTGGCCACCAGCCGGGCCGAGGAGATCGCGGCCCGTACGGTAAACAAGGAGCGGGCCCGATCCGGTGAGGCGCGGACCGCCAGCCGATCCTCGGTCGACGACGTCTCGTCCGGCCACCGGGGTGGCAAGCGTTCGCACCGTGGCGCTGGTGGGCGCACCAAGGAACAGCTGTACAACGAGGCGAAGAAGCGTGGCGTCAAGGGCCGCTCGTCGATGTCGAAGGCGGACCTGGAGAAGGCCCTGTCCCGCTGATACGGCGTCCCGGAAAGGTCGGCGGCCCGGTGAACGTTCCTGGACATCGCGCGCTCCGGACACCGACCCCGAGCCGGCACGACGGCCCGCCGAGCCACCACCCTCCCGCAGCAGCGGAGAACCCTTACTGCTGTGCCGGCCGCACCGCGGACGCCTCCGGTGCGGGATGCTCCCGGTCACCCCCTCGGTCTGTTCATCGGCCTGCCTGCGGGTCCGGGGGGTGTGCGCGCAACGCGGTACGTCCATACTGATCATCGTCCCCACCCTGGGGCAGCCGCATCCGCAGACGTGCGGGCTGCGACCAAGAAGGGAGAAGTCATGACGAAGACGACCGACGCCAGCGCGGTCAGGTCGACGACGCCCGGCGGTATCGTCCGGGTCCTGTCGGTGCTGGTGATCGTGGCTGGCCTGGTCATGTCGGTGGCCGGTGGGGCGACGTGGCTGACGGTGCAGCGGCAGCTTGCCGACGAGCGAATCACGGTTTCGGAGGACGCGAAGTGGTTCGCCGGTGAGAAGATCGACGGCCCCCTCACCGCGTACGCCGAGGCCGAGGTCATCGAGCGGCACGCGCTGGAGGCCAGCGGTGGCCGGACGTACGCTGAACTCGACCGGGAGGACCCGACGCGGCAGGTCGTGATGACCGGGTCCTTCCTGCGGGCGTCCCTCTTCACCTCGGTGGTGTCCTTCGGGGTGGCCGCCCTGGCCATGGGCCTCGGACTGATCCTCGCCATCATCGGCTACGTGCTTCTGCTCGTCTCCCGCCGACTGGCCGCGCTGACACCGCCCGCGACGGATTGACGATCGGCTGGTGGTCGCGCCACGGCCGTGGGTGGGCCCGCACCATCGGGCTCGCCCGCGACCGGTCGCTTGATTCTGTGCGCGCCTGGCACCGGGCAGGACTGTCGACACCCGACGAACGGAGACCTCTCGCGGGTGCGCGAGACGCCCGACGCGGCGTCGATGTCGGAGCCGGCGGCTAGCCTCTCGGCATGTCGCGATCGGTAATCCCAGGGAGAGGCGATGGCTGACGCCTCCGACGTACGCCGGCTGGCCCTGGCGCTACCGCACGCCGTGGAGATCGACAGCGACGGCTTCGACTTCCGGGTCGCGGACAAGGGCTTCGTCTGGTCCTATCCCGAACGCCGGCCGGGCAAGCCGCGCGTCATCCGCACCGACATCGCCGTGTTGTACGTCGGCGACGAGGCCGAGAAACAGGCGCTGCTCCTCGGCGAGCCGGCGCTGTTCTTCACCACCCCCGCCTACGACGGGCTTCCGCTGGTCATGGTGCGTCTGGCCGAGGTCACCGTCGAGCGGCTCGACGAGCTGATCACCGACGCGTGGCGGATGCGCGTACCGGATCGTCTGTCGCCGTCTCGACGCCCCTGACCCGGACGTCGACAAGGCGGCGTAGCGCCTCGGTCTCGCCACACCAGTCGGACGTACACGGCACAGATGACGGAGATCCGGCACGTCTCGTCGCCGCCGAGGATCAGGCTGTAGCAGTTGACCGCGACCTCCTCGACGGTCAGCGCGACCCCGTCCACCTCGGCGCTCGCGAGCATGCTGAGCACGTCGTCGCCCGGCTTGCTCCGCCGCTCCTCGGCCACCTCGGCGGCGAAGTCGAAGGAGCCCGCGCCGACATGGTCCGATGGTGGCAGGCCGAGCACGCTCCCGTGTGGACTCTTGCCGGTTCCTTTCCGACGCGGCTGGGACCGGATCAGTGCTGCTCGGTGTACTGGCCCAGACCGGTCTGGTAGGCGATCGCCACCAGTTGCGCGCGGTCCCGGGCACCCAGCTTGCCCATGGTGCGGCTGACGTGGGTGCGGGCGGTGGCCGGGCTGAGGAACAGGACGGCCCCGATCTCGTCGTTGCTCAACCCCTGCGCGACAAGCGCGAGCACCTCACGCTCGCGATCGGTGAGCACGGCGAGTCGGTCCTCGCCGGCCTGCGCCGCCTTACGCCGCGCGGTGAACTGACTGATGAGCCTGCGGGTGACCCGGGGGGCGAGCAGCGCGTCTCCGGCGGCGATGACCCGGATGGCGTGCAGCAGCTCGGCAGGGCCGGCATCCTTGAGCAGGAAACCACTCGCGCCCGCCTGAAGGGCCTCGAACACGTTCTCGTCGGTGTCGTAGGTGGTCAGGATGAGAATGCGGACCTGGTCCATTCCGGGCATCTCGACGATCTGCGCCGCGGCGCGGATGCCGTCCAGTCGCGGCATGCGGATGTCCATCAGGACGACGTCGGGTCGGGTGGCGCGAGCCAGTTCGACGGCCTCGGCGCCGTTGGTGGCCTCGCCCACCACGGTGATGTCGTCCTCAAGGTCTAGCAGCAGCCGGAAACCGGAGCGGACCAGTCGCTCATCGTCGGCGAGCAGCACCTTGATGGACACGGCGGTCACGGGAGGGACGCAACCGACGCGAGCGGCAGGCGGGCGACGACCTCGAAGCCGCCACCGGGACGTGCCGTGGCGTGCAGTTCCCCGCCGAGCAGTTGGCAGCGCTCCCGCATGCCGACGATCCCACGGCCGCTCGACTGTGGACCACCCGCACCCACCGCGACCAGCACGGGGTCCCGGGCGCCCTCGTCGATCACCTGGATGCGGAGCGCGTCGGACGCGGTCTCGATCGTCACGGCCACCCGGGTCGGCCCGACATGGCGGATCACGTTGGTGATCGACTCCTGGACGATGCGGTAGGCCGCGCTGTCCACCGCGCTCGGCAGCGACGCCACGGCCGGGCTCTGCTCGATGGTGACCTCCAGGCCGGCCTCGCGGGCCTTACCGGCGAGCGCGTCGACCTGGTCGAGACCCGGGTGAGGTTCGCGCCCGTCGTCCTCACGCAGGACGCCGAGCACCGCGCGCATCTCGTGCAGCGCCCGGGAGCTGGTCTGCTCGATGGCCCGCAACGCGTCGCGGGCCTGAGCCGGCCGCTTGTCGAGCACGTGCGCCGTGACGCTGGCCTGCACGTTGATGATGGCGATGGCGTGGGCGACAGTGTCATGGACCTCGCGGGCGATCCGTAACCGTTCGGCGTCGACCCGCGCCCGGGTCTCCTCCTCGCGGGCGCGCTCGGCCATCTCGGCCCGTCGTTGCGCGTCGGCGGCGATGACCCTGCGGGACCGGACGGACTCGCCGAGCGTGATGCTGATGACCGACGCCCCGATCCGGAAGAGCACCCAGCCCAGGGCTTCACTCGGCTGGACGTCCGCCCCGGCGACCAACCAACCGGCGGCCAGCACCGCGGTGCCCGTGCCCGCGATCAGCAGTGACCGCCGCCCGTCGCCGTAGGCGGCGAGGGTGTACAGGGCGACGAACAGACCGAGGCAGGACATCCGGTCGGGGAACCCGAGGCCGAAGTAGACCAGGCTGGCCGCTCCGGTGACCGCGAACACGGCAACCGGCCACCGGCGTCGGGCGACGACGGCCACGCCACTCAACACCACCAGGGCGTAGCCGGCGTACCCGAAATCCGAGGCGGGACGGCCGATCGGCTCGGGAAGGACGGCACCGTGCTCACTGACACTCTGGACCTGAACCACCGTGACGAACAGAGCCAACAGGACGTCGGCGAACCAGGCAGGCCGACGGCCGAGCCAGGCCCGTAGTCGTTCCGGCATCAGCCGCAGGTCCATGCCGCGATCCTACGACACCTGTCGCACTCTCCGGTGCGTGGCCGACTACGCCCTGCGACGTACCCGGACCGTCTCCAGCTACGCGGATCCGCGTAGTAGGAGCCACGCCTCGTGCCATGCGCGACAGGTGGCCCCGGCACCAGGATCGGTGCCATGAAGAAGCTCTTCGCGGGCCTGGCGTCACTGTTGCTGCTCGCCGAGGTCGCACAGTTCTATCTCGCCGCCAGCGGAGCGTTCGACTCCGCGCCGATCGAGGAGGCGTTCTCTCCCCACCGCTTCCTCGGGTATTTGATCCTCTTCTCCGCTGTGGTGCTCGCGGTCGTCTCCGCGGTGGCCCGGATGCCCGGCCGGGTCATCGGCAGGACGGCCCTGGTGGCCGGGCTGGTGCTCATCCAGTCGCTGATCCGCGAGGTCGCCAGGTCCTTCGGCGAGGGCTCCGAGACGGGTCACCTCATCTTCGGCGTACACGCCGTCAACGGGCTGATCATCGTCGGGGCGACCATCTGGGTGGTGCGGGAGGCTCGCCAGATCGCCTGGCAGCGCACCGAGCTCAGCGACGCGACCCGGTCATGACCACGGCGGCACTGACCGTCCTGGACCACGCCTGGGCGCTGCTCGGCGCCGGCGCGTGGCTCGCCTCCGCAGTGACCGCGGTACGGGGCCACGCCAGAGCCGCCCTGGTGCTGCTCGGCGCGGCACTGGTGTTCACCCTGGCCAAGGCCGTGTCGGTGGCGGTGCTGGCCGGACGGGGCTGGTGGTTCGTCCAGGAGAAGGTGCTGCTGGGGATGCCGCTGCTCGCGGTGGCCGCGGTGGCCGCCGTGGTGACCGCCGGACCGATGCTGCTCGCCCGGGGTACCGGAGCACCCCGGCGATCCGGTGGCGAAAGGGTGGGCGTCGTCGCGCTGTTCGCTGCCGGGTACGCCGCGTTGGCCGGCTTCGTGGTCACCTACCTCGGGGGGTATCCGCTGACCCTGCCGACGGCGCTGATCACGGTCGGCCTGGTGGCGGCGGCCGTCGGGCTGACCGCGCGGTCGCTCCCGGCACCCGGCGCGGACGTCGCGGGGGAGGGGTTCCCGAACGCCGGGATGCGCCTGTCCCGCCGTGGCTTCCTCGGCGTCGCCGGTGGCGTGGCCGCGGTCGGCGCGACCGGCACCGGCGCGGGCCTGTCGGTGCTGTCCTCCGGCGCGACGCACACCGTCGGCGGTGGGCCCGGCCCGAGCCGAGGGTTGCTGGTGTCGGTGGCCGACCTGCGCGGGCCGGACACCCCCGCGCCGGGCGGCGTTCGACGGGCGTACGAGGTGACCGCCCGCAAGGCCGCCGTGCGTCTGCCGTCCGGGAAGGACATCGACGCCTGGACCTTCGACGGTGCGGCGCCCGGCCCGCAGCTCAGCGCGACCCAGGGCGACCTCCTCGAAGTGAGACTGGTCAACCAGGACATCGACGAGGGGGTGACCCTGCACTGGCACGGCTACGACGTGCCGTGCGGGGAGGACGGGGTGCCGGGGCTCAGCCAACCGGCGGTGGCGCCCGGAGCCGCCTTCGTCTACCGGTTCCGCGCCGAGCAGGTCGGGACGTACTGGTATCACACCCACTACGCCTCCCATGTCGGCGTGCGGCGCGGCCTCTACGGCGTGCTCGTCGTGACCCCTCGTACGGATCCCGATCCCGCCGATCTCGACGTGGTCGTCCCCGTGCACACGTTCAGCGGCGGCGCGGCCGTCGCGGGCGTCGAGCATGTCGCGGTGGCGGGCGCGACGGTCCGGTTGCGTCTGATCAACACCGACTCCGACCCGCGTCGCTTCGCGCTGGCGGGCACCCCGTTCCGGGTGGTCGCGGTCGACGGCCGGGACCTGCACGGGCCCGGTGAGACGAGCCGGACCGCGGTGCGGGTCGCCGCGGGTGGGCGGCGCGACCTGGTGTTCGCCATGCCGGAGACCGCCGTCGCACTGTTCGTCGACGGCGTGGCCGCGGTGTGGCTACGACCTCATCCCGGCGCGCCCGACGGTGCGGCGGCCGCGCAGGACACCGCCGGGTGGCCGGAACTGGACCTGTTGACCTACGGGACCTCGACCCCCGTGCCATTGCGCACCGCGTCCGCGGACCGGCATTTCACCCTCGTGCTCGACCGTGGGCTGGCCATGGTCGACGGACGACCCGCGTTCGCGCAGACCGTCAACGGGCTTGGTCACCCGTCGATCCCGGACCAGCTCGTCGCCGAGGGCGACGTCGTCCGATTCACCGTGGTCAACCGCAGTCTGGAGACCCATCCCTGGCACCTGCACGGCCATCCGGTGCTGATCCTGTCCCGCGACGGCCAGCCGTCCTCGGGCAGCCCGCTGTGGATGGACACCTTCGACGTCCGTCCCGGCGAGGTGTGGAAGGTCGTGTTCCAGGCGACGAACCGGGGCATCTGGATGAACCACTGCCACAACCTGCCGCACGCCGACCAGGGCATGATGCTCCGCCTGCGGTACGACGGCGTCAGCACGCCGTTCCACGGCGCGCACGCGGCGGGACACCGCCGCCCTTCCTGACACGACAGCCTCAGGTGGTCAGCATGATCTCCGGGTACCGCGCCGTGACCATCTCGCTCACCTTCGTACCACGAACGAACACCACGTTCTCGTGATCGATCTCTGGGCGAGCCACATTCTGTTCATTCGCGGCCTGCCGGTTCGCGGTAGCTCGGCGGATGGGTCCGGGGTAGGGTGATTCTCGAACATGTTTGAAAATAGGGACGGGAGAGCGATGAATGCGACCCACTCCGTTGAGGTAGGAGAGCAGTCCACGCCGTCATCGGGAGGCACTCCCACGGTACGGCAGCCGGTGAACACGGGGCCGTTGCTGCGCCCTCATGCCCCCAGTTTCGTGGCGGTCGTGGTCCTGCAGGTCATCGGCGCCGTCGCCGGGCTGGCGCCGCTGTTCGCGGTGATCGAGTTGGGGCGCGCCCTGCTGTCGTCCGGCCCGGTTGACTCCGATCGGGTATGGACCTTCGTGATCCTCGGTGCGATCGGTCTGTTCGTCCGGCTGGTGTTCACCGGCGCGTCGTCCGGGCTCGGCCACGTCCTCGACGGCAAGGTGCAGCTGTCGCTGCGTCGGGCGCTGGCCCGCAGCCTCGGGCAGGCTCAGATCGGCTGGCTCTCCCGCCGCCGCAGCGGTGAGCTGGCGAAGGTGGTCGGTGACGATGTCGCCGCCGTGCACCCGTTCATCGCCCATGCTCCCGGCGAGTTGGTCTCCGCCTTCGTCGTGCCGTTGGTGTCGCTGGTCTACCTGCTGACCATCGACTGGCGGCTCACCCTGATCACCCTGATCCCGGTGGTGCTGGCCATCGCCCACGTCCCGCTGCTGATGACTCCGGCGCGTACCCGCGAGCAGCAGGACTTCGACGCGGCGATGGGCCGCATCGCCACCTCCGTCGTCGAGTTCGTACAGGGCATCGCCGTGGTCAAGGCGTTCGGCGGCTCCGAGCGCGCCCACCGCAAGTTCCTCACCGCCGCCGACGAGTTCGTCGACATCTTCACCCGCTGGGTACGCGGCGTCTCCGCCGTCGCCGCCGGCATGCAGTTGGCGCTGTCGCCGCCCTTCGTGCTGCTGGTGGTGCTGATCGGCGGCACGGTGCGGATCACCTCCGGCGACATGGCACCGGTGGACCTGCTGCCCTTCCTGCTGCTCGGGTTGGGGCTGACCGCTCCGGTCGCGGCCCTCGGCCACGGCTTCGACGACATGCAGGCCGCCGGCCGCGCGGTGAGCCGCATCCGCGAGGTCCTCGGGGTGGGGGCGCTACCGCAGCCCGCGCGCCCGGCCACCCCGCAGGACAACCGGGTGGAACTGCGTGACGTCCGGTTCAGCTACGACGACGGCCCCGAGGTCCTGCGCGGGATCGACCTGACGCTGGAACCGGGCACGCTCACCGCGGTGGTCGGCCCGTCCGGAAGCGGAAAGTCCACGCTTGTGCAACTGCTGCCCCGGTTCTTCGACCCGACGGACGGTTCGGTGCGCCTCGGCGGCGTCGACCTGCGCGACATCGACAGCAGAGAGCTCTACCGTCGAGTCTCCTTCGTCCTGCAGGACGTCCGGCTGCTGCGCACGTCGGTCGCGGACAACATCGCGCTGGCGGTTCCGCACGCCGCCCCCGAGGACGTGAAGCGCGCCGCCCAACTGGCGCACATCCACGACCGCGTCCTCGCGTTGCCCCGCGGCTACGAGACCGTGATCGGCGACGAGGTCAAGCTCTCCGGCGGCGAGGCGCAACGCATCGCCATCGCGCGTGCCCTGGCCGCCGACACGCCCGTCCTGGTACTGGACGAGGCGACCGCCTTCGCCGACCCGCAGACCGACCAGGCGGTACGGCAGACCCTGGCGACGCTGCGCGACCGGACCGTCCTGGTCATCGCCCACCGCCTGGAGACCATCGCCGACGCCGACCTTGTCGTGATGCTCGAGGACGGGGCGGTCGTCGAGCAGGGCAGACCGACCGACCTGCTCGCCCAGGATGGAAAGTTCGCCGCGTTCTGGCGGGCCCAGCAGTCGGCGGCCGCCGACGACAGCGAATCCCGCGGTGGTGTACTGCAAGGAGACCTTTCCCGATGATCAGAATGTTGTTGCGGGTGCTCGGCGACGAGTACGCCAAGCCGATGCGTCGCACGGTCGCCCTGATGACGGTGACCGCCGTGCTGGAGGGTCTGCTCTACGCCCTGCTGGTGCCCGTGCTGCGGGCGCTGTTCGGGGACACTCCGTCGGACGCCTGGCCGTGGCTGATCGCGTTCGGGATCTCCGTCGCGGTCTACGCGGTGCTGCGGTACACCAGCGACCTGTCCGGCATGCGCGTCGGCACCACGATGCTGCGGGGCATGTACCACGGCCTCGGCGAACACCTGGCCCGGTTGCCCATCGGCTGGTACAACGCCGCCCGGGTGGGCGAGGTGTCCGTCATGGCCAGCCGCGGTCTGCTCGCGGCGATGGGCGTGTCGGCGCACCTGCTCGGGCCGTTCATTTCCGCCTGCGTGACGCCGCTGACGATCGTTGCCGTGATCACGGTGTTCAACTGGCAGCTCGGGCTGGCCGCGCTGGTGGCGGCGCCGCTCGTGGTGATCACTCAGCGATGGACCGCGCGACTGACGGCCGCCAACGACGCCGACGACGCCGCGCGCAACAACGATGCAAGCGCCCGGGTCATCGAGTACCTCCAGGCTCAGCCGGTGCTGCGGGCCGGTGGCCGCAGCGGCGAGCGTTTCAGTCTGCTCGACGACGCGCTGCAGGGCGTGGAGCGGGCCTCCCGCCGCCAGACGATGTCGGTGCTGCCCGGCGCGGTGGGTCTGACGCTCATCGTGCAGGCCGTCTTCACCACCGTACTGGTCCTGGGAACCTATCTCGCGCTCGGCGGAGACGTCGGAGCCGCGGAGGTTCTGTCCATTCTGGTGCTCGCCGCCCGGAGTGCGGACCCGCTGCTGTCCCTGTCCGACATCGGCGGCAAGCTACGCACCGCCCGCGCCGAGTTGGACCGGCTCGACAAGGTGCTGCGCACCGAGCCGCTGCCCGAAGCGGACCAGCCGGTCCAGCCGCAGCGGTTCGACCTGGAGTTCGACGCGATCACGTTCCGCCACGGCGACCGCACGGTGTTCGACGGCGTGTCGCTGTCGGTGCCGCAGGGGCAGCGGTTGGCCGTCGTCGGTCCGTCCGGCGCGGGCAAGAGCACGCTGCTCCAGCTGATCGCCCGGTTCTACGACGTGGAGTCGGGAGCGGTGCGGGTGGGCGGGGTCGACGTGCGACAGATCGACTCCGGCGTGTTGATGGCACAGATCGCCATCGTCTTCCAGGACGTCTACCTCTTCGACGGCACGATCGAGGAGAACGTACGGCTCGGTCGCCCCGACGCCACTGACGCCGAGGTGCGGGCGGCGGCGACCGCCGCGCGGCTGGACGAGGTCGTCGAGCGGCTGCCCGGTGGATGGGCCGCGAACGTCGGCGAAGGTGGCGCGTCGCTGTCCGGCGGTGAGCGCCAGCGGGTCTCGATCGCGCGGGCACTGCTGAAGGACGCGCCGATCGTTCTGCTCGACGAGGTGACCTCGGCCCTCGATCCGGTGAACGAGGCGGCCGTCCACGACGGCATCGAACGCCTGATGGCGGGTCGGACGGTGGTCATGGTCGCGCACCGGATGCGGACCGTCCGACGCGCCGACCGCGTCGTCTTCGTCGACGACGGACAGTTCGTGGAGGAGGGCAGTCACGACGAGTTGCTGCGTCGCGGCGGTCGCTACGCCGACTTCTGGAGCCTGTCCATGGCCTCCAACACGAGTGAATGAGCTGCTCAGATGCCGGCCCATGAGCTGCTCGCGGGGGCGTGCGATTCCGGCCAGGGGCGGCGCACGACACGTGTGTCGTCGCGTGCCGCCCCCGGCCGTCACCGAGTGAGCCGCTCAGGACCTACCGGCCGCCGGTCAGGCCGCCTTCTCCGGTACGTCGATCAGCTCGCGGTCGCCCAGCTCGGCCTGAGCCGTCGGGCTGACCCGGGGTAGCACGACGAGCGCGATGACGGCGGCGACGATCCAGAGCCCGGCGCCGAGGGTCAGGGCTAAGGCGTACCCGTCGCTGAGCGCGCTGGGCGTGCCCTCCTTGCCGGAGTACTCGAAGGCGGCGGTGCTGAGCGCGGCGAGCCCGAGCGCGGCACCGAGCTGGCGGGAGCTGTTCAACAGGCTGGACGCGGTGCCGGTCTCGTGTTGGGCGACCCCGTGCGTGGCGGTGGAGACCATCGGCCCGAGGCAGAGCCCGAAGCCGACACTGGTGATCACCGACGGAACGAGGACGTCGGCGAGGAACGAGCCACCGGCATCGATCATGCCGAACCCGGCGAACCCGACCGCGCACACCAGCGCACCCGCGATCATGAGCGTGCGGGCGGGAATCTTGTAGCCGAGCTTGATGGCGATGACGGAGCCGACGACCACACCGATCGCCAGTGGCAGGAACTTCAGCCCGGTCTCCGCCGGGCTGGTGCCGAGCACCCGTTGCAGATAGAGCGAGAGGAAGTAGAAGGCCGAGGCCATGGTGGCGCCGGAGATGAGGTTGTAGGTGTTGGCACCCGCGACCGAACGGTTGGCCAGCAGGCCGACCCGGACCAGGGGATCGCGGGTGGTGGTCCGCTCGACGTAGACGAACGCGGCGAGCAGCACGACCGCCGCCGCCAGGGTGCTGAGCGTGACCATCGAACTCCACGCGTACCGGTCCGTACGGACGATGCCGAGCACCAGCAGCGTCATGCCTCCGGTGGCCAGCAGTGCACCCAGCACGTCCGGGCGGCCTTCGGGCGCGACCGGCAGGTCCCTGGCGATGCCACGCCAGGTCAGGACCATGGCGAGCGCGGCCATCGGCGCGCTGACCCACATCACCCACTCCCAGCCGGCGTACTCGGTGAGCACGCCGCCGATCAGGACGCCGAGGGCACCACCCGCGGCGTTCATCGCGGCCCACACGCCGAACGCCTTCACCCGGGGCTTGCCGCTGGGGAAGGTCGCGGTCAGCAACGCCAGCGCGGCGGGCGCCAGCATCGCGGCCCCGACACCCTGCGCGACGCGGGCGGCCACCAGCTGACCCGGCACGTCGGCGAAACCGCCCGCGAGGGAGGCGAGACCGAACACGACGAGCCCGATGAGCAGCATCCGCTTGTGGCCGTACCGGTCGGCGATCTTGCCGCCGAGCAGGAGTAGTCCGCCGAAGGCCAGGGCGTAGGCGTGGATCACCCAGGTCAGGCCCAGTTCGCTGAAGCCGAGGCTTTCGGCGATCTCCGGAAGACCCAGGTTCACGACTGACAGGTCCAGCGAAACCATGAACTGCACGACGGCCACGGCGGCCAGGGTGAGCCCTGGCCGGGCACCCCGGTCGACTGCTGATTGTCCGTTGACTAATGCCTTGTTCGTCACCGCAAAACCGGTCCTCTGTCGTAGCGACGGGTAGCGTCCGAGTTTTCGAACGCGTTCTTAAATTAACCTCGGCCGTGGGCCGCTGTCTAGCGCGTCACCTCGAAGGAACCTGGTTGGTGGAGGGGGCATGATGGGTCGGTGCCCCAAGCCAATGCGCCGCGACTCAAAGCAGGCAGACCGCCGACGACATCTCGCGCCCAGATCCTGGCCGCCGCGCGCGGCCTCATCGATCGCAACGGCTGGGAGAGGCTCACCATCCGCAAGCTGGCCGCCGAGATCGGCGTGGGGGCAACGACCCTGTACCACCACGTGCAGGACAAAGAGGACCTACTGTTCCTCTTGATCAATGAGTACGGAGAGCAGGTCGTCCACCCCCGGCTGCCGGAGGAGCCGCAGGAACGCGTCATCGTCGCTGCCGCCACGATCCACGATGCGCTGGCGGCGTGGCCGTGGGCGGCCGAGGTCCTCACCACCGACGGATTCATCACCCGGCTCGGCGACTCGCCGCTGGGGCTGGTCGAGGCGGTCCTGGCCGGCGCCATCGACCACGGCTGCACTCCCGACCACGCTGTCTACGTCTTCCGCAGCATCTGGTACTACACGGTCGGTGAAATTCTCGTCCGGTCACACACAGCGCGTCGGGGCGGCGGCGACGGGGCGAACCACCGAGGCCCGTTCTTCGGCAACATCGACGCCGAGAAGCTGCCGCATCTCGCGGCGCTCGGTGACCGCTGGGCGGTGCTGGCCCCGCGCGACACCTATGTCGACGGCCTCCGTGCTCTCGTCGACGGGCTGCTCGCCCAAGGCGTCCAGGCTGAGTCGTAGGCGCGTCGGGGCGCGGGACCCCAGGGCTGCCGACGCGGCATGTCACCGACAGGCACGCCGGGGAGGTGCGCCAACGGCTCCTCCCCGGCGTGCCGACGGTGTCAGGCGATCGTGCAGGACGCCCCGTTGAGGGTGAACGAGCTGGGCCTTGCGGTGTTACCGGTGTGGGTGGCCTGGAAGCCGATCGTCAACGATCCGTTGGCGGGGATGCTGGCGTTGTACGAGACGTTCCTCGCCGTCACCTGCCCCGAGCTGGGGGAGTAGGTGGCGTTCCAGCCGCCGGTGATGTTCTGACCACCGGGCAGGGTGAACACCAGTGACCAGCCGTTGATCGCGCTGGTGCCGGTGTTGGTGATGGTGATGTTCTCGGTGAGCCCGTTGTTCCACGCGTTGATGGCGACGGCCACGCGGCAGGCGGCGGGGCCCGGCGGTGGCGTGGTCGGGTTCGGCGGCGGGGTGGTCGGGTTCGGCGGCGGCGTGGTGGGGTTCGGCGGCGGGGTGGTCGGGTTCGGCGGTGGCGTGGTCGGGTTCGGGTTGGTCAGGCCGAAGAACTGGACGGCGGCTGCGGCCATGCCGCCGGAGGGCAGGCTGTGGCCGGCACCCTGGATGCTGTACGCCTCGACCTGGACGGTGCCGCTGGTGTCGGCGAACCGGCGGCGGTTCCAGTTGGCCTGCGGCGTGTCGGTGGAGGTCGGAGTCTGGCTGAGACCGAACACGTTGGTCCACTGCTCGACGGCTTCCTGCAACAGTGAGAACGGCACGAGCGTGTCGTTGGTGCCGTGCCACAGCTGCACCCGGGGACGCGGACCGGAGTAACCGGGGTAGGCCTGGCGCACCGCGTCACCCCACTGCTGCGGGGTCCGGTTCATGTTGCCGCCGGTGCACTGGCTGCTGCCGGGCGGGTAGTCCGCCGCGTTGGCGAAGCAGTTGAACGGGACCCCCATGAACGCGGCACCGGCCTTGAACACGTCGGGGTAGAGGGCCAGCATGTGGTTGGTCATCATGCCGCCGGACGAACTGCCCGTCGCGTACACCCGGTCGGGATCGGCGTTGTACTGCTGTTGCGCGTACCGGACCATCGACATGATGGAGACCGGGTCGCTGCCGCCGCCGCGACGCTTGGCGGCATCCGACCAGACGTCGAAGCAGTTGCCGAAACCGGCCTGCTGGGTCGCGGACGGGTAGATCACGATGAAGCCGTAGCGGTCGGCCTGGCTGGCGAACTCGCTGCCGGAGTAGAAGCCGGGGCCCGAGCCGCCGCAGCCGTGCATGGCCACCACCGTCGCCGGCCTGGCCGGGCGGTTGTCCGGCACGTAGATGTGCATGCGCATCCGGCCGGGGTTGTCGCCGAAGCTGGTCACCTCGGTCAGCGAGGCCGCGTACGCGGGACTGATCGTGGGGGCCACCAGGCCGGCCGCGACAAGCGACACGGCCAAGCCGAGCAGTAACTTTCTTCTGATTTTCACGGACGACTCCTTCGAACGCCTGTTAGCAGGCTGGGATCGGTCTGCGCGTTGTGCTCGCGGGTGCGCCCAACTCCCCGCAGTGATCACGGCGTGTCCACCACGTCTGGCTTGCCCTGCCCGGCTCCGTGTGGCGTCGTGTAGCAGATATTGTTCTCCTGGGCCCAGGAAGTGTCAATCGACGTACCTCGATCAACTGTGGCCCTCGTCCCGGCCGGGCCGACGGACCGACTCATCAGCGTCCATCTACAGTCGATACCCCGTCCCCCGAGTCGAGTCCGGAGCGCCCGTGACTAGCCCGTTCCACATCGAGGAGATCTACTCCGACGACGGGAGCAACTCGCTCCGGATGCCGCGGCGACAGGTGGGCAACTCGCCTCAGGGCTTCGCGATGACGCTGCTGGCGGACTACACCCTGCGGACCCGCGCCGCGCTTCCCTCCGCCGCAATCGTCGCGCTGCTCACCGAGTCCGGGGTCACCACCGCCGGTGCCCGTACCGCGATCAGCCGGCTGGCCCGTCGTGGTGTGCTCGAAGGAAGTCGGCACGGACGCCGCAGCTCGTACCGACTCAGCCGGGCCGCCGCCGCCAACCTCTCCAGCGGAGGCAACTGGATCCTCACCTCCACCACCGCCGCGGCGCCGTGGGACAGGTGCTGGACGATCGTGGCCTTCTCGCTGCCGCAGGATCGCAGCGCCCAGCGCCGGGCGCTGCGCAGTCAACTCCGCTGGCTCGGGTACGCGCCGCTGTACGACGGCCTGTGGATCTCGCCGTACGAACTGACGCCGCGGGCGCGGGTCCAACTCGAACAACTGACCCTCGGCACCGTCACGGTCTTTCGCGGCCGCCAGAACGTGCTGGGGTCGATCAGTGACCGTGCCCCCATCGAGGCATGGGACATCGACGCCATCAACCGGCACTACGCGGAGTTCCTGGACAGTTGGACTTCGCTGCTGCCGCTGGTCAGCTCCGGGCAGGTCGACGGTGCCGCGGCGGTCCGAGCGCGTACCGAGGTGATGGACACCTTCCGCCGCTTTCCCACCCTCGACCCGCAGCTACCGGTGGAACTGCTGCCGGCCGGCTGGCTCAGGCAGCCGGCCCGGGAGCTGTTCGCAGCGGTGTACGACGGTCTCGCGCAACCCGCCGAGCAGCACGTCCGGGCGGTCGTCGGGCGGTTCACCGACAGCGCGCCGCTCGGCATCCGGGCCCACACCACCGCCGACCTGATCGCCGGCGTACGCGCTGACGGCGGCGCCGGCCCGGCTGAGACCGGGCAACCCGGTGAGTGGCAGGGCCCGGACCCGGCCACCCACTGCGACGAGGCTGACGGCCCGGGCCCCGGCCGAGCTGACCTGACGGCCCGGGCTCCGGCCGTGCGGACCTGACGGCCGGCGTCCAGCACCTGACCGTCAGGCCGGCGGGCGTCGCCCGCTGCGGCTCATGCCGCCACGGTGCGCGGCAGCGTCGCCGACACCGTCCAGCCGCGGTCGAGGTTCGGCCCGGCATCGACCGAGCCGCCGAGCAACTGGGCCCGTTCGCGCATGCCGATCAGCCCGAAGCCGGCGGGCCCGAACCCGCGTGGACCAGGACCTTCTCCGTCGTCGCTGACCCGTAGCCGCACCACCTCATCGTCGCAGGCGACCCGCACCACGATGCGCGTCGCATGTCGGGCGTGCCGGCGGGCGTTGGTGATCGATTCCTGGGCCAGCCGGTAGATCGCAGTGGACACCGGCATCGGCAACCCGTCGAGATCACCGGACAACTCCACCTCGACCGCCGGGCCCCGAGCGGAGCGGCTGGCCAGATGTTCGAGGTCGGCGATGCGTGGGGCCGGCGTCCGGTCGGCCGGCTCGTCGCGGCGTAACACCCGCACCATCGCGCGCATCTCGACAAGCGCCCGGGTCGCCTCGGCCTCGATGATCCGTAGCGCGTCGGCGGCAGCGGCCGGTTGCGTGTCGAGCACGGCCAGCCCCGCCTGGGCCCGGATCGCCATCGCGGACACGTGATGGGCGACCGTGTCGTGCAGATCGCGGGCCAGTCGCTCCCGCTCCAGCAGCTTCACCTGCTCGAACTCGCGTTGGCGCGCTCGTGCCCGGTAACGCAGCGCAGCTCCGAGGGCCAGCGCGGCCGAGACCACCCCGGCCCCGGCCAGCGCGTCGCCCGGACGGAGATGACCGACCGCCGCCGACAGCACGATCTTCGCGGCGACGATGGTCGCTCCGAGGACGGCCTCGCGTCCCGCACCCCACCGCGACAGCGAGAACACCAGGATCAGCAGGTAGGCCAGCGTGTGCAGGCCGAGATCGCCGCCGACCACGGCCTCGCCGACGGCGCAGACCGGGAAGGCGACCGCCGCCATGAGCAACGGCCTGGTCCGTCGCCAGAGCAACACCGGGGCGAGCCCGACGCCGACCAGGACCGGCACGAACGCCGGTGCCGGCAGATCCGACCGTACGAACCCCTCCAGCAGCGCCGTCGCCGCGAACACGACGACCAGCAGCCAGTCCCGCCATCCGCGCGGTGGTCCCGCCGGGCGCGGCTCGTGCCACCACGATCGCAGCAGCTCCCGCACCACCCGATCGTACGGGCGGCCGAACCTCGACCACCAGGGGCGACAGCGCCCCGGACCTGGTGGCAGGATCCCCGCATGCAGTTCGCAGAGGTGATCCGTCGTCGTCGGATGGTGCGGCACTACGCCGACCGGCCGCTCAGCCCCGAGATCGTCGAGACGATCCTGGCCAGCGCGCTGCGGGCGCCGTCGGCCGGCTTCTCGCAGGGCTGGGCCTTCCTCGCCCTCACCGAGCCGGGCGACCGCGCCCGATTCTGGCCCTTCGTGCCGACCCGCGTCGCGCAGACCCCCACGATGCAGAACGCGCCGCTGGTGGTCGTACCGCTCGCGCACAAGGCGGCCTACCTCGCCCGGTACGCCGAGGCCGACAAGGGCTGGACCGACCGGTCGGAGGCCCGCTGGCCGGCACCCTACTGGTACATCGACACCGGCATGGCGGCGCTGATGATGCTGCTCACGGCCGTCGACGAGGGACTGGACGCCTGCTTCTTCGGCATCATGCCGGCAACCGGTGCGGACTTCACGCCCGAGGTCGACGTCCCCGCGCACACGGCCGCCTTCAAGGCCGAGTTCGGCATCCCCGACGAGTACACGCCGATCGGCGGCATCTGCATCGGTTACCGCGCCCACGACCTGCCGCCGCAGAACCCCACCGTCGCCGCGCGTCGCCGGGACGCCAGTTCGGTCATCCACCGCGGCCAGTGGGGCAACGCCTGACCCAGTCTTCCGGCTCCGGCAGCACCGTGCCGGTCCGGTCGGGTGTCGATCAGCGGGGCGGTGCAGGCCCAACGGCCCTGCCGCGCATACCTCCTCAGGGTTGGGATGAGAGAGAGGACGTACCCGAGGAGGGGCTATGACACCCACGAACACCAGAGTCGACCTGGACCCGATCGACGTGCGGTTTCGTGCCGGAGAGGCGTACGAGATCCGGGTGCGCGATCACCGGCTGCTGGCCGACCAACCGGTCGACGCGGGCGGTGCTGACACCGCGCCGAACCCTACGGAGCTGTTCGCCGCCTCGCTCGCCGCCTGCGTCGCGTACTACGCCGGGCGTTACCTGACCCGGCACGGGCACGACCGTGCCGGCCTGACGGTGACCGCGTCGTTCGAGATGGCCACCGACCGACCGGCCCGGGTCGCCGCCATCCGGATCACCGTACGACCGCCGACCGACCTGCCGCCGGAGAAGTGGCCCGCGCTGCGTGCCGTGGCGAGCCACTGCACGGTGCACAACACCCTGCTGAACCCGCCGGAGATCGAGGTCGACATCGAGTGAACCGGCGACGGCCGGTGCGGCACCGACGACGCCGACGAGCCGGCGGCGGCACGGCACCGACGATGCCGACAACGATCGGGCCGATAGTTGATGGTCACCGATGGCTGTCGCTGTGACACTCCCCGTGGGGAGGCGAGATGACGGCCAACCGAGAGGTGGGATTCGGGCCCGACCCGGTGCTTGTGGGCCGGGCAGCCGAGCTGGAGTCGCTGGACGGTGCGGTGGCCACCGTGCGGGCCGGGCGATCCGTGGCGGTCGAGGTGTGCGGCGAGGCGGGCCTGGGCAAGACCCGGATCCTCCGCGAGTTGGCCCGGCGGGCCGCCGCCGCCGGGCTGCTGGTCCGCCTCGGCCGGGCCACCCAGTACGAGCAGGGTGTGCCGTTCGGGCTCTACGCCGAGATGGTGGAGGCGGCCGGTAGCGGGCCGGGCGACGCGGCGCAGCCGTCGGTGCCGGTGGCGGTGCGGCGGATGCTCACCCAGGCACCGGAACCGGGTGCCGCGCTGCTGCTCGACGACGTGCACTGGGCCGACTCGGCGTCACTGGAGCTGACCGAGCATCTGATCGGCAACCCGCCGCCGGTACCGATGCTGCTCGCGGTGGCGTTCCGCAGCGCCTGCCCACCGGCACGGCTGGTCAACGCCATCGCACGGCTCGGCCCGGCAGCCACCCTCATCGACCTTCCGCCACTGGACGCGGCCAGTCTGGACGTGCTGCTGGCCGGCGTGCCACGTCGCCGCCGGGAACTGATCCTGCGGTCCAGTCTCGGCAACCCGCTCTACATCCAGGCGCTGTCCCGGCTCGACGACGACGAACTGGACGGTCTGGCGGCCCTGGCCCGGCGCGACCCGGTCGACGACGACCGCCTCGCCGGATCGCGACGGTCCGTGCTGGCGGGACTCGCCGCCGAGATCACCGCCCAGCAGTTGTCGGTGCAGCGGGTCGCCCACATCGCCGCGGTGGTCGGCGACCACACCACGATCGACCTCGTCGGGCACGTCGCCGGCCTGCCGATGCCCGTGGTCACCGCGGCGGTCGACCAGCTCGGGCGGCTCGGGCTGCTCGACGCGGACGGCGGTCGGCTGCGCTACCGGCACCCGTTGATGCGGGCCTCGGCGTACGCGTTGACCGGCGCGGCCTGGCGGTTCGAGGCGCACACCCGCACCGCCGGCTACCTGCGTGGCCGGCGGGCGTCCCGGCAGTTGGTGGCCCACCACACGGAACGGTCCGCCCGCCACGGTGACGAGACCGCCGTGGCCACGTTGGTCGACGCGGGTGTCGCGTTCGCCCACGAGGCCCCCGCCCAGGCGGCCCGCTGGCTCGGCACCGCGCTGCGCATCATGCCGGACGCCGGGCCGCGCGACGAGCGGCGTGCCGAGGTGGCGATGTGGTACGCCCGGGCCCTCGGCCGCAGCGGCGAGCTGGCCCGCAGCCGCGAGGTGCTCCAGCGGCTGCGTCGGGCCGGGGGGCCGGTGCAGACGCGGGCCGAGACGTTCGGTGTGGCGGTGGCCCGGCAGCTCGGCGACTTCGCCGAGGCGGCCGCGACACTCGGCACGCAACTCGGCCGGGGCGGGCTCGAGCCGGTCGAGGAGGCGAAGCTGCACGTGGAACTGGCGGCCGTTGACGCGTTCCGGGAGGAGCCGACCTCGGCGGTGCACCACGCGCAGCGGGCCCTTGAACTGCTCGACGAGCGCCGGTCGGTGCTCGTGGCGGCGGCGCTGACGCTGCGGGCCCTTGCCACCCTGTACCTCGGCTGCGCCGGGTCGGCACGCGAGCAGCTCGCCGCCGCCGTCGTCGCCGTGGACGCCACCGGCGACGCGGACCTGCGCCCGTACGTCGAGATCGTCTCACCGTTGGCGCTGGTGGAGATCCAGTTGGGCAACTTCGCCGACGCGGACCGACATCTCGCCCGGGCGAGACGGATCCTGGACGGCCTCGGGCCGAGCAGCGCCTCGCCGTACCTGCTCGTCATGGAGTCGCTGGTGCACACCCGCGCCGGCCGGCTGACCCGTGCGGTGCGGGCCGCGGAGGAGGCGCGGACCGCCGCCGAGCGGGTGGGTAGCACGGAGATGGGCGCGATGGCGGCGGCGGTCCGCCTGCGCCCGGTGCTGTGGACCGCCGGCCCGGCCGCGGCCCTCGCCACCGCCGGCCCCGCCGTGGCCCCCGTCGGCGGCGACCTGGGCAGCGACGGGCCCGAGGTGGTCGGGCCGCCGCGGTCCCGGGCGTGGTGGCGGATCAACCGGGTGGAGCTGGCCCTGGCCAGGGCGGTCGCGGGTGACTGGGGTGGTGGCGCCGACCTGCTCACCGAGCCGGCGACACCGCCGTCGAGACATCCACCGGTGCTGGTGGCGCGGGACCTGGTCGCGGCCGTCGCCGCCGTCGGGCGAGGTGACCACGCCACCGCCAGACAGGTCGGTGAGCGGGCGGAACGCCGGGCAACCGCCGCCGGCCTGCCGTACGAGATCGGACTGGCCCGGTTCGCCCGGGCCTTCACCGCGTACCGGATGGAGGGCCCGGACCGGGCGACGATGCTGGCGGAGAGCGCGGCGGCCAGCTTCGCGGCGGCCGGGACGCCGATGGAGGAGGCGTTGTCCCGCCACCTCGCCGGTGCCGCGTACCTCGTCGCGGGCCGGTACGGCCCCGGCGCCGCGGCACTCGACCGCGCCGAGACCGGTTACCGGGCCTGCGGTGCCGGGTGGGCCGCATCCGTGCTCGCCGAGCACCGTGCCACCGGCCCGGCACGCTCTGGGCGACCGGCCGGTGATGCCGCCCTCACCGTCCGGGAGCGGGAGATCGCCGGCCTGGCGACGACCGGCCTGAGCAACAAGGAGATCGCCACGCGGCTCTATCTGAGCCCACGGACCATCGAGTCCCACCTGAACCGGGTCTTCGCCAAGCTCCAGGTCCACTCCCGCACCGCGATGGCGCGCCGGCTCTCCGAGGCTGCCGGCGACCACGGGCCACCTGCGTAGCCGCTTGCGTAGTTTCACGGATCCGCTGCGTCAGCGCGCTTTGCCACCCTGCCGGTACCCGATTCCGCAGGACGTGAGGGGTGATGATCGTGGACGGAAGACGCCGGTCCCGGCACCGGAGCGCCATCGCATGGTGGTCGCTACGGCGACGTTCCCGGGTGGGCGTGTCGATCCTGATGGTGGTCGGGCTGCTGACTGCGATCCAACCGGTGACGGCCGCCTCGGCCGCCCCGATCGGTTCGACGGCCGGGCCGACGGTGTCGGCTGCGGGGTCGGACGCCGGGTCGACCGAGACCTGGGAGCCGCGGCCCACGCTGCCCGGACCAGTGGTGGTGCCGCGTAAGGGCACCCGGCCGGCGCCGTTCACCAGCCGGACCGCACCGGTCAGTCCCAAGGCGCTGCCGGGGCAGGAGAAGGCGACCGGGAACGGTCTGCGGGCCGGCGCCGGATCCGCGGTCCGCAGCCGGACCGCCGGTGCCGGTCAGGACGCGGACTGGTACTGCCAGGAGCAGGTGACGCGCCGGACGTCGGTCAACGCCGACGCCGACAACTACTCCGCGACCGTCGAGTATCTCGCCGAGCTGAGCTGCAACTTCTACCTCGACTACGCGTACGGTGTCGCCGGTGTCGTCGACCGCACCCCCGGCTACGACGGCACGCTGCTGTACGTGGGCTCGCCGTTCGCCTTCAACCGGTACTACTACGGAGCCACCAGCGGCGGCGTCCGGATCCCCGGTGACCTCTACGACGGTGGCCGCCAGGTGGAGATCCTCTTCGAGCTCTACCTGCTGGCGCCGGTCGGTTCCGCCTGGGGCGCCTGCGGTCCACTGCCGGGCCTGCGCTACCTGCTCTGCGAGGGGCTCGGCACGGATCTGCTGCACATCGTGCTGGGCACCGGGACGTTCGACAGTGGGCTGGCGGCACCGGTGATCCGTCACACGGCGCTGGGTGACTCGTACTCCGCCGGCACGGGTGCACCGCCGTACCTCGGCCCGCCGAACCCGGCGATCTGCCGGCGGGCCAACGCCACCTACTCGATGCAGATCCAGGGTGACCGCTTCCGGGGTCTGCCGATCGACCGGACCAACCTCAAGGCGTGCCACGGCGCGCGGATCAACGACCTGACCAACCGGCAGAGCCTGGAGGAGTTCGCCCAGGTCGACTACGTGAAGCCGTACACGAGGCTGGTGACGGTCACGATCGGCGGCAACGACCTCGGGTTCGCCACGAAGCTGCGCGACTGCGCGCTGTCGGACTGCGGTGGCGCTCCGCTGGTCACCCCGGCGGAGCTACAGGCCACCCAGGCCAGGCTGGTGTCGCTCTACCAGAACATCCTCTCCCGGATGCGGTCCGACGCCGTGCTGGCGGTGCTGAGCTACCCGGCCTTCCTGCCCGTGCCGGGCGTCGACCCACTGCCCACGAGCGGGGGGTGCTTCGGTACGAACGCCACCATCGACACCGCCGAACTCACCCGCATCGCCGAGGCCACCGCCCAGGCCCGGGACATGATCGCCGCAGCCGTCCGGGCGACCGGTGACGGGCGGATCGTCTTCGTGGACGCCTTCGACGTGTTCCAGGGCCACCGGGTGTGCAGCGGTGATCCGTGGTCCAACGGGTTCGTGGTCTCGGACCCGGAGGATTCCTTCCACCCCAACGCCCGCGGCTACCGGGCCATGGCCGACCGGCTGCGCCAGGTGCTGGGCATCACTCTGTGACGGTGACGCCGGCAGGGGCACCCGGGTGCCCCTGCCGGCGTCACCATGGCGGGCCGGTCCTCCGCCGACTCACGTCGTCGCCAGGGCCTCGGTGGGGGAGAGGCGGGAGGCACGGATCGCCGGATACAGGCCGGCCAGACCGCCGATGAGCAGCGTCGCGAGCACACCCCCGGTCGTCGCCCAGGCCGGGACCACGGTCGGCCACCCCTGGGACAGCGCGTAACCGGAGGTCACCAGGATGCCCACCAGCACCCCGCCGGCCCCGCCGAGGGCCGACAGCAGCAGCGATTCGGCGAGGAACTGGGTGCGGATCTGCCCCCGGGTGGCACCCAGCGAGCGCCGCAGCCCGATCTCCGACCGCCGCTCCAGCACCGAAATGACCATGGTGTTGGCCACTCCGACGCCACCGACGAGCAGGGCCACCGCGCCCAGCCCCAGCAGCAGCGCGGTGAACGTCTCGTCGGTGGCCTGCGCGGCGGCCAACGCGTCCGAGGGACGGGAGACGTCGACCTCGTTGGGTGCCTCCGGGTTGGCGGTCGCCCCGAGCACCGCGCGGACCGCCTCTACCTGGTCGGCTTCGGTCCGGGTGTAGACGGTGGTCGGGTGACCGTCGAAGCCCAACTGGTTCGCGGCGACGGCCCAGCCGACCAGGGCCGAGCTGTCCAGCTCCGGTGCCAGCGGTGCCGGAGCGAGGATGCCCACCACGGTGAACCAGCGGTCACCGAGCCACACCTGCACGTCCGGGCCGGCGGCACCCAGCCCGAGCCGCTCGGCGGTGGACGCGCCGAGTACCACCGCCGGGTACCGGGCGGTGGCCTCGTTCAGCCAGGTGCCGCTGGACACCTCGCCGCCGACGGTGTCCAGGATCCCGAGCTGGGCCGCCCGTACCGCGATGCCGCCGGTCTCCGCCTGCGGGATGCGGTCGGTGCGGTAGACCTTCGCGTCGGCGACCTGACCGGTGGCCGCCACCTGCGTCACCGGACCGATCCGCCCGATCATCGCCACCGAGTCGTCGGGCAGTTGAGCGTCGGCACCGAAGAGGGTCCGGCCCGGTGACACGGTGAGCAGGTTGGTGCCGAGCGCGGCCAGGGTGCGATCCAACTCGGCACGCGAGGACGACGAGATGCCGACCACGGCGATCATCGCGGCGATGCCGATGGCGATGCCGAGCGCGGAGAGAAACGCCCGCAGCGGACGGGTCCGGAGCCCGACGCCACCCACCCGCACCACGTCGGCGGCGGGCATCCGGGCCGGGGTGAGCTGTGCGGCCGGCCGGTTCTGCACCGTCACGGACATGTCAGCTCACCCCGCTCGACACGAGCCGCGAGTCCGCGCAGATCCGCCCGTCGCGCATCCGCACCTGCCGTGGCAGGGCGGCGGCGACTTCCCGGTCATGGGTGATCACGACAACCGTGGTCCCGGCCCGGTGCAGCTCGTACAGCAGGTCGAGCACGGCCGTCCCGGAGCCGGTGTCGAGGTTGCCGGTCGGCTCGTCGGCGAGCAGCACGGCGGGCTCGCCGACGACCGCACGGGCCACCGCGACCCGCTGCCGTTCGCCGCCGGAGAGTTCGTGCGGCCGGTGCCCGAGCCGGTGCCCGAGACCGACCCGATCCAGCGCGGCCTCCGCCCGCCGCCGACGCTCCCGGCGGGGTACGCCGGCATAGAGCAGTCCGTCCGCCACGTTGTCCACCACCGGTACGCCCGGGGCCAGGTGGAACTGCTGGAACACGAAGCCGATCCGGGTGGCGCGCAACACGGAGAGTTGCCGGTCGGACAGCCGCGCCACCTCGTGACCGTCGATCACCACCGTGCCCGAGGTCGGCTCGTCCAGCGTGCCGATCACGTTGAGCATCGTCGACTTGCCGGAGCCGGACGGGCCGACGATGGCCACCAGTTCGCCGTACCCGATGCGCAGCGACACCTCGGCGAGCGCGACCACGTCGCCGCCGTACCGCTTGCCGACCTGGTCGAGCACGACCACGTCGCCGCTCACCGGGGCATCCCGACGGTGCTGCCCTCGACGATGCCGTCGCCGGTGATCTCGACCCGACCGTCGGCGAACAGCCCGGTCGTCACCGCCACGATCCGGCTGGGCCCCTCGTCGAGGACCTGCACCCCGTAGCCGCCCTCGGCGAGCGCCAGCAGCGCGGCCACCGGCACGGTCAGCACGTCCGTGCGCTCGCTGACGGTGAAGGTGATCTCGGCGGACGCCCGGTCGAACTCGGCCAGCGCCTGTTGGTCGTCGACGGCGATCGTCACCTCGATTCTCGTCTCGGCGCTGGTGTCGCCACCGGCGTCCGCCGATCCGTTGTGGATCACCGTTTCGACCGTGGCGACCTTCCCCGTCACCCGCCGGCCGTCAGGCAGGGTGACCTGCACGGTCGTGCCACGCTCGGCGAGACGCTTGTCGTCGACGTCGAGTTCGGCGGTGACCAGCCGGCTGGTGCCGGTGTAGGTGAGCACCGCCTGCCCCGGCTGGATGGCCGCGCCCTCGTCCACCTGGTGACCCTCCACCCGGACGGCGCCGTCGGCGAAGGTGATGCGACCCAGCTCGACGCGGCCGGTCTCCGGCACGCCGAGGTCGTCCTGCCAGGCACGGACCGCCTCGGCGGTGGCCCAGGTGTACGCGTCGTCGACGGTGAAGCCGGAGTAGCCGAGGGCCTCCAGGTTCCGTTCCAACTGTTTGACGTCGGCCCCCTCGACGCCGGGTTGCAGCGTCCGGTAGGCGGGCAGCCGCCCGTAGAGCAGGACCACCGGATCGTTGTCGACGGCGTAGAGGGCCTTGCCGCGCGTCACCGTGGTGCCGGTGTCGGGCAGCGCGGTGAGCGTGCCGGGCAGGCGGCTGGTGGCGGTCCGACCGGGCCCGTATCCCAGCTCCCCGTCGACGGTCTCGGCGTCGGCGAGGGTCTGTCGGGTGACGGCGGCGCTGCCGGGCGCGGCGGTGCGAGCCTCGGCGGAGCCGTCGCCGGAGCCACCACCGAAGCCGACCGCTGCGGCCACGCCGGCCCCGGCGACGAGGACCAGCGCCGCGCCACCGGCGGCGGGCAGGCGGGTGCGACGGGTCACCGGCCGCCCCCGAACTGCGGGGCGTGCTGACGACACGCCTCCAGGGCGGAGCGGAACGCCGGGTCGTCCGGGTCGATTCGCAGGGCGTCCCGCTGGATCTGGATCCGGCCGTCCGCGGCCGGGTCGGGGAAGTCCGGCACGCCGTTCTCGCGCATGCACCGGGCCATCACCCGCATCTGTTCGAGCTGCTCGGCGTCGAGCTGCGCCGCCTGCCCGCCGTTGGGCAACAGCTGGCGGCACTTCTCCATGCCGGCTTCGACCTGCTTCGGGTCGACACTGCCGTCGAACCGGAACATCGGTCCGTTGCCGGCCTCCGGGTCTGGCATCTCCACCCCGTTCTCCCGCATGCAGCGGGCGAAGTCCAGTCTTCGTTCGGCGTCGCTGCCGCCGGCACCGTCACCGTTGGCGGAGGCGGTGGGCGCGGCGGCGCCGCCGGCGGTGGCCACCCCGGTCCGGTCGCCGTCCTGGCCGGCGCACCCGGCGAGCGCCAGGATCAGCAGGACGGGAAGCGTGAGTGTGCTCCGTCGCATCGTCGGTGTCCTTTCCGGTGTCCGACGGCGGTCGCCGGACACCGGACCAGTGCATGCGAGGCGGCGTATCGCGGGCGTAACCGATCACGTTTACGGCGGCGTTATCTCCGGTCGCGGCACCATGGACCGGTGCGAGTGCTGGTGGTCGAGGATGAGGACGTGTTGGCCGACGCCATCGCGGAGTGGCTGCGCCGGGAGGCGTTCGCGGTCGACGTCGCGTACGACGGCGACGCCGCGTTGGAACGGCTCGGGGTCAACGAGTACACGGTGGTGGTGCTCGACCGCGACCTGCCGGTGGTGCACGGCGACGACGTGTGCCGGGCGATCGTCGACTCCGGGGGTGACACCCGGGTGCTGATGCTCACCGCGGCCGCGGCGGTACGTGACCGGGTGGCCGGCCTCGCCCTCGGCGCGGATGACTACCTGGTGAAGCCGTTCGCGCTGGTGGAGCTGGCTGCCCGGGTGCACGCGCTGACCCGGCGGGCCCGGCCCGCCGCGCCACCGACGTTGCGCCGGGCGGGCATCGCGGTCGACCCGGGCCGCCGCGAGGTGTACCGCGACGGTCGGTACGTGCCGCTGTCGCGCAAGGAGTTCGCGGTGCTGGCCGAGTTGCTGCGGGCCGACGGTGCGGTGGTTTCCGCCGAGGAACTGCTGGAGCGGGCGTGGGACGAGCACATCGACCCGTTCACGAACGTGGTCCGGGTCACCGTAATGAAGCTGCGGCGCAAGCTCGGCGATCCTCCGGTGATCGAGACCGTGCCGGGCACGGGGTACACGATCCGGTGAAGCGACTGACTCTGCGGGCCCGCCTCACCCTCGTCTACGGCGGTCTTCTCCTGCTCGCCGGCATCGTCCTGCTCGGTGTCACGTACGTGCTTGTGGACCAGCGGATGCCGCAGCCCATGCGCGCCGAGTTGCCGGACCGCGCCACCGTGGTGACCCGGTTGCCGACGTCGATGGAGGACCTCGACAAGATCCGCATGTTGATCCAGGACGTGCAGAGCGAGGCCAAGCGTTCCGCCCTGGAGTCGCTGCTCACCCAGGGCGGCCTCGCGCTGGTGGTGGTCTCGGCGGCGGCCGTGGCGATCGGTTGGCTGGTCGCCGGCCGGGCGCTGCAACCACTGCACCAGATCACCGGGACGGCCCGCCGGATCGCCGGGGCCGACTCCGCCGGACGCGGTTTGCACGAACGGATCGCCCTGACCGGCCCTCGTGACGAGGTACGGGAGCTGGCCGACACGTTCGACCAGATGCTGGAGCGGCTGGACCGGTCCTTCGACGGGCAACGACGGTTCGTGGCGAACGCCTCCCACGAGCTGCGTACGCCGCTGGCGCTGAACCGGGCGCTTGTGGAACTGGCGGTCAGCCGGCCGGACGCGCCGGCCGAGGTTCGTCGGCTCGGTGAGGCGTTGCTGTCGGTGAACGAGCGGCACGAGCGACTGATCGACGGTCTGCTCACCCTCGCCGACTCGGAGAGCGAGCTGACCGAGCGCGTGACGGTCGACCTCGCCGAGATCGCCGCCCACGTGGTCGAGCAGGTGGCGCCGGTGCACCCCGGCGTTCCGGTGCACCGCTCGTTGGAGTCGGCCCGCACGGTCGGTGACCCGGTGCTGCTGGAGCGGCTGGCGTTCAACCTGGTGGAGAACGCCCTGCGGCACAACGTCCCGGTGGACGGCTGGGTGCGGGTGCGTACCGGGCAGGTGGCCGGACGTCCCACGCTGGTCGTGGTCAACACCGGTCCGGTGATCCCGAGCTACGACGTGGAGACGATGTTCCAGCCGTTTCGGCGGCTCAGCCGGGAGCGGGTCGCCGGCACGCGGGGCTTCGGGCTCGGGCTGTCCATCGTGCGGGCGGTGGCCCGGGCACACGGCGGCACCGCCGAGGCAGAACCACGCCCCGACGGTGGCCTGACCGCGACGGTGACGCTGCCGCCGTCCACGCCGTGACGGTGATGTCGCTCAGCGCAGCCGTGGGAGAGCGTCACGCCGGCTCCGATCACCCGGACCCTCGTGCCTCGAGATCACACCACACCGGCAGCGTGGTGGACAGCGTCGGTCAGGTGGTGGGGGAGTGGCTTGGACAGGTGGACGCTGTCCGGTGGGGTGTCGGCGGTGGCGGTGCGGGTGTAGCCGGCGCGTTCGTACAGGCTGATGTTGCGGGTGCTGCGGTGGCCGGTGAACAGCGTGCAGTGCGTGGTCTGCTCGGGTGCCTGTCCTTCGGCGTACGACAGCAGCCAGGAGCCGATGCCGTTGCCCGCCTGGTCGGGTGCCACCATCAGGCGACCGATCAGCCAGGCCCGCTCGTGTACCCGGGCGCGCACCGCGGCGACGAGGCGGCCGTCGCGGCGTACGCACCACCACCGCCACGTCGCCAGCGACGCCCGCAGGTCGTCGATGGTCTCCCGCAGCGGCGCCAGGTCGAGGGTGTCGTTGACGACGGCCTCCTGGACCCAGCAGCACCGCTGAAGGACGAGCAGCTCCGCCAGGTCACCGGCCCGGGCTTCGCGAAGCGTGAGACCGGCGACCGGTCCGTCGACCGTCGGGTCGTCGCCGCCGCGCAGTGGACGCAGCGCCCGGGCCACCCGGCTCAGCTCGACCAGCACCGCGCGGGCGGCGTCGTCGAGCGCGGCCGACCCGGCCACGTGACCGTCGTGGACGGTGTCCGCGATGCGCAGGGCGACCGTTGCGCCGACGGGCATCATCCGCAGCGTGGTGACGACCTGCTTCGCCATCTGCACCGACCGGGTGCCGGCGGAGGTGTTGCCGTAGCTGACGAAGGCCACCGGCTTCCACGCCCACTCGTGATAGAGGAAGTCGAAGGCGTTCTTCAACGCCGCTGGCATGCCGAAGTTGTACTCGGGCGTCACCACCACGAAGGCGTCGGCCGCGGCGACGGTGCGGCTCCAACGGCGGGTGTGCTCGTGCCGGTAGCTGCCGCGGGCGGGATGGTCGGGCTCGTCGAGCAAGGGCAGTGCGACGTCGGCCAGATCAGCGACGTCGACCGTGATGGCGTCGGCCGCGGCGTCCGGGCGGACGGTCCGGACGAACCAGTCGGTGATCGCGGGTGCGAGCCGGCCGGGGCGGGTGCTGGCGGTGATGACGAGGACACGGAGATCGCCGGAGCTATTCGATGACATGTCAACGACCCTAGACGCAGTTTCAATGACGTGTCAATGACATGTAGGGTGGCGGACATGGAGACCGCCTGGCTGAGCGCGGACGAGGAGCAGGCGTGGCGTGCCTTCCGGCGGCTGCTCGTCGCACTACCCGCCCGGATCGGCCGTGATCTGGCACGCGACTCGGGACTGTCCGCCCCGGACTACGAGGTGCTCAGCACACTTTCGGAGAAACCCGACCGCCGATGGGCGCTGCGGGAGTTGGCCGCCAAGATGGAGTGGTCGCGCAGCCGCCTGTCCCACCACGCCGCCCGGATGCAGGCACGGGGGCTCATCGACAAGGAGCCGGACCCGCAGGACGCTCGCGGGTGCCTCCTGCACCTGACCGACGACGGCTTCGGCGTCCTCGAACAGGCCGCCCCGCACCACGTCGTCTCGGTGCGATCCCGTTTCCTGGAGCACGTGAGCGCCGACGAACTCGCCATGCTGCGCAAGCTCTCGACCCGGATCGCCGACCTGCCCGACTGAGGCCGGCGACTCGTGGTGCCGCGGGTCGGTGACCACCCGTACCCGCGAGGTGCCCGGCGACGTGGCGACGGGCCCGGCCGCCCAGGGTGGCGGTCGGCGGCCGAGCGCACCACCATGGCCGGTGGGTGCCGGCGCCGGCACCCACCGAACAGGCACAGGGGAGTGGCAGCAGTGAGTTCATCCGAAAAGTCCACGTCGACGGTCCGTCAGCTGCGGCTCGTGGTGCAGGCCGACGACTACGACGCCGCGGTGCGCTTCTATCGCGACGTGCTCGGCCTGCCGGAGCATGCCGCGTTCTCCGGCAGCGACGGCGCGCAGGTGGTGATCCTGGACGCCGGACGGGCCACGCTGGAGATCGCCAACCCGGCGCAGAAGCGCATGATCGACGACGTGGAGGTGGGGCGCCAGGTCGCGCCGCGCATCCGGGTGGCGTTCGAGGTGGACGACACCGCCGCCACCACCGACCGGCTGGTCGCCGCCGGTGCCGAGCAGGTGGCACCACCCACCACCACGCCGTGGCAGTCGGTCAACGCCCGCCTCGACGCCCCGGCAGGTCTGCACATCACCGTGTTCCAGGAACTGCGTACGCTCGACGAGCGTGCCGCGCTCGACGGGTTCGGCACCGACGCGGGCGGGTCACCGCCCCCCGGCGACGACGCGGTCCGGTGACCGGACGTCCGGACCGCCGGCATTCGGTCAGCCGGCGGCCGGCTTCGGGGTGCCGCAGAGTTTGGTGCCGGGCGGAATGACCTCCTCGTCGCTGTGGATGACGTACGGCGGCGGCCCCAGCTTGCCGGAGGGGTCGATCGGCTTGACGTTGATCAGGCTGAGGAACTTGTTGATCACGTTCACCACCGGGGCCAGGATGGTGTATCCGACGCCGTACGAGGCCCGGACGCCGATGCCCACGCCCCGGCAGACCGCCAGCGGCGCGCCCAGCGCCGATCCGATGGTCGTCCCGTACGCGGTGGACACCTCGAAGAACAGCCCGGCCTTGAGCACGAACGCGCTGAACCCGACGTCGAACCGGACCTGATGCTCGATGAGCAGGCCCATCACCCCGACCGGAACGCCGTGCAGCGAGTTGATCAGGCTCTCCTTGCGCTTGAAGTTCTTGCTGACCTGCGGGCCGAACGTGCCGTTGGCGTAGCCGTAGCCGAGCGAGCCGGCGAGGGAGAACTCACCCTTGCCCTTGATCGTGCCCACCTTCGCGCCGAACGCGGTGGTGACCTTCACCGTCTGACTGATGGTCAACGCCAGCGGTACGCCGAGCACCGTGCCCATCGGAACGCTGAAGTCCACCGGGATGGGGAGCACCGTTCTGATGTTCTGCCCGTCCCGGAGACCGGCCTCGAACGAGTAGCGGATGCCGAAGCCGCCGCTGATCGACAGCTCCGCCCGGGCCACCGAACCACCCCTGATGTTCAGGTGGAAGTCCGCCTCCGGCTTGGCGAAGGTCAGCGCGGCCCGCCCGGACAGCTTCGTACCGTTGCGGTGGTAGTGGAAGCTGACCTCCGCGCCGTCGTTGAGGCTGACGCCGGTGGAGAAGTTGGCGACGACCGTCCTGACCTCGCCACCGCCACGGCTCGGCGGCGGCTGGTTCGGTCGGGGCGGCGGCGGGGCGAGCCGCAGCGGCCCGGCGCGCCCGGCGCGGCCGGACGGCGTGGCGCCCAGGGCGTCGGCCTCCTCCTCGGACATCGCCCAGATCGGCTCACCGGCCTGGTAGACGACCGGGTTCTCGATGGCGATGCCCCGCTGCTCAAGCGTGCCGTCGCGGATCACGTCGGTCACCGTGACGGGACCGATCGTGACGAGCAGGTCGCCCCCGTCGCGTTGGAGGTCGAGCACCCGGCCGACGCCACGACCGGTGACGAACATGACCTTTCCGGGAGCCAGGTCGTCGGCACGGGGGGCGTCGGGGTCGATCCGCCAGGTCAACCCGTCGGCGGTGACCGACCGGACCGAGCGGCCGCCGCCACCGACGAGGACCACGTCCGGCTGGTACGTCAGGTCGGGATGCGGCACCGGCGCCATGCCGTAGCGCAGCGCGGACTCGCTGTACGGGTCCTCGTCGCCGGTCGGATCGCCCGGGAACCGGCCGCCACAACCCGTCGCGGCCAGCGCGAGGACCACGGTGAGGACAGCCGAGACAACCTTGCGCACCGGGACTCCTCGTCGGATCGGGACGACGCCACCCACCGGCACCCCGACACCGGAGCTGTGGCGTCAGGCGCGGTCAGACCGGCGCGGACCAGAGCGGGCCATGGATTCGACCCTAGACAGCGCCCGCGGTGAGGGAATCAGGGTTTTCCCCACGCCTCGTCGGCACGGGCACTCCGCCGGCGCGGAAACCCGGTCCACGTCCGCTCGGGATGGCGCGTACACTTCCGGCATCTGGCCGCGCTCGGTTCGCGGCCCCGGCGTTCGAGGCGGTGGAGATGGATCGGGTGCTCGGCACCGTCCGCCGCTCGCGCCTGCGACGACGATAGTCGTTCCGCTCACTCGCGCGTTCCTTCCGCCGTGCCCGCACTTGCCGTGCGGCCGGCACGCCTCGTGACGATCGCCCATCCCATCCCCGGGAGTACCCGTGACCGTGCCCTCGCTGGCCTCGTCGTTGTCCGACTCCGTCACCGCCGCCGCGGCCCGCCTGGGAATGGCGGACCTCGCGCCGCAGATCCGCCGTTCCGAGCACGCCGACTTCCAGGCCGACGGCGTGCTGGCGGCGGCGCGGACGCTGCGCCGCAACCCACGGCAGGTGGCGGCGGAGGTGGTCGCCGGCCTACCCGACGACGGTCTGCTGGCCAGCGCGGGTGTGGCCGGGCCGGGCTTCGTCAACATCGAGCTGACCGACCGGGCGCTGCTGGCGCAGCTCGCCGGCCGGTTGGGCGACGACCGGCTCGGCGTCGGCACCCCCGAGGCCGGCGTCACCACCGTGATCGACTACTCCCAGCCGAACATCGCCAAGGAGATGCACGTCGGGCACCTGCGCTCCACCATCATCGGTGACGCGCTGGTACGCATCCTGGAACACCTCGGCGGCACCGTCGTGCGGCGCAACCACATCGGCGACTGGGGAACCCAGTTCGGCATGCTCATCCAGTATCAGGTCGAGCACCCCGAGCCGCCGACGCCGGACGACGCCGGCGCCATGAGCCGGCTGGCCACGCTCTACCGGCGGGCCCGGGCGGAGTTCGACACCGATTCCACGTTCGCCGACCGGGCCCGGCGGCGGGTGGTGGCGTTGCAGGCCGGCGACCCGAGCACCGTGGCCGCCTGGCGGGACATCGTCGCCGAGTCGACCCGCTACTTCGTGGAGGTCTACGACCGGCTCGGCGTGCGGCTGACCGACGCCGACACGGTGGGGGAGAGCGCCTACAACGCCGCGCTGCCCGGGGTCGCCGACGAACTTGAACGCCGGAGGGTCGCGGTGACCAGCGACGGCGCGCTCTGCGTCTTCTTCGACGACCTCCGCGGCCCGGACGGCGAGCCGACGCCGCTGATCGTACGCAAGCGGGACGGCGGTTTCGGCTACGCCGCGACCGACCTGGCCGCGCTGCGGCAGCGCGTCGTCGAGCTGCGCGCCGACCGGCTGCTGTACGTGGTCGACGCCCGGCAGGCCCTGCACTTCCGGATGGTCTTCGACACCGCCCGGCGGGCCGGTTGGCTGCCGTCGGCCGTGGCCGCCGAGCACGTGGCGTTCGGTACGGTCCTCGGCCCGGACGGGCGGCCGTTCAAGACCCGGGCCGGTGACACCGTCCGCCTGGTCGACCTGCTCACCGAGGCGGTCGATCGGGCCCGGGAGGTGGTCGCGGCGAAGAATCCCGGGCTGACCGGGGCCGCCCTGGACGAGCGGGCGCGGCAGGTCGGCATCGGCGCGGTGAAGTACGCCGACCTGTCCACCAACCGGACCCGGGACTACAGCTACGACCCGCAGCGGATGCTGGCGCTGGCCGGCAACACCGGCGTCTACCTTCAGTACGCGCACGCCCGCGTCCGGTCCATCCTGGCCCGGGCCGACGGCACCGACCCGACCGTCGACCTCACCGTGGCTCTGGAACCTGCCGAGCGGGCGCTGATCCTCGACCTCGATGCGTTCGCCGACACCCTCGCCGAGGTGGTCGCGGTGCACGAGCCGCACCGCCTCTGCGGCTACCTGTACCGGCTGGCGCAGACCTTCACCGCGTTCTACGAGCACTGCCCCGTACTGCGCGTCACCGGACCACAGCGCGCCAACCGCCTGGCCCTGTGCCACCTGACCGGCGAAACCCTGCGTACCGGCCTCCACCTGCTCGGCATCCCCGCCCCCGCCCACCTGTAACCACCACGCCACCCGCCCCCGCGGGGGCTGCGGTCTGGGCGGGGTCTTGGGTAGGGGTGCCGGCCGCGGGGCACCAGACGTCGGTGGCGGGGCGCTCCCGTCAGCACGCGCGCGCAGCGGGCGGCCGGCGTGCGCCTCACGATGCGTGACCGTCGCGGCAGGCTGCCGCGCAGGCTCGGCGGCAGGTCCGGATGAGATTCTCGTCAGGAGGTGGCGCGCTCGGCGAGAGTCGCGGCTCCGGGGCCCGTGAGCTCATCGGGCTCAACCGGGCGACCGGAGACCGCGAGCAGGAGGGCGAGGGCCGATCCGCGCACCTGGGGTCCGGATCCGCTTTCGATGGGTGCATCGGAGGCGACCAGTCGCAGACCGTTCGCGCGTTCCTTGCCGCCGCCCATCTTCACCGTCGTACGTAGTTGGAACTCCAGCGCCGTCGCCACCTGGTCGGCCGGGTAGTCGCCGCTGAGTCCAACCGCCCGCCGGACGTCTTCCCCATGGACGAAAGCCTCGACGAGGCGGGTGGCGATCGCTGCCGGCGGAGTGCTGGTGCGTGTCACGACGGATCGGAACGCGCCGAGGGTGTCCGTCGGGTCGTCGCGCCGTTCGCGTGCGAGACCGAGGGCGTTCTGGCGGTCGAAGTCGAAGCGGGCAGTGACCATGTCTCGGACGAAGCGGATCCTCGTCGCCTTCGCACCGTCGACGAGGTGGGCCACGACGTCGTGCACGTCCCATCCGGGGCAGCCGGTCGGAGCGCTCCACTGCTCGGGCGTCAGGGTCGCGAGGTCGCGGACAAGAGCGGCGCGCTCGTTGTGAACGACAGTCCACACGGCGGTGCGTTGATCCTTCATGCCGCTACTAAATCAGTAGCGCCTACTACCAGGCAAGTAGTTAGAATGATCCGGTGGTGGCTCGAAGGACATACGGCTCGTACAACGACGGCTGCGCCTCTGCGCACGCGCTGGACCTCATCGGAGAGCGGTGGGCCCTCATCGTCGTGCGGGAACTGCTGCTGGGACCGAAGCGATTCGTCGACATCCAGCGCGACGTCCCAGGAATCGGCCCGGGAGTGCTCTCCCGCAGGCTGCAGGACCTGGAGGAGTCCGGCATCGTCGTGCGGCGCACCCTGCCCCGCCCCGCAGACGTCACCGTGTACGACCTCACCGAGTGGGGGCGCCAACTCGAGGAGGTCAACGCGGCCCTGTCGCGATGGGCGGTACGCTCCCCTCGACTGCCGCTCGAGGCAGACATGAGTCCCGACACGCTCGTTCTCGCCATGCGGGCACATGCGCGGCCGGCACCGGCGGGTGATCCGATCCGCCGGGTCGCGATGACGCTGACGGATTCCCGCACCGCCGGGCACCAGCCGGTCGAGTACCTCGCGACCGTGGGCCCGGGCGGCACCACGGTCTCGAAGGAGTCGATCCCAGACGACGTGGACGCGCGAGTCGAGGGAACAACCCTCGCCTGGAAGGCTCTCGTCATCAGCGGAGCTCCGATCGAGGGTGCAGCGGCGGTCGCCGTCACCGGCGCCGTCGAAGCAGTCCGTGCCCTGCTGGACGCAACCCGGCTGGAGAGTACGGGCGCTTCAGGATCACGGGCGTCGGGCGTCTGAGGACGTTTTTCCGGCACGGTGTCGGATCTGCCGCAGTACACGAGTTGAAGGCCGCGGCCGGCAGCGATCTGGCCGTAGGAGGTGCCGACCTCGCGACGCAGGCTTTCCAGGCCGGGCTGGTCGACGAGTGTCAACTGTTCGTCCTGCCCGTCGTCGTCGGCGGCGGCAAGCCAGGGCTGCCGACCGGCATGCGCACCGACCTCGAACTCCTCGATGAGCGCCGGTTCCGCAACGGCGTCGTACACCTCCGCTACCGCCCCCGGGCAGCAGACGACACCCCTGTCCGCTCATAGGCGCAAGCACCGTCGGGACGACGGCAACGACAGCGCGCCTCAGTCCGGGGAACGTCCCGAGAACGACCCGCCCTCAGCACAGAATCCGGCGCATACAGACGCGGGGCCAGCGGTCGAGTCCGTGTGCCGCCTCGCGTTGGCGGACGGCCCGAAGGCCCGGGGTGAGGTCGCTCTGGTCGAGGGTGTGGAAGCCGCAGCGGGCGTAGTACGGGGCGTTCCAGGGCACCTGAGTGAAGGTGGTGAGGGTCAGCGCGGGGATGCCGCTGGTCATCGCATGGTCGGCGAGGTGGTTGATGAGCTGACGTCCGATCCCGCGACGGGCGACGTCGGGATGTACGGAGACTTGTTCGATGTGGAAGTTGCCGTCGACGAGGTCGGCGATGAGGTAGCCGACCGGCGCGTCGGTGGCGTCGGTGGCCACCCAGGCACGGCCTGCCTCGTGGTAGCGGCCGAGCACGTCCAACGGCAGCGGTTCATCGTCGGCTATCTGCGGCATACCGACGTCGCGAAAGCATTGTCCGGCGGCACGCTCGATGCCTTGCAGGATGGGTAGCTCGTCCTGACGCACCTCTCGGATCTGCACCGGGACATTTTGTCGGTGCTGTTCTCCACCGTCATCCATGTTTCCGTTGCACGGCACGGCGGAAGCGGAGACCGGCCCGGCTGACGTCTGCCCGTCATCCTCACCGTCGGCATCGGCATCGGCAGGGAGGCGACCACCATCTTGACGGGTGTCGATTTCAAGCGGAGACTGCGTAACACCCCCGAAACAGTGACCAGGGCCGCTCGGGCGCGGGTGATGTTAGCGCTAACGTCGGCCGGGCCGGACGGACGGAGAGCCGTACATGTCCAGAGTCCTGACCAGGGCGAGCGCCCTGCTCGCCGCCCTGTGTCTACTGTTGCTGCCGGCGGCGCAGGCACCTCGTGCCGAGGCCGCCGCGCTCGACCCGTTCACCGGCTACCTCATGGCGCATTTCACCGGCGAATCGGCCAACGGTGAGCAGGTCTACTTCGCGCACAGCCGGGACGGATTGACCTGGCGTGACCTGAACAACGGCGCACCCGTGCTGCTGTCCACGATCGGCACCCGGGGCGTACGTGACCCCTCCATCGTCCGGTCGCCCGCCGGCGACCGGTACTGGATCGTCGCCACCGACCTGCGGATCGCCAGCGGCACCTCGTGGAACGACGCAGCGAACCGGGGCAGCAGATCGCTTGTGGTGTGGGAGTCCCGCGACCTGGTGAACTGGTCCACGCCGTGGCTGATCAACGTCGCGGGCGCTATCCCCGGCGCCGGCAACGCCTGGGCACCGGAGGCCATCTGGAACGCGGCGACCGGTGACTACGTCGTCTACTGGGCGACGAACTCCCTCCGCGACGGCGTGACCAAGCACCGCATCTGGTACGTGCGGACCAGCGACTTCCGCAGCTTCACCGCGCCCCAGCTCTACATCGAACGCCCCGGCGGCGGCCAGGGCATCATCGACACCCAGATCATCGAGGTACCGGGCTCCGTCGGCGGCTACCGCTACTACCGGGCGTCGGCCGACGGGCACATCACCATCGAGGCCAGCAACTCGATCCTCGGCTCGTGGACGACGCTGGGGAACCTTTCCCACCTGGGCATCTCCAACGGAACCGGCGGCGGCAACGTGGTCGAGGGGCCGATGTGGATGCAGTTCAACGGTCGCAACGAGTGGGCGCTCTGGCTCGACCAGTACGCCACCGGCCGCGGCTACCTGCCGGTCACCTCCACCAACCTGGGCGGTGTCACCAACTTCCGGACCCGGTCGGACTACAACCTGGGCGGCACCCGCAAACGGCACGGCTCGATCCTTAACCTGACCGCCGCCGAGGAGAATGCGGTGCTCGGGCGCTGGGGTGCCACCACCCCGGTCAACCGGATCCAGGCGTACACCCATCAGGACCGGTACGTGCGGCACGCCAACTACGACGTACGCATCGACGCGAACGTCAGCCCGGCGCAGGACGCCCAGTTCCGGGTGGTGCCCGGGCTGGCCGACGCCGCCAGCGTGTCGTTCGAATCGGTGAACTACCCCGGCCACTACCTGCGGCACTACGGCTTCGACTTCGTGCTGGCGGCCAACGACGGAAGCTCGGTGTTCGCCGCGGACGCCACCTTCCGGCAGGTCGCCGGCCTGGCCAACTCGTCCTGGTCGTCGTTCCGGTCGTACAACTACCCCGACCGGTACGTCCGGCACTACAACTACCAGCTGCGACTGGACCCGATCAACGACGCCCAATCGCGCGCCGACGCCACGTTCCGCCTCACCTCGTAGCCGTAGGCCAGCGGGAGCGCGTCGACGACGCGCCAGCCGCACGGCACCGGGGCGATCACCGCGACGAACCGCTGGTCTTCCTGGAGATGTGCCGCCACCATCAACGTGTCCCGGTCCCTGATCGACGCGTTGCCGCAGCGCAAGCAGGTGGTGATTCAGCCGCACTGCGCCGGCCGCCTCGTACCATTGCGCTGAGATCGGACCGTGCAGCGGGGAGGGGCCATGGGCAAAGGGATATATGTGCAGGAACTGCCGGGTATCGGCAAGCGGTACGACGTCGACCTGGGCAGCAACACCCAACGGATCTCGGTGGTGGTACGCCGGGACGGTAACCGTGACCTGTACGTCTTCGCCGCCGGGCAGGATGATCCGGTCGCTGTGATCGAGATGTCGGAGGAGCAGGCACGTAAGGTGGGCGCCCTGCTGGCCGGCACGTACTTCTCCGAGTAGCCGTCCCGCGTCGTAGGCCCTCGTTCAGTCCGCTCCAGGAGTCCTCACCGTGCATGCTGACCTCGTGGGCTTCGGGGCCCTCGTACTGATCGCGGGCCTGCTGGCCCGTGCGGGTCGCCGGATCAACCTGCCCACCGTGCCGTTCTTCATGCTCGCGGGCATCCTGCTCGGGCCCGGTACCCCCGGTCCGGTGCTGATCGCTCATCCCGAGGACCTGAGCCTGCTCGCCTCCCTCGGCCTGGTCCTGCTGCTGTTCCATCTGGGCGTCGAGTTTCCGGTCGACCAGGTGCTCGGCAGCGGCAAACGACTGTTCGTCGCCGCCGGCTCGTACATCGGCCTCAACGTCGGCGCCGGCCTGCTGTTCGGCTTCGCGCTCGGTTGGGGCGGCTACGAGGCGTTCGTGATCGCCGGTGCGCTCGGCATCTCCTCCTCGGCGATCGTGACGAAGCTGCTCATCGAGCTCCGTCGGTTGGCAAACGCGGAGACGCCGGTCATCCTCGGCATCATCGTGATCGAGGACCTGTTCCTCGCGCTGTATCTGGCGCTGCTCTCGCCGCTGCTGTCCGGTGCCGGGTCCGCCGGGGAACTGGTGCTGCGCATCGGCCTGAGCTTCGCCTACCTGGTGGTGCTCTTCGCGGTCGCCCGCTTCGGTGCCCGCCTGGTCGGCAAGGTGATCGACAGCAACGAGGACGAACTGCTGGCCATCCTGATGGTCGGGTTGGTGGTGCTCGTCGCCGGGGTGTCGGCCGAGATCGGCGTCTCCGACGCGATCGGCGCCCTGCTGATCGGTCTCGTGGTGGCCCGCACCCCCATCCGCGAACGGGTCGAACGCCTGGTGCTGCCGCTGCGTGACGTCTTCGCGGCCGTCTTCTTCCTGGTGTTCGGGCTGAGCATCGACGTCGGCGATTTCGGCTCGGTGGCGTTGCCGGTGCTGCTGGCCGTACTGATGACCATCGTCACCAACGTGGCGGCCGGCCTGATCGCCGGCCGGCTGTTCGGGCTCAATCAGCGCGGTGCCGCCAACGTCGGCCTGACCGTGCTGGGCCGGGGCGAGTTCTCGCTGATCCTGGCCACCCTCGCCATCGCCGCCGGCCTGGACGACCGACTCGGCCCGTTCATCGCCCTGTACGTGCTGATCCTGGCCGTGGCGAGCCCACTGCTCGCGGCGAACTCGCGCTATCTGGCCCGGATCATCCCGGACCGGCTGCTGCACTCCAGTTGGCGGTACGTGCGCGAGGAGACCATCAGTACCGCCTGCACCCACCTCGACCGGATCCACATCACCGAGTCCGACGCCGAGGCGTGCCCCCAGTGTGTGGAGAGCGGCGACGACTGGGTGCAGTTGCGGATGTGTCTGACCTGCGGCGCGGTGGGCTGTTGCAGTGACTCGGTGAACAACCACGCGGAGGAGCACTACCGGCAGACCGGACATCCGTTGATCCGGTCGCTGGAGAAGGGCGAGGACTGGCGTTACTGCTACATCGACGGTGCCCTGATTCGCGAGCCGATGGGCGCCACCCGGGAGTGACGGGCGTCGTCCGCGGACGACGCCCGTACCCCTGCGCTGATCCGGCTCAGTCGAGGCGGTACACCAACGCGCCGGCTATCTCCTCCCGGGTGATGCCGAGACCATCGACGGGCCGGGTGGGCAGGCCGTCCCAGGGCGTGCCGGCCAGCCGATCCGGCAGGACGACCACCGACCGGATGCCGACCTGCCGGAGAAACGCGATGCTGCCCGGATCGGGAAAGGTCGTGGTCACCGCGCGGATCTGTTGGTGACTGGCCGGTAGGAAGGTGACGGAACCGTTTGCGACGCGGGGAAATCCGTCGGTGGACCAGAGCATGATGTCGGATTCGGCCGTACCGTTACTGGGCAGGACCAGGAAAGGTTCGGTCGCCGCCCGGAGCGCTGGCGGGGCGGTTGGCACGGTGGGGTGCGGTGTCCGGTTGACGCCCTCGACCGTGACCAGCAGCAGGGGCAGCAGGAGCACGACTGCGCTCACCGACCTACGCCACCCGAGCTTGGGGCGGTTTCGTCCGAACTCGCTTATCGCCCCGGCGGCGAGAATGGCGAGCAGCAGGCTCGTCCACACCATCAGCCGCCCCGGGGTTCGTAGCGCATCCCAGCCGGGGAGCAGGCGGGACAGGGTCAGGTATCCCGGGTCACCCTGACCGACGAGGTTGGTGCCCAGCCCGAGGGCGCCGGTGACCAGCACACCGAGCCCGAGCAGAACACGGTGACGGACCCGGAACGTCGAGTAGCTCAGCCCGGCCACGGCCAGCACGATCAACGTGACGCCCGGCAGCAGCGCCATCTCCGGCGGCCAGGACAACTGGGCGCGGGCGGCCGCGAAGTGCTCGCCCCACAGCCACGAGTCCGCCGGCGCGACGAAGTATCCCCGCAGGGGTGGGGAGAACATCTCCGTCCAGGACAGATCCCGGTGCGCCTCCGGGTTCAGTTCCACCACCCGCAGGAAGGCGGTTCCCAACCAGACGCACACCCCACCGAAGACGACGCCACCCAGCAGGTTGGCCAGCACCACCCGCCGACCCAGCACCCATTTACCGGTCCGCCACCGGGCCCAACCGACGGCCGCGAGGACCACCAGCCCGATACCGGCCAGGACATACGCGAGCGGCAGGCCGATCGCCAGGCCCAGGGTCAGCTGCCAGGCGGCGACCAGCCAGCCGGCCACCACCCACCCGGGGCGGTGCAGCTCCGGTCGGTGACCGTCGCGCAGGGACCAGCCGTGACCGCGAGCCAGCATCGCCAGGCACAGCGCGACGCCGCCGATGGAGAGGATGTTCAGATGGCCGCTGTGCGCGAGCCGCCACGGCGCGAAGGCCCAGGCGACGCCCGCCACGGCCGCCGCCGCCCGGATAGCCCCCAGCTGGCGCACCAGGGCGTACGCCCCGACGAAGGCGAGTGCGTGGGCCAGGACGTAGAGCAGGTTGTAGCGGAAGATGGCCGCCGCTACGCCGTGGCCGAGCAGACCGGCCGGTGCATAGCCGAGCACCACGTCGGTGTAGGCGTACGTGTACAGATTCGGGAAGAACGTATTGGAATGCCAGAGGTTGAGTGGGTCGGTGAGCAGCGCATGCCCGGCCCAGGCGACCTGCCACGCCTGCAATGGGGGATCGCCGATGTCGCCCGGGATGGTCGTCCACGGCTGTTTCAGCGTCGGCCAGGTGAGGAGAACGGCAAACGCCAGGCCAGCGATTGTCGCCAACGTCCATTCATGCCGCAGCAGGCGCCACGCCCCCCGAAAGGCCCTCGCCCGCCGCTGTTGTCCGGGTCGGGACTGGGGCTCCGTTTCGGCCTGGTCCGTTTCGGCCTGGTCCGGGTCGGCTTGCTCACGGTCAGCGGACGGGGCTCCGAGTAGCCTTCGACGTATTGCCTGCACGTATCCTCCTGTCGATGGCCGTCGCCGACGTCATAGCGTCGCATCGATTGGAGGATAAAAGCCATCATCGATGATGACCGAAAATTCCAGGCGGGCACCTCGGCCACCGATCCCGATTGATGGGAAACGGGCAAAAGCGAATCAAGCGTTTAAGGCGCAGAATGTACCCGCGCCACCAGGGCGGCCCGGGTCAGCGCCCGGAGGGCCGGGGGGTGCCGATCCTGGTGACGCCGGAGCCGTGTTCGACAAGCGGCGCGACCAGCGCGGCCAGGACACCGCCGAGCAGCGGGAAAACGATGAACACCCAGAGCTGACGGAGCGCGAGGCCGCCCTCGAAGATCGCTGGCCCGAAGGCCCGGGCCGGATTCACCGCCGCGCCGGTCAGCGCGACGCCGACCAGGTTCGCCACGCCGAGAGCGAGCCCGATCGCCAGGCCGGCGAAGCCCGACAGATCCGTGCTGCGCTTGCTCACCACGAGTACGACCAGGACGAACAGGAAGGTCAGTACGGTTTCCAGCAGCATCGCGCCACCGGCGTTGATGTTGGTGCCGTAGCCGTTGGCGCCCAGCACGCCGGTCTGATCGGTCACCCCTCCCCGGCGCACCAGCACCCAGAGCAAGAGAGACGCCACGGCGGCACCGGCGAACTGGGCGATCCAGTAGACAACCGCCCCGAGTGCAGTGATCTTGCCGGAGAGCAGCACGCCGAGGGTCACCGCCGGGTTCACATGACTGCCGGAGAGCTGGCCGATCGTGTAGACCAGCGCGAGCAGGACGAACCCGAACGCCAGCGAGACCACCACCACACCGCCGTCGATCCGGGCCGCGACGGCGCTGCCCACGCCGAAGAAGACCAGAAGGAAGGTGCCGATGAACTCAGCCAGGTACCGTCTGACGTCGACCATGGCCTCAGTCTCGCCAAACCGGACCCTCTTGGTGGCCGTTTCCGCAGGTCAGCTGCGGTTGAGGCGGCGGTAGACCGGGGCCAGCCGCTGGTGCAGTTGCCGGTAGACGGCGAAGATCTCGTCGTAGCCGGCCCGGTGCGCCGGATCCGGTGTGAAGACCCGGTCGGTACGCATCAGGCCCGGGATGTCGGCGAAGGTGAGCTGACCGGTGCCGACCGCACCGATCCAGCCCGCACCTCGGGCGTTGACCGCGAGCGGTTGGGCGTCGCGGCGGATCTCGACGCCGAGCACGTCGGCGAAGATCTGGCACCACGAGTCCGACAGCGCCCCGCCGCCGGTGATGGCCATCGAGGCGACCGGCGCGCCGAGGAACCGGTTCACCGCGCCGAGCAGCCAGCGGGTGTTGAACGCCACCCCCTCGAACACGGCCCGCAGCAGGTCCGAGCGGTTGGTGTCGAGGGAGATGTTGAAGAACCCGGCACGCAGGTTCGCGTCGTCCACCGGGGCGCGTTCGCCGTACAGCCAGGGGGTGTAGAGCACCCCGTTCGCGCCCGGCGGCACCGTCGGGATGATCGTGTCGAAGGCGTCGAAGATCGTCCCTTCGTCGCGGCTGAGGTGGCCGGCGCTGAGCAGCGGATCGTCGTACTCCACGATCTTGTCCCGCAGCCAGGTGAGGTTGGCGCCGGCGGTGGCCTGGAGGGCGGTCATCAGGTAGCGGTCGCCGATCGCGCAGGGCACCGCGGCGATGCCGGCGGCGACGTCGGTCTTCTTCCGGGGCACGTGGGCCGCGATCCAGGAGGAGGTTCCGACGTACAAATGCGGCTCCCGGTCGCCGGTGGTGCCGGCGCCGATCGCCGCCGCGGTGTTGTCGATCGCCCCGGCGACCACCCGCACCGTCTCTGGCAGGCTCAGGTGCGCGGCGGCGGTCGCCGTCAACGTGCCGATCACCTCGGTGCAGGCGACGATCGGTGGCAGTTTGTCCGCGTCGACCCCGCTGTCGGCGACCAGGGCGGGGGAGTAGCGGATGTCGCCGGGACGCCGGTTGTCGGTCACCCACGAGGTCAGGATCGAGTCGACGGTGGCCACCGTGCGGCCGGTGAGCTTCAGGTTGATCCAGTCGAGCACGTTGAGGAACGTCGCCGTCCGCGCGTACACCTGCGGCAGGGTGTCGCGGACGAACAGCATGTGGGCGGCGGGGTCCTTGCCGGTCGGTGAGGGCATGCCGCCGGTGAGCCGCAGCCAGCGGGCGATCCGGCGTACCGACATCCCCTGGTACGCGGGAAAACCGCCGAACTGCCGTCGCAGGTGCGGCGCGCCACGCATGTCGAGCCAACTGATGCACGCGGTAAGCGGTGCGCCGGCGGCGTCCACCGCGATGGTCCCCTCGCCCTGGGTGGAGGCGCACACCGTGGCGACCGCCCGCATCTGGTCGGGATGGTCGCGTCCCAGGTCGGCGGCGACCTGCCCGAGCGCCGTCCACCAGGCGAGTGGATCCTGTTCGGCGCCGCCACCGGGCAGCACCCGCAGCGGGACCGGTCGCTCGGCCCAGCCGGTGACCGTGCCGTCGGCGGCGACCAGCGCGGCCTTCAGTCCCGAGGTGCCCAGGTCGATGGCGAAGACCTGCGGCGGGCTGGCAGCCACCGGCTCAGACCCCCTCGACCAGCGCGAAGACCTGGTCGAAGCGGGCGAGCGCGTCGTCGATGACCTCGTCGGTGTCCGCCATCGACGTGTACATCCGCGATCCGGCCAGGGTGACGATGCCGTGCGCGGTGTAGGCGGCCCCCATCTGTTCCATCAGCCGTTTGCGGGCCTTGTTCTCCTTGAGCAGCTTCACCGCGTTGCGCATGTCCAACAGCATCACGCCGCTGCACTCCAAATGCACGATCGACCCCTGGTTGTACGCGACGTACGGCAGCCCGTACGAGTCGATCAGCCGTTGCAGCCCCCGGGTCAGCCGGTCACCGGCCCGGCCGGCGATCACCGGGGCGTTGGTGCGGGCCATCTCCTCGATGGCGAAGTAGCCGGCCGCGCAGGACAGCGGGTTGGCCGACAGGGTGCCGCCGACCTGGATGTGCGCGCCGCTCCTGCCGTCCAGCCCGGAACCGAAGACCGCCATCACGTCGGCCCGCCCGCCGACGCCGCCGGCCATCGGATAACCGCCGGAGACCGCCTTGCCCAGCACGGTCAGGTCGGGGGTGACGCCGAAGTAGCCGGCCGCGCCACCGAGCCCGAGCCGGAAACCGGTGACCACCTCGTCGAAGATCAGCAGCGCGCCGAACTCGTCGCACAGCTCGCGGACGTGCGCGTTGAAGTCGCGCGGTGCCGGCCGGGTGCCGGACTCCGGGCCGACCGGCTCGACCACCACCGCCGCGGTGCCGCCGCGCAGCCGGTTCTCGATCAGCTTGCGCTTGAGCTGCCCGAGGTCGTGTGGGAAGGCCTCCCGGGTGCGGGCCGTCGCCCCGAAGGGAATGCCCTTGGCGTTCATCCGCCACGTGCCGGGCACCCGCAGCCCGTAGACCATGGTGTCCGACCAGCCGTGATAGGCGCCACCGACCTTGATCACCATCTTCTTGCCGGTGAAGGCACGGGCACCCCGGACGGCCGCCATCACCGCCTCGGTGCCCGAGCCCAGCGACCGGTACATCTCCACGTGTGGCATGAACCGGTGGATGATCTCGGCGAGCTTCAGCTCGTACTCGTGGAACAGCCCGGTCACCGGGCCGGAGTCCCGGACCACCTCGGCGACCCGCTCGTTGACCGGGCCGTAGTTGCTGCCCAGGATCGTCGGGCCGCCGGCCTGAAGGAAGTCGATGTACGTGTTGCCGTCCCGATCCACCAGGTACGCGCCGTCGGCCTTGTCGACGGCGAGCGGGAACGGATAGTTGAACGCCAGGTTGTGTTGCACCCCGCCGGGGATGCGCCGCCGCGCCCGATCGGTGATCTCCTTGCTGGCACGGCACTTGGTGTCGAAGTAGTTCAGCACGTCGAGCAGCGCGTCGTGGCGCAGCCCGCGCACCGGCTGGGCGGTCAGCGCCTTCAGCCGACGCATCACGTCGTCGACGTCGGGGTACTCGCTTATCGCGTACCCGAGCCGGGCCGACTCGGCACCCGGGGCGCTGCCCGCCTCGTCGTCGGCGGTCCCGTTGGCCCTCGCCGCGCTGCCGGCCGCGCTCGCCGCCGCACCCGGCGTGGTGCTGGTGGTCCGGGCGGCGACCTCGGTGGCTGCCGCGTCGGCGCTGGGTAGTTCCTCGTCGGCCGGTACGCGCAGCGGCTCGACCGCCTCGGTGAGCTGCGCGGCGATCCGCTTCTCGTCGGCCCGCAACTTGGTGAAGGCGATCTCCCGGATCGCGGTCGGGATGGTGTGGACCTTTCCCGCCTCGCTGGTCAGCGCCAGCAGGTAGGCGATTGACACCTTCTCCAGCAGCGCCATGTTGAACACCGCCCGATCGGGGTCGGTGCCGACGGCGACCACCCCGTGGTTGGCGATGATGAAGGCGTTGTCCCCGCTGGCGACCTTCTTCTGCACGTTGCGGGCCAGGAACCCGGTGCCCGACGGGGCGTAGTCGATGATCGCCACCTCGCGGCCGAGGAAGCGCACCTGCTCGTCGGTGAGCGCCGGGATCGGCTTGCGCAGGAAGGCCAACGCCGAGGCGTACGGCTGGTGGGTGTGCACGATCGCGTTGACGTCCGGCCGCTCCCGGTAGATGTTGGCGTGCATCCCGCACTCGATGGACGGCTTCAGGTCGGCGCCGGAGTCGTCGGGTACGTGCTTACCGTCGAAGTCCACGATGCAGATGTCCTCGACCCGCATCCGGTCGTAGTCGTAGTTGCTCGGGGTGACCGCGTACAGCCGGTGGCCGGGCACCCGGACCGAGACGTTGCCCTCGGTGGCCTTGAGGTACCCCCGGGCGAGCATGGTCCGGCACATGTCGACGACGTGCTGGCGGGACAGGCGGTGCTGCACGGCGTTCTCCTCCGTCGGTTCGTCGGCCGCCGGGCGGTCACTCGTCGGCCCGGTCACCGGTCGGGTTCATCGTCGCGCGGGTGTGCCGATCGAAACACGTCCCGCCGGCAGCGAGAACCGCCGCCGTTCTTATCCTGTCGTGACAAAATCGCCGGGTGATCGCGCCTGTCTCCGCGACCCCCTGGCGACACCTGCCCGCCGATCTGGCCGCCGCGATGCGCCCGCACCTGCCGGCCACCGTGGCCGCCGTCGCGGTCGCCGTCACCGAGGCCACCCCCGCCTTCGCCGGCATCGCCGACGACAAGTTCGCCCGGGACGTACGCACCGCCGTGCAGGTGGCGCTCGACCGCTTCCTCGATCTCATCGGCACCGGGGAACCGGCACTGCCGCCCCGGTTCCGGGAGGTCTTCGTCGGGTTGGGGGCCGCCGAGGCCCGCGAGGACCGGGGGCCGGAGGCGCTGCTGGCCGCGCTGCGGACAGCGGCCCGGCTGTTGCTGCGTACGGCGTCGCAGTCACTGGCCCGGCTACGCCCGGTCGACCCGGAGGAACTGATCGACCTCTCCGACGCGGTAAGCGCGTACGTCGCCGAACTGGCCGCCGCGAGCACCGACGGGTACGCGCTGCAACTGCGCGAGCAGGCCGGCGAGGGCGACCGTCGTCGACACCTCGCCGAGCTGCTGCTCCGCGGCGACGGCCTGCCCAGCGCCGTCGAGTCGGCGGCGGCCCGGATCGGCTGGGCCGACCTGGATGCGGTGGTGCCCGTACTGCTGCCGCTGGACCAGGCCCGCGACGCGCGGTTCCGGTACGGCCCGGACGGACTTGTCATCGAGCGTGGCCGCGACGCCGTGCTGCTGCTGCGGGCCGGCGCCCGGGCGTCCCGCGCCACCCTGGCCGAGGCGTTGGCCGGGCGGCCGGCGGTGGTCGGCCCGGAACTGGGCTGGCCGCAGGTGCCGGCGGCCGTCCGGCTCGCCGAACTGGCCGCCGGGCTGGTCGGACCGTCCCCCGGTCCGGTCTTCGTCGACGACCACCTGGTCACGTTGACCCTGCGCGGCGATCAGCGGGCGTTGGCGGTGCTCACCGCCCGCCGCCTCGCGCCGCTGGCGCACCTACGCCCGGCACAGCGGGAGAGTCTGTTGGCGACGCTCTACGCCTGGCTCCGGCACTGGGGCTCGCGTGCCGAGGTCTCCACCGAGCTGTTCGTGCACCCGCAGACGGTCAGCTACCGCCTCAAGCGGCTGCGTGACCTGTACGGCGACGACCTGGACGACGCCACCGCCCGTTTCGAGCTGCTGGTGGTGTTGACCAGTCATCTCACCAGCCACCCCGGCAGCGGATAGCCAGGTTCACCCGTCCCGCCACGGCAGGTGGGGGACCTCCTCCGGCCCGGGTCGCCGCCGGTCGCGCAACCGTCCGACCAGCCAGTATGGACCGAGCCTGCCGGCGAGGAACATCCGGAAGGTCGCTGGAACTTCCGGTCGACAGTGGTCCTGACCTGGCGTGGCCGGTCGTTACCTCACGTTGCGGTGACCTGCCGGCCCTGTTGTTGCTGACCAGCCCCAACGTACTCCCGCCTGTCCGCGGCTGGCCGGGGCAAGGTTTCGAGAGTATTTCCGGAAGTTGTTGACGGCTCGACGGCGACGCGCCAATACTGTTGCCCATCGACGAATCTGGATGATCGTTGATTGTCGCTACCTACTCCGCCGGTCACGGTGCAGGACGACCGGCAGACCACCACCCGGTACGACGTCGACAGTCGATGGTGGCCGTCCGGCCACCGGGACCGCCGGTTCGTAGCGCACTGCTGGCCACCGGCCAGCCGTCATGAGGAGGAAGCATGAACAACGTCCCCGTCCCACCACGAAGTCGCAGGCGTGGACGCATCAGGATGCTCGCTGCCGCCGCCTTCGCCGCAGTGTTGGCCACTACCGGTACCGTCGCGATCTCGGCCAGCCCCGCCCAGGCCGAGGCCGACCGGCAGGTCTGCTCGAACACGGAAGGCACCCACAACGGGTTCTTCTTCTCGTT
>NZ_JBFAQH010000023.1:0-68780 GCF_040677165.1 Micromonospora sp. NPDC049374 | reverse complement strand
CTACCAAGAGCCCGTCACCGATTGATAGCCGCCACGCCGAGCTCCCTGGCACCTACCACAACGCCCGTCAGGAAGATCAGAAACAGGCTCTATAGAGGCGATGCCAAATAATAGTTCCACCTCGGGCCAGCGCGTCGCATTCTGAGTCCCATGACGGATACCCATCCTCGGCTCGGCATCGACATCGGCCGGGTCATCATCGACGGCCCCGCCCACCCGGGCGGCGGCGACACCGCCTTTTTCAGCGGGGACGAGGCGACCATGCTGGCCACCCCCGAGGTGCCCGGTGCCGTCGAGACCATCGCCCGCCTCGTCCCCCAGTTCGGCGGCCGGGTGTGGCTGGTCTCCAAGTGCGGCCCGCGCGTTCAGGCCCGTACCCTGCGCTGGCTCGCCGCCCACGACTTCCACCGACGCAGCGGCATACCCCACGACCACGTCCGGTTCTGCCGCGCGCGGGCCGACAAGCGGGCCCACTGCCTCGACCTGGCGCTCACCCACTTCGTCGACGACCATCGCGAGGTGCACGCCGCCATCCGGGGCGCCGTCGCCCACCAGTACTTCTTCGGACCCCAGCGCCGATCGGTGCCCGCCTACGGCCGACCCACGCCCACCTGGGCCGATGCCGAGCGCCACATCGTCGCTTCGCTGCGCACCGCAAGCCCGGCCCGCCCCTGAGAAACCGCCTGCGCGTCAGGTCGGCGGGTCGACCGCAGGCCGACGGCGCGCCCAGGCGAGGAACCGGTCGAACAGCACCCCCGGCTCGGGAGCGTCGTGGGCGTTGAAGTGGTACAGGTCGCGCATGGCCTCGTACATCAGGCCGGCCAGGTAGATCGACAGCCCGGGGCGGTCGGCGTCGTACTCCGTCCGCAGGCGCAGTCGCGCCGGGCCGCACGGCCACGGCTGCCCGCAGGCCCGGCAGCACCACATCGGTCGCAGCGGTGTGTGCGGGGCCTCGCCGCTGCCCGCACCGACGCGCCGGCTGGCCGCCGTCCGGCCGCCACGCTCCCGGGTTGCGGCTATGTTGCGCCTTCCGGCTCCGCTGATAGCCCGAGATGCCGCAACCCGCCAGCGCAACCCGCCAGCGCGAACCGGCGAACCGGCGAACCACGAGCATGAAGCGCATGTACGAACTCGCGAACCGGAGCCCACAGACCCGAGCCGCGACGCTGGCCATCCGATGAGCGGCCATGCTCGCGAGATACGGCATGTTGCGCCTTCCCGCTCCGCTGAAACCCCAAGATGCCGCAACCCGCGACCAGAGCCGCAACCCGCGATCACACACGCGACCCGCGACACGCGACACGCGAGCACAGCCGCAACCCGCGAGCGCGTCCGCCGCGCGCACAGCACGTCCGCCGCGCGCGCAGCGCGTCCGCCGCGCGCACAGCACGTCCGCCGCGCCGTTGCGCCCAGGCAGCGCGGTGGTCAGCGGGCGGTCAGGGTGGTGGTCAGGCGCGACAGGACGCGGTGGGCGTGCTCGGCCGCCGGGTCACCGAGATCGTCGAGAATCTGCGCCGCTCGTCGCCAGGCGTCGACGGCCCGGGTGACGTCGCCCGTCGCCTCGCGCGCCTCACCGAGCCGCTGCAGGGTCTCGGCCTCGTGGTAGCGGTCCGCGGACTCCCGGAACAGCGCGATGGCCTCCTCGTAGCGGTCGGCCGCCCGATCGTGCTCGCCCAGCCGGGCGTGGGCGAAACCGAGGCTGTCCAGCGTCGCCGCCTGGCCGTTGTGGTCGCCGCTGGCCCGTTGCTGGGCGAGCGCCTCGGTGCAGCTCTCGATCGCCCGTGGGTAGTCCCCGGTGGCGGCGTAGAGCCAGCCGACCGCGTTCAGGGCCCGGGCTTCCCCGGCACGGTTGCCGACCGACCGGTACAGCCGCAGCGCTTCCTGACCGTGGCGCAGCCCTTCCTCGGGTCGCCCCCGCATGTAGCAGACCTCGGCGTGGTTGTGCAGCGTCAGCGCCTGGCCGGTCGGGTCGTCGAGTTGCCGGTGCAGCTCCAGGGCGCGCAGCAGCCGCTTCTCCGCGGCGTCGAGGTCGCCGAGGCGGGTCTCCGCGCGGGACAGCAGGCGGTTCGCCACGGCCTGACCGGCGAGGTCGTCGACGCGTTCGGCCGCGGCGAGGGCGACCTGTTGGGCCGCGCGCTGATCCTGCCAGAGACCGCGCGGGGCGAAGAACGTGGTCAGCGCCCAGGCCAACTGCCAGGCGTACGCCTCGAAGCCGGTCTCCGCGGCCTGGCGCACCGCCCGCAGCAGCACCTGGTGCTCCGCCGCGAACCAGCCGAGCGCCGCATCGTGGTCCTCCGACGGCGACCTGACGTTCGACGGCACCGCGGGGACCGGGTCGATCGCCGGCCACTGTGGCTGGAGCAGCACCGCCGCCGGGTAGGAGCTGTGCAGGTAGTAGTCGAACAGCCGGTGACGGGCCTCCCGCGACTCGTCGGCCTCCCCGGTCGATCGGGTCAGTTCGGCCGCGTACGCCCGGAGCAGGTCGTGGAAGGCGTACCGGCCGGGCAGGTGCTCGGCCAGCAGGTGCAGCCGGGTCAGCTCCCGCAACGACGACCCGACGCTCGCCGGGGTCTCCCCGGTGAGCGCCGCCGCGGCCTCGGCGGTCAGATCCGGGCCGGGGTGTAACCCCAGCAGGCGGAACAGGCGGGCCGCCGGCCGGCTCAGCGCCAGGTAGGACCAGGAGAAGACGGCTCGTACGTCGCCGTCGGCCAGCGCGTCGAGCATCGCCTCGTCGGGGCGCAGGCTGGCGGCGAAGGCGTCGAGCGGGAAGCCGGGGTGCAACGCCATTCGCGCCGCCACGATCGACAATGCGAGCGGCAGCCGGCCGGTCGAGTCGATGATGTCCGCCGCCGCGGTCGGCTCGGCGGCCAGCCGGTGGGCACCGAGCCGACTGGCGAGCAGACTCATCGACTCGGTGCTGGTGAGCACGTTCAACCGGATCGGGTGCGCGCCTTCCGCCGCGATCAGCCCGGACAGTTCGTCCCGGCTGGTCACCACGACCACGCAGCCGCCGGCACCGGGCAGCAGCGGCCGGACCTGCGCCGTGTCGCGCGCGTTGTCGAGCACCAGCAGCATGCGACGGTCGGCCAGCAGGCTGCGATGCAGTCCGACGCGGGCTTCCAGGCTGGCCGGTATGCCGGTGGTCGGCACGCCGAGCGCCTCGAGGAAGCCGCGCAGGGCGTCGCTCGGATCGACGACATCGGCCTCGTCGTAGCCGCGGAGATTGACGTAGAGCTGACCTTCGGGAAACCAGCCGGCGGCCCGGTGTGCCCAGTGCAGGGCGAGCGCGGTCTTGCCGACCCCGGCCATCCCGGAGATCGTGAAGATGGCCACCGCCGTCCGCTTCGCCGATTCCGGGTGACGACCGGAGTCGAGGGTCTCCAGTTCGGCGCAGCGGCCGACGAAACCCGGTACCGCCAGCGGCAGTTGCTGTGGTCGTTCCCCCGCCGGCCCGGCCAGGTCGGGGTCGGCGGCGTGGATGAAGTGGACCCGGTCGGCGGCGGACAGGTTGAACGCTTCGGCGAGCAACCGGACGGTCGAGGCGCGCGGACGGGCCACCCGCCCGCTCTCCACGTCCCGGATGCTGCGTACGGCCAGGCCGGTGGCGGCCGCGACATCCTCCTGGGTCAACCCGAGCCGTCGCCGGTGGGCCGTCACCATCTGACTAAACCGGGCCATGCCCATCCACTCATGGCTTATCGGTCCGAAGGGGACCGGTCGGCCTCTCGACGGGGAAATGGATGTCCGGTGATGGTTTCTACTGGATGGCGTTGCCGTTGTCGAGCCGTGGCCCGACGGCCGGGATGGCGGGCGGGCAGCCCGGGTCGTCAGGAGTTGAGCATGCTGTCGGTCAGGTTCTCCGCCACCGCGTCCAGGCTCACCGGTGGCGCGGCCCACCGGTCGATCGCCTCGGCCGCGGTGTGGGTGACCCCGACCCGCCAGTGCTCGCGCAGCCACCTTCCGGCGCGTGGGTCGCCCGGCCAGTCCGGACCGATCTCGTGCGCGAGGAGCCCGGCGATGGAGGTGCCGAACTCCCAGGAGCGCAGCCGGGTGGCGCTGACGAAATCGCCGCAGAGCACGTCCAGGTACTCGATCGGTCCGGGTCGCGCGCCGAGGTGCTCGGCCGCCAACTGGTCGTACCGGGACCGCAGTTCCGCCGGGGCAGCCGGACGGCGGGCGGCGTCGACGGCGAAGAGCAGCCGGACGCACTGGGCGCGGGTGACGATCAACAGTCGTTGTGCGGTGTCGTGGCCCAGGGCCGCCGCGGTGCGTGCGGGGAACGACCGGTGGAGCCAGCCGTGATGCAGGAACATGTTCTCGGTGACCACGCCCCAGCCCTCGACCAGTCCCTCGTCGCCCATCCGGCGTCCGTCGACCGGCAGTTCCGGGCCGGTGTACGCGAAGTGCAGCGCATGCCCGACCTCGTGGAACAGCGGTCGGCAGTCGCCCACGCCGCCGGCGGCCGACACGGCGACGACGATGTCGTCGGGCACCCGCACCGGCAGGCAGTACGCGCCGGGCACCTTGCCGGGGCGGGCGTCCAGGTCGAGCCGGATCCGCGGGGTGAACTCCAGCCCCAGCTCGCCGACCAAGGCGTGCAGCAGCGGCAGGCAGGTCGCCAGGTCCACCGGGTCGGCGAAGGTGGTGCGCGCCGCGCCGATGAGCTGGGCGACCGAGAAGGAGCCGGCGGCGAACAGGGGACGCCAGATCGACTCGTACCGTGCCCGGGTCGCGTCGAGGAATCCCCGCGCCTCGCGCTCCAGCCGACCGAGGTCGTGCCGCTGCACCCGGTCGGCGTAGTCGATCAGATCCCGGTAGCCGGCCGCGGTGACGACGGCCAGCCGCCGCTGTTGCGCCTCCAGCCACAGCGGAGCGACCTCGCGGTCGTACAGCTCGTGCAGGTGGTGTCGCGGGGCCGTGGCGTCGCGTGCCGCGAGACGTCGAGCGCGGGCGAGATCGACGTGTGCGCCGCTGGCGTCGGTGACGGTGACTGCTTTCTCCCGCTCGGCGATGCGGGCGTGCAGCCGAGTGGTCTCCGCCTCGATCAGCGCCTGGAGCACCAGAGCGACGAAGGGGCGCCCGGCATCCTCCGCGATGCCGGCGGCCCGCAACGCGTCGACCGTCTCCGACCGGAACACCTCCGGCCACGCCGCGTGGATCTTCGCTGGCTCGAACGTGGTGGCCTCGCCGAGGCAGTACCGCGCCTCGGCGGCGGCGAGCGTGTCCAGGACCGTGGCCACCGGGGGCCGCAGCGACTCGATCAGGGGGTGGGTACTCATCGGGATGGCCCTTCTGCTTGCGCCCGCCGCGACAGCATCGCGATCGCCACCGCGACCGGCACACCGGCCAGCATCAGTAGCTTGTAGGCGTCGACGTGGATCGGGCCGTACGAGGCGGCGCCGAGGGTGGCGGTCGCGGCCAGCACCGCGCCGCCGGCCGCCGAGTAGAGCTGAAGCTTGGACGAGGCGATCACGTCGCGCAGCGTGAACATCGCGCGGGAGTGGTGGTCCGGCACCGCGTCGTACCAGGTGGTCAGGTTGGCGTTGCCGTAGCCGGCGGCGCAGACCGCGGACACGACGACGATGCCGGCGAAGCAGGCGACGCTCGCCCCGCTCGCCGTGCCCTCGGTCGTCGGCACGAAGACCCACAGCAGGCGGGTGAGCACCGTCCCGGCCATGGTGTAGACGATGAGGCGGTACGTGCCGAGCCGGTGCGCGGCCCGACTCCAGACCAGCAGGCTGATCGGCGCGGCCAGTCCGCGTACCGCGAGGATCACCGCCACGGTGCCGGCGGGGATGCCGAGGTGCAGCACGGCGTAGATCGCCAGCAGCGGCGTCACCAGCACCGTGTCGAGCAGGAAGATGACGCTGAGCCGACGGAGCGGGCCGTCGGCGACCAGGCCGGTGGCGGCGGCGCGCAGCTCGCCGAGGGCCTGCGGGTGCGCGCCGCCCGGCACCGGCGTGCGTGGCAGGCGGCCCAGCGTCGTGATCGACACGATCAGCAGCACCACAAGCACCCCGAGGAGGATGCGGTACTCGTTGCGGTCGACGACGGCGCCCGCAAGCAGGCCGAAGCCGAGCAGCAGCACCACGTTCAGGATCTGGGTGGCGAACTGCATCCGGGCGACGAACCGTGGTCGACGACCGGGTGACACCAGTGCCCGCATCCACGGGTGCCACGCCACACCCCAGCTGACCGAGATCGCCACCTCGATGGCGAGCAGCACCGCCACGAACGCCGCGAACACGGCCGCTGTCCCCCACCGGCTCAGCTCCGGCACCGCGGCCAGCAGCACCAGCAGGAGCAGCACGCCCGCGTATCCGAGCCGCATCGTCCGTCGGAAACCGAGACGCCGGGGCAGCCGCACCGCGAGCAGCTGCGCGGGCACGCTCAGCACCAGCAACCCCAACGCCGTGCCGACCTGCGCCGGCGTGAGGCCGAGTGTCTGCACGCCGTACAGCTGGACGAGGTCCGCGCTGAGTCGTCCGGTGGCGAAACAGAGCGGGACGATGACCATGTTCGCCACGATGGCGAGGCGTTCGACGCGCGGCTCGCTCGGCGGCGTGACGTTGGCCGGGGTGGACGTGCCGCCGGTCAGGTCCGCCCGAGAACCGACGGCAGGTAGCTTCGCGTCAACCATTGATAGAGTTCCATATCCCGGGTGTTCGCGGCACGGAAGATGTCGATGGCCTCGGGCGGCAGCAGCCGGTGGTCGCCACGGTCGCCGCTGTTCAGGTGGAACGTGGCCGGCCGTTTCCAGGACAACATCTCGCCGAGCCGGGCCTGGCACTCGGCGAACCGCTCGACCGTGCCGACGAAGGCGAAGTGTTCCTCGACGGCCTTCTTCGCCAGCGCCAGGTCGTCGTCAGTGGTCTCGACGTTCGTCGTGCCGGACAGGAAGCGCACCTGGTCGTCACGGAACTGCAGCGGCAGCCCGGCCACTCCGTCGGGCAATCCGGCCTGGAGGGCGGCCCAGAGATTGCCGGTGTCGCGCTTGCGGTACGCCCAGTACCAGTAGGAGACGCAACGGTCGACCGGCTCGCGCAGCATGGTGACGTACCGGACCGGTCGACCGATCCTGCGGTGGACGCCGACCGGCAGGTTGAGTGCGATCGCGTCATGGCGGTGCTGGTTCTCGACGATCTCCGAGACGATCTGCCGCACGTCCTCGTCCGGACTGTCGACGGTTTTGGCCCCCGGCCCCCCGTTGCTTCTCCGGCCGGACACGAGGTACTGCCGGAACTGGCCGGGGTAGTTGTTCAGCAACGCCTCGATGATGCTGTTGCCGGCGTTCTTGTTGATGTGGACGTAGCACACCAGCGGGTCCGACGTCACCGTTCTACTCCACGAAGTCGTAGATGTACTCGCCGAACTCGGCGTGGTAGCGGTCCTGGGTCTGCTGCCAGGCGTTCGAGAGGTTCGTCCGGTCGGCCGGCCCACGGGTGCCGAAGTAGGGAAAGTGGTGGAAGTAGTAACCGAAGATCCGGTCACAATGGGCAAAGTACGCGTGCGTGTCGAGGATGTGCCCGTGCCAGAACTCGTCGATGTCGATGTGCGGCGGCAACAGTTCACCCTCGTACCGACGACGTAGGTACAGCCAGTTCTTGTAGAGCCGCTCGTAGTAGTCCGCACGTGCCGGGCTCCATTCACTGCCCAGTACGTCGCGTCCCTGAGTGAGCCGGTGCTTGAGCGGACCGAAGTCGATGGCGTCGATGTACCGCCGCACCTCGGCGAGGTCGGCGATCCGGTTGGCGGAGGTGTCGTGGGGAACCTCCCAGCGAAGTTCCTCGGCGGGTTTGACGACGATTTCGGTCATGTCGCAGCCAATCTCGATCGGTCGAGCGGATCGTGCGGCGGTGGTCCGGGCCGGCAGCGCCGACCCGGACCACCGGTTCGCGTCAGACAGCCTGGTCGCAGCACATCACGCGGGTCGACGGCTGGCGGACCTCGGCGGCCTCGGCCGAGTCCTCGACCTCGGGGGTGGCCTGCTCGGTGATTTCGGTCTCCACGACCTCAGTGATCTCCGACATTGCGCTCTCCCTTCCTGTTGCCCGCACCGAGGTCGCTGACCGGTCGGCACGAACAGGTGTTGGATGGCCCGTTGCGAGAGGGTCCCGTTGACAGAAATGTCACCCGCAGCGGTTACCAGGAACGCTATTTGCACGCCCTGGGGTCATCCAGGAGATTGACCGGCAGTTGACCGGCAGGTCCCGGTTGGACCGCAGCGTGCGGGAGCGGTCCCGCGGTACCGGGGCCGGGGCCAGGGCCAGGGCCGGCCGGCGTGATGCTGGCGGCGACTACACCGCCTGGGATCGGGTGGTCGTCAGACCCAACCAGGTGGCGAGAGCCTCGATCTCGGCGTCGACCTCGGCGGTCATCGCCCGGGTGAAGGGGACGTCCTCGTGCAGGGCGTTGACGACGAGGACGCCCGCCTTGCGGTCGGCGGTCGCGTCCAGCTTGCCGACAAGCCGGTCATGATGGAGTACGGGCAGGGCGAAGTAGCCCCACCGACGCTTGTCCCGAGGCTTGTACATCTCCAGGAGATACTCGTAGCCGAACAACTGCTCGGTGCGTAACCGGTCGTGGATCAGCCGGTCGAACGGCGACAGCAGCGCGGTGCGCCCCTCGAACGGCAGCCCGAGGTACGCCGGGTCGACCCGCCAGGTCCCGGGTACGCCCTCGACCACGGCCTCCTCCCCCGCGGCACCGACGAACGGCGACTCACCCGGGGTCAGCGTGCCACCGGACCGGGCGATGCCCAACGCGGCGAGCCGGCGCTCGTCGCGCCGCCGGGCCGCCTCGTCCGGATCGAGGTCGGGCAGCTCGACCGGGTACACCCGCTCGGGCAGATCCCAGTAGCGCTGCCGTCCCTTACGGCCGGCGATCGCCACCTGGCCATGTCGCGCCAGCAGTTCGAGCATCTTGGTGACGTTGCGGTTGTTGGTCCAGCCGCTCGACGGCCAGGGCACCACGCTGGTGTCCGGAATATCCCGGGACAACAGTGGTCCGTTCGCCGCCAGCGCCGCCAGAATGTCCCGGCGGAACGACGCGTTCTGCTCCAACCAGGCTCGGGCGGACGGATGGGTCGCGGCGCGGGCCTCGGCGATCACGGCGGGCAGGTCACCCGGTGTCCGGATGTAGGCGACGGTTTCGACCAGGCTGCGCTCGACCTCGATCGCCCTGGTCAGGTGCGCGGGATCGTAGGCCGGACCGAGCCGGCTCCACAGCACGAGATCGGCGCTGGGCGCGATGGCCGCCGTCGGGTCGAGTTGCAGAATCGTGAGGCGCTCGACGACCTCCACCAGGTCACTCGGGCGCGGCGCGGCGAGCAACTGGGCCCGGATCGCGATCCGCCGGGCTTCGTCCCGCGTCAGTCGATGAACGACCATGCCGCCGACCCTACCCAGCGGAGCGTCGCCGGGTGGGACGCGACCGCCCCGCGCGGTGGCCACCCCAGCCGGGCACGACGGGCCGCATGACCATCGGCACTGGGCCCGCCGCCGGCTCGACGGGTGTACTGAGCCGACGGGGATTCCGGCCCGCTTCAGGAAGAAGGCTCGCGTGACCTTGTGGATGGGTGCCGCCGGTGCCGCGCTGTTCGTGCTGGTGTTCCTCGTCGACGGCGGGAGCCGGCCGGACTACTCACCGGTGCGTCATCCGGTCAGTGCCCTGGCGCTGGGCCGACGAGGCTGGGTCCAGACGGCCAACTTCATCGTCTCCGGCACCGCGATCACCGTGGCCTCGCTCGGACTTGTCGTCGCGGGTCCGAGCGTCCTGATCGGTGTGGTCCTCACGGTGTTCGGGCTCGGCCTCGTCGCGTCCGGGGTGTTCCGGATGGATCCGATGCTCGGCTACCCGCCGGGCGCTCCGACCGGGATACCGGAGCAACACAGCACCGCGCATCGGCGCCACGATCTCGCCGGGGCCGTCGTCTTCCTGTCCCTGCCGGTCGCCGCGGCAGCCGGTGCGTTCACCCTGCCCGGGATGGCCTGGAGAGTCGTCTCAGGTGGTCTCGCCCTCGCCCTGTTCATCGGGCTCGGCTGGTTCGGCAGGGCGTGGGAGCAGACCTCGCCGCGCCTCGGCCTCATCCAGCGCGCCGTCATCGTCACCGGGTGGGGCTGGCTCGTCGCACTCTTCGTCTGGCTGGCCCTGCGGCCAGGCTGACCGGAACATGTCCCGATTGGGTGGTTTCGTTCTGGTCGGGCCGGGGATGCCGGGCCACTCCGTTCGCAGCCCGACCCGGAAAGGCGCACCGATGAGCGCAGACCACGTCGGCACGCTCGTGCCGGCCGACCCGTGGCCGCTGCCCCGCGACGCCACCGTCGCGGACCACATCGTGCAGCGGCTCGCCTGCTGGGGCGTACGCCGCTACTTCGGCTTCCCCGGCGACGGCATCAACGGGATGACCTCGGCCCTGCAACGCACCACCGAGCAGACGCAGTTCGTCCAGGTGCGGCACGAGGAGACCGCCGGGTTCGCCGCCTCGGCACACGTCAAGTACGGCGGTGGGCCGCTCGGTGCGGTGCTGGTGACCAGCGGTCCCGGCGCCATCCACGCGCTCAACGGTCTCTACGACGCGAAACTGGATCACCAGCCGGTGGTCGCCCTGGTCGGGCACACCGCGCTCACCGCCGAGGGCGGCGGCTACTACCAGGAGGTGGACCTGCTCGCCCTCTACAAGGACGTGGCGGCGGCGTTCCTGGCCCAACTCGACCACCCGTCCCAGGTACGCCACCTGGTGGACCGGGCGTGCCGGACGGCGCTGGCCCGGCGTACCGTCACCGCCCTGGTGCTGCCGCTCGACGTGCAGGACCTGCCGGCGGTGCCCGACCCGCCGCACGCGCACGGCTTTTACCACACCAGCAGCGTGCCGAGCAGCGGCCCGACCGTGCCGCCGGAAGCGGACATCCGGCACGCCGCCGAGGTGCTGGGCAGCGGCGAGCGGGTGGCCATGCTGGTCGGTCAGGGTGCGCTCGGCGCCGAGATCGAGGTACGCGAGATCGCCCACCGCCTCGGCGCGGGCGTGGCGACGGCGCTGCTCGGGTTCACCACCGTGGACCACCGGGAGCCGTGGGTGACCGGCGCCATCGGCCTGCTCGGCACCCGACCCAGTTGGCAGTTGATGAACCAGTGCGACCGGCTGCTCATCGTCGGCAGCAACATGCCGTACTCGGAGTTCTACCCGCCACCCGGGCAGGCGCGGGCGGTGCAGATCGACCATGACGGCACCCAGCTCGGTCTTCGCTACCCGACGGAGGTGAACCTCACCGGTGATGCCGCACCGACTCTGCGGGCGCTGCTGGCCGCACTCGGCCCGGGACCGGGGCCAACCCGCTGGCGGGAGACCATCGCCGGGGCCACCGCCGCATGGCGGCAGTCACAGCGGGAACTGGCCGAGCAGGACGCCCAACCGGTCAACCCGCAGTTGCTCTTCGCCAGGCTCAGCGAACGCCTGCCCGACGACGTGATGATCGCCGTCGACTGCGGCACGACCACCGCCTGGTACGCCCGGCACATCAAGGTGCGTCCGGGAATGCTGGCCAGCCTGTCGGGCACCCTGCTGTCCATGGGCGGTGCCATGCCGTACGCCCTGGCGGCCAAGTTCGCCCACCCGGACCGCCCGCTGGTGGCCCTGATCGGCGACGGCGCAATGCAGATGAACGGGGTCAACGAGCTGATCACGGTGGCGAAGTACTGGCAGGGTTGGGCCGATCCCCGGTTCGTGGTGCTGGTGCTCAACAACCGGGATCTGGCCTTCGTCAGCTGGGAGCAGCGCTCCACCGAGGGCACCCCGATGTTCCCGGACAGTCAGCAACTGCCCGACATCGCGTACCACCGCTGGGGTGAGGTGCTGGGGCTGCGCGGCGAGTTGGTCGACCACCCGGACCAGGTGGCCGACGTCTGGGACCGGGCCCTGCGCGCCGATCGCCCCACGGTGATCAACGCGCTGGTCGACCCCGCCGAGCTGATGATGCCCCCACACTTCACCGCCGAACAGGCCCGCAAGACCGCCGCCGCGATGCTGCGCGGCGACACCGACTGGGCCGGCATCATCCGCCGCGGCATCCCCAGCGTCGTCACCACCTACCGCCCCCGCCGCCCCTGACCCCCCACCCCGCCCACTTCGCTCCGTTGATCATGAGGTTAGCGGCACTCACAGAGATCGAACTTGCCGCCAACCTCATGATCAACGGGGGGTCATCGGGGTGGGGTCATCGGGGTGGGGTCATCGGGGTGGGGTCATCGGGGTGGGGTCATCGGGGTGGGGTCATCGGGGTGGGTGGGTTAGCCGCGGTTTTGGAGCCAGCGGCGGAAGTCGGAGAGGGGGTTGTCGGGGGTGCGGCGGGGGTCGGGGAGCGGGTCGCGTTCGACCGGGCGGCGCGGGGTGCCGACGAGTTCGCGGCTGGGCGGGGTGAACGCCTGTGCCGGCTGGCCCTCGACCGCCGTGCCGATGATCCGGGCTACCGCGTCGATCACCCGGGCCTGCACGGCGGCGCCGACGGAGTCGGTCGGATCGTCCGGGTTGGCGGCGATACCGGCGATCGCGACCTGCGGGGTGTAGCCGACGAAGCTCTCCGTGGCGGCCTGGTCGGAGCTGCCGGTCTTGCCGGCCACCGGGCGGCCGTCGAGGATCCGGTTCACGGCGGTTGCCGTGCCGCCGTTGCACTGCCCGAAGGCGGACTGCTGACCCACCGGGCAGCGCGCCGCATCGGTGGCGGCGCGGGCCACGTCGGGGTCGAGCACCTCGCGACAGTTCGGCTCGCCGACGGGCAGCCGCTGACCGTCCGGCGCGGTCACCGACACCACCGGCAGCGGCGAGCAGTACGTCCCCTCGGCCGCCACCGTGGCGTACGCGTTGGCCAGGTCGAGTGGGGTGGTGGCGGCCACTCCTAGGGTGAACGCGCCCCAGTCGGCCGCGTCGTTCTCGGCGAAGTCGGCGTCGGACTCGGCGCGGAAGGTGATGCCCAGCCGCTGGGCCATCTCGACCACCTTCTCCGGTCCGACCTGCTCGGCCAGCCAGACGAAGTAGGTGTTGACCGAACGGCCGAAGCCGTCCCACATCATCCGGTAGCCGTCCATCCACTCCGGGTTGGCGTTGGCCGGGCACCAGCGGCCGTCGCAGCTGCCCTCCCCCTCGGCGGCGTACCGGGTGGGCAGCCGGCTGGGCGCGTCGAAGCCGGTGGACAGGGTCCGGCCGGACTCCAGCGCGGCGAGCATGGTGAACAACTTGAACGTGGAGCCGGCCTGGTAGCCGGCGACACCAGCACCACCGGAGATCAACGGGTTGACGGTGTTCGGGTAGTTGACCTGCCCGTCAGGGTTGCTGTCGAGGCTGTAGTGCCGGTTGACCGCCATCGCCAGGACGCGACCGGTGCCCGGCTCGACGGCGGCGATCGGCACGGCCCGCGGGTTGTCGTAGCCGTAGATGCCGGTGGCCTGGCGCTGCGCGGTGGCCTGGGTCTGCGGGTCCAGCGTGGTGACCACGCGGTAGCCGCCGCGTCGTAGTGCCTGCTCCCGCTCCTCCACGGTGTCGCCGAACTCCGGCTGGGCGACCCACCAGCGGCGCAGGTAGTCGCAGAAGAAGCCCCAGCCGTCACGCCCGCTGGTGGTGGCGGCGCAGCCGTTGGCCTGCTCGCTCGGGTCCAGCGTCAACTTCTCGGCCCGGGCCTCGGCGGCCTGATCGGCGGTGATCGCCCCGGTCTCGACCATGGAGTCCAGCACGTACCCCCGACGCTCCAACGCCGCGTCGACGTCGCCGTCGATCGGGCTGTACGCCTCCGGCGACTGCACCAGGCCGGCGAGCAGGGCCGCCTCGGCGAGGGTCAGGTCGGCCGGTGCCTTGGAGAAGTAGCGCTGGCTCGCGGCGGCCACCCCGTACGCCCCGGAGCCGAAGTACGCGATGTTGAGGTAGCGGTTGAGGATCTCGTCCTTGCCGAGGCGCTGCTCCAACGCGTTGGCGTACCGGATCTCCTGGAGCTTGCGCCCGATGGTCGGTTCGGTGGCCGCGGCCCGCTCTTCCGCGGTGCGGCTCGGGTCGGTCTTGAGCACGTTGCGGACGTACTGCATGGTCAGCGTCGAGCCGCCCTGCCCGGTGCCCTCGGTGACGTTGCTGACCACCGCCCGGAGCATGCCGCGCAGGTCGACCCCGCCGTGGTCGTAGAACCGCCGGTCCTCGGCGGCCACGATCGCCTGGCGCATCACCGGCGCGATCTCCGTCAGCGCCACGTCGGTCCGGTTGACGTCGTAGAACGTGGTGATCAACGTCTTGCCGTCGTTGGCGTAGAGGTAGGACCGCTGCGGGGTGGCCGGGGTCCGCAACGCGTCGGGCAACGCGGCGTAGTTGCCGAGTGCCGCCTTCGCGGCGAACCCGAGCAGCAGGTTGCCCGGCAGCGCGGCGACCGCCAGGACCAGGCCGGCGAGCACGCCGGCCAGCACGACGGTGAACAGCCGCGACAGCGGCGTAGGGGTGGCCATGGTCCCCAGGATTGCCGCGAAAGCCACCTTCCGGCCACCACAATCGGCCAGTTGTCAGGCAATTCACCGCTATTTGCCAGCCACCGCTGTGCTGCTCAGCCCCCGAAGACCCGATGCCAGCTGATCAAACCCGGCAGCAGGAGCACCGCGCCCACCAGGGACAGCACGGTCGAGACCAGCGGCAACCGGGCACGACGCAACGCGCGGCTCAGATACTCCTGCCGAATCTCCTGTTTCTCTGCCTCACTGAAGTCACGGTCGATGTAGAGGTCCGCCTCCCGCTCCGCCGCCTGGAACAGGTGCGCCGCCCAGGTGGTGAAGGCCGCGGCAACCACCCAGAGCGCCGCGTCCAGCGCCACCTTCGCGGTGGACACCTGCGGGTCCGGTGGCCCCGTCGACACCGACGTCAGCATGTTGATCCCCGCTCCGGCGAAGAGCCCGGCGAGGAAGTTCAGGGTCGACGGGGCCGGGATCGCGACGCTCACCGGCCCGCCTCCGACGGCGCTTCGGGCCAGGGCAGGTCGGGCCAGGCCGTGCCGCAGATCCGCTTGCCCAGTGCCTCGATGCGTTCCAGGAGGTCCACGCTGACGTTGTTGTCGAGCTCGGTGGCGAGGGCGGTTAGCTCTGCCCGGTAACCCAGCAGTTCACGGAGCTTCTCCTGTACCGCCGGCGTCTGCACCGTCCCGTCCCGCTTGGCGATCTGCTCGCGGATGGTGCCTTCGATCTGTTCGACGCCACGCCGCCAGGCACGCAGTTGCTGGGTGGTCAGCGGTACACCGGTCGGCGTCAGGACAGTCTCGGGCAGGACGGGTTGCGTCCGGGGCTCAGCCGGGTCGGGCCGCCCGTGGTTGAGCACCTCGCCGATGAGCTTGAGGCTCTCCATCTGCACGATCCGCCAGACGATGTCGGCCAGTTGCGCGGCCACGAACGGGATCCGCAGCCGCTCCTCCGGGGCGGTCGGCAGCAGGGTCGGGGTCCGCATCGCCCGCAGCACCCGCTGGAACAGGGTCTGGAGGTGGTCGCGGGTGCCGGCGGCGGCTTCCGTGCAGAGCAGGTTCGCCTCCAGCACCTGCGACAGGTCGATCTCGCGACCGGCCACGGTCCACTCCTGCTCCCGACCCATCAGCCAGGTGTGTGCGGTCTCCATCGCCTGGTGCATCGGCGTGCCCGCGCGGACCAGGGCGCTGAGGCACATCGCGGTGGTGGCCTCGTCGCGGTTCCAGGTGCCCGTGCCGCTGCGCCACCAGTTGTCGAACGGCCCGCCCTCGGCCACCCGGCGCAGCAGCCAGTTGCAGGCGTCGCGCACCACCGGATGGTCGACGCGCAGGTTGGCCTGGCACAGACCGAGGACCACGCGGGCAGTCACCCAGGGCACCCGGGCCGGGTAGAAGTTGCCGTCGGCCTCCTGCGCCCGGGCCGCCACCTCCACGAGTTGGTCGATCCGGTCCTGCTTGCGAAAGCGGGCCGGCGCGGAGCCCTCGAAGCCGAGCAGCAGACCGAGCACCCAGTTGCGGTACATCCGGTCGGGGTCCAGCTCGTCAGCGGTCATGCCGGCCAGGTGCGGCGCCCCGCCCAGCAGCGCGTCCTCCTGGGCCATCGACCGCTGGATCTCCTCGAAGTCGGCGAAGTCGGCAGTCACCGCCCCCACCGGTTCGGGAAGCGCACAGCCCGGGTCGTGGTAGCTCCACCGCTCCCGCACCCAGTCGGCGATCGCCTGCCACGCCTCGTCGTGACTGAGCTGATGCAGGGCGCTGGCGGCGAAGACCCCAGCCCCCAGGTTGTCGCTCCAGGTCGAGTCCTCGGCGCTGCGCTGGCTCAACGAACGGCCGAGCCGGGTCAGCGTGTCCCAGGTGGTCACCAGGTAGAGGCTGTCCCGGCGGACCTCGTCGGGCGAGATGAGACTGTCCAGCCGACTCAACGTGGCCTTCATCAGCCGGTCGCCGCCGCGTTGCAGGTGCAGCCAGACGATCCGCTCCGGACGACTCCACCGCCGGTCGGCGTCCCACTGGTTGCGGGCCCGGTTCATGACCAGTTGTGCTCGTCGCCGCGAACCGATCTGGTACGCGCCGTCGATCTGGAACACCAGCCCGGCGTCCCGCAGCTGCTGCAACGGCTCCCGCAGGTGCCCCGCCTCGCGGACCGCCATCTGCAACTCCAGCATGCCCAGGCAGGCCAACCGGTACAGCGCCTCCTGCCGTCCCGTCCCGGTCACCTCGCGGGTGTAGTACTCCTCCAGGTCCGATTCCGTCGGTACCCGGCCCAGAGCGTCGGACAACTCGATCGCGGTGAGCGCGATGTGGGCGTCCTCGCGGGCCAGGGAACGGATCCTCGGCCAGCGCTGTTCATCGATGCCGCTGTCCACCAGGAGTTGGTTGACCAGTTGCCGTCCCTCCGCCAGCACCGGTGTGAGGGCTCGGGCCGGCTCGCCCCGACGCAGGATCTCGGCGGCGGATTTCCAGCTCGTGGCCAGCACCTGCAGGCGCAGACCGAAATCGCTGCGCAGCCGCTCCACGCAGTCGAACAGCTCGTTGCGCACCGGCAGGTTCGCGTGCAGATTTTCCATCACCACGAGGTACGTGCCGGTCCTGCTGCGCTCCTGCTCCAGCATCGCCAGCACGATCGACGCCGGCCCGTCCGCCGGGTCGCTGAGATTCAGCCACACCACCCCGTCGCCCTGGGCCAACCGCTGCTCGACGACATTGGCCACCAGCGCCGACTTGCCACAACCGTGGTCACCGACCACGACCACGTCCTGCCCCGCCTCCAGCATCTCGTCGACCTTGATCGAGCTGGGGGTGATCCGATGCAGACGGGCATAATAGTCCATTGTGGTCTGGTTCGGAAGCTGTGCGTGCCCGACCCGCTTGGGCTGCCACCAGTCGCCGAGCGTCTCTCCCCACTCGACCAGGGCGTAGCTCAGCAGCACCAGCGGGGAGACGCCGACCGACACGGCGGCGACCCGGACCGCCGCTTCGGGAAGCCACACCTGCAACGGCTCACCCGGAGTCTCGACCCGCACCATCAGGCCATGCACACCGTTGACGAACTGCCTGGTCACCTCAGTGGAGACGTGCAGCGCCGCGCGCCTGCCGTTCGGCAGCGCCGTCTGCGCGAGCAGATCCAGCCGCGCGGCATCGAGAAGTTCGAGGATGGTGGCGTCCGAGCCGAGGGCGCTCACCGCTTTCCAGCCGGCGGGTGGTTCGACCGTCGTCACCGGCGTACCCCCTCCTCCGGCGGCTCACCCTCGGTCAACCGGCGGTCACCGGGACACTTTCGATGCTAACCGCCGAGTCGGGCACTGTCGTCATGGGACAGCGCGGCGCAGAGCCGGAGGTACTTGGTGCGTACCAACTCGCCGTCGACCTCGCCGACGTCGGTCTCGGCGAGGGTGAAGCCCCGATGGCCGAACGCCGCACGAACGTCGTCGGCGTCGCCCAGATCGTGACTCACCATCCGGGTGGCGTACCGACGCACCGCCACGGACAACTCCTCCAACTGCACCTGGAGCAGCCCGCGCCAACTGGCGGCACGCTCACGGAACCGCAACTCGAAGTCATCGACCAGGTCGGTCACCTGGTGCCGGTTGTCCAGCTCGTCGGCGCTGGGCCACTCGTTGCCGGGGTGCAGCCGCACAGTGGTGACCACCGTGCCCCCGGGGCGCAGCAACGCCGACCAACTGTCGATCACGGTAGCCGCCGTGGTCCGGTCGAAGCGGGTCAGAAAGGCGTCGGCGACCACCAGATCGTACTTTCCGTCCGCCGTCAGCTGACGCACCGCCTCCGGGCAGGTGATGTCGGCCTTGTGTCCGTGGATCTCGGTACCCAGTTGTCTGGCGTACCACTGGCAGGCCAGCAGCGGAGTCTGGCACTTGTCCACCACGTGTACGTCCAACTGGCCCGGCAGCGCACCGGTCGCCGACCGGATCGCGTCCAGCACGAAGGCGAGCGTCGTGTAGTCGGCCGTGCCGCTGATCAGCACCCGCCGGGCACCACCGCGTACGGCCTCGATCAGCCGTCGGCTGTAGAACTCCGCGTGCCACTGCGGGCTGCTCACCATGTCGAAGAGCCGCAGATACTGCCAGGCCGAGTGGTACCAGGAACAGTTGGCGCTGTCCTGGTGCGAGGGGCCGCACGACATTGGTGCCATCGCGTAGAGCATCTTGGCCGACTGGAGCAGGGAGCCGGTGAGTTCCGGTCCGGGCGCGGGCTGCTCCTCCCGGTTCGCCGGAACCCGGCGCATCAGGGCCTCCCAGAGCAGGCTGGCCCGTTCCACGTCCTCGGAGTGCCGGCTGACCACCCAGGACGTCATACCGTCGCGGCCCAGTTCCTGACGCACCACCACCTGGCGGTCGATCAGCCACATGCCGGTCATCGGGACCTGGGTGGCCTCACCACCGATGCGCACCGCGACCTTCACCGGGTGCAGGTGATGCTGGCGGTCCTCGTCCACCTGGCGGTCGACCTCGGCGCTACCCACGTCCTCGCCGGGCACGAGGTACATCCGGCGGATCGTGGCGCGCCGCGCCAGCTGCCCGAACACCGCCCGGGAGAACAGGTCGGCCGGCCGACCGACCGCGGAGTAGGGCACGATCTGGCACAGCTCCCGGTGCACGCCGGAAGCCAGGCCCTGGATCAGTTCGTCGACCGCGGCGCCGGGCAGCCGTACGCTCTGCGGGTCGGTGCCCTCGTAGGACGCCCGGAAGAACACGTTCGCTCGACGGGCCCGCTCGATCAGATCGGCGGGCGACACCTGTGCCGTGGCATTTCCAGGCTCGGTCATCCCGGCCCCTCCCTCACCGCCACGACGCTGTCACGACCAGGTGGGTCCCACCCGGTGCCTGGACAGCGTCGCGGACCTGCCAACCTGCCTCCCCGACGGCAACGATGACGTCACGGGTACGGAACCTGCGGGACTGGAAACAGCGAATGCGGTGCCCGGCGGGCAGCGGCACGCCGTCCAGACACACCGACCGACGTAGCACCGCCTCGCCCACCACCACGTCGTCACGCCAGCTCAGCGCGAACTCCAGATCGGCCTCGGCGAGGCCGGCGGCCAGCAGCGGTTGCAGTGCGGCGTCGCGGAACTCCGGAGACCGGTACGGGGCGAGGGCCGTGTCCGGCGCCGGACAGCCCGCCGCACCGAGAGCGACGCTGAGCAGCAACACGTCACCGGTACGCAACGCGTCGTGGATGTTCGCGAGTACCTCGACGGGGCTCTCGACGTTGCCGAGGGTGTGCCCCAGCAGGCAGCCCACCACGGGGCCCGGTCCGACTCGCCACCGCTCCACGCTGCCGGAGGTGCCGTGCTCAATGTCCCACACGTGTGAGTCAACGCTCATCCGGTCGCCCGCGAAGCGGGCGAGCCGGGCGCAGGCGAGCCCGAGCAGGGTCTCGCTGAAGTCGAGTGCCAGATATCGCTGGCAGGGCAGTCCCCGGTCGGCCAGCCGGTCGAGGAAGGCCCGGCTGCGGCCGCCGTTGCCCGGCCCGATCTCGGCCAGCGCGAGCGCCCCGGCAGCCACCACGCCGGTGGCGACCAGGGCGTCCGCCTCGTGCCGGGCCGAGGTCAGCATGCTGAGGTAGTCGGCGGATCGGGCGTACGCGTCGTGGGTGTGTGCGGCGCTGCCGGCGTAGGCGAACTTGAGTGGCACCTGGCCGACCCGAATGGCCCGCACCACGGCCACGCGATGCGGCTCGCGCTCGAAATAGGGCGGCGCGGAGCGGGTCGGAGAAAAGAGCCGGCGTCCCGCGAACGACGATGAACGAAGCGTCCCGGCGTCACCGGTCACACCATGCGCGCATCTCGCCTCTGCCACAACGTCCTCCGACGAGGTCAGAGCCAACCGCCGATTACCCGACAATAAGCGTGAGCCGCAACCTCACGCACCCTTTCTGGCGCCTCATTTCGCAATCTGCAATCCGTACGCCGACCAAGGAACTATCTAACACGATAATGCTGCAATGAGATCCATCGATCGGTTGAGCGGTTTTCGGCCGAACGGAGGATGGTTGATATCACCGCGGTTGGCCCGCGCCTTCCGGCGCATCTCCGCGCCCACAGCGTTCGAGCAGCTGGGCGACCGCGTCACGAGCCGCAGCCGTGAAGGTGGTCGGCGTGAACACGTGTCGCTGCCAGTCCCCCTGGAGCCCACCGATGTCGTCGACACCCTCCTCCACCAGCAGCACCATGTACTTGCGGTACGCGAGCGCGGCACCCTTCTCCTCGATCAGCCAGGCGCTCGTGGCGTACTTCTCCTCGTCTCCGGCGAACCGCCGGGCCCTCGTCATCAGCGACACGAAGAACTCGCACTCGCGGATCCGGTTGAGCACCGCCGCTCCCACGTACCCGTCGGCCCGGCGGCCGGTGACAACGGTGAATCCCCGATCTTCCAGCAGGCCGGACAGCCCTCGCACGTAGCCGTCCTCCTCGGCGAAGCGGTACGACAGAAAGACGCTCGCGGGTGTGCTGGTCGGCCGCACCAGGTCCGAGCGCGCTGCCTCCAGGCTGCGGGTCTCGTCGACGTCCTCGATCAGTTGTTCCAGAGTGTCGTCGCCGGTGTCGGCCGCGATGTCCCTGACCCGGTCGAGCAACCGACCGGTGCGCGAGGTGCCGGTGGCCAGTAGCCGAAAATCCCGGCACTTGACCAGCATCGCCTCGGTCTCCGCCGCCAGCATCTGCGCCGGGGTCCGCTTGTCCAGGGCGTACATCTCCTTCAGCCCGCTCCGCGCCCCCCGGTAGAACGTGGCCGCGTGGTCCTCCACCGTCGCCAGGTCGACGTGCAGCACGACGGCGATACCGGCCGCCGACCAGCCGAGCGCCAGGTCGCCGGTACGGGTCAGCCCGGTCGCCAGCGGATCGACGATCACCACGTCGAAGCTGTCGTTCGCGACGGCGCGTTCGGCCTCGTCGAGGCTCTCCTCCACCACCACCCGCTCCACCAGGGGGCTGTTGGTCAACTCCTGGTAGAGCTGCCGGACGGCGGGAACGGAGTCGCACAACAGCACGGTCAGTCGAGACAACGCAGGCACAGCATCGGCTCCATGAATATCTCACCAGCGGGAAATGAGCACCCATGGTGCCATGGCGATGAACGGGAACACCTCGGGGAAATGTCCGTCGACAACAGCCGAACGGCCCCTGCGACCACCGAACTGCCCGGTAGCCCGATCAAACGTTTCCGTTCCCGCCCGAAGAAGGGCGACGCCCGCCGATACGAATAGCCGTGGGTCCGGAATCCGACAGTTTTGCGCGTCGGGTTACCGTCGAATCCAGTCCCCGGCCACCGTCATTTCCTCTCCGGTCGACGCGGTCAGGCCGCGCCGAGCGGGCCGGTGCCGCCCGGGCCGAGCGGGCCGGACGGACCGACGGTGGCGACGCTGGCGCTGGTGGCGTCCCGGAGAATCTCCCGAGGCAGCAGCCGACCCGAGCGGTAGCAGATGCCGATGCCGGAGATCAACACGAAGATCGCCCCGAAGGTCTGCAACGAGCCGATCAACGCACCACCGAGGCCGAGCAGCGGGCTCGCGATCATCAGCATCACCCCGTCTCCGATACTGAACATCCCCGAGCGGGCCACCGCCCATCCGGTGAGCAGCCAGCCGGCGCTGTAGCAGGTGGCGCCGACCAGCACCAGCGACCGGGCGGTGGCGCCGAAGACCGGGGTCTGCTCGGACAACCCCGCGAAGGGCAGCATGAGCACCGTCCCGGCGATGCTGACCAGCAGGCCGGCCACCGCGGCGTGCCGGCTGCGGGTGGCGGCGAGCAGCCCGGTCAGCCCGAGCAGGGCCAGCAGGCCGAGCCAGACCGCGGCCACCCAACCGATCAGGTACAGCGCCCGGCCGTCGGCCGGGTACGGGTCGTTGCCCACCCCGCCGTCGCTGGCCATCGCCACCGCGCCGTAGAGGATCGCGTACGCCGGCAGCAGCCAGACCGCGGCCCGGGCCAGCCGCCGCAGCGACCAGGCCCAGCTGGCGTTGGTGGCGGGTCCGGGTGGTGCCGGCTCGTCGATGAAGGGAAGGACGCCGAACCCGCCGCCGGTACGCCGGGTGCCGACCGGCCCCTTCGGGTCGTGGGCTCCGGGCACCTCCGGCGTGGACCACAGCCGCCGCACCGGCTCCATGCGTCACCTCGCTCACCTGCGGACGGTGCCGGGACACGCCGAGGCGCCCCGATGCCTGGTCACCACCCGCACTAGGACCGATGGTGGCAGGCACCGGGTCGCCTCATGAGCCTTTCTCGCATTTGTCGTCAGGTTCGAGCCCGGCCGGCGGAACCCGGTCCCGACACCGCGCGAGACCACCGGTCAGACATCCCGCCGGGGCCCCGCCGGCAGGGTGCCCGAGTTGCGGCATCCCGGGCCGATCAGCCACGCGAAGACCGCGAGCTGCGGCATCCCGCGCCCACCAGCCACGCGCAGACCGCACCTTGCCGCATCCCGGGCTGGCTGGCGGCGGCGGAGACCGCGAACCCGGAGTCAGGACGCAAACCGGCCCGAACCGCCGGAGCGGTTCGGGCCGGGCACCGGATCGGGTCAGCCGCGCTCGCGCTGATCCGAGGTGTCGTTGAGCAGAGCGGCCGGAGAGACCGGCTCCGGCGCGGGCAGCCCCTGCGGGCTGTTGCCGCCGGTGGCCTGCGCCTCGGCCACGCGTACCTCGTTGTGGATCTCCTGGGCCGCCGCGGCGGCGGCCTGGGCGGCCTCCGCCGCCTCCCGCTCGACGGCGCTGGCGTCGTCGGAGGCCTCCTTGCTCGGCGCGTCACCAACCATCTGGCCCAGGCCGCCGAGTGCGCCGCCCATGCCCTCCAGGGCCTTGGTCAGCTCGGTCGGCACGATCCACACCTTGTTGGCCGTGCCGTTGGCGATCTGCGGCAGGGCCTGGAGGTACTGGTAGGCGAGCACCTTCTGGCTCGGGTTGGCCTGGTGGATGGCGTCGAACACGGTACGGATCGCCTTCGCCTGACCTTCGGCCTGCAGGATCCGGGCCTGCCGGTCACCGTCGGCGCGCAGCACCGCCGCCTGCTTCTCACCCTCGGCCGAGAGGATCTGCGACTGCTTGTGACCCTCGGCGTTCAGGATGGCGGCCCGGCGGTCCCGCTCGGCGCGCATCTGCTTCTCCATGGAGTCGCGGATGCTCGGCGGCGGCTCGATCGCCTTGATCTCCACCCGGGTCACCTTGATGCCCCAACGGCCGGTGGTCTCGTCCAGCACACCGGAGAGGTGCCGGTTGATCTCCTCCCGGCTGGTCAGCGCCCGCTCCAGGTCCAGCGAGCCGATCACGTTACGCAGCGTGGTGACGGTCAGCTGCTCGATCGCCTGGAGGAAGTTGGAGATCTCGTAGGTGGCCCGGACGGAGTCCACCACCTTGAAGTAGAGGACGGTGTCGATCGACACGACCAGGTTGTCCGAGGTGATCACCGGCTGCGGCGGGAAGCTGACCACCTGCTCGCGCATGTCGACCTTGGTACGCACCGCGTCGACGAACGGCACGAGGATGTTGAGGCCAGGGTTCAGCGTGCGCTTGTACCGGCCGAGCCGCTCGACGACGTCCTGACGCTGCTGCGGCACGATCCGCACCGACTTGGCCAGGGTGACCACCGCGATCAGCGCCACTGCTATCAATAGGGCGGGAACTACGAACTCCATCCGTTCACCTTTCCGCTTCGGGTAGCTCACCGGGAGTGGTGACGTCCCGCCAGACCAGGGCTACCGCTCCCTTGACCTGGATAACCTGCACCCGCTCGCCGGGTGCGAAAACCTGGGTGGCGTCGTAGGCGCGAGCGCTCCACACCTCGCCGTCGATCTTCACCATGCCCCGGTCAGCGTCCACGTGCTCAAGTACCAGGGCGGTGGAGCCCTCGATGGCCTCGACCCCGAAGGTCGCGTCGCCGCTGTCGGAGCTGGTCTGTTTGTGTCGTTGGATGACCGGTCGCGCGGCGAACACGGTCAGCGCGGAGACCACCGCGAAGACCACCGCCTGCACGGCCACCGGCGCACCCAGCGCGGCGGCACCCGCAGCGGCGAACGCGCCGACCGCGAACATGATCAAGAACAGGGTCGCCGTGAAGATCTCAGCGACCGCCAGCACCACACCCAGCACGATCCACAGCACGGCATCCACGTAACGATCGTGACATGTCCGTGCACGTGTCATCGAACTGTCATGATCTTAGAGCGATTCCACCCGACACCGAGGGAGACTTCGTGCCCCTGCGTCCCGAAACCGCCCGGCACGTCGACGCTCTGGTGGCCGACGCGCAGTCCGCCGGCCACGTACCTTCGCTGATCATCGGCGTGGTCCGCGACGGCACGCTGGCCCATCTGGCCACCGCCGGCACACAGCCGCACCCCGACGTCGATCTCCAATACCGCATCGGCTCGATCACCAAGACCATGACCGCCGTGCTGGTCATGCAGGAACGCGACGCCGGCCGGCTGGCCCTGGACGACCCGCTGCGCCGGCACCTGCCCGAGGCCGCCGCAGCCGACGCGGTCACCCTACGGCAGTTGCTCGGGCATGCCGGCGGTCTGCAACGCGAACCCGACGGTCCGTGGTGGGAACGCCGCGAAGGCGTCGACCTGAGCGCCCTGCTGTCCGGGTTCACCGCCGCGAAGGTCGCGCACCCGCCGCACCGCGTCTGGCACTACTCCAACCTGGCGTACGGGCTGCTCGGCGGGGTGCTGGAGCGGATCACCGGTACGCCCTGGGCGCAACTGGCGCAGGAGCGGATCCTGGAGCCGCTCGGACTACACCGCACCACCTACGCGGCCACCGAACCGTTCGCCCGGGGCTACGTGCTGCATCCCTGGCACCACACGCTGCGGGAGGAGCCACGAACCGACAGTCGGGCGATGGCACCGGCCGGTCAGCTCTGGTCCACCGTCACCGATCTCGCCCGCTGGGCGGCCTTCCTCGCCGACCCGGATCCGGCCGTGCTCAGCCCCGCCACTCTCGACGAGATGTGCGCACCGGTGATCCTCAGCGACCTGGACGCCTGGCGCGGCGGATACGGCCTCGGCATCCAGCTCACCCGCGACGGCGACCGGGTCCACGTCGGGCACGGCGGCTCGATGCCCGGTTACGTCGCCACGCTGGCCGTGCACCGCCCCAGCCGCACCGGCGTCGTCGGCTTCGCCAACTCGTACGGCTTCCGCACCGGCGCGATCGGGCCACTCGGTCACCGGGTCCTCACCCACGTGCTCGATGTCGAGCCGGTACCGGTCCGGCCGTGGACGCCGGCCGAGGCCCCACCGCCGGCCGACCTGGCCCCGCTGACCGGCCGCTGGTGGTGGATGGGAACCGCGCTCGACGTCAGCTGGGACCGGGCGACCGGGGAACTGGTCGGCGAGCTGCGCGGCGACCGGATCAGCCGCTACGCCCGGGAGGGCCCTGACCGGTGGCGCGGCGTCAGCGGCGTCGAGCACGGCGAGGTGCTGACGGTGCGGCGCGACGAGGCGGGCCGCCCGGTCGCACTGGACATCGCCACCTTCGTCTTCACCCGTACCCCGGACGACGAACCCTGAGCGTCCCGCCGCGCCCGGACCGGCCGGGGCTGAAGGCGGGCGAGCGGGTGGCCACGCTGGCGTCGAGACCGTCACGCCGGGGTGGAGCGGACCACCACCGCCTCCGGCGCCGGTGGCGGCGGCGTCGGCCGCTGCCGGGACAGCCGACGCACCGCGGTGTTGAGCACCGCGATCAGCGGCACGGCGACGAGCGCGCCGACGATGCCCTCCAGCACCACTCCGGCGGTCACCGCCAGCACCACGGGCAACGGATGCAGCGCCACCGCCCGACCCATGATCCACGGTTGCAGGACGTTGCCCTCCACCTGCTGCACCACGATCACCGCACCGAAAATGATCAGTGCGGTGACCCAGCCGGCGTCGACCAGGGCCACCAGGACCGCGACCGCGCCGGACAGCGTCGCGCCGACGATCGGAATGAACGCGCCGAGGAACACCAACGCCGTCAGCGGGAAGGCGAACGGCACGTCGAACAGCACCAGGGCGATCCCGATGCCCACCGCGTCGATGAACGCCACCAGCACCGTGGCGCGTACGTAGGCGACCAGGGTCCGCCAGGAGGCACGCCCGGCTTCGTTGACCCGCCAGCGCGCGGCGACCGGGAACATCCCGACCAGGAACCGCCAGATCCGGTCGCCGTCCCGGAGGAAGAAGAAGGTGGCGAACAGCACCAGCAGCGCGCCGGTGAACACCTCGACCACGGTGCCGGCGGTCGCGATCGCATTGCTGGTCAACGCCTGCGAGTTCTCATTGATCCAGTTCTGCCCGGCCTCGATGTACCGGTCGAGCTGCCCGTCGGAGAGATTCAGCGGGCCGTCGCGCAGCCAGTCCTGGATCTGCCCGATGCCGGCCGCGGCGCTGGCGCTCAACTCCGGCAGGCCCGCGATGAACTCGTTGACCACCAGGGTCAGCGTGCCGACCACCGCGGCCAACCCGCCGATGAGCACCACGGCGGTGGCCAGCGTACGCGGGAACCGGGCGCGCAGCAGCCAGCCGACGGCCGGCGCCAGCAGGGCGGCGAGCAGCAACGCCACAAGCAACGGGACGATGACGACGCGGATGGCGCCGAAGACCCGCAGCAACGCCCAGCCGACGATCCCGATGACGATGAGCCGCCACGACCAGGCGGCGGCGATGCGCAGACCCCTCGGCACGTCCGCGTCGTCGCGGCTCGTCGTGGACACCGCCGCGTCGTCCGCCGGCACAACCAGTTCCGGAATCAGCCGATCCCGCTCGGCCGCCCGCTCGGCGCGCCGCGCGTTCTCCCGCTCACGGGCCGCACGCACCGACTCGCGTCCCGTCGCGTACGCCTGACGCAACCGCTGTCGCAGCTGCCCTAACCGGCTCACGTGCGTACCCCCGGGGTGGTAGGGACCAGGCCGTTCACGGTAGCGGTCGACGACCGCGCCGGTGGGGCCGGCGGGTCAGTCCGGTTCGGTCACGAAGTCGATCAGCCGCTCCATCGCGTTGATCAGCGGCGTTTCCACGTCGGCGAAGCTGTTCACCCGGGACAGGATGCGCCGCCACATGTCGGCCGGTTCGGCGACACCGAGCGCGGTGCAGACGCCTTCCTTCCAGGGCCGTCCCGGTGGCACCACCGGCCACGCCGCGATGCCCAGCGCGGCGGGTTTCACCGCCTGCCAGACGTCGACGTAGGGGTGACCGGTGACCAGGACGTGCGGCGAGTTGACCCGGGCCACGATGCGGCTCTCCTTGGAGCCGGGCACGAGGTGGTCGACCAGCACACCGAGCCGGCGGCCCGGGCCGGGGCCGAAGTCGCGTACCTCGGCGTCGAGGGCGTCGATGCCGGACAGCGGTTGCACCACCACACCCTCGATGCGCAGGTCGTCACCCCAGATCCGCTCGACGAGGGCGGCGTCGTGCACGCCCTCGACCCAGATCCGGCTGGCCCGGGCGACCCGGGCGCGTACCCCGTCCACCGCGACCGAGCCCGACGCGGTACGCCGCCGCGCCGCCGGCACCGACGGCCGGGTTGGCCGGCGCAGGGTGACCGGGCGGCCGTCGAGCAGGAACGCCGCCGGCAACAGCGGGAAGTTGCGCCGTCGGCCGTGCCGGTCTTCCAGCACGACCGCACCGGTCTCGAATCCGACGACCGCCCCGCAGAAGCCGGATTCGGCGTCCTCGACCACGAGGTCCGGTTCGGCGTCGACCTCCGGGGTCACCTTCCGCCGCCGCCAGTCCCCCGCCAACAGGTCCTCGCCGTACCGCCGCCCCATCCCGTCACGCTAAGCCCGCGACCACCACGCCCCAACCCCGACACACCTCGCCCTACCCTCCCGATCGCGATCATGCAGTTGTGGCACCTGACAAAAGCCGTGAACATCGGCCAATCACCCACCACAACTGCATGATCGGCGCGACGGGGAGGCGGCGGCGCGGCAGTCGAGACACGGACGGGCGTCACCACGTACTCTTTCGGCATGTCCACCCCCGCTGCGGGTGCGGCCATCCTCGCGCCGCGCCGGTCGAGCCGGTTCGTTGCCTGGGTGCGCGCGTGGCGCGCCGGGCTGGTGCCCTTCGACGAGGTCGCCGACGCCGTCGCCGGCACCGAGGAGCACCTGGTCGCCGACGCGCCCGGCACCTGGACCGACGTACCGCTGCGGGAGGCGCTACCCACCCTGGCCAAGCTCTCGCCGGACGAGATCCGCCTGGTGCTGCCGGCGCCGGGTGACCCGCGCGGCCTGCCCGGCCCGGGTGACTTCGCCGGTGCCGCGCTGCTCGCCGGCGAAGCCGTGATAGCCGGCCCACTGGGGCTGATCCCCGAGGTACGCGTACACACCTCCGGCTCCGGCGACACCTTCGAGACGGTGCTCTGGCGGGTGCATCCGCTGCCGGCGAACGCTCCCGCAGCCTGCCTCACCCTGCCCGGCGCCGCCGAAGCGGAGGCGGAGCTGGCCGCCGCGCTGGCCGACACCACCGCCGCGCTCACCCGCCTCGACGTGGCCCAGTGGCGCCCGGAGCTGGCCGGCGCCCTGGAGGCGTTGCGTCGCCCCGACGGCACCACCGACCTGCCCCCCGGGTTCGACCCGCGCTCGCGCCGGCTGTTCGCCCGCGCCGCCGTGCTAGACCGGGTGCTCGCCCTGGCCGGGCACGCGGCACCCGGCGGCGCGGTCAACAACTACGAGGCCCAGCAGCGTGACGCCGCCCTGCGCCCGCTCACCGCCGCCTGCCGCCAGGCCCTCGTCGCCGCCTGCAACGCCCCCCTCCGCCCCTGACACCCCAGCACCCCAGCACCCCAGCACCCCAGCACCCCAGCACCCGCGCGATCTTGCACTTTTCGTCAGGACAAGAGCGGGTGAATGCCGCATTGCGGCGACCAGAAGTGCAAGATCGCGGGGCTGCGGGGGTGGGGGTGGGGTGGTGTTCAGGGGGTGTGGGCGGTGAGGAAGATCCGGACTGCCTCGTCGGCCCAGCGGTGCAGCGCCGCCTCGGGGAACGACGTGCGGACGGCGAACATCGCCTCGTTGAGCGGGATCGACAGGATCAGGTAGTTCAGGTACTGCGCCGCGAGCATCGGGTCTGACACGCGTAACCGGCCCCGCTCGGCGAGACGGGTGATGGCCCTGGCGAGGGTGGCGTGGCCACGTTCCGGCGCGGCGCGGTGCCACGCCCGGGCCAGTTCAGGAAAGCGGCCCGCCTCGCCGATCAGCATCCGACGCAACTGGAGCAGGTGCGGGGCGGTGACCGTGGCGATGTGCTCGCGGGCGAAGGCCCGCAGGTCGTGCGGCAGGTCGTCGGATTCGGCCAGGGCTTCGACGTACGCCGAGCCGGCCCGCTCGGCCTCGGCGATCGCGCCGGTGAACACCGCCTCGAAGAGGCCGTGTTTGCCGGCGAAGTGCGCATACACGGTCACCTTGGACACACCGGCGCGGGCGGCGATCCGGTCCATTCCGGCGGCCACGTAGCCGTGTTCGAGGAACTCGGCCAGGGCGGCGTCGAGGATCCCGCGCCGGTTGACGTCCTTTCGCACCCCGCAACTGTACTGTACGGTTCAGTTCATGCCCACGGTCATCGCACAGGACGGCACGCGCATCGCGTACCAGCGCGAGGGTGCCGGCCCTCCGCTGATCCTCATCGACGCCGCCGGGCACTTCCGCGCCAACAGCCCACTCGGTGAACTCGCCGACCTGCTCACGACCGACTTCACCGTCTACCGCTACGACCGTCGTGGGCGTGGGGGCAGCGACGACACGCCGCCCTACGCCCCCGAGCGCGAGGTCGAGGACCTCGCCGCGCTGATCGCCGAGGCCGGCGCACCCACCGCGCTGTACGGGTACTCCTCGGGCTGCCTGCTCGCGTTGCACGCTGCCGCCGCCGGCCTCGACGTGCGACGGCTGGTCCTGTTGGAGCCACCGCTGAACGTCGACGGCGACGAAGCCGACCAACGGGCCTTCACCGCCGAACTGCGCCGACTGACCGGCACCGAGGCGGTGACGTTCTTCCTGACCTCCATCGGCGTACCCGAGCAGTTGCTCGCCGGGATGCGCGACACGCCACACTGGAACGCCATGGTCTCGGTGGCGCACACTCTGGCGTACGACAGCCTGCTCAGTGAGGCCACCGGGCCGACGGTGCTCGCCCGGGTGAGCACCCCGACGCTCGTCCTGCACAGCGCCGGCAGCACCGACGACCTGACCGAGATGGCCGCCGCCACGGCTGGCCTGCTGCCCGCCGCCGAGCAGCGCAGCCTGCCCGGCGAGTGGCACGGTGTGCCGGCCACCACCCTCGCCCCGGTGCTCACCGACTTCCTTCGCCGCGACGCGGCACGCCAGTGACCAGGCGCCGGCTCAGACCTCGTCGATCAGGTCGGCGACCGAGTTGACGATGCGGGAGGGGCGGTACGGGTAACGCTCCGCTTCCGCCCGGGAGCTGATCCCGGTCAGCACCAGGATGGTCTCCAGCCCGGCTTCCAGGCCACAGAGGATGTCGGTGTCCATCCGGTCACCGATCATCGCGGTGCTCTCCGAGTGTGCGTTTATCGTGTTCAGGGCCGACCGCATCATCATCGGGTTGGGCTTGCCGACGAAGTACGGCTCCACCCCGGTGGCCTTGGAGATCATCGCGGCGACCGAGCCGGCGGCCGGCAGAGCGCCCTCCACCGAGGGCCCGGTGGCGTCGGGGTTGGTGCAGATGAACCGAGCCCCGTCGTTGATCAGTCGGACCGCCTTGGTGATCGCCTCGAAGCTGTAGGTGCGGGTCTCCCCCAGCACCACGTAGTCGGGGGCGAAGTCGCTGAGCACGTAGCCCACCGCGTGCAGGGCGGTCGTCAGCCCGGCCTCCCCGATGACGTACGCGGTGCCGCCCGGCCGCTGATCGGCCAGGAACTGGGCGGTGGCCAAAGCGGACGACCAGATCGCCTGCTCCGGCACGTCCAGCCCCATCCGGGCCAACCGGGCCTGGAGGTCGCGCGGGGTGTAGATGGAGTTGTTGGTCAGCACCAGGAAGGGCTTGCCGGAGGCACGCAGCCGCTTGACGAACTCCGGCGCGCCCGGCACCGGCTGGCCCTCGTGCACCAGCACCCCGTCCATGTCGCTGAGCCAGCTCTCGACGGGCTTACGATCCTGCATGATCATCATCCCCAGGGGTGTCGTCGGGTTCGCCGCGGCGGTCAGGACGGACGGCGGGACGGGACGCAGCAGACCGTGGGACAGGTGTCCCACATCGGCAGCTCACCCAGACGACGGCGCAGCTCGGCGCCGTCCGGGTGGATCCGTTCCCGCACCAGTTCCTGAACCATGGTCACGTAGCGCTGGTCGGTGCCGGGGGTACCGGCGCGGACGAAGTCCACCCCGAGCCGCTTGGCCGTGTCCGACGCCTCGGTGTCCAGGTCCCACACCACCTCGAGGTGGTCGGAGACGAAACCGATCGGGCTGACCACCACGCCGGTCACGCCCTGTTCGGCGAGCGTCTCCAGGTGGTCGTTGATGTCCGGCTCCAGCCACGGCACGTGGGGCGGGCCGGACCGGCTCTGCCAGACCAGGTCGTACGGCAGGTCCGGGGCCGCTGCCGCGTGCACCAGCCGGGCCGTCTCGGCGAGTTGGGCGGTGTACCGACCGCCGTGCGGGCCGGCGCTGTCGGCCGCCGAGATCGGCACCGAGTGTGCGGTGAAGACGAGTCGGGTGCTGTCCCGCCGCGCCGGGTCGAGCTGGGCGAGCGCGGAGCGCACCGCGTCGACGTGCGGCTCGATGAACCCGGGATGATCCCAGAACTGGCGCAGCTTCTCGATCACCGGCGCGTCCGGGCCGACCGCCGCCCGCGCGGCGGTGATGTCCTCCTGGTACTGCCGGCACGAGGAGTACCCACCGAAGGCGCTGGTGACGAACGCCAACGCCCGTCGTACGCCGTCGTCGCGCATCTGGGCCACCGTGTCGGCGAGCATCGGATCCCAGTTCCGGTTGCCCCAGTACACCGGCAGGTCGAGCCCGTTGGCGGCGAAGTCGGCGCGGACCGCCGCCAGCAGGTCCCGGCACTGCTGGTTGATCGGGGAGACCCCGCCGAAGTGCTGGTAGTGCTCGGCGACCTCGGCCAGCCGCTCCGGCGGGACGCCCCGCCCCCGGGTCACGTTCTGCAGGAACGGCAGCACGTCGTCGGGCCCTTCCGGGCCACCGAAGGACACCAGCACCACCGCGTCGTACGCCATGGGCCCATTCTTGCCGGTGGCCTGCGGCGTCCCGGCAACGCCCCCGGGTCCCGGTCGTAAACAGACCGGGCGACCGCCCGCGTCAGGCGCCGACCGCGTGGTAGCCGCCATCGACGTGCACGATCTCGCCGGTGGTCGCCGGGAACCAGTCCGACAGCAGGGCGAGACAGGCCCGGGCGGCCGGTTCCTGGTCGGTGAGGTCCCAGCCCAGCGGGGCACGTCCGGCCCAGGCGTCCTCGAACTGCTCGAAGCCGGGGATGGACTTCGCGGCCATGGTGCGCAGCGGCCCGGCGGCCACCAGGTTGCTGCGAATACCCTGCTTGCCCAGGTGCAGGGCGAGGTAGCGGGAGGCGGACTCCAGCCCGGCCTTCGCCACGCCCATCCAGTCGTACACCGGCCACGCCTGGCTGGCGTCGAAGGTCAGGCCGACCACCGAGCCGCCCGGCGACATCAACGGCAGCGCCGCGACGGCCAGGGACTTGTAGGAGTACGTCGAGACGTGCAACGCCGTCGCCACGTCCTCCCAGGAGGCGTCGAGGAACCCGCCACCGAGGCAGCTCTGCGGGGCGAACCCGATCGAGTGGACCAACCCGTCGAGACCGTCGACGTGCTCGCGGACCTTGTCGGCCAGTCCGGCGAGATGCTCGGGGTCGGTCACGTCCAGCTCGATCACGGGTGCCGGCTCGGGCAGCCGCTTGGCGATCCGCTCCACAAGTGACAGTCGGCCGTAGCCGGTGAGCACGACCTGGGCGCCGTTCTCCTGGGCGAGCTTGGCCACCGAAAAGGCGATCGAGGCGTCGGTGATGACGCCGGTGACGAGCAGCCGCTTACCGGCCAGCAGTCCGGACATTACGCTCATTCCTCCGTGCTCAGGATTCAGTGACCCATGCCCAGGCCACCGTCGACCGGGATGACCGCGCCGGAGACGTACCCGGCACCCTCGCCCGCCAGCCAGGTGACCACCGCCGCCACCTCGTCCGGGCTGGCCATCCGACCCGCCGGGATCGACTTGAGGATCTCGGCCTTGCGCTGGTCGGTCAGCCCGGCGGTCATGTCGGTCTCGATGAAGCCCGGCGCGACCACGTTCGCGGTGATGTTCCGGCCGCCCAGCTCCCGGGTGATCGAACGGGCCACCCCGACCAGACCGGCCTTGCTGGCCGCGTAGTTGACCTGACCGGCGCCACCGGAGAGGCCGACCACCGAGGAGACGAAGATCATGCGCCCCCACCTGGCCCGCAGCATCTTCCCGGAGGCCCGCTTGGCGCAGCGGTACGCGCCGGTCAGGTTGGTGTCCAGCACCCGGGTGAACTGCTCCTCCGACATGCGCAGCAGCAGCGTGTCGTCGGTGATGCCCGCGTTGGCGACAAGCACCTCCACCGGCCCCAGTTCCGCCTCGACCGCCGCGAAGGCCGCGTCCACCGAGTCGGCGTCGGTGATGTCGCAGCGCACGCCGAACAATCCCTCCGGCGCCCCGCTGCCCCGGTGGGTGATCGCCACCCGGTCACCCTGCTTGGCGAAGGCCTGGGCGATGGCCAGACCGATCCCCCGGTTGCCCCCGGTAACCAGCACAGTTCGCGACACGGTGCGTCCCCTCCCAAAGATCGCTGCGGCTTGGAGACTAGGCGCTACCGCACGGTAATCACTAACCGCCGCACGTCATACCGCGGTACCACTGGATGGATCACTCCCTGGTCGCACGACGGAGCCGGCCACTCGAACTACCCTGCCGGGATATGGACCGCAGTACCGTCCGTGCCGCCCTGGCGGGGCTGCGCCGCACCGTGGTGGGACCGGACTATCCGGCACGACGCCGACCGCTGGACCGGTTGCGACACCGGCCCCGCACCGCCGCCGTCCTGCGGACGACCGGGCTTCTGGTGCTCCTCGGGCTGGCCCTGATCACCGCGCAGTTCCTGCTGGACACCCGGCGCCTGCCCATCGCCACCGCATGGGTCATCGCCCTGCTCACCGTCGCACCGCTGCCCCTGCTGCCCACCCGACCACTGCTGGCCTGGCGGATCATGTTCATCGGGCAGTTGTTCGGCACCTTCAACCGGCGCACGACGGACGACGCCCTGGTGCTCGGCCCCGCCACGTACGAGTTCTGGCCGTGGAACCCGACACAGATCCTGGTCATCATCGTCGTTCTGACCACCGTGGCGGCCCGGGTCGACCGGGTCGTGCTCGCCTGGACGGGACTGTTCAGCCTGCTCCCGGTCTGGATATTCGTGCCGCCGGGCAACCAGGTGGGCGTCACCCTGCTGTTCGTGGTGCTGCTCATCGTCGGCGACCTGCTGCGGCACAACCTGCTCACCCGACGGGCGCTGGCCGAGCAGGCCGAGGTGAGCGAGTTGGAGAAGGCCCGGCGGGCGGTACTGGAGGAGCGCACCCGCATCGCGCGGGAACTGCACGACGTGGTCGCGCACCACATGTCACTGATCGCGGTGCAGGCGGAGACCGCGCCGTACCGACTCGCCGTGCCCGAGCCGGCCCGGGCCGAATTCAGCGCCATCGCCGAGGCCGCCCGGGCGGCGCTCACCGACATGCGGCGGCTGCTGCGCGTACTGCGCAGCGAGTCGGAGGACCTCCGGACCGCCCCACAGCCGACGCTGGCTGAACTACCCGCGCTGGTCGCTGCCGCGCAGCGGGCCGGCATGACCGTGGAACTGGACAGCGACATCGCCGCCGAGCCACCAGCACCGGTCGGGCTGGCCGCCTACCGGATCGTTCAGGAAGGGCTGGCCAACGCGGCCCGCCACGCGGCCGGCGCCGAGGTGCGCGTCACCGTCCGCGATCGCCCCGGTGCCCTGACGGTACGCGTCCAGAACGCCGCCGGCGGGACCCCGGCCGGCCCGGACACACGCGGTGGCGGACAGGGACTGACCGGCATGCGCGAGCGGGTCCTCGCCCTCGGCGGCAGCTTCACCGCCTGCCCCACCGCCGACGACGGCTACACGATCGACGCGCTGCTGCCGGCCGACCCGCCGCCATCCGACGAGCCGAAGGACCCAACATGACGATCCGGGTGCTGATCGCCGACGACCAGGCGATGGTCCGGCAGGGCTTCGGCGCCCTGCTGGCCGCTCAGCCGGACCTGCTGGTGGTCGGCGACGCCGCCGACGGCGCCCAGGCGGTCGCGCAGGCCCGCCGACTCGACCCCGACGTGGTGCTGATGGACGTGCGGATGCCGGTGCTCGACGGCCTCGCCGCGACCCGCAAACTCCTCGGCGACCGGCCGAGCGACCGGCCACGCGTGCTCATCCTCACCACCTTCGACCTGGACGACTACGTCTACGAGGCGCTGCGCGCCGGGGCCAGCGGCTTCCTGCTCAAGGACGCCCCCGCCGCCGACCTGATCCACGCGGTACGCGTCGTCGCCGGCGGCGACGCGCTGCTCGCCCCGACGGTCACCCGCCGCCTGATCGCCGAATTCGCGGCCCGGCCACACCGACAGCGGCCCCGACCCACGGTCCTCGCCGCGCTCACCCCACGCGAGACCGAAGTGCTGCGGCTGATCGCCCAGGGACGCTCCAACGCCGAGATCGCCGCCGAACTGGTCGTCGCGGAGCAGACCGTCAAGACCCACGTCGGCCGGATCCTGGCCAAGCTCCAGTTGCGCGACCGCGCCCAGGCCGTCGTGCTCGCGTACGAGACCGGACTGGTCGCCGCCGGGGAGTAGCCCTCCGGTGCCAGGTCATCAACGGCTCCCCGGGTTGACGACCGGCACCACACCGCCGACACATCCTGCACCCCACGACCGGGTGGAGGGAGCGCGTGATGGTGGGCAGGGAAGTGGTCCGGCTGTGCCTCGCGGCGATGCTGGCGACCGGACTGGTACGGCCACCGACGGTCCCGCCCGACCCCGCCCCGGCCGGCTTCGTCGAGGCGTACCCGTCGACTGCCGCCGCGATGGAGTCCGCCGGAGCGCCGTACGCCCGCTGGGCCGCGCAGGGTCGGCAGTTCCTGGCCTTCGATTCCCACGGTGACGGCCGGGCCGTCGAGGTCCTCGGTGACCTGGCCACCGCCGATCGGATCGCGGTGCTGGTTCCAGGCGTCGGTACCCGGCTCGCCGACTTCGACCGAGGGCTTGGCGGCGTGCCCCAGCGCGCCCCGGCCGAGCAGGCCCGAGCCCTGCACGCCGCGCTGCGCGCCGCTGATCCGCACGCCCGCGTGGCCGTGCTGGCCTGGCTCGGCTACGACCCGCCCGACGGCGTCACCACGGCAGCCACCCCGGCCGCCGGCCGCCGGGGCGCCGACCAGCTCGGTGACCACCTGCGAACACTGGCCGGGCGGCTACCGGCCGCCCGCATCACCGTGGTGGGGCACAGCTACGGCGCGCTTGTCGTCGGGCTGGCCGCCATGGACGCCCCGCCGCAGGTCACCGACGTGGTCACCCTCGGCGGAGTGGGTGTCGGCGCGGAGCACGCCGACCAGTTCGGCCCGGTCCGCGTCTGGGCGGCCGAGGCACCGGACGACTGGATCCGACGCGTGCCCCAGCTTCGCCTGCCCGGGTTGGGACACGGGGTCCGGCCGGCCGACGACTCCTTCGGTGCGCGGCCGCTGCCGGCCGCCTCGACCGGCCACGACGGTTACCTGCTGCCCGGCGGGCCGACCCTCGCGGCAGTCGCCGAGGTGGTGCTGTGTGGTGCGACCGGCACGGGCCACGCCCGTCCGGACGTCACGGTCACCGCCAGCGACGGTCGCCGCTCCGGCACCGGCGTAGCGGGCAGCGAATCACGATCCGCTGACGCCATCAGCTCGACAGCCTCACCCGGGTGCACGTGGCCACCATCCGGCGGAGATTCGGACTCCGTGGATACACACGCGGCGGGACCGGCCCGATGAGCGGCCAGCACACCGCCCACCGGTCGGCTCGGGATCCCCTCGTCGACGGGCTGCGCGCATTCGCCGTCGCCGGAGTGGTGCTCGGTCACTGGCTCGTCACCGGCCTGATACTCGACGCGGAAGGCGCGCTGGACCTGGCCAGCCCGCTCACCACGATGCCGACCCTGGCACCGGTCAGCTGGGTGTTGCAGACCCTCGGGCTGTTCTTCTTCACCGCCGGCCACGCCTCCGCCCGGTCGGCTGACCGGCATCCCGGACCCGGTTGGCTGGCGCACCGGCTGCGGCGGCTGCTCCTGCCGGCGATCGCCCTGCTCGGCACCGGGTCAGCCGTACTGCTGGCCGCTGCCGTCGCCGGTGTCCCCGACGGCACCCTGTCGGTGGCGCTGACCCTGGCGATCAGTCCCCTGTGGTTCCTGGCACCCCTGCTGGCCCTGGTGGTGCTCAGCGGTCCGCTGCGCGCGGCCGTACGCCGCTGGGGCGCTCCGCGCTGCGCGGTCACCGCGGCGGCCGTGGTGGCCGGCGCCGACCTGGCTGTGCGGCTGCTCCCGGCCGGCACCTGGTTGCCACCGGTGACGGTGCTGGCGGCCTGGGCGGTGCCGTATCTGCTGGGACTGGCCCACGCCGACGGCCTGCTGAGCCGACGACGTGACGCCCGGTGGCTGGCCGCCACCGGGGCGGTCGGCCTGGCCGCCGTACTCGCCTTCGGCTACCCGGTCAGCGCGGTCGGGGTCCCCGGCGACGGCCGATCCAACCTCGATCCCCCGTCGCTGCTCGTGGTGGCGCTCGCGGTCACCCAGACAGGTCTCGGCCTGATCGCCCGACCGGCGCTGGTCCGACTGCTGTGCCGACCGCTGCCCCGCCGGATGATCGGCGAGATCAACCGGCACGCGGTACGCATCTACCTCTGGCACCAGCCGGTGCTGGTCGCGGTGGTGGTGTCGGCCGCGCACGGCGGTGCCTCGCTGCCGGGGCTGCACACCGCCCCGGACGACCCGACCTGGCTGCTGGCCCGGATCGGTTGGCTGCCGGTGCTCACCGCCGTGCTGATGCTCCTCGTCCGGCGCCGCGATTCCCGGCTGACCTCGGCGTCCGTCAACGCCGGCCGGCCCGCCGTCGACAGATGAACGGCCCCGGTCCGTCGGCCGGTCGACCGAGTGGGCCGGGCGCACAACCCGGGTGTACGATGATCCGCGTTTGCGGGTCGCTCGGCGGCCCGCGTCGCCCCGGAACCCGACCCCAGGAGGTGATCGCTGTGCCAGATAGCGATCCTCCCAGTCGTGGCCGGGCCGACAGCCAGCCACGCTGAGCCCCGCTCCGCCTGAGCTGGCCCGCTCCCCCCGCACACCCGTCCCACCGCCCGGCATCGCTGTCGTGGCGGCCGACCGGACGGGTGCCGCCGGAAAGCAGCCCGGTCACGACTTCGCGTGCGCGCGTCCTGATCCACCCCTCTCGCGGTCCGCCCTGCCCGGGCCGCCAAGCCGCCACGTCGGAGCTGTCATGAGCCGCTACGTCGCCCCGCTGGGCTTCACCCTCGCCGCCGTCTGGGTGGCCGTCCTCTTCGTCCTGGCCAGCGCCAACCACTAACCCCCACCCCACCCCCACCCGACCGCCCACCCACCCGACCGCCTCCGTTGATCATGAGGTTAGCGGTCGGTTCGATCTTCAAAAGTGCCGCCAACCTCATGATCAACTAGGCTCTGGCGGTGGTCAGATCATGCGGGAGGACCAGAGGAGGCTGAATGCGCCGGCGCAGAGGGCGAGCAGCAGGGCGATGCCGGCGTACCACTGGGTGATCTCTCTCGGCTCGGTGCGGAAGCCGATCGAGCTGCCCATGTCCTGGTAGACCTGCTTCAGCTCGTTGACCGTGGCCGCCTCGTAGAAGAAGCCCTCGGTGGTCTCGGCCAGCTCGGCCAGGGCGAGCCGGTCCACCGGCACCCGCTGCAACTGACCACCGATGTCGACATGCCCGGAGTCGGTGCCGAAGGCGATGGTGGAGACCGGTACGTTCGCCGCCTGCGCCGCGGCGGCCGCCTCCTCCACCGACCGCCCGGCCGTGCGGAAGCCGTCGGAGAGCAGCACGATCCGGGCCGGCGGGATACCGGCCGCCCCGTCGGCCGGCACCGACCGGATCGCCTCCAGACAGGTGAAGACCGCCTCGCCGGTGGCCGTCGCCTCAGCCAGCACCAACCCCTCGATGGCACTGGTCACCGCCGGGCGGTCCTTCGTCGGCGGCACCAGCACGTTTGCCGACTTGGCGAACGAGACCAACCCCAGGTTGTACGTCTCGGGCAGTTCCGCCACGAACTGCATGGCCGCCTCCTGAGCCGCCTCCAGCCGGTTCGGTGGCACGTCGTCCGCCTGCATGGACAACGACACGTCGATGGCCAGCATGATGGTGGCCCGCTCCAGCGGCTCCCGGGTGTCGACCGCGGGCCGGGCCAACGCACCGGCCAGCACCAGCAGGGCCAGCAGGAACGCGGTGGCCGGCAGGTGCCGGCGCCAGCCGAGACCCTTCGGCGCCACGGTACGCAGCAGGTCCACGTTGGTGAACCGCAGCGCGTAGTCGCGCCGGCGCAGCTGCCGCCAGACGTAGAGCGCGGCGAGGGCGAGCACCGGCAGCACGGCCAGCAGCCACCAGGGTTGCAGCAGTCGAATCATCGTGTCGTTCCTCGGGTGCGGGCGTGCCGCTGGGCGGCCACGAAGCGCACCATGTCCAGCAGCCAGTCTCGGTCGGTACGCAGTCGCAGGTGGGCGGCGCCGGCGGCGCGCAACGCGGCGGAAATCTCCGCCCGCTGGGCCGCGGCGGCTGCCGCGTAACGGTGCCGCAGGCTCGGGTCGGCGGTCTGCACCTCGTGCAGTTCGCCGGTCTCCGGGTCGATCACCGGGAGCACCCCGACGTCCGGTAGTTCCAGCTCCCGCGGATCGACCACCTCGATCGCGAGCAGGTCCTGTCGGACCCGCAGCTTGCGCAGCGGACGAGCCCACTGGGCCGGCGGGGCGAGGAAATCGGAGATGACCACGGCGACACCGCGCCGCCTGGGCGGGCGGTTGAGCATGTCGATGAGCGCCCCGAGGTCACCGCGGCCGGGCCGGATCTCGGTGCCGGCGATGGCCCGCAGCATGCCCTGGGCCTCCTTGCGTCCGGACCGGGCGGGCAACCGGACCAGTCTCCCCGGGCCGGTCGGGGGCGGCTCCCGCCGGCCACGGCGGGGCACCGGGACGTCGCCGCCGCTGCCGACCACCGCACCGATCCGGTTGCCGCCCCGCACGGTCAGGTGCGTGATCGCGGCGGCCGCCGCGATCACCACGTCCCGCTTGAGCCACCGGCCGGTGCCGAAGTCCAGGCTCGCCGACAGGTCCACCGCCAGCCACGTCTCCAGTTCACGGTCGGCCACGGTACGCCGCACGTGCGGGGTGGTGGTTCGGGCGGTCACCGGCCAGTCCATCCGGCGCACGTCGTCGCCGGGGCGGTACTCGCGCGACTCGCCGGCCTCGCTGCCCGGCCCCGGCAGCAGGCCGGCGTAGTCACCCTGAAGGAGGCCGTCGAGTTTGCGGGTCACCAGCAGTTGCAGCCGGGACAGCACGGCACCGGAACGGTTGGTGGCCGCCAGGCGGTCCGGCTCACCGGGTCGAGGGGTGGTTGAGGTCACGGCCGCTGCCCGGGCCACCCTGAGGTAGGTGCCACCGCTCCGGCGGGCGGGGTGGCCTGCTGCCGGGGTGCCACCGACGGCAGCGGGATGGTCGACATCACCCGGTGCACCACGTGGTCGGCCGGTACGTCATCGGCGAGCGCGTCGTAGCTGAGCACCAGCCGGTGCCGCAGAATGTCCGGTGCGATGTCCTGTACGTCCTGCGGCAGGGCGTAGTCGCGGCCGCGGAGCAGGGACAACGCCCGGGTGGCCCGGACCAGCCCGAGCGAGGCCCGGGGGCTGGCACCGTACTGGATCAGTTGCGCGACGTCGGGCATGCCGTGTTCCGCCGGCGTGCGAGTGGCCAGCACCAGCCGGACCGCGTAGTCGACCAGGGCGTTGTGCACGAATACCTGGTCGGCCTTGTGTTGCAGGGCGATCAGGTCCTCGGTGTCGAACACGGCGGTGGGCTCGGGCGGCGCCACGCCCATCCGGTAGACGATCTCCCGCTCCTCGGCGTCGGTCGGATACCCCACGATGATCTTCATGAGGAAGCGGTCCCGCTGCGCCTCCGGCAGCGGATACACCCCTTCCTGCTCGATCGGGTTCTGCGTCGCCATCACCAGGAACGGGTTCGGCACCCGGTGGCTCTCGCCGCCGATCGACACCTGCCGCTCACTCATCACCTCCAGCAGCGCGGACTGGACCTTCGCCGGCGCCCGGTTGATTTCGTCGGCGAGCAGGAAGTTGACGAAGACCGGACCCAGCTCGACGTCGAACTTCTCGCTGGACTGCCGGTAGATCCGGGTGCCCATGATGTCGGCCGGCACCAGATCCGGGGTGAACTGCACCCGGGCGAACGAGCCGCCGACCACCTTGGCGAGGGTCTCCACCGCGAGGGTCTTGGCCACCCCCGGTACGCCCTCCAGCAGACAGTGCCCGCGGGCGAGCAGCGCGACGAACATCCGCTCGACCATCCGATCCTGCCCGACGATCACGCGCTTGATCTCGAACAGCGCCCGTTCCAGCAGGGTGGCGTCCTGCGCCGGGGTGGTCGGCGGTGTGGTCGCCTGCGGTTGCGCCCCATTCGGCGGCGGGGCGTCGGGCGTGGTCGGCTGGGCCACTGGTCCTCCACAGCGTGATCGGTCGTCGCGGCGTGTGCGGTACCAAGCCTCGCATGCCCGACTGAGTACCGACGGAGGGAGCGACCGATTTCCGCCACGCCGTTCCGGGACGGAGGAATCGCCGATCGCCAGTGGACAAAAGCCGCCCCGGCGTGTGTACCATTCATCCGTCGCCGGGCGGCTTCCCCCGTGGCCGCCCGGCGCTCAATCTTCCCCGCCGTCCTAGACTGAGCGGGATGACCCACCCCGACAGCCCCGCCGAAGCGCTGCCCTGTTCGGCCCGTGGATGTCGTGCCGCGGCCCAATGGGCACTGCGCTGGAACAATCCCCGCCTGCACACGCCGGAACGGCGCAAGACCTGGCTCGCCTGTGACGTGCACCGGTCGTCGCTCGGCGATTTCCTCGGCGCGCGAGGCTTTCTGCGTGAGGTCACCCCGCTGCCGGGATCGCCTACGCTCGAAGAGTGGACGCGTACAACGAAAAGCCGGCCCGGTGAGCGCGAGGAGTGAGCTTGCGAGCCCCGCAGTCGCGAACGAAAGGTCGGCACCGTGAGCGCGAGGAGTGAGCTTGCGAGCCCCGCAGTCGCGAACGAAAGGTCGGCACCGTGAGCGATGACGCGTCTGAGGTCCGGCCGCCGGCTGCGCCGACCAGCCCGCTCGAACCGTGGCCGGACACCGTCCAGTGGCAGTCGATATCGACGGACCTGATCTGGGTGGAACTGCTGCGCCTGGCGGCCGGGGTGGCCGTCGTCTCGGCGGTGCTCGGTGTCGGTTGGGCGCTTACCGGTTCCTGGCCGTTCGGTTTGGCGCTCGGTGCCGTCGGGCTGTTCGCTCTCTGGCGGGTGGTGACCATCGTCCGGGCGGTACGGGCCTGGGGCTACGCCGAACGTGAGGACGACCTGCTGGTCCGGCACGGTCTGCTGGTCCGTCGGCTGTCCATCGTCCCGTACTCGCGGATGCAGTTCGTCGACGTGAGCGCCGGCCCGCTGGAGCGGGCATTCGAGCTGGCGACCGTGCAGTTGCACACCGCGGCCGCGGCGAGCGATGCCCGGGTGCCGGGTTTGCGTCCGGCGGAGGCCTCCCGGCTGCGGGACCGCCTGACCGCGCTCGGCGAGGACCGGGCGGAAGGGCTGTGAGCGGGTCGGCCGGACCGGGTCCGGACCGGACCCCACCCACCGCGAACGAGCGGGATCAGGTCGGGGACGCGATCGGCGGCCAAGCTTCCGGCCAGCCCGCCGACCACGCCGAGCCGACGGTGCCCGCCGAAACACCTGCACCCGGCCACGCCGTGCCAGGCGAGACACCTCCACTCGGCCACGCCGTGCCAGGCGAAACACCATTGCCCGGCCACGCCGTGCCAGCGGTGCCCGCCGAGGTACCACCGCCGGGGGCGGGCCCGCCGCTGGGTCCGTACCAGGTAGCCGGGCCGTCATCGCCGTCCGGTCCGCCGCAGCCGCCCACCGGGTGGGCCGGTCCGCCGCCGCAGGATCCGTCGGCACGGCAACGGCTGCATCCGTTGAGTCCCGCGCTGCACGGCGCCAAGTCGCTGGTCGTGGTCATCGCCGGGCTGTCCTGGTCGACCCTGTCCCGGGTCGGGTTCGGCTGGTTCGTCGCGATGGTGATCGTGCTCGCGCTCGGCGCGAGCGTGCTGGCCGTGGTCAGTTGGTACAACACCGGCTACCAGGTGGTGGGCCGGGAACTGCGCATTCACGAGGGGCTGCTCTGGCGGCGTACCCGAGCGATTCCGCTGGAACGGCTCCAGGCCGTCGAGGTGGTCCGGCCGCTGCTCGCCCAGCTCACCGGGCTGGCCGAGCTTCGATTGGAGGTGGTCGGCGGCGGCAAGACCGAGGCACCGCTGGCGTACCTCAGTGTGGCCGAGGCCGCAGCGCTGCGGCAGCGCCTACTGGCCCTGGCCGGTTACCCCTCCGGCGCGGTGCCGGCGACCCCGGCGCAGCCGGTGCCTGCGGGCGCCGAGCCACCCCCGCCAGCCGGCCGGCCGCTGCACGCGGTGAACAACCGGGACCTGCTGATCAGTCAGCTGCTGACCCCGCAGGCGTTCCTGCTGCCCTTCGGGGTGGCCTTCGTGGCGACGCAGTTCCTGTCCGAGGGGTCCTGGTCCTTCATCGCGGTGGCGAGCACGCTCACCGCGATGGCCGGTGTCCTGCTGCAACCCGTCCGCCGGGTCCTCGACGACTGGCGGTTCCAGCTGGCCCGCGACGACGACCGGCTGCGCATCCGCAACGGCCTGCTGGAGACCAGGTCGCAGACCGTCCCGTTGCACCGGGTGCAGACCGTACGGGTGACCTGGCCGTTGCTCTGGCGGATGAAGGGCTGGCTGCGGCTGCGGCTGGAGGTGGCCGGTTACGCCGCCGGCGAGGCCGACGAGCGCAACCGGCCGGACCGGCTGCTGCCCGTCGGTGACCAGCCGACGGGCGAGATGATCGTTGCCGAGGTGCTGCCCGGGGTGGCGTTGTCGTCGTTGCCGCTGCGGCCGCCACCGGCCCGGGCCCGCTGGGTGAACCCGCTGAGCCGCCAGGTGCTCGGTGCCGGCCTGACCGAGCAGGTGCTCGTCGTCCGTTCCGGCCTACTCACCCGCCGGCTGACGATCGTGCCGTACGCCCGGTTGCAGAGCGTCCGGGTGGTGCAGGGTCCGGTGCAGCGGCTGCTCGGGCTGGCCACCGTACACGCCGACACCGCCGGTGGGGCCGGTGCGGCGGCGGCAGACCGGGACCTCGCCGACGCCTGGGCGTTGGCGGCGGAGTTGACCGCCCGCGGCCAGGCCGCCCGCCGCCCCGCCTGACCACCCCACCCCCACCCCCACCCCACCCCACTCCCCGCGATCTTGCGCTTTTCGTCTCGACAAGCCCGACAAAAGGGTCGTGTCGGCGACCGAAACCGCAAGATCGGCGAGGCGTGGGAGGAAGGGCGAGGCGTGGGCGCGGTCAGCGGGGGGAGGGGATGGGGGGTGCCGGTGGGGTGGCGGGGTCGGGGTCGGTGGCGGGGGTCGGTGGGGTGGCGGGGTTGGTCGGGGTGGCGCGGGTTGGTGGGGTAGCGCGGGTTGGTGGGGTGGTACGGGCCTTTCGGCGGGCCCACCAGCGTTCGGCCCATCCGACCGCCAGGAAGGTCATCCCGACGTACGCCCAGCCGACCAGCACGTCGATCACGTAGTGCTCGCCGCTGTAGACCAGCGTGAAGGTCATCGCCAGCGGGTACGCCAGCAGCAGCGGCCACCAGCGACGCCGGACGTTACGCAGGAAGAACAGCACCACGAACAGGGCGAAGGCGGTGTGCAGCGACGGCATCGCGGCCACCGGGTTGGAGGCCAACTGCCCGGCGTTGAGCAGGTTGCCCGCCCCGTGCATGCCGAACGCCTTCCAACCCCGCGTGGAGATCCGGGCGACCTCCTCGATCAGCCCGTTCTGCGCCGCCCACCACGGCGGCGCGGCCGGGTAGAGGAAGTAGGTGATCAGGCCGGTGGCGCAGAGGAAGAACCAGCGACGCATGAACGCCGCCCACCGGCTGCGCTCGACCATCCAGAGCACCGCCGCGGCGGCCAGCGCCGCCACGAAGTGGGAGAAGTACACCCAGCTGACCAGCACGTCCCACCAGCGCACCTCCGGCTGGTACAGGTGCTGCTGCAACCAGACGGTCGGCACCTGACCGTCCATGGCCCAGCCGAACATCAGCCGGTCGGCCAGGATCAACTCGTAGGCGTGCGGCACGGTCCCGTCGTGGTAGGCGAACCCACGGGACAGGTTGTAGGCCACCAGCAGCAGGACCACCGGCACCCAGTCCCGGGCGAAGCGCAGGTGGCTGCGCCACGGACGGGCGGAGTACCAGGCGATGGTGCCGGCCCAGATCCAGAAGAACGCGTACACCGGGTCGGTGGGCAGGCCGATGACGAGCCAGCCCACCACGAAGGCGACGCCCCAGACCGACATCGCGATCACGCGGCGGCGCCCGCCGTCGCGCGGGGTGGGCGGCTCGGTCGAGGCTGGGGGCTGGGGGTCGGTCACGGCAGACATCGCGGACAAGGTTAGCGGCGACCCGCGCCCGACCGGCGGCAGGAGCACCTGCGACGTCGTGGCGGACATGGCGCATCTGCCCGGCCGCGTGGCCCGGGCTCCGCCGAGCACCTACGCTGTGGCCATGCGGGAGCTACCGGATCAAGCCCTGGCCCCGGGTCTGACCGCCCGGGTCGAGTTGACCGTCACCGACGCCGACACCGCCCAGGCGGTCGGCTCCGGCGACGTTCCGGTGCTCGGTACGCCACGGGTACTCGCCCTGGCCGAGGCGGCGACCGTGGCCGCGACCGCCCGCCACCTGCCGAGCGGCTCGACCACCGTGGGCACCCGGGTGGAGCTGGAGCACCGGGCCGCGACACCGGTAGGTCGCACGGTCGCGGCGCAGGCCCGGCTGACCGAGGTCGACAGGCGTCGGCTGGTGTTCGAGGTCGACGTCACCGAAGGCGGGCAGACCGTCGCCGAGGGACGCGTGGAGCGGGTCCTGGTCGACCGGCTCCGGTTCATGCAACGCGCCGGCGGGGCAGCATGACGACCACGGGTCGGTTCGTCGAGGTCGCCGACCGGGTGCTCGTGCTGCGTGAGCCGGTGCTCGCGGTCAACGTCACGTTGGTGCTTGGCGACGGCGCGGCGCTGCTTGTCGACACCCTCTCCACCGTCGGGCAGGCGGCCGAACTGGCCGCCGCCGTACGCGCGGTCACCACCGACCCGCTGACGCTTGTGAACACCCACCACCACTTCGACCACTGCTTCGGTAACGCCACGCTCGCCGGTGATCCGCCCCGCCCGGTCTGGGCGCACGAGTTGGCCGCCGCGGCGATCCGCGACGAGCCGGACCGGCTGCGCCGGGAGGCGTACGCGGAGTTGCACCCCGGGCATCCGGAACTCGCCGCCGAGCTGGCCGACACCGCGCTGCTGGCGCCCACCCACACCGTGCGCACCGAGGCGGTCCTCGATGTCGGTGGCCGACCGGTGGTGCTGCGCCATCCGGGGCGGGGTCACACCGACGCCGACCTCGTCGTGCAGGTACCCGACGCCGACCTGCTGGTGGCCGGTGATCTGGTCGAGCAGGCCGGTCCCCCGGCGTTCGAGGACTCGTACCCGTTGCAGTGGCCCGACGCGCTGGCCGAGCTGTCGCGGTCGATCTCACCGGCGACGGTGGTCGTGCCCGGGCACGGCGAACCGGTCGACGCGGAGTTCGTCCGGGCCCAGCACGCCCAACTGGTGGAGCTGGCCTGGCTGATCCGGGCCGGACACACCGGCGGCGCACCGCCGGAGCGGGTGGCCGCCGACGCCCCGTTCCCGGCCCGCCACGCGCTGAGCGCCGCCCGGCGTGGGTACGCCGAACTCGACGGCACCGCCTGACCTCGTCCCCGCGATCGACGCCGCCGGCCAGCCGGTCGGTGGATTCCCCGGCCAGCCGGCGCTGGCCGTCAGTCGCCGAAGCGCTGGCGCACCTCGGCGCGGGTGGGCATGGCGACCGCGCCGCCGGGACGTTCGCAGACCAGGCCGGCGACGCGCAGGGCGTAGCCGACCCGCTCGTGCCAGCCGGACGGCCCGACCGGCTCGCCGTCGGTCAGCAGGTCGGCGACGAGGGCGGCCATCACCGAGTCACCTCCGCCGGTGGCGTCGATGGCGTCGACCTTCGGGGCGGGTACGCGTACCGGATCGGCATCTGCGGCGGCGACCACCGCGCCGGCGGCGCCGAGGGTGACCACGACCGTGGCCGCGCCGAGTTCGCGAAGGTAGACCGCTACCGACTCGACCGGCTCACCTGGATAGAGCAGTTCCGCGTCGGCGGCGCTGAGCTTGACCAGGTGCGCTCCGGCGGCGAACTCGGCGACCACCTCGCGCAGCCCGGCCAGCGCCTGCGGGCCGGCCAGCAGCCGGGGACGGACGTTCGGATCGAACACCCGCAGCCCCGGGGCCGCCGCCCAGGCCCGGCGGGCGGCGGCAAGCGTCGTCGGTGCCAGCAGCACGATCGAGCCGCAGTAGAGCACGTCGGCGCCCTCGACCAGCGCGACGTCGAGTTCGTCGGGACCGAGCAGCGCGTACGAGGGCGGCTCGCCGTAGAAGCGGAAGTCCGGCTCTGCGCCGGAGAAGGTGGCCACCGCCAGCGTGGTCGGTACCGCGGCGGTGACCGCGCCGGCCAGTCCCACCTGTTCGGTGGTGAGGAAGTCACGGATCCGGTCGGCGAGCACATCGTCGCCGAGCGACCCGACGAACTGCACCGCGCCACCGAGCCGGGCGACCCCGACGGCGACGTTCAGCGGTCCACCGCCGATCGCCTGCCGGTAGACCGGCGCACCGTCGCACTCGGTGTCCAGCAGGTCGACGAGCGCCTCGCCGAGCACCACCGCGTATCCCATCGTCAGGTCCTTCCCTTGGCCGTACGTGATGCCCAGGCTGGCACAGCGGGTGTGTGCCGGGGCGTGGAAGCCACGGTATTGGCGCGACCTGGGCACTGCGCACCGGGTCCGTTTCACACATCGAGAGGTGGCTATTGCATCCCGCGACCCGGCGTGGTGGGATGATGATGCCGGGTGGCGCGGGGCTGCGCGTCCACCGGCGCCGGGCTTCACATCGCGCGAGGGCATTCACGCGTCGACACTCCGCTGGCGACAGCGTGCCGGCTGGGCCATCCGTCCCCATCCGCACGCTCGCCGCGTAGTCGCATCCGCCCCAACAGCGGGGGCGGCATCAATCCGCCACCCCGCGCGTTCGGCGGGGCGCACCCACGTAATGCGCCCCGCGAGTCAGGAGAACCCGTGCAACGTCCACGTTTGGCCGCGCTCGTCACTGCGGCTTTCACTCTTCTCGCGGGGGCGGTCGTCGTGATCGCCACCCCGAACCCGGCCGCCGCGCACGGCGCGGCGATGACGCCGGGCGCCCGTACCTTCCTCTGCTGGCGCGACGGCCTCACCCAGACCGGTGAGATCAGGCCGAACAACCCGGCCTGCGCCGCCGCCGTCGCGCAGAGCGGGACGAACTCGCTCTACAACTGGTTCAGCGTGCTGCGTTCGGACGCCGGCGGTCGGACCACCGGCTTCATCCCGGACGGCCAGCTGTGCAGCGGCGGGGCCACCGGCTTCCGTGGCTACGACCTGGCCCGCAACGACTGGCCGCTGACGCACCTGACCGCCGGCCGGTCGATCGAGTTCAAGTACAGCAACTGGGCCCACCACCCGGGCACGTTCTACTTCTACGTGACCCGCGACAGCTGGAGCCCGACCCGGGCGCTGGCCTGGAGCGACCTGGAGGCCCAGCCGTTCCTGACGGTGACCAACCCGCCGCAGCGCGGCGCGGTCGGCACCAACGACGGCCACTACTACTTCACCGGCAACCTGCCGTCGAACAAGAGTGGCCGGCACATCATCTACTCCCGGTGGGTCCGCTCGGACAGCCAGGAGAACTTCTTCGGCTGCTCCGACGTCGTCTTCGACGGCGGCAACGGTGAGGTGACCGGCATCGGCGGCAACCAGACCACGCCGCCGCCGAACCCCACCACGCCGCCGCCGAACCCGACCACCCCGCCGCCGAACCCCACCACCCCGCCGCCGAACCCGACCACCCCACCGCCGGGTCCGGGTGGCTGCACGGCCACCGTCAAGGTGACCAGCAGCTGGTCCGGTGGGTTCCAGGGTGAGGTCGAGATCAGGAACACCGGCAGCTCGGCATTGAGCGGGTGGACCGCGAACTGGAGCTGGCCCGGCGGCCAGCAGATCAGCCAGGTGTGGAACGCGACCCAGACCACGTCCGGATCGTCGGTGACGGCCCGCAACGTGTCGTACAACGGCTCCGTCGCGGCCAACGGCACTACGAGCTTCGGCTTCCTCGCCAGCGGCAGCGGCGCGACGCCGACGGCGACCTGCGCCAGCAGCTAACCACCAGCACCACGAAGGGGGCCCCAGCTGGGGCCCCCTTCCGCTTGTCCGCGTGTCTGTCGGTCAGCGCACCATGGAGCCGACGACGGGCTTGGTCAGCAGGGCCGACTGGTTGCGTTGGATGCCCGGGTCGAGGGTCTTCGCCACGAAGATCGCGTGCCAGATGCAGAAGATCAGCACGGTCCACACCTTGCGGGAGTGGTCGAACTCCTCCCGCTTGTGCTCCTCCAGCAGGCGCAGCGCGTACGACAGGTCGAGCAGGTCGCCGGCGCCGGAGGTGGAGAGCACGTGCCGGGCCCACTCGTACATCTCGCCGCGCAGCCAGACCCGGGTCGGAGTCGGGAAGCCCAGCTTCTTGCGGTTGACGATGGCCGGCGGCACCACACCCTGCAATGCCTGGCGCATGGCGTACTTGGTGGCGTCCGAGCGCGGCGGCAGCTTCAGCTCGACCGGGATCTTCGCCGCCACCTCGAACACCGCCCGGTCCAGGAAGGGCACCCGCACCTCAAGCGAGTGCGCCATGGAGATCCGGTCCGCCTTGACCAGGATGTCGCCGCGCAGCCAGGTGTAGAGGTCGACGTACTGCATCTTGGTGACGTCGTCCAGCTCGGTGCACTCGGCGTAGATCGGCGCGGTCACGTCGGTGTAGCGCACCGACGGGTCGTAGCGGCGCAGCAGGTGCTGCTTCTCCTCCTCGGTGAACATCCGGGCGTTGCCGTAGTAGCGCTCCTCGATCGGCGTGGTGCCACGCTCCAGGAAGCTCTTGCCCTTCACCCCTTGCGGAATCGCCTTGGAGACCGCCCGCAGGCCCTTCTGCACCCCGTCGGGCAGCCCGTTGACGCTGCTCAGCGAGAGCGGCTCCCGGTAGATCGTGTACCCGCCGAAGAACTCGTCGGCGCCCTCGCCGGAGAGCACCACGGTGACGTGCTCGGCGGCCTTCTTCGCGACGAAGTAGAGCGGCACCAGCGCCGGGTCGGCGACTGGGTCGTCCAGGTGCCACACGATCTTCGGCAGCGCCTCGATCATGTCCTGCGGACCGATCTTGGTCGGGATGGTGGTCACGTCGAGATGACGGGCCGAGTCCTGGGCGACGTCGATCTCGGAGTAGCCCGGCACGTCGTAGCCGACGGTGAAGGTGAGGATGTTCGGGTTGAACTCGCGCGCCAGGGCGACCACCGCGGTGGAGTCGATCCCGCTGGACAGGAACGAGCCGACCGGCACGTCGGAGCGCATGTGCATGCGTACGCTCTCGCGCAGCGTCTCGCGGATCTCCTGGTAGAGCTTCTGCTCGTCGGAGACCGGAGCGGGCCGGAACACCGGCCGGTACCAGCGCCGCACGTCGATCCGGCCGCCCGGGGTCCAGGTGAGGTACTCCCCCGAGCCGATCCGGCTGATCCCCCGGTGCAGGGTGCCGGGCTCCGGCACGTACTGCAGGGTCAGGTAGTGGCTGAGGTTGGCCGGATCCACCCCGGCGTCCCCGGCGTACGCCGACTGGGCGAACGGCAGCAGGGCCTTCTTCTCCGAGGCGAGGTAGAGCCCATCGGCGGTCTCCAGGTAGTGCAGCGGCTTGATGCCGTAGTAGTCGCGGGCACCGAACGCGCGACGCTCCTGCCGGTCCCAGATGACGAAGGCGAACATGCCCCGCAGTCGGGTGAGCACCTGCTCACCCCAGTAGTGGTAACCGGCGACGATGACCTCCCCGTCGCCGTTGGTGGCGAACCGGGCACCGAAGTCGCGGATCAGTTCCTCGCGCAGCTCGATGTAGTTGTAGATCTCGCCGTTGAAGGTCAGCAGGTAACGCCCGTCGGCGTAGGGCAGCGGCTCATGGCTGAGCGCGACGTCGATGATCGCCAACCGCTTGTGGGCGAAGACCCCGTCCGCGTACCGGCCGGAGGCGTCGCCGACCACCTCGACCCCGGTCTCGTCCGGGCCGCGGTGGTGCAGGCATTCCAACGCCCCAGCGATGTTGTCGCGGTGGGCGGCGGCATCGCCGCGCGCACTGAAGAAAGCCAGGAGTCCGCACATGTCCGTCATCTTTCCACGCGTGCTGATCGGCCGTCGCGGCACTGCCGGGCTCACCGCGACGGCCACCGGCGGCTCGGCCCGCGACCGGGTTCGCGGTACCGTCGGACCAGCAATGAGGCGAAGGGAGCGGGGCATGACCGAGGAACAGGAACGCACCGACGGCGAGTCGACCGACGGCACCGAGTCACACGACCCGGATTTCCCACAGGCGTTCCTGTCGTTCATGCGGCAGGGCTGGCGGGACACCACCCTGCCGGTCGGCCCACGGCCGGAGGTACCCAACTACGCCAAGCGCCGGGCCGCCCTCTCGGCGGCCTTCCCGGGTGAGACGTTGGTGATTCCCACCGGCGGCGAGAAGGTACGCGCCAACGACACCGAGTACCGGTTCCGGCCGGGTAGCGACTTCGCCTACCTGACCGGGGACCATGACCCGGACAGCGTGCTGGTGCTGCGGCCGACCGGCTCCGGTCACGACGCCACGCTGTACATGCGGCCCCGCTCCTCGCGCGAGAACGACGAGTTCTTCCGCAGCCGTCACGGCGAGCTGTGGGTGGGCCGGCGACACACCCTGACCGAGAAGTCGACCGAGCTGGGCCTGCCCACCGCCGACCTGACCGAGCTGGACGCGGCGCTGGCGGAGCTGGCACCTGCGCGTACCCGGGTGCTGCGCGGCTTCGACGCCCGGGTGGACACCGCGGTGCGGCCCTGGGACGGCCCGCGTGAGGAGGGGCAGCCGGCCCGCGACCGTGAGCTGGCGATCGCCGTGGCGGAGCTGAAGCTGGTCAAGGACGAGTGGGAGATCGCCCAGCTCCAGGAGGCAATCGACGCCACCGTACGCGGCTTCGAGGACGTGGCCCGGGCGCTGCCGGCCGACCGGGGTGTCTCCGAGCGGCTATTGGAGGGCATCTTCGCGCTGCGGGCCCGGCACGACGGCAACGACGTCGGCTACGGCTCCATCGTCGGCGCCGGCGAGCACGCCACGATCCTGCACTGGGTGCACAACCACGGCGTCACCCGACCGGGTGAGCTGCTGCTGATGGACATGGGCGTGGAGGGCCGCAACCTCTACACGGCGGACGTGACGCGGGTGCTGCCGGTCGACGGGCGGTTCACCCCGTTGCAGCGCCAGGTCTACGACGTCGTGTACGCCTCGCAGCAGGCCGGCATCGACTTCATCAAACCGGGCGTGACCTTCAAGGACGTCCACCTGACCTGTATGCGGGTGCTCGCCGAGGGGCTGGCCGACCTGGGGCTGCTGCCGGTGAGCGTGGACGAGGCGATGGACGAGAACTCGATGGTCTACCGCCGCTGGACGTTGCACGGCTTCGGGCACATGCTCGGCATCGACGTGCACGACTGCTCGAACGCCCGCAAGGAGATGTACCGCGACGGCACCCTGGGCGAGGGGTACGTGCTCACCGTCGAGCCGGGGCTGTACTTCCAGCCGGAGGACGAGCTGGTGCCGGAGGAGCTGCGCGGCATCGGCATCCGGATCGAGGACGACGTGCTGGTCACCACCGCCGGCGCGGTGAACCTGTCGGCGGGTCTGCCGCGCCGGGCCGACGAGGTGGAAATCTGGCTGGCCGAGCAGCGCGAAGCCGGGCCACGGCTGCCTGGCTGACCGGAGCGCCCGACTGATCGGGCGGCACGCGTAGGCCGCGTTTCCCAAGTTCCCCGGAGCTGTGGAAACCGGCTTCAGGAGGGCGGGCCCCCGCCGGAGCGACCAGACCATCGCTCCATGGCGCGGGGTCCGCCCTCGTCTGTCCTGCGGATCAAGCGTTTGTCCTGGTCAACCGCTTTCAACCAGATCTTGCGTGTTGGCCCGGTGATGCCCGATCAGGTGCCGATGTGGAGTTATTTCGGGTTCATCCTTCTCGCGAGGAACATTCTCATACGGTGGTCATCAGAGGCTGCAACCCATTTGTAGCTGCTCGCACCCATTCGCTCGGTGCGGACCAGTCTGGTAGCAGGAAAGGGCGGAAGGCTCTGATGTCTGATGACGTGACCACTTCCTACGGTGGGCCGCCCCCGGCACCACCACCCCCGGCACCGCCGGGACTTCGACGACGAAAACTATGGCTGACAGCGGGCGTCGCCGGTCTGACCGGCGTCGTCGGTCTGGCCGCCCTGGGCGGGGTGGCCGCCCGCGACGACGGCTCCGGCCCGTCGAGCAGGACGGACGCGCAGTCCAACGCCCGGCAGAACGTCAGTGACGCCGGGAAGGCCGACGCGACCGAGAACGGCGGCGCCATGGAAGATTCGGCCGGCGACCACGCCGGCCGAAAGGACGGCGGCGCTGGCGACAAGGACGGGGCCCACGAGGTGCCCTGTGACACCGACAAGCTGATCCAGGCCATCGTGCACGCCAACCAGAACCACGGCGCCGTACTCGCCCTGGCCCGGCACTGCACGTACGAGTTGACCCGCAGCGACGAAGGCAACGGGCTTCCGGTGATCACCAAGCCGATCACCTTGAAGGGCGACGACAGCAAGATCGTTCGGGCCGCGAACGTCGAGCGGTTCCGCATCCTGAACGTCGGTCGAGGTGGTCACCTGACCCTGAAGGGCGTGACGGTCAAGGGCGGCCAGACCGCTCCGGGCATGACGATCGCGGCGCCGGTCAAGGGACTGGAAGTCGGCACCGTGAAGCCCGCCGGGGCCGCCCCGGCGGCCGGAGCCAAGGCCAAGGCAGCCGCGGCGAAGCCCACGGCCGACGCGGCCAAGGCAGCCGGAGCCAAGGTTGCCGGGGCCAAAGCGGCCGGGGCCAAAGCGGCACCGGCGGCGAAGCCGTCGCCGGCGGCCAAGACCGGGGCCGCCGGAGCGGACGTTGCTCCGCCGAGCATCGCCGCCGACGGCGTCGACGGGGGTGGAATTCTGGTGCAGCGGGGCGGCACCGCAGACCTGGAGCACAGCCGGATCGTGCAGAACCAGGCGACCCGCAACGGCGGTGGCATCGCGAACTACGGCACCACCACGATCCGCTACAGCACCGTGGAACAGAACAATGCCGGCAGCTTCGGCGGCGGCGTGTTCAGCACGGGCAGTTTGCGGGTGGAGGAGTCGAAGATCGTGTACAACAACTCGGGTGCCGGGGGCGGTGGCATCGCCAACGGTTCCACGCCCAACGGCTTCGCCGGCACGGGTGGCACCGTCTGGATCTGGAAGAGCACGATCAGCCACAACCGGACCGGTGTGCTCGGTGGCGGCGTCTTCCTCAACGGCGGCGACACCACCGCCGTCCAGAGCGAGCTCGCCGACAACACCAGCAGCCTCGACGGCGGCGGCCTGGTCGCCCTCGGCGACAGCCGGTTGAGCCTGGAACACACGGTGGTCGCCCGCAACTTCGCGAGCGACGACGCCGGCGGTGTCGGGATCGCCGAAGACTCCACCGCGGTCATCGCCCACAGCGCTCTCAAGGAGAACGTGGCCGCCAACGGAGCCGCCGGCGGCCTGTTCAACGACGGCGCTTCGGTGACCCTCCGGGATTCCGAACTCTGGGCCAACCAGGCGTCGGGTACGGGTGGCTTCGCGGGCGGCATCGCCAACCAGGACGGCGTCACCACGCTGATCCGGACCAAGGTCGCCGACAACGTGGCCACCAACCAGCCCGGCGGCATCTACACCGACAATAACCAGGTGGAGATCGACGACAAGTCCGCGGTCACCGGTAACCGGCCGACCAACTGCGTCGGCAGCCCGGTCATCCCCGAACGCTGCTTCGGCTGAACCTTCGCCGAGGCGAGCGACAGGCAACAGGACAGCACCACCACATAGAGGGGCTCCTCCGTGCCGCTCGGCGCCACGGAGGAGCCCCACCTTCTTCCCGCTTCTCCCCCATCAAGTGCCGTCCGAGCAGGTCAGAGCGGATCCGGGCGGAAGCCACCCCGGCGTGCCGATCAACATGGGGCTGGGCGTCGCTGGCCGCCGACGTACCTAATGTGGGGTTATTTCGGATAAGGCCCTGAGGCGAGGAACCTTCTCATACGGTGGTTCTGGGAGCTACAACCGATTTGTAGCAGGGGACGCTCGCCTGTGCGTGACGACCCTGTCTGGTACGACGAGAGGGCAGAGAGCTCCGATGTCCAACTACGTAGCTAAGAACAACGCCAGCGAGTCGGAGGCGACGCCCAAGCGGCGTCGCAAGCTCTGGCTCGCCAGTGGCGTCGCCGGGCTCACCGGCGTGGTCAGCATTGCCGCCGTAGGCGTCGCCACCGGTGCCGGGGCGGTTGGTACCGATGGTCTGCGCTGGTCCACCGCCCAGCAGGTCAGCAGGGACGGCGACCAGAACGCGGTCGCGCCCGAGGGACACAAGGGCAAGAAGGAGGACCGGGCCGACAACGCCGCCGACGAGCGCGCCCGGTACGACCAGAAGAAGGACGGCGAGAGAAAGGACCACGGGAAGGAGGTGCCCTGCGACACCGACAAGCTGATCCAGTCGATCATTTTCGCCAACGAGAACCACGGCGGCGTACTGGAGTTGGCCAAGGGGTGCACCTACAAGCTGACCCGCTCCGACAGCCTCGGCAACGGCCTGCCTGTGATCGAGGAGCACGTGGTGCTCAAGGGCCACGACACCAAGATCGTTCGGGACGCCACGGCCGAACAGTTCCGGATCCTCAACGTCGGCCGAGGCGGACACTTGACCGTCAAGGGCCTGACGATCAAGGGGGGCCAGACCGTCGAGGTGCCGGCCAACGGGGACACGCCGGAGGCGGTATGGTCACGGTTCTCCAACTCGGTCGAGGCGACAAAGGCGGCGCAGGCGGGCAAGCCGTACCTGCCGCTGTTGCAGGCCAAGCCGAAGGGTGCCGCGCTCAAGGCCGCGCAGGCCAAGGGTGAGGCGTCGGTGCTGGCACAGCCGGAGCCGAGCGACGGCGCGGGCGTGCTCGTGCAGCCGGGCGGCACCGCCGAGTTCGAGAAGACCCACATCCTGGCCAACCAGGCCGGTGGCGTCGGCGGCGGTCTGGCCAACTTCGGCAAGGCCAGCCTCTACCACACCACGGTCGCCGACAACACGGCCTTCTTCTACGGCGGTGGCATCTTCAACGCCGGCGTCCTGCGGGTGGCCGCCTCGACGGTGAAGAACAACGACGCGATCATCGGTGGTGGCGGCATCGCCAACGGCGCGGCGTTCATCTTCCGCGAGGACATCGATGGTGGCACCGTCTGGGTCGAGAAGAGCGAGATCGTCAGCAACGAGGTCCTCGGCTTCGGCGGTGGCCTGCTCGACATCGAGGGCAACACCACCGTCCAGCAGTCGAAGATCGCCAACAACACTGCCGTCCTCGCCGGTGGTGGGCTGGCCGTGGCGGGTGACGACAGCACTGTCGAACTGAAGCACGTCGAGGTCGTCAAGAACACCACGGTCGGTGTGGGCGGCGGCATCGCACTGGCCTTCGACGCCATCGCCAACGTTCACGACAGCAAGATCGACGAGAACAAGGCCGGCTTCTTCGGCGGCGGGGTGTTCAACTTCCTCGGCCAGGCCACCTTCCGCAACAGCACCATCAACGGCAACCGGGCCGTCGGTCCGTTCGCCGCCGGCGGCGGCATCTTCACCATCGGGGGCGAGATCGACCTCGAGAAGACCAAGGTGGCGTACAACTTCTCCACCAACCGTCCGGGTGGTGTGTTCAGCCTCGGCACCGATGTCGAGGTGGACGACAAGTCGGCCATCACGGCCAACAAGCCGACCAACTGCGAGGGCACCTTCACACCGGTCCCGAACTGCTTCGGCTGATCGCCTGACGGGCGGCCACCGGCCGCACCCGTGGGCAACGCAGACCGGCCCCCTTCCGCAGCCGCGGGAGGGGGCCGGTTCGCGCGCACCTACCGCTGGACGAACACCGCCACGCTGCGCGCCGGCACGGTGAACGTGCCGCTGGGCCTGTCGAAGGCGGCCGTACGCAGCACCGGGTCGGCCGAGGAACGCAGCACCGGGTGCAGCGCCACGTCGGCCCCACGCAACCCGGTCACCCGCTGGGTGGCGGTCTTCGGAGTGGCGTTGAAGACCACCGTCACCGACTTCCACGCCCCACCGAGCCCACGGGCGTCGAGGGTCATGGTGAGCACCCCCGGGGTCTCGTCCGCACCGGAGAGCGGGAAGGCGACCCGCTGCTGCACCTGCTTCGCGGTGGGCAGCCCGAAGACCGGCGACGAGGCCCGGATCCGCAGCAGTTCGGCGTACCGGGCGTCGGTCAGCTCGACCGCCGCGCAGTCCGGCACCAGCTTCGGATCTCCCAGCAGCGGCTTCGCGTACGGCCACTTGTCCCGGTTGTCCTCGGCCGGCGGTAGCCCGATGCCGAAGCCGTTGCCCTGGGCGCAGTCCCAGCGGATCTGGTTGAACCAGTCCCCCGAGTTGTACGAGTTGCGGTCCAGCGACTTGGACCGCAGCCGCTCGGTGCCGGTGGTGACGAACCCGGCCCCCTGGCTCATCACCACGGTGCTCAGGGCCAGCACCTGCATCCGGGACCGGTCGGTGGCGGCGGTGGCCTGCGGCAGCTTGTAGGCCAGCGCGTCGTACAGGATCTCGTTGTCGTGCGCGTCGACGTAGGTGACCGCCTCCCCCGGCGCGTCGGTGTAGCCGGCCGGTGAGCCGTTGTAGTCCACGTCTGCCCCGGTGACCGCCCGCCCCGACGAGTCGACGAACCGGTAGCCGCGCAGGTTGCCGGTCAGCCCCACCTTGATCAGGTCGTGCTGGAGCAGCAGCCGCGCCCGCTGCTCGTCGGCCGACCCGTTGATCGGGTCGCCGTTGGGGTCGGTGAAGAGCCCGGAGGCGAAGCCCTGCTGGCGCGGGTTCTCGTCGAACGGGCCGCCGCCGCGTACCGCGTCGCGCAGCCGGTCGTTGAACGTGCCGATCCCGGTGCCGGCCATGTTGGCCTGCGTGGCCTGCACGAAGCGGGCGTCGTCGGCCACCTCGCCGAAGTTCCAGCCCTCGCCGTAGAGCAGGACGTTCTTTCCGTCCACGCCGTCGCGGGCCACCGTCAGCTTGTCCAGCGCCTTGCGTACGGCCAGGATGTTCGCCTTCGGGTGGTGACCCATCAGGTCGAACCGGAAACCGTCGACCTTGTACGCCTTCGCCCAGGTGACAAGCGAGTCGACCACCAGCTTGCCCATCATGGCGTGCTCGGGTGCGCTGTTCGCGCAGCAGGTTGAGGTGGCCACGGTGCCGTCGTCGAGCAGCCGGTGGTAGTAGCCGGGCACGATCTGGTCCAGCACCGACTTCGGGTCGGTGCCGGCGGCCGAGGTGTGGTTGTAGACCACGTCCATGACCACCCGCAGGCCCGCGTCGTTGACCCCGGCCACCATCTGCCGGAACTCGGTGGTGCACCGGGCACCCTCCGGGTCGACCGCGTACCCACCCTCGGGGACGGTGTAGTGCAGCGGGTCGTACCCCCAGTTGTAGCCGTCGGTCTCCTTCACCGCGGCCACGCAGTCCTGCTGCCGCTCCGAGTCCGGCGGCAGGGCCGCCAGGTCACAGTCCGGCTGCCGCTGGTCGGCCCGGCGCTCGGGGATGGTGGCGAAGTCGAACGCCGGCAACAGGTGCAGGTGGGTCACCCCGGCGTCGCTTATCGACTTCAGGTGCCGCATGCCGGCGGTGGCCGGGTCGGTGAAGGCGAGGAAGGTGCCCCGTCGCTGCGCCGGCACGGTGTCGTCGGCGATGGAGAAGTCCCGCACCGACAGCTCGGAGATCTGCACCTTGGCCGGGGGCACCGCGGCCGGCTTGCGCAGCCGCGCCCAACCGGCCGGAGCGAGCTTCGGGTCGGTCAGGTCGACGATCTGGCTGTGCGTGGAGTCCGCCGCCAGCGCCACCGAGTACGGGTCGGTGACCGACGCGGTGACCAGTTGCTGCGTCGCCGGCTGCCACGCCTGCACCCGGTAGCGGTAGTACTTGCCGCTCCAGGACCGCTGCCCGCGTACCGACCACACGCCGGTGCGGTCGTCGCGGCGCATCGCCACCGGTCGCGCGGTGGCCGTCGGCGAGTCGTACAGCTCCAGCGACACCGTCCGGGCGGTCGGCGCCCAGACCGACAGGGTCGGTACGCCACCGGTGAACGTGGCACCGAGTCGGACGGAGGTGGCCGGCGCGTACACGTCGTCCAGCACACCCGGGATCTGCACGCCGGTGGCACCGAGCAGGGTGCCGTCGGCGGCCCGCTCGGTCACCAGCAGCTGCCCGCGCAGCGCGGCCGGCACCTTGGCCAGGTCCCGCCGGTTGAGGGTGAACGCGCGGTGGTCCCACAGGTGCGGGAAGGCCGCGCGCTGGGCCTCGGTGAGCCCGTTGCGCTGCGCGGTCAATGGCAGCGAGGTGTACGTCCCGACCAGTTCGCCGTCGACCACGCGTACCCCGCCGGCCGGCGCGGTCACCAGGGCGTACGCCCGACCGTCGGTGGGGCCGGTGCGCCAGGCCACGGTGGACCGGTCGATCCAGTGCGCCCGCTGCTTGCCGATGTCGGTGTCCCTGCCGGTGCCGGTGGCCGTCGCCGGCAGCAGCCGGCCCGGTGTGGCGGCGAGCAACCAGACCTCCCGGCCGGCGTCGGCGAAGTCGAGCCGCTGGTCCTGCGGCAGATCCTTCTCGTCGCCACGGTGGATGATGTAGCTGAGGCCGGTCGCGCCCTCGGCAAGCGGCACCCGGAACTCGGCACCGAAGGAGTCGACGCGGGTCGGCGGCATCGGCTTCGCCCAGTCGGTTGGGGTGGCCGCGCCGTCCCACAGGTGCAGGCCCCAGCCGTCGTAGTCGCCGTCGGGCCGGTGGTAGTGGATGACCGCCGTACCCTCCTCGACCGGCGGGGCGGGTTCGCCCGCGGCCTCCTCCCGGGTCAGGTACGTCGCCGGGTCGCCCTGCTTGACCCAGACCTCGCCGGTCTGCGTCACGTCGACGGTCCGGTCGTTGTCGACGTCCTTGTTGCCGTCGGCGTCGACCACCAGGAAACCAACGGTCTTCGCTCCGGGCTTGAGTTTCACCCAGGCAAACCGTCCGTACGCGTCGGTGCCCGCGAACGGCTGCCCCTGCGGCCACTCGGTGGCGTACTCCGGGTCGATGTCACCCCAGGCGTACAGCCCCCAGTCGTCGTAGTCGCCGTCGGGGCGCTGGTGGTGGACCACCAGCCAGTCCCGCGACGAGCCGGACTCTTCCGGGGTACCGACGGCGGCGGTGGAGCGGGCGGACGCGGTACGGCCCCGACCGTCGCGGACCACCGCCTTGTACTCGACCTTCGTCCCGGCGGCCAGACCGGTCAGGTCGTGGTGCACGGTGTACGGCGCGCGGTGGGCGGAGCCGAGCAGCGTCCACTTCCCGCCGGCCACCCGAGCCGCCATCGTCACCCGGGCCAGCGGGTCGCCGGTGACCTGGGCGGTCACCTCGGCTCGGGTGGCCGGCGACCCGTCGGGGGCGGTGATGGTGATGCCCGGCTTGGCGTCGGGCAGCGCGACCGCCTTACCGGCCCGGTGCACCACCGCCGACAGTGGCGGCACGGTCAGGGTCAGCTTGCCGTCGCCGGCTGCCACCGGTCGGGTGGTGGCGCCGTGAATGCCGGTGAAGGTGGCGCCGGCCGACCAGGTGTCCACGGTGACAGTCTGCGCGGTGGTGGCGTTGTTGACCGCCACCAGGTACTCGGTGCGGTTGTCCGGGTCGAACCGGGAGAAGGCGAAAACGCCGGGCCCGTCGGCGGCGTGCCGGGTGACCTGCACACCGTCGCGCAGGGCCGGATGAGCCTGCCGCAATCGGCCCAGTTCGGCGATGGTGCGGTAGAGCGGGTGTGTCCGGTCGAACTGGTCGACCGCGTGGGTGCGGTCGGTGCCGAGCAGGTCGTCGTCGAGGTAGTCCGCGGTACGCGAGGCGAACATCGGCTGTCGGGCGTCCTTGTCGCCGCCGGCCCCGGTGAAGCCCTGCTCGTCGCCGGAGTAGATCACCGGCTGGCCGCGGGTGAGGAACATCAGCTCGTGGGCGAGTTGGTCCCGGCGCAGGTGGGTGGCCGGGTCGGTGGATCCGTTGGCGATGAACGAGCCGATCCGGCCCATGTCGTGGTTGCCGAGGAAGGTGGTCAGCCGGCCGGCGTGGGTGTCCCGGGCGGCGTAGAGGTCGTCGCGGGCGTAGAGGTCGGCCAAGGCCTTGGCTGATCCGTCGTTCGCGGTGTAGCCGCGCGCCGCCTCCTGGAAGCCGAAGTCCAGCGTGGCGGGCAGGCCGCCCTGCCGTACGTAGCTGGAGGTGATCTCCGGGTCCGCGCTGTACACCTCGCCGAACATGAAGAAGTCCTTCTTGCCGGCGCGGGCCGCCGCCTGCTGCACGCCCTGGCTGAACTGCGGCCAGAAGTCCATGTTGACGTGCTTCACCGTGTCCAGCCGGAATCCGTCGACTCCGGTGGACCGCACCCAGTCGGCGTAGATCTTCGTCATGCCGCGGACCACCTCGGGCCGCTCGGTCCACAGGTCGTCGAGGCCGAAGAAGTCGCCGTACTCGCTGTTCTCCCCGACGAATGTCGAGTCACCACGGTTGTGGTACATGGTGGGATCGTTCAACCAGGCCGGGACCTTGACCTTCGCGTCGGCCCGGGTCTCGAAGGTCGGGGTGTACGGGAAGGAGCCACCGTCGACCTTCGGAAAGTCCCGGCTGCCGTCGGCGTAGTTGCGATCCTCGAACGGCCGACCCTGCGCGTCGCGGTAGGGCGCGGTCGCCTTGTCGACGTAGGTGTACGTGTCCTCTTCGTAGCTGATGACGTCGGCGGTGTGGTTGACGATGACGTCGAGGTAGACCTTGATGCCACGCCGGTGGGCGAGCTGGACCAGCTTCTTCAGGTCGGCGGGGCTGCCGAAGTGGGGGTCGACCTGGGTGAAGTCGGTGATCCAGTAGCCGTGGTAGCCGGCCGACACGTCGTCGCCTTCGCCCTGCACCGGCCGGTTCTTGAAGACCGGGGCGAGCCAGATGGCGGTGGTGCCAAGCCCTTCGATGTAGTCGAGTCGCTCGGTAAGTCCCTTGAGGTCACCGCCCTGGTAGAACCCCTTGTCCGTAGGGTCGTACCCGGTGCGCAGCCGGTCCCCGGTGAGGCCGCCCCGGTCGTTGCGCGGGTCTCCGTTGGCGAACCGGTCCGGTAACACGAAGTAGAACTGCTCGGCCTCCACCTGGCTGCGGCCGGCGGCGAGCAGGGCCGCGGCGGAGGGTTCGGTGTGCCAGGTGACGGCGCCGGTGGCGCTCGGCGCCCCGGTGCCGGCCGACCGGCCGGCCGCGGCGGCGGGGGTCACCGCGACGGGGGTGCCGACCAGGGTGACGGTGAGCAGGAAGACAAGGGCGAGCAGGAATGTGCGTGGTGTCGGCGGGGGTTTCATCGACGGCCTTCCTCTGGTCGCTGATTGGCCCGCACGCTAGCCCTTGCCGAAAGATTCTGCAATACCTTGCAAACATCCCCGCAACAAGGCAGACACTTGCGCAAGACGGGTCGCCACCCGCACCTCGTTGGCCGCTAACGGCTGCGGCAGGAGCGTCCGGAAACGCTGCAACTCGCGGGGCGGGAATCGGCCGACTCAATGTGGAAGCGCAGGTACACCGACGATCCGCCGGCCAGGTCCGGCCCGCTGCGGTAGGTGAGCGTCCCACCCGCACCGTCGAACGTCCCCTGTGGAACTCCCTCCAGCCAGGCGGTCACCACCCGCCCGCCCGGGTAGTCCACCCGCGCCACCCAACCCACACCGCGACGGGAGGTGTTGCGGATCGACACCTCGGCGATGAAGCCGCCCTGAAACGTGTGCAAGACCTGGTAGCGCGCGTCGATCGGCGCGGGCGGTGGTGCCGGCGTACGGGACGGTGCGACCGATGGCGGCGCGGCCGGCGGCGGCGACGTCGTGGGCGACGCGCTGGGGGTCGGGCTCGGCGGGTCGGTCCGGCGCGGGGACAGCCCCGGCACCGCCTGCGACGGCGGTGCCGGCACCTCACGACCCGCCGACGAGGCACGCTCGGGTATCGGCGCCGCGGCAACCGGTGGCGGTCCCGGCGGCACCGGCTGAAAGTCCGGCCCGGGCCCCCGGTACGCACCGACCGCGATGACGAGCAGCACCACCATGATGACGACCCCGATCGACACCAGGATCCACGGCGAGGAGGCCACGGCGGTGGAGCCGTGCGGCGGAAACTGACGGGGAGCGCGACGCGTACCGGACATGTCTCTCCTCAGCGGGCAGCCCGGCAAGCGTAACGATCTTCAGCCGCGCCGGAAAGTGCCCGACGAATCACCAACTGTCCTAACCGATCCCGCAGCCGGTGCCGTTGACCGTGCACTGTGTCGGATACTCCCCGCCCCCGGTACGCGTGAACCGCAGTTGCACCGACTGCTGGGCCTCGGCGGCGAGCTGACCGGTTCCGCTGAGCAGATACCAGCCACTACCTCTGATGGTCACCGAGACCCCGGGGCCGCTGGAGGCCCGGATCCCGGTGACTCCGCCACTGAAACGCAACTCCACCTGCCAGTCGTCCGACCGGCTGGTGCCGTTGCTGACCACCAACTGGGCCTCGAAGTGATCCGCGTCGCCGCTGTCCAGCACCCGGTAGCTGGCGGTGATCGCCCCATCCCGGTCGGCCGGCGCCGCCGGGGCGGACGCGCTCGGTGACTGGCTGGCGTCCGGCCGCGCGGGCGTTCCGGTACGCGATGGATCGTTCGGCGCTGCCGGCGACCCGGACGGCGTGGGTGAGCCGGTCGGGCTGACCGAAGCCGTCGCGGTTGCCGAGGCGGAGGGGTCGGTAGAGGTGGTCGAGCCTGCCGTAGGCGCTGCCTCCGGGCTCTCCCCGGCGGCTGTCGGCAGACTCATCGGGGGGCCCGGCGTCCATGCCGACGGACGTTCGGGACCGCGGAACGACAACAGTGCGACCACCAGCAGCACCGCCAGCACCGCGACGCCGACCAGCACCACCACCCAGGGCGCGGAGGCGATCATCCTGGACAGGGCGTGCCCACCGACCATCCCACCGGTGGCGTCACCGTTCCGGTCACCGGTGGAATCACCACTCTGGTCACCGGCGGCACCGCTGTTCCGGTCACCGGCGGCCTCATCGATCCGGTCACCGGGGACATTGTCGTTCCGGTCACCGGCGCCGGCACGGTTGCCGTCGCCGTACTGGTCACCGGTGGCATCGTCGTTGGCATCACCGGACGGCCGCACTGACATTGAGGTCCCCACTCGTCGTCGCCGACGGGCCAGCCTAGTCACGCCGGGCCGGGGCGCGAAACGGGCAGGTGCCGAAGCCGCCCGACCCGGCCGACGCACCGGACGCGTCGACCCAGCGCACCTGGCCGGTCGGCGGCCAAGGTCGTACCGGTGGCTCAGCCCGTCCGCACGACAGTGCAGATGGCCGGCCCCTCCTCGGCGCTACGCAGCAGGTAGCGGTACCGTTCGCCGGGCACCTGCCGGCCCTGGCTGTCCAGGAACTCCCAGCGCACCGCCACCTCCACGAGCAGGGCGGAAACCTGCTGCACCTGCTCGATGTCGGCGTGCGCCGCGACCAGCTCACGCTCGGTGTAGTCCGGCGCGGCACCCACGAAGGACAGCGCGACGGCGGCCGGGGAGTTGAACGAGAAGCTGTAGGTGTCGGCAACCACCAGCCCGGGCAAGGCGTAACAGCTGGCGATCGCCGGTAGGTCGCCGACGGTCAACGCCACGCCGTACCGGTCGAAGAAGTCGGTAAGCAGGTCGAGATCGGTGGAAGCAGTCACGCCGCAAGCAATTGCCGGGGCGCGCCGCGGCGAAACCTCAACGCGGTGGAATCCGCACCTCGATCTCACTGCCCAGCCGGGCACCCCCGTGCAGGCCCAGGTCGTCCCCGCTCCAGAACCGGCCGGGGTCGTACCAGTTCGGTCGGCGTCCGACCGGCAGCAGACCCATCGCCTCGTAGGTGACCGCGACGACCTCCGCGCAGTACGCGGTCTCCAGGTCCAGGTCCCGTGCCGCTCCGGCAGGCGGATCTGGCTGCGGGCCAACGGCCGGGACGCGCCGCCGGGACGCCGGCAGCGGCAACCTCGGCGACGGTACCCGCCCGCGCAGCCATCGCCAGGCCAGTTGGGCGGTGGACGGAAACGGTGTGCCGTCCAGCCGGGCGATGGTGCGCAGCACCGACCGCTCCATCTCCGCGTCAGCCGGCGGCTCGAGCTGGCGCAGCCAGCCACGCTGACCGTACCGGTTGGCCCAGATGCAGACCGCATCCCGCAGGTCGTGCAGCTGCACACCGCGTTGGTGGGTGCCGGTCCACAGGTCCGGCAGCGACCGACCAAGCTCGGCGTGCCACATCAGCGGTGGCATGTCGTCCAGCACCACCGCCATGCCCACATGGTTGACCGGGCTGTTGGTGGTCAACTGGATGGCCCGGTCGGGCACGCTGCGACCGCGGAAGACCCACAGATCGCCGGTACGGGTCAGCTCCACCGCCTCGTCCAGGCTGATGCTCATAGGGGACTACCCTAAGCGGATGCGGCGACGGATGCGGTGGTGGAAGGTCCTCGGGTTGGCCGGTCTGGCCGGTGTCGCGGCCTCCGGCGTGGTGATCGCCCGGGCGGAACGGCGGCGGCGCGCGTACACCCCGGAGGAGATCCGGGCCCGGCTGCGCGACCGGCACGCGGAGGCCACCTCGACCTCCCCGGCCGACGAGGCCGGCTGAGTCGTCCTCAGTCCACTTCGACGTGGTTGCGGTCCCAACGGCCGCCGACCGGTTGGCTGTCCAGCCGCAGCGCTCCCTCGACGTTGCCGGCGAGGTCGTTGTCCTCGACCCGGCAGGAGACGCACGTGCCCCGATCACTGATCCACATCCCGTAACTCTGCGTCGGGTCGTCGCGGTTGTCCCAGATCCGGTTGCCGCGCACCATCGCCGACTCGAAATGGGCGTTCACCGTGAATCCGGCTCGTACCGGTGCCGCCGCCGGCAACTCGTAGCGCGTGCCGGGTGGTGGCACGTCCTCGTTCCAGGCGATCGCCGCATCGGGGCGCAGATCGGCCAGATCCAGCTCCATCTCGGTGTTGCCGACCACCAGTGCCAGTCGGGAGCCCACCCGGAGCAGCTTTCCGCGATGCCCGTCGGGTGTCCACACCGCCGACCGGTCCGACACGGCACGCCGGCCGTACCGCACCGACTCGCCGGAGCCGGTGGCCGCCGGGGCGCATTGCCGCCCGTTGCTCCGGATCCGGTTGTTCGTCACAGTCGCGTCCACCATCGGCCGGTCCACCCGGATCCCGTCCAGACCGTTGTCCCAGAACTCGTTGCTGTCGATCACCACGTCCGACGCCGGGCCCTCATAGCCGTTGCCCAGACTGTGCTGGTGGTACCCGTACCATCCGTTGCCGCTGATCCGGTTGCCCCGGATCGTGTAAGGCCCGGGGGTGTTGCCCATGCTGATCCCGTCGCGAACGTTGCGGTCGATCACGCAGTCAGTGAGGATGCCGCCTCGGCCGGCGATGCCCGCCGTGCCGTTGGCGGAGACGTCGAAGCCGGCTTCCAGGTTTCCGGTGATCGTGCAGGCGGAGACGATCAGGCCGTCGGCACCCCAGTCCGAGATGCCGAACCGGTTGGCCTGGCTGTGGCAGCCGATGATGCGGTATCCGCGCGGCGGCGTCCAGTACGGCTTCTGCAACTCCAGGAAGATCCCGTTGGTGCCGTTGCCGAGCGTGGTGCAGTTGCTGATGGTGCAGCGCTCCACCGGACCCCAGCCGCCGATGCCGATGCCGATGCCCGCGCCACCCATCTCCTCACCGTTGTCCAGGCGTCCGCAGCCGACCACCACCACGCCGTCGATCAGGCTGTCCTGGAGAAAGTCGCAGCCGAGTCCGGTGGCACCGGTGTGGTGGATGTAGAGATTGCGGAAAACACCCCGCACGACGTACTGGAGACCGAGCCCTTTGGCCAGATAGCTGTACTCGGCCATGGCCACGCCCGAGCCGTCGATCTCGAAGTCGGCGAAGGTGCAGTCGGCGATGTGCCGGTCCCGGTCGGCGCCGTGCTGCACGGTCGTCCAGAAGGCCAGTGGTGTCGGGTCGGCACGGTTACCTTCGTTGCTCAGCACGAACCGGGTGGCTCCGGGCCCCGCACCGATCAGTGACACCCCGCTGCGCCAGACCGTGCCCGCGTCCCGGATCGAGTAGATCCCCGGCGGGCAGTAGATGACCCGCGCCCGGCTGTCGGCTGCGTACCCCTCACCCAGGCGGTCGACCAGGGCAGACAGCGCAGGTTGGTCGTTGGTGACCCCATCGCCCCGAAGTCCGAAGTCAAGCGCGTCGCACCACAGCGGCGCCCCGGCGACCGGCGACAGACGCTCCCGGATGGCGACGGACCGGTCCTGCTGCCGCACGGACCTCTCCCCTCGGTCATGACCTCCTGACCGCCGCCGCTTTCCCCGTCACCCCGCCCGAAAACGCCCCACCTGCGGGGTCACGCGGGCGGGAGCCGATGGCGGCCTGATACCACATGTCCGCTATCAGGTGGTTTGTGGTGACCGGGGCCACGCCCCCGGCGGAATCGCGGGCCCGGTCGGTTGGTTATACATGGCGTAACCGCGAGCGCCTCCCAGCGCCGCCCCCGGCCCGGCCGGAATGACCCCCGGCCCCCGGGCGTTACACCCCCGGACAACGCCGAA